>CAZTOZ010000027.1:0-43092 GCA_964614535.1 uncultured Thiotrichales bacterium | reverse complement strand
CGGGTGCGACTGCAGGGGGCGATCGGCCACGGAAGGCCGATCGAGGTCTGGGCCGCAGGATGCGGCTTCAGACCGACCCCGGAAGGCGGGCCCGGCGGCGGAAGAAAGCGCGTGGGGGGCGTCTTTTTTGCGTCGCGTTTTTTCGACGGGGAAAAAATGCGACTCACGCCTGGTGCGGGTGGTGGGGAAGGATGCCAAATTCGACGAGGCGCGAAACCGGGACCACCGGCATTGCTACAAAGCCGCTGGATGTTGGGCACGCTTTGCTCTGCCCAACCTACGGCTACGACATCCCGTCATCGTGAGCAAATCACCCTCCGTCATCGCGAGCGGAGCGTGGCGATCTCCTGACGGCGGAGTACCTTCCGGGAGGTTGCTTCGCTGACGCTCGCAATGACGGGGGGTGTCATTGCGAGGAGCGACAACGAAGCGGCGCGAAACCGGTACCACCGGTATTGCCACGAAGCCGCTGGATGTTGGGCACGCTTCGCTTTGCCCAACCTACGGCCATGATGCTCCTGTCATCGCGAGCGGAGCGTGGCGATCTCCCGCTACAGAGCACTGTTCCGGGAGGTTGCTTCGCTGGCGCTCGCAATGACGGGGGGCTTTGCCCAACCACCCCATTGCCAATCCACCGCTTCAACGCCCTTTGCCCCTAGCGTCTCACGACGGCGCTCCCTTACAGCCACCGCTTCCATTTGAATATCAGATAGGGAACAACGGCGGAGACCAGCATCGCCCCCAACGCAGCAGGATAGGCCCAGGGCATATCCAACTCCGGCATGTGGTGGAAATTCATGCCGTAGATGGCGGCGATCAGCGTCGGTGGGAGAAACACCAGTGCAACGACGGAGAGGATCTTCCCGACCCGGTTGTCGATCATCGTCAGCCGGCTGATCTGCATGTTCATCAGAAAGTCGAGTTTTTCCGAGATGAAGTCGGAGTGTTGCAGCAGGGAGCTCAAATCCCGTTGCAAGCCGAGAAACCGCGTTTTCAGGCCACGTGGCACCAGCCCCTCGCGTTGGAGGCCAGACATGATCTGCTGCAGATCCATCAGGACGAACCGCACTTTGTGCTTGTTGTTGGAGAGCTGGACGATCTGTTTCATCTGTCGATCCAGCGCATCCTGGGTGACGTCGTCCTCCCAGACCCAGTGGGATTCGATCTGGTCGTAGTAGCGCTCGAGGTAGTCGGCGATCCGGTCGAGATAGAGTTCCAGCAGGCGAATCAACACCACCGACGGTTTGTCGCTGTGGCGGCCGGTCTTGTGGGCTGCGCGCAGCGCATCGAAGATGGAGATACGCCCCCACGCCATGCTCACCAGACAGTTCCTCGTCAGCACGAAGGCGACCGGATGGCGTTCCAGCTCTTCGCCGTTCTGCTCCAGAAACCAGACCCGCATGTGGATACTGTTTTCATCGGCGAAGAAACGGGACGTCGCCTCGATTTCGGAGACATCGGTAACCAGCGGCAGATGGATGCCGCGGGCCTGTTCGATGCGCCGGCGATCGTCGGTGGTCGGGTCCTGCAGATCGAACCAGTAGCTCTCGCTGTCGTCGGCGACGAGGTCGGCTTCGTTGACTTGTTCCAGGCTGCCTTTGCCAATACGGTAGATCGTCAGCATCGTTGGTACTCACGCGAAAAATCGATCCGGCCATGGAAGACGGATGGGATGCCCCTGCATCTGGACAGAGGGGCCGGCGTCCGGGTCGCCGTGCGACAGCTCACGCCGCCGCGATGACGCGGGCACTTCGCCGTCAATGCCACAGGCCACTGCCGATATGCCAACGTGGCGGCCGCCGAACCGGGTCGGCAAGACCGCCGAGCCACGGCCGGGCGTCGGCGGGCAGCGCCGGTGGCCGTTCGCCAAAGCGCGTTTTCAACGACAGCAGACGGGCGATCCGCTCCTCGGTATCGGGGTGGGTGCGCAGAATCGATGGCTCGGGAATCCCGCGCCCCGGCATGAAGATCCGCTCCAGCCAGCTGCCCTGGATCTTTTCGATCTTGCGCAACGCGCTGGCCAAGCCTTCCGGATCCTCCGTCAGCCAGGCGGCACCGAGGTCGGCATCGAACTCCCGCGTGCGCGACAGCGCAAGCTGTGCCAGGGTGCTGAACGTCGGTGCGAACACCAGCAGGAAGATGGCGAGCCAGCTGATCGTCGCGCCGGACACGAGAATCAGCGGCAGATTGACGAGCAGCAGAAACTGCCCCATCAGCGACAGCGTACTGGTGGCGCGGCTGAAGGTATCGGCCAGCCCCATGACGAACAGATCGTTATTGCGCACATGGCTGATCTCATGCGCGAGCACACCCCGTAGTTCCCGCGGGCTCAGATGGCGCAACAACCCGTCGGTGACGGCGATGGCCGAATGGCGGCTGTTACCGACGGCAAAGGCATTGAGCATGCTGCTGGGCAGATAGTAGAGCTCGGGCAGATGACCGATATCGGCCCGCGCAGCCAGTGTCCGCACCATCTCGTGGAGTTCCGGCGCCTCGTCGGGCGATAGCCTGCGCGCGCCATAGAGCCGCATGACCCACTGTGGCGAGACGGTCGGCCCCAGCAGAATGGCCATGACGCCGATGGTGAGCATGAACCAGATGCCGTCGGGGCCCCACAGCAGCGTTCCCAGCAGCGCCAGGAAAGCGGCCATCAGCAACAGCAGAAAAAGGGATTGCAGCCGGTTGCGCCAGGCGTGCTGCATCCAGATGGTGGCGTCGATCCTGTCGGTCATGCGACCGACACTACCAGAGCGGCGGGGAAAACGCACCGGCCGCTTTCCCACCATCTGGCCGGGCGGTAACAACCGCTCAGCGTTCGAATCGCGCCAACCGCGCCCGCAGGGCCCGTAGCTCATCGAGCAGATCGAGCGCCAGCGCCGCACCGGCGGCATTGACGCCCAGATCCTGCTCCAAGCGTTGGGCGCAGCGTACACGTCGAACGCTGACAGCCCGGAAATGCCAGCTGGCCGGTTCACGGCCAATGGGTTCGATGACCCCCTCCTCGACCAGCTCGATGACGCGCTCGGCCGGCAGGCGGCACAGGCGACACAGCTCGCCGAGCGTCAGCTCGGCATCATCCTCGAAGAGTTCGCCCGTCAGCAGCTTCATCATTTCGTTGCTCATGCTGTTCTACCCTCCCAGGCTCGAACGCGGGTTGAAAGTGGCAAACGCATCGCGGAATGATTCGTACGCCTGTTTCGCGGCCTCGCCATCGGCCGGCGGCAGTGCAATTTTCAGCACCACGTAGAAATCCCCCGGCTGCTTGCCGGGAATGCCGCGCCCTTTGAGCCGCAGCTTGCGCCCGGCCTGCGAGTCGGGCGGAATCCTGACGTCGAGGCTGCCGGTGGGTGTCGGCACCTTCACCTTGGCGCCCAGTGCCGCCTCCCACGGCGCCAGCGGCAGATCGAGATAGACATCGCGCCCCTCGACGTGATAGAGCGGATGTGGCCGGAATGCCACCTCCAGGTAGAGGTCACCGGCCGCCCCGCTGCCGATGCCGGCCCCGCCCTGACCTGCCAATCGGATCTGCTGCCCTTCGCGGATGCCTTTCGGAATGCGCACGTTGAGCGTTCGCTCCTTGATCTGCGGGCGGCCGTCGGGACCGATCTCGGAGTGTTTCAGCGTGATCGTTCGCGTCGCGCCGTGATAGGCATCCTCCAGATCGATCAGTATCTTGGCATGGGTGTCCTGGCCGCGCATCGAAAAATCCCGTTGCGCGCCAGCGCCGGCATAGGCTCCACCCCGGGCGCTGAAACCGCCCCGGCCGAACAGCGTCTCGAAGAAGTCGCTGAAATCCTCTGCACTGGCGCCGGTGTAGCCGCCACCGGTGAACTCGAAGCCGGAGTCCCAGTCCGGCGGTGGCTGAAAATCCTGCCCCGCCTGCCAGTTGGCGCCGAGCTGGTCGTAGGCAGCCCGTTTTTCCGGGTCTTTCAGCACTTCGTAGGCTTCACCCACCTCCTTGAAACGCTGTTCGGCATCCGGCTCCTTGCTGACGTCGGGATGGTATTTCCGCGCCAGCTTACGGTAGGCGCGTTTGATCTCATCCTGGGTCGCGTCTTTGCTGACGCCCATGATGTCGTAATAGTCTTTGAATTCCATATTGGTCCGCTTCGTTTCTTCTGGCCCGCCACGGGCAAGGCCCCTTGCCCGGCCGGCATGTCGTCAGACGGCTACTTCGACGGCTGTATCAGGCGCGCCGATGCGTGACCGTTGCCGAGATCGAAACCCGCATCGCGCATGCGCGCATCGAGGAAACGGTTGGCCGCATCCAGCCAAGCCGAAACGGTCGCCGCCTCCTCGCCGAAGATCTCCGCCATCTGCTGCGCGGCAAGCTGCTCGAAGGTCTGCAACATCAGCGCGCGCCGCCACTGGATCGGCAATTCGCGCATCACCACCAGCGTGTACTGTACCTCCGGAGCGGTCTCCTCTTCCTCCAGTACCGCCTCCGGCTCCGGCGACGCCTCGTCTTCGACGACATCCTCGAGCCTCAGCAATTCGTCGGGCTGCCAGAATTCCGCGATCTCCTCTTCGACCATCGCCTCGGCCTGATCCTCGGCATCGGCCGCCGGCGGCGCCTCGAGCGATTCCATCTCGCCAAAGACACGGCTGTTGCGCACCTCCCGGTCGAGCACTTCATGCATCGCCTTGAGCAGCTTCAGATAGACCGCCTCGGCATCGGCGCCTTCGGACCATTCGCTCTTGACCGCGGCGACCACCTCGTCGATCACATCATCCACCGTCGGATAGTCCGGCGGCAGATCCCCCTGGCTGCGAAGATAGGTCAGTTCCCGACGCACCGCCTTTTCCAGTCGCGGCAACAGTTTCTCTATGCCGCCGGTCGCCTCGGTGACGATTTCCGCCGGCATCGCGGCCAACTTTGCCTTCAGCTCGCGCAAGCGGGTACGACGCGCCTTGCGCTTGTAGGCCTCCTGATGGCGTACCCGAGAAACGTGCTTGCGCACCTCCCGCAGCAGACGCCCCAGCGCCTCATCGATGGCCGGGCGCAGTTCATCGGCCCGGGCGTGGGCGGCGACGATCTTCTTTGGCGGTACATGCATGTGGAGCTTGACATGGAATTTTCGCGCCCCCTTCTTTCGTTTGGCGATATTGACCGCCAGTTCGCTCTCGGCATAGCCGACGCCCCGCATGATCGGCTCCAGATGCTTCTCCACCCATGCCGAGACCAGCTCGTGGACACCCTCGCCCTCTTTGGACGACATGCCCTGAAAACCCGTTCTTACTTTCATTGTTCTTCACCTCCTTTCAGGAATTGTCCCGGCAACGACCATTGTCGGGTGAACCGCTGACACCCCGACATGGTGCCACGAATCGGGGGCCAGGCCCTCATGCGACGTTGACCGTGATGCGTTTGCGACGCGATCGGGCGGTCTTGGGGAGCTTCACTTTCAGCACGCCGCGCTTGTAGCGTGCCTTGGCGCCCGACGGATCCACCTCCGCCGGCAGCGGGATGGCCCGCTCGAAAACCCCGTAGGCGCATTCGGAAATATGGTAACGGCCTTCGTTCCGCTCCGTGGCGTAACGCTTCTCACCGCGGATCACGAGATAGTCGTCCACCACCTCGATATCGAAATCACCCTTCTTGAGGCCGGGCACCTCCACCCGGACGATCACCGAGTCGTCATCGTCATAGACCTCGGCAGCCAGCACGCCCCAGCCGGCACTGCGATCCGCCATCGCCGGCGTGGCCAGCGCGCGGGTCTTCTTGCCCGGCGAAAATCGCGTCACGGCACCGGCGGCCCGCTGATAGAGCCGTTGCCAGCCCTCTCGCACACTGCCCCAGACCTCCTGGAGCCCCTGTCTCAATGGATGTAACGCCGTCATTTTCCACCTCCTGCAATCATCATCGTCCCCGCCTCATCGGTTCCGGGGCCGATCGCCAACAATCGAAAGGCCAGTCAGACTGGCCTTTCGTCTTCTGCCATCCAACTTGCGGTCGATCCCGCACGTTTTCAATGGCGATGGTCGTTTCACTGAGATATCGATTACGACATCAGTTCGCTGAACTGCTTTTCCAGCTCGTCGAACCAACCCTTGCCGCCCTTGCCACCGGCAGATTTCTCCTCGATCTTGTCGATCTCCTTGTACATCGGCTTGAACAGCTTCTTGTTGCCATATCCCAGCGCCTCGGCCAATTGCAACTGGATGCGGGCACTCTTGAGCAAACGCGCCAACAGCTGGTTGTCCTCGTCGCTGCGCTCCATGTTTTCCGACAACGCCTTGGCCGCGGCCAGCATGTATTCGGCCCGCAGCACCGGCAACGGAACGATGTCGTCGGTGATGACCAGCGTATTGAGCGCCGCCTTGAGCGCCGTCTTGGCCTCCTCGATCTTGCCGGCATCGATCAGCGGCGAGATCGCCTTGATCGCATCGGGATAGGTGGCCAACGGAATGCTGGTGGTGGTGAAGACGATTTCGCTGGCGAGATTGCCAAGCAAGTGGCGAGCCTTCTGCACTTCGCCATCCTCGAGGTAGTCCTCGGCCTCCTTCACCACCGCCTTCACGGTCTCGGGCCGCGCCAGCAGATCGTAGGTCCGCACCTCGACACCGATCGGCGCCAGCGCCAGCTTCGGGTCACGGGCCAGCAGCAACTCGAGCTTGCCGGTGGCCACCTCCAGCGCCTCGAGCGCCTCTTTCGGCTTGTTCTCCTCCAGCGCCACCAGCGCCTTGCGGGTCTGCTCGATGGCGGCAATCGCGTCCTCTAGCACCGCCTTGCGCTTCTCCGCTTCCTTGGCGGCGGAGGCCTTGTCCACGTCACCCTGGACCGACTGCGTCTCCGCCGACTGCTGCTGCGGCTCCGTCGGCATCGACGACTTGGCCTCCTCGGCCCAGGCCGGGCCCGACAGCGCCAGCGTCAACGCAGACAGCGCCAGACAGAACGGTTTCCAATCAAGCTTTTTCATCGTTGTCATCTCCTTGGGTTTCACTGAATGTATCGGTACACGACATCCAGCGAAAAACGTGCCAACCGTGAAAAAGCGCGCCGCCCCGACCCTTTCAATAAAATGCCGGATACATTCATAACGCCATGATTTCCAGAACAATCCCTGGATATTTCCAAGGCGCGAAGCACCCCCCGTATCCCCATGCGGTCTTTGGAAAAATCTCAGCGGCCATTTTGCCCGATTCACCTGCAACCATGGCGACGGCCATGCTTTTCGGTGAATCGAGCCAACGGCCTCGCCGAGATTCCCCCAAAATCCCGCATACTCATGAAATATTCGGGTTATCGAAGAAAATCCAGGATGCGCAACGACAGAGGCCCACTGCAACGCGGCCATCATGGCCGGTACGAAGGGAGCCGGAACGGCCAGAATGGCCTGATGCAAAGACGGTCACCCCGGCTCGCGCGAGAGGAGATAGTAGACGGCGCCAAGCACCAGCACGGCAAAACCCAGCGCGGCCAGCTTGGCGGCGCTGGTGGTGGCGAAATCGAGGATGATGAATTTTCTCGCCAACGCAAGCTGGGCAATGAGAATCACCGTGCGAACCTGGATGATGTGACTTTTTCGCTCCAGCACCTTGAGGATGGAGTGCTTGAACTCCATCGCGATCAACAGTGTCATGATCATCCCGAACACCGCCTGGAACACCTTGTGATCGAGCGGATCCAGCACACCGAGCACCAGCAGCGTGAACACCTGATGGATCAGGCGCCACAGGGCCACCAGCACGATGACACCGATGACGAAACTCAATATCAGCGCCACGACGTGTTCGAAACGCTCGGCAAACGTCATCACGCTCCAGTAGCGCCGGGTATCCGTCTGCGGCCGGCAGTCGCGTTTGTCGATATCGGTCATCGTGCTTGGTACCCCTGCTTTGCGTTCAACAGCCCCAAAAAACAGAAAGCCTGACGCCCCTCCCCGTCGTCGTCAACCACGACGGGGGAAACGCCAGGCTTCGACCGATCGCCGCCCGCCTTCTCCATCGACGGGCGCGTCACGGCCATGGCAACCTAGGCCGCGACCTTCACCTCGATCTTGCGCGGTTGCAGCTCGGCCTTTTTCGGCAGCCGCAGCGTCAGCTCGCCATTTTTCAGCTGGGCATCGATATTGTCAGTCTCCAGCTCACTGCTGAGCGTGAAACTGCGGCGAAAGCGGGTGACGTTGACGTCGGCATAGAGCGCTTCCATGCCTTCGCTCATCGGCACTTCCACTTCCCCTTCGATCACCAGGTTGTTGCCGTCCACTTCGATGTCCAGCCGCTCGGGAGAAACGCCGGGCAGATCGGCCTTGACGGTGATGCCCTTGTCGTCCTCCCAGATATCCACGGGCGGACGCAGCCAGACATCACGGCGACGAGGCTCGGGCTGCTGCGCCTGTACTTCGCGGTTTTCCACTTTGCTGACTTCTTTGCTCTGCGTCATCTCTTCTCCCTCCTCAATTCTCTGTCGTCAGTGAATCTCGATCTTGCGCGGACGCGACTCTTCCCTGCGCTTGACCACCACATGCAGGACGCCGTCCTTGTAATTGGCCTCCACCTGATCGGGATCGACATCTTCCGGCAGCGTCATGACGCGGCGGAAGCTGCCATTGAAGCGTTCACGGCGATAGACCTGCGCGCCTTCCGGCACTTCGGCCCTACGCTCGCCGGCGATGGTCAGCAGATTCTGCTGCAACGATACCTCCAGCTTCTCCGGATCGAGGCCGGATGCAAAGACGAAGACATCCACCTGCTCCGGCGAAGCCGCGATATTCACCGCCGGATAGGTGCCCACCGCCGCCGAACGAATGCCGGCCACTTCGGGCACGCCAGCGAAGAAACGCTCCATCTCTTCCTGCATCCGCGCAAAGCGGGAAAAAAGATCCTGTTCAATATGGCTGATGACATCCAGCATATCGCTTCACCTCCTTTTTCCGGTTTTCGATTTTCTCTGCTCCGATATATGCAAACGGCGTGCCGGTTTTTCAAGGGGGGATGGAGAGGGTCTGATCACGTGGCCGAACGCCGCGCCACGGCAGGTGGCGGCACGAGACGGCGATCGGGCGAAACAAAACCGTCGGCGGTCGATGTGGCCGGCGACGGCAGGCCAACGCGGCCAGACTGGCCGCCCGGCAAACGACCTCAGCGCTGGTTCAGCTTGCGACGCAAGGTCCGCTCGCCGATGCCGAGCAGCCGGGCCGCCTTGCTGCGGTTGTGGCCGGTCTCTTCCAGCGCCGCGTCGATGAGCATCCACTCGGCTTCGGCCAGAGTCGTGCCCTTGGGGATCAACACCCCATCGGGCGGGGCATCCACCGCGCCGGCGGCGGGCAACAGCGGCGCCACCAGGGCGGCATCCACCTCCCGCACGCCGTCGGGCAGGCGCACCGCCAGACGGGTCATCACATTGCGCAGTTCACGGACATTGCCGGGCCAGCGGTAACCACGCAACAGCAGCAGCGCATCGGCCGTCAGCACAGGCGCCGGCCCATCCCGCCCCATGTCGCGCAGGCTGTTGGCGAGAAAACGCTGGGCCAGCAGGTCGATGTCCTGGGGCCGATGGCGCAGCGGTGGCAGGCGGATTTCGAACACATTGAGCCGAAACAGCAGATCCTGCCGGAACAGACCGGACTCGACACGCTCGTCCAATGGCCGGTGGGTGGCGGCAATGACGCGGACATCCACCGGCCGCCCGCGCTCGCCGCCGATGCGCCAGACCATCCCCTCCTCCAGCACCCGTAGCAGGCTGACCTGGGCAGCCGGTGGCATCTCGCCGATCTCATCGAGAAAGAGGCTGCCATGGTCGGCCTGTTCGAAGCGCCCCTTGTGGGTGCGGGTGGCGCCAGTGAAAGCGCCACGCTCATAGCCGAACAGTTCGGCTTCGAGCATGGTGTCGGGGATGGCGCCGCTGTTGACGGCGACGAACGGCCCCGCGGCACGGTGGCCGAGTCCATGCAGCGCCCGCGCCACCAACTCCTTGCCGGTGCCGGTCTCGCCCTGGATCAGGACTGGCTCGTTACTGACGGCGAAACGCGGCAGATCCTTCAGCGCCTCGGCCATTGCCGGGTCGCGGAACAGCAGCCACGGCGACAACCGTTCGGCAATGCCTCCACCGGCGCGGATGCCGCCGAGGTCCTCGACCAGGTGCTCGGCCAGCTTCAGCGGATCGACCGGTTTCTCGAAATAGTGGCGCGCCCCCTGGCGCAGCGCCTCGACCGCGTTGTCGATGCTGCCGTGGCCGGTGATCATGTAGAACGCGCCGGACGGATTCCGCTGCAGATAGTCCGGCAGCAGTTCGAGGCCGGTGCCATCCTTGAGCTGCAGATCGGCCAGCACCGCATCGGGTGCGTTCCGCCGCAGCCACTGGCGGGCTTCGCGCAGGCTGCCAAGGCCGGTGACCTCGGCGCCCAACCCTTTGAGCACCCGCACCAGGCTGCGCACGATGGCCGGATCGTCGTCCAGCACCAGCAGGGTCAGCCCGCTCAGCTCGGGGAGTTTTTCTTCAGTTTCCGCCACCACTCGGGCATCTCCTTCGGTTGGATCGGAAGAACGATGGTGACGAGCACGCCACCCCCGTCGCGGTTGTCGATGGTCACCCGGCCACGATGGGCGGCAACGACCCGCTGCACGATGGCCAGCCCCAGGCCGTTGCCATCGTCCCGGGTGGTATAGAAAGCGTCGAACAGCCGCGGCAGGTGGGTCGGCGAAATGCCGCGACCGCGATCGGCCACGCGGATTTCGATCCGGTCGTCGCGCCGCCGCAGGCGCAGTTCGATGTCGCCGGCGGTCTGGCCGCTCTGCGCCGCGTTGATGAGCACGTTGAGCAGCGCATCCTGAATCGACGCACCGCGCCACCGCGGTCGTGGCAGCTCCGGCTCCAGCGCCACGCGGATGCCGAGGCCGTGTGCCTCGGCCACCGGCCGGGCCTGACGCACCACCTCATCGACCAGTTCCGGCAGATCCACCGGCGCGAAATCGTTGTCGTGGCGACGGGTGAGCGTGAGGAAACCGCTGAGCTTGTCGTTGAGGGCGACGATATCGCGATCCAGCTCGGTGGCAATCTCGGCGGCGGCATCCGGCGACACCAGCAACGCGCGGGCATTGGCCCGCAGCGCCATGAGCGGATTGCGCAGGTCGTGCACCAGCGACGCGGCCATCTCGGTCAGCGAGGCCCGCTGGTAGATCTCCTGGAAATGGCCTTCGATGCGGCGCGTCGTCCGCATCGCATAGAGGGCAATCAACACCGCCAGCAGGATACTGAGCGCCCCGGCCAGCGAGAAGATCAGCACCGCCTGGCGGATGCGCGCCAGCTCCCGATCGAGGCTCTCCAGCAGCAGCGCGCGGTCGAAGCCGAAATCGAGCCGCACCAGCGGCGAGGCTTCGTCGGTGAGGTCGAAACGGATGACGAAGACGGGTTCGCCCTCGGCGTCGAAGCGTTTCGCCGGGGCGGCATCGGCGCTGGCGCGGGGGGCGTCGGCGGGCAGTGGCGCGACCGCCCGCGGCGGACGCCCGCCATCGTCGAACTGGTAGCTGGCCTCGGGACCCCGCACCGCGATCGAGCGCAACGACGGTATCCCGGAGAAGAGCCGGGAGACATCGTCCCGCAACCACCCCTGGTCACGCTGTGCCAAGGCGTCGGCGCGACCCAGCTTCTCCGCCAGGGGGCGCACCTGATCGACGACGCGGTGCATCAGGGCATTGAGCTCGGCACTACGCACCTGGGCGTAGAGCCACAGCCCACCGCCACCGACCACCAGGAGGTAGAGCAGAAACAGCGCCCCGAACGGAATGACGATGAGCCGGGTGATCGCAAAGCGGGAGCGAACCATGGCCTTCGGTCAGCGCGCCTCCCAATCCTTGCGCAGACGGGGCAATTTCTCCCGCCAGCCTTCGGCATCGCCGTAGTCGAGAAACTTCTCCATCCGGCGGTGCGGGTCGGCGCTGCGGCGCGCATGGCGGATCGGACACCAGTACTGCTCGGTGCGGGCGGTGATCTCTCGGGCGTAGGCGATGACACCGTTGCCATAGCCACAGTAGACACAGTTGAGTTTTTCGATGGCATTGAGATAGGGCAGATGGTGCCGGTCGATGACGATGTGATCACGGCGACGCACCAGCGGAATGCGATAGACGCGAAAGCAGATCTGCTGGTAGAGCGTGAACGTCAGATCGACGATGGCAATCGGGATGATCATGGCGTAGATGATGGGGGCGGTCAGCACCGTCAACAAGCTCGCCTGGGTGAGATACTGCCACAGGCCGGTGCGCTGCTGCCGCTGCAGCCGGCGGATGTTCTTTTCGAAGACGACGCGGCCGCGCCGCAACTGGTAGCTGAACTCAGCGCGTTTCTCCGTCAGCAGGCGGTCGAACTCCTGCTCCAGCTCTCGCTGGATGGCATGCAGGCGGTCGATGAGGTCGTCGAGTCGGTTGTGGTCTGCCATGGCACCCTCCTGGGCTGGCGGCGGTAACGGTCAGTGATCGAGCAGTGCCCGAAGATATTGGAACAGGGCGCGGGACGACTTGGGTGGCTTGTTGCGCTCGGCCTCGCGGTTGGCGTTGCGCGCCAGCTGGCGGATATGCTGGCGATCGGCCGCCGGGTGGCTGGCGACGATCTCGTTGAGCAGTTCGTCGTCCCCGGCGAGGAGACGATCGCGCCACTGCTCCAGCTGGTGCAGCCGCTCCACCTCGTCGCGGTGGGGCCGATGGATCTGCGCCAGCGCGCGGCGAATCGCCTCCACCTCGTCCGCGGCCAGCGGCCGCATCAGCTTTTCGATATAGATCAGCTGGCGCTTGAGCGCCCCCTTCTTGAGCCGTCGCGCCAGCTCGATCGCTTCGCGCAACCGCTCCTCCAGCGGTATCTCATCGAGGCGCGCCGGCGGCAGCGCCACCAGCTCTCGGCCCAGCTCGCGCAGCGCCAGCATCTCCCGCTTGATCGCCGTCTTGTTGGGGCGTTCGGCGTAGACCGGGCCCTCGTCGTGGTCGTGGTCGAACTCGTCCTCTCTCATCGTCACCGTCTCAGTATTGATAATATGGCGTTTCACTCGCTATCGGACACCCGCCATGACACCGGACCAACTCATCGCCCGCGTCAAGTCTTCCCCGCAGTCCATCGACTTCGAGGAGGTCATTGCCGTGATCGATACGCACTACCACTATACCCCGACGCGCTTCACCAACGGCTGTGGCGACGATGCATTGCACAACGAGGCGGGCAGCAACGAGGGCGCCTGCCGGATCTTCGCCTTCGCCCGGCTGCACGATCTCGACGAGGCGACGACACTGGCGCTGTTCGGCCGGTTCTACCGGGACGAGGTGCTGAACGACCCGGACGGCGACCGTCACGGCAATATCCGCCGTTTCATGCGCGACGGCTGGAAAGGCATCGACTTCGACGGCACGGCGCTGACGCCAAGGCTGCTGGCCGGGAAGTAGCGCGTCAGGCCGGCGCCGACAGCCGTGCCGGCAACAGCGGCCGCCACAGCGCGGTGCGGCGCTGCACGTCCTGCATCGCCCGGGAGAAATAACCGCGCAGCGTCTTCTTCAAATGCCCCTTGACCCGTTTCTCGGGGATCCCCTTGAGCGTGGCAAAGATCGCCAGCGCATAGGTGACATCGTGCTGCGACAGGTAATTCTCCCGCGATACGGCGGCCGGGCCGCAACCGCCGCAGCCAGCACGAAAGTTGTAGGCGTCATTGGCAAAGATGACGCCAAACCCCAGGAAGACAGCCAGCAACTCGGTGACATGGGGCCAGTTCTCCAGGCCACCCGGCGGCTCCTCACTGGCGAGACTGCCGAGATAATGGGCCAACGTGTGGGCAAAACTGGCGATGATCGTCTCGGGGTTGCCGAGCATCCCTTCGTTATAGAGCACCGGCAGACGATGTTCCGGTGGCACGTCGCGCTGCACGATGCCGCCGGATCCGCGCAGATCCCCCTCGATCCGCAACTTCGGCGCCGGCAGCGTGGCACAGGCGTTCTCCTCGATCAGTTCGGTGGGCCAGTGGGAAACGCCGGCATGGCGCTTGACGTGGTCGAAGATGAGGCGCGCCATGCCGTCCGGGCTGTCGGCGGTACCGGGAAAATGGCGGTTGTCCGGCAAGACCAGTTCGGTCTCGTTGTAGAAGACATCGGCACCGAACTGCCCGAGCGCCCAGCCGAAGGTATCGAACTGCCAGAGGATCGTCTCCTCGTCCAGCACCGGCCGGCGCCGGCCCACGATTCTGCCCAGCATGGCGCTTCCCCCATCGTCGTCGAAAAGTGGATTGTAACAACCCGGCGGCGGTATCTGGCCAGTCCGCGGCAGGCCGGGTATCTTTAGACGCCTTTGCAGCCATTCCACAGGAGCGAACGACCATGGATCCCGACAAGATCAAAGCCCTCATCGAGGCCGGCATGGAGACCGAGCAGGTGATGGTCAGCGGCGAAGGCGGCAAGTACGAGGCAGTCGTCGTCAGCCGCGCCTTCGACGGCGTCTCGATGCTCAACCAGCACAAGATGGTCTATGCGCTGCTCGACGAGCATATCAGGAGCGGCGAGATCCACGCGCTGACGATCAAGTCGTACACGCCGGCACAGTGGGCGCAGAAGAACGGCTGAGCCTCCGATCGCCTCAGCAGTTGGGGCAGATGCGGCGCGCGATCAACCGGCAGATGCCATAGACGAGCAGCAGGTTGACGAACGGCGCCAGCAGGACGATGGCTTTGCGCAGCCCGTAGGCGTCTCCCATCATCATGCCCGAGAGATTCCACGGGATGCCCAGCCCGGTCAGCGACAGCGCCGCCGGCAGATCGGCCCAGTGGGCACCACCGGCGGACAGAAAGAACAGTGCAACGCCTGCAATCCAGACGAGCAGAAACAGCACGGCTACGGTACGGCAAATCATCCTCTTCTCCTTTGGTGTCCGGTCTTCGACCCGTTGTCCCGACGATTATGCTCAGCGCGGCGCAGCGGTGTCCAGATCAGCGGCGGGCGCGGCGGAAAAGATCGACCGCCAGCCGGCATGGACCGACGCCACCAGCACCGGCAGAACCACCAGCAACCCAAGCCCCAGGGGCACCAGGGCCACGAGCAGCAGCACCAGCGCGACAACACCGTAGACGAGGAATGGACGCCAGTTGCGCAGACAGGCCACGAGGCTTCCTCTGACGGCATCGATGGCGTCGCAGCCGTCGAGCACGACCAGCGCCGGCGCGAACCAGACGGCACAGAGAATGATCGACATTGGCACCATCGCCAGCAGGGAGATGGCGAGAACGGCACCGAGCAGCGCCTGCAGCCGCCCCGGATCGACGACACCCTGCTGAACGGACATCGTCGCCAGCAACGGGGTGACGAACTGCCAGAGCAACCCCCCGACCACCAGCATCACCAGGAGAGAGGCGGCCAGATAGAGCCCGCCCACGCCGACCAGCGGACCGGGCCGGACGGCGAAACCGGCGAACAGATGACCAATCCGCAAGGGTTCACCCCGATCGAGCGCCTCGCAACCGAGCATCAGGCCGCCGGTCAAGAGTACGCCGAGGGGAACACCGAGCAGCGACACCACCGGCACCAGCATCACCGGCAGCGAGATCAGGACGAACAGCACCGTGATCGTCACCCAGGTCCCGGGGGCACGCCAGAACCGGTCGAAACCCTCGACGATCCACCGCCAGCCGTCGGCGTAACCGAGACGGCGCGGTGTCCGGCACGCCCCGCCGCGCGACACCCGTCGCCCGTTCCGCCGTCCTGCAGTCGATTTCTCCACCCTTGCCCCCCGTGGCCAACACCGTTCCAAAAAAATCCTCCGGTCACCACTGGAATCCAGGACGCAACCGGGGATACGCTATAGAACAAATCGCGACGCCCATCAATCCATCACGACCACCGTTGCGCTAACATCCATTCACAAGCACCAGGACATTTGGGATGAGCATTATGTCACCACGCCGCGGCAGACGACTGTTTTCCAGCCACCGTGAACCGGAGGTCAAGACCCCACAGTTCCCGGTGCAGGACGGCCATGTCGTCACCATCGACTATACCGTCTTCGATGACGAGGGGAACGTACTGGACACCACCCGGGATCGCGGCGTGCTCACCTATCTGCAGGGTTCGGAGATGCTGCCCGCGGGCATCCAGAAAGCACTCGAAGGGCTGCACGCCGGCGACAAGGTCAGCGGCCGCATCATTCCACCGGCCGAGGCATTCGGTGAGTACGACGCAGAAAAAACGGCGGAATACGAAGCCGCGCTGTTTCTCGACGCCGACGGCGTGACCGAGGGCAAGCTCTACGAGATCAACACCCGCAGCGGCATGAAGATCGTCCGCGTCATCGAAGTGGATGAGCAGCTCATCAAGGTGGACCTGAACCATCCGCTGGCCGGCAAGACGCTCCACCTGGACGCGACGATCGTCAGCGTCCGCCCCGCCACCGAGGAAGAACTCACCCAGGGACGCGTCTTTCACTGACCCCGGTCAGCGATAGCGCGTTCCATCGTGCAGGATCCAGCCCCCTGCCCGCCGGTTGCTCGGGTCGTGGTGGGTCCAGTGGATCACCCCGCCCTTTTCGTTCCACTCGTAACGGCCGCGCAGCTCGATGCGATCGCCCACGCGCAACGGCAGCCGCGGCGCCAGATCGATATTGTGCGAGACGAGCACGGTCGGCCCGCGCGGCAGTTCGACCAAAAAGCGTTGATGCCGGTCACCGTGGAGATCGTCCCGCAGCAGCCTCGCCACGACGCCTTCGGTCTCGACCCAAACGCCGGAGCGCCGCGCGTCGAAGGCCCGCGCCACCGCGTCGCCACGCTCCCCCGGGGGCAGATCGGTGGAAAAGTAGTGCAGGCTCGACGCGACGGCCAGCAACAACACCAGCCATCGGAGCCAGCGATGGGGGCGCCGCCACAACCCGTCACGCATTCCGGTCTTCATTCCACAAGTATCGGCAAAGCACGGGCTGCTGTAAAATCAATGGTTTTCCCCTCTCCAACGGCAGTGAAGCGGCGCAACCCCGACACACTCTTCAGCGAACAATCGGCCGACAGCGGCAGCTTCGCCTTCGACGAGGCGGTCACGGCCGTGTTCGAGGACATGATCAACCGTTCGGTGCCCGGCTACCAGACGATGCTCGGGATGCTCGCCGTCTTCGCCCGCCGCCATGCGCAGCCCGGCACCACCATCTACGACCTCGGCGCATCGCTCGGCGCTTCGACCCTGATGCTGCGCCGCCATATCGAGGCGGCCGATACCCGTATCGTCGCCGTGGACAACGCCGCGGCCATGGTCGCGAAATGCCGGGAGAATCTGGCCCGCCATCCCGAAGGCCCGCCCGTGGAGGTGGTCCTGGGCGACATTCGTGAGCTGCGCTTTGCTCCGACATCGCTGGTGGTGATGAACCTGGTGCTGCAATTCATCCCACCGCCGGACCGGGCGCCGCTGCTCAAACGGATCCACGCCGCGCTGCGACCCGGCGGGGCACTGCTGTTGATGGAGAAGATCCGCTTCGACGATCCGGCCGAACAGCAGCGGATCGATGCGCTGCATCTCGACTTCAAACGCGCCAACGGGTACAGCGAGCTGGAAATCGCCCGCAAGCGGACCGCGCTGGAGAACGTGCTGGTCACCGAGACGCTGGAGGCCCATCTCGCGCGCCTGCACGACTGCGGCTTCGCAACCGTGCAGCCGTGGTTCCGCTGTCTCAACTTCAGCGCACTGGTGGCTGTCAAGTGAACCACTACGCCACCCTGCTCGATGCGATGGGCAGCGGGCATCTGCGGCCGTGGTCGAAACGGCTTCCGGCCCAGCTGGCCAGCGCCTTTTCGACACAGCACCACGGCAACGTGCCGGCATGGCAGCAGCTGCTCGCCTCGCTGCCGGCCCATCGGGCCCGTCGGATCGAGCTGAATGCCCCCGCCGTCACCATTGGCGCCACCGACGAGCTGGACGAGACGCAGCGGGAGACGCTGCGGAAGGCTCTGAAATCACTGATACCGTGGCGCAAAGGCCCCTACTCGGTTTTCGGCATCGACATCGACACCGAGTGGCGCTCCGACTGGAAATGGGACCGGGTGCTGCCGCACATCGCTCCGCTGAAAGACCGGCTGGTGCTGGACGTGGGCTGCGGCAGCGGCTACCACTGCTGGCGCATGCTGGGCGCCGGCGCCCGCCGCGTCATCGGCATCGACCCGGCGATGCTCTTCGTGTTTCAGTTTCTGACACTGAAACACTTCACCCCGGACCGCCCGGTCGATGTGCTCCCCCTGCCGCTGGAAGCACTGCCCACCAATCTCCAGGCTTTCGACACCGTCTTTTCGATGGGCGTCCTCTATCACCGCCGCTCCCCCATCGATCACCTCTTGCAGTTGCGCGATTGCCTGCGCCCCGGCGGCGAACTGGTGCTGGAGACCCTGGTCGTCGATGGGCCGGAAGGCTATTCACTGGTGCCCGAGGACCGCTATGCGCGGATGCGCAATGTCTGGTTTCTGCCGTCGATCGCTACCGCCGAGCGGTGGCTGAAGCGCTGCCGCTTCGACGACATCCGCTGTGTCGACGACAGCATCACCACACCGGACGAACAGCGCCGAACCGCCTGGATGCCGTCGGAATCCCTGGCCGACTTCCTCCAGCCGGACGACCCAAGGCGCACGATCGAGGGCTACCCGGCGCCGCGTCGCGCGGTGCTGGTGGCAACCCGGGCCTGACTGTTTCTGGCTTGTAAACTGATATGGCGGTAAACTCGACGTGTCGGAATTTTCGACAAGCGGTCATTGCCTATCCAACCCCCTCGATGGCATCGTGACCCTCCATATAGAAACAGGCAGTTAATGCGGTTACCTTATCAGAATGATTAAATCCAATGGGTATCTTGCGAAAATATCGGCGCCAAGCATCGTGGCGTGTCTGTTTCTGCTGGCGGGCTGCGGTCAACCCTCACCCGGCAATCCGCAACTGGGAAACCTGCCACAGCCCCTTTCCCAGGCCGAACCCATCACCGACATCGCGGCCGCGGGCTGCGTCGGCGGCGGGCTGCGGCTCCTTCACGGCCTGGATCACGATGGCGATGGCCAGCTCGGCGTCTACGAACGGCATCGCGAAGAGATCATCTGCACGCCGACCCCACTCGGCATCGACCCGACATCGGGCGTGGCCCTCGGCAAACCGAAGAGGCCATTGCCGGAAGATGGGTAAAGCGCGGCTTCAGCCCCGAGCGATGATCCGCCGATAGAGGGCATCATAGGCTTGGCGTGATTCGTCGTCGAACAGCGGATCGGCCTGGCCCGCAGCCACCTCCGACAACGTCATCCACTCCTCCTCGTCCAGCAACGCCAACAGCAACGGAAAGATCTTCGTCTCCTCCCGCTGGATATGCGCCTTCTGCATGGTCAGATACTCCTCGATCTGGCGGATCAGCATGTCACGATCGACCATCCCGTCGGCGAGGACGCCCTCAAGTTGGCGCCGCAGCATCGTGGTGATCTCGACCATGTTCTCGTGCTCCACCTCGAGCCCTTCCAACGCCGGCAGCGCCACGCCACAGGCCTTGCGGCAGTAGCCGTAGAGAATGTCCTCACGGGGATGGTGAACCAAATCCGGGTAGGCCTCGAAGTACTCGAAGGTGTCGGCCAGCAGCTTCCACTCCTCCGACTCACCCCGGCGGAGCCGCTCCAGTGCCCCCTCCAGCACGGCAATGACGCGCCGGAAACGCTCGTGGTCGCGCTGAAGCTCGATGAGGATGGCAGGCCGTTCGCTCATGCCTCCAGCTTGCTACCGGGCAAAGAAACAATATTTGATTTTTGTCATTGGCGGTAACGATTGGCCCGCCCGACAGAGTAACAACAAGATACGCAATTATTCACAGATCTGACTTGCAATATATTGCATAACTATTTATATAATATAGGTATTATTTTCCCAGTAATTCAGAATCAGGTTTCTCGACATGAACAAGCTCCGATCCGCGGCCTGCGCCATGCTGGTTGCCGCCTTCGTCACCTCCCCTGTCCAGTCGGCCGGCATGACCGAAGACCAGGTCGCCGTCAAACTGGCCGAAGCCATGGAAAAATTCTATGGCAAGAGCGTCAGCGATGTCGGCAAGTACCTGAAAAAGGAGTACGGCGTCAGCAAGCCGATGAAGAAAGATGGCTCCCAGGTCACCTATATCGTTCCCGTCAGCGACCCGCTCTGCGGCACCGTCGCACTGGACACCGACGGCAAGAAGGTCGTCGGCCTGCAAACCATGGCCTGGGACCGCAAAGGCGACGACGTCTATGGGGAAGCCTGTGATCAGGCTTTCAAACACGCCAGAAAGTAATCACACCAATCCGCCCCCCGTTGCCGGGGGGCATTGTTCGACCGTTCTCAGACAGGATCCAGCCTGCGCAGGGCCGACGGCAGCAGCTTGAGGTCCGCCATGCCCGCCACCAGCGCCTTGCCAAAACTGGCTTCCTCCTCATAGACCATCTTGTAGAACTGGATCTTCATCGTCAGCGCACTGCCCAGCATGATGGAGATCATCGTGAGGAAGGCGCCGATCGCCAGGGTGGAAGCCCCCGAGACGCCCTGCCCGATCGTGCAGCCCATCCCGAGCACGCCGCCGATCCCCATCAGCAAGCCGCCGATGATGTGGTTGGCGAAATCACGCAGATCGGTGAACCATTCGATCTTGAGCTTGCCGGTGAACAAGGAATAGAGAAACGAGCCGGCGATGGCACCGATGCCGGCAAACATCGCAAAGGTCAGCAACAATGGCGAGAAACCGCCGAGGATCCAGTGGTAGAGCTGGCCGCTGGGTTGAACGAAGGTGAGTGCCTGAGCCCCCACGGCGAGCGGCCGCTCATCCATGAACTCCACCTCTTCGAGCCAGGCCTGTCCCATCGGCCCGGTGGTGACATACCAGGCGGCGACGACCGCCAGACCGACGACCAACCCGCCGAGGATGTTGTCGAAACTGCCACGAAAGTCGCTCGACCAGAAGGCCCAGAGGATCAACACGCCGGCCAGCACCACCGCGACGACGTATTCGAGGTTGTCGGCGGCGAGACCCAGCCCCCCGGAGAGAATGGCCGGGATGCTCTGGTCATCGATCCCGAACTGGCCCAGATCGACGAACAACGGCGTCATCCACTGCAAGAAAACGGTGTAGCCGAAGTTGGTGAACATCATCAGATAGGCGGCCAACCCCATCGCGGCGATGGTGAAGATGGCCTTGAGGTTCCCGCCACCCACACGCAACAGGTTCTTGTTGCCACAGCCGGAGCCGAGCGTCATGCCGATGCCGAAGAGCAGACCACCGACGAGGTAGCGTGGCCATGCCAGCATCGGAGTGCGGTAGGGTGGCACGGCGGTGTCACCGCTGCTGGTGACGGAAAAGTCGCTGATGCCCGCCAGCTGCAACCCCATCACGCCGAGAATGGCGATGGCGGTGGCAAAAAGCCAGGCCCGCAAACGGCCGGTGTCGCCGATATTGACCGCATCGGAGACGGCGCCCATCGTACAAAAGTTGGTCTTGACAGCCACCGCCCCCATCACCAGCGTGATGGCAAAGGCGGACAGCAGTATCTGCATCGTCAGTGTCATGGTTGGTCCTCTCTTTGGTGGTAACGGTTTGGTTTCCGCCGGTTCACACCGGCGGCGGATCATTCGTCCGCGTCGCCCGTCCCGCTCGCATAGCGGGTGGCATCGGCCACGCCGGCGGCCTCGAAGCCGGCCCGGCGCAGGCGGCAGGCATCACAGCGGCCACAGGCCCGGCCTTCGGCGTCGGCCTGATAACAGCTGACGGTGTCGCGGTAGTCGATGCCCAGCTCGATTCCCTGGCGAATGATCTGCGCCTTCGACAGCCGGATCAGCGGCGCGTCGATCCGGATCGAGTACCCCTCGCTCCCTGCCTTGGTGGCCAGATTGGCCATGGTTTCGAAGGCTTCGATGAAGCCGGGGCGGCAATCCGGATAGCCGGAGAAATCGACGGCATTGACGCCGATATAGATGTGCCGCGCCGCCAGCACCTCGGCCCAGGCCAGCGCAATCGAAAGGAACACCGTATTACGCGCCGGTACATAGGTGACGGGAATGCCTTCGCCCGGCGCCTCCGGCACATCGATGCGATGGTCGGTCAGCGCCGAGCCGCCGATGCCGGCCAGATCGAGATCGATGATGCGATGATCGGCCACGTCGAACTGCCGGGCAATACGCCGGGCCGCCTCCAGCTCCGCGCGGTGGCGCTGGCCGTAGCGGAAGCTCAGCGCATGGCAACGGTGCCCGGCCGCCGTGGCGATCGCAAGCACGGTGGCGGAATCCATCCCGCCCGACAGCAGGACGACGGCATTGTCGTTCATCGGCCCGGCGCCTCCCCCCAGAGCAGCTTGTGCAGTTGCAACTGAAACCGCGCCTGCAACCCGTCGGCCAGCATCCAGTCGGCCAGCTCGGCCGGTGGCAACCGGCCATGCACCGGCGACAGCAGCACCTCACAGCGTTCCGCCAGGCGATGATCGACCATCATCTTCCGCGCCCACTGGTAATCCTTCCGGTCACAGAGCACGAACTTGAGCTGATCGCGCATCGTCAGATGCTCGAGATTCTCGTAGCGATTGCGTCCCATTTCGCCGGAACCGGGCGTCTTCAGGTCCATGACCTTGACGACACGCGGATCGACCGACGAGACGTCGACCGCGCCGCTGGTCTCCAGCGAGACCCGGTAGCCTGCATCGGCCAACCGCGTCAGCAGTTCGGGACAATGCTTCTGCGCCAACGGCTCACCACCAGTGACCGTCACGAACCGCGCCCCGAAGGCAGCGACACGTTCGAGAATCTCGTCGAGTGTCATCGATGCGCCACCGGAAAAGGCATAGGTGGTGTCACAGTAGCCACAGCGCAGCGGGCAGCCGGTCAGACGGACAAAGGTGGTCGGCCAGCCGACACTGCGTGACTCCCCCTGCAGCGAGTGGAAGATCTCGGTGACCCTGAGCCGCCGCGGCTCACCCGCCGTTGCGCTCAAACCTCGGCCCACATCCGGAACAGGTTGGCATAGGCGATGTCGAGCTGCTTCGTCTCTTCGTCGGTGGGCGCCTTGCGCAACATCTTTTCGCGAACGCTGTTGATGCCAAAGAGCACTTCGCGCCGTTCCGCGCTGCGGACCATGCTCTGGATCCAGGTCACCATGACCCGACGCTCACCGTCGAGCACCTCGTTGACATGATGCAGGCTGTGGGAGGGATAGACCACGGCATGACCGGCCGGCAGCTTCATCGTCTTTTCGCCATAGGTGGTGCGCACCACCAGCTCGCCGCCTTCGTAGCTGTCCGGCTCGCTGAGAAAGACGGTGGTGGAGACATCGGTACGGAAGTAGTGGGGCGCGCCCATGATCGGATCGTCGATATGGTCGCCATACTGCTGTCCCTTGCCGTAGCGGGCATAGAACGGGGCCCCCACCTTGTTGGGCAGGGCCGCGTTCTTGAACAGCGGGTGGCGCATCAGATTGTTCAGCACCAAGGCGTTGAGCTTTTTGTAGACCGCCGACTTCTGATCCATCTCTGCATTGTTCTTGATCAGGCGGGCAACGGAACCCGCCGAGAGCTTGCCATCGACGAACGGCGCCTCGTCGAACAGCGCATTGACGGTTTCGAGATCCGCGGGGCCGAGGACGGAAGGAATGATGACCAGCATGATGAAATACTCCGGTTACACAGAAATCGCTATCACTGACGTCAGCCGGTCCCCTTCTGGCCACAACGCCCCCTCCCGCCGACCGGCCTCGCGGCGGGAGCCGGATCGTGCGGGGCGCTGCTTTCTCCGCCCGCCGCCTGGTTCCGCGGAAAGACCGGGCTAGTAGGCCAGGTTGGTCTGCTCCCAGCCGAAGGTGCAGTCCAGCTCGGCCCGCACCATCTTGATGCCGGCCAGCCCGTCGTTGACGATGGCGGCCAGCGGCGGACGATTGCCGAGGCGGTTGATCGGCTTCTTCAACCAGTTGATGCCGGCCGAGGCGTTGTGCGGATAGGCCGTGCGCAACCCTTCGGAGATGCCGACCAGGTGTTCGATGCGCTCGTTGATGTCGTCATTGTCGGGAAACGCCGTCCCGGTGTTGAAGCGCTCCATCTGGCGAAACGGAATGTCCAACCCCAGGGCGGCGTGGATGTCCCGGGTGCTCAGGCCCCAGCTCTGCATCATGCGCATGATCGCGCGGGTCAGTTCGATTCTGTAACGTTCGTCATCAGTATCCATGGTTCTCTCCTCTCTCTGCTATTCAGGCTTTTTCAGCCCATCAATCGAAACCACGTTACTGGTTTGCGGTTCGTCCACATAACGGGGACGCTCCTTGATTTCGATGCCCCGCAGCGCCGCGAGTTCACGTTCCCGTTCGGAGATCATCGCCAGACAACGCCGGATCTCCTCCACCGTGGCATCGCTGATGGCGCGACTCAACCCCGGTGCCGCTGGCGCGGTGTCCCTGGCCACCGATGACAACGTCTTGCGCATCATCATCATGATTTCCTGCTCTTTGGCGAGCTCCTGGTCGTCACGCATGTCTCATACCTGTCGGATATTCGGGCTGCTGCTCGATCAGCGGCGCCAGATTGTTGAACGCCGCCTGCAGGGCTTCCTCCACAACCGGATGATAGTAGGTCATGTTCAGGGCGTCGAATACCGTCATCTCCTGCTGGATCAACCAGTTGAGGAGATGACCGAGACTCTCGCCCTTGACGGCCATCATCGCGCCACCGAGCAGCTTGCCGGTCTTCTTCTCGGCATAGACGCGGATGACGCCCTTGTTCTTGGCCATGATGAGCGCGCGCCCCACCGGCCCCATCGGCATCTCGCCGACGACGACGTCGTCACGATCCTTCAGCTCGTTCCAGGTGGCGCCGACGGTGACGATATTGGGGTCGCAGAAGGTGATGGCCAGCAGCGGCTTGCGCAAGAAACGCTCCGAGGCCAGACGCGCGGCATTGTAGCCAGCGATCTTCCCCTCGTCGCCCGCTTCGTGCAGGATCGGCACGTCGCCATCGACATCGCCGGCGATATAGACCGGCAGGTCGCCCACCCGCATGGTCTGGCGGTCATAGGCCGGCAGCCCACGCTCGTCCAGCGGTACGCCAAGGTTCTCCAGCCCCAGGCCATCGACATTGGGACGGCGCCCGATCGCGACCAGCACGGTATCGACCTCCACTTGGTGGTCGCCGGCCCTGACCTGGATGATCTCGCCCCCGCCGCTCAATTCCGCGGGATGCCCCAGCCACAGCTCGAACTCGCTCTTGATGACGTCGATCGCCTGTCGGTTGACGACATCGTCGCAGAGGCCGGAGATGTGGCTGGCCGCATCGACGCCGATCACCTCGACGCCCAGCCGGGCAAGCGCCTGTCCCAGCTCCAGCCCGATGACGCCGAGCCCGATCACCGCCATCGATTCGGGCAGGCGCTCCATCTCGAAGAAATCGTCGGTGGTCATCACCCGGTCTCCGAGTTCACGCCATGCCTCGGGCACGATCGGCGAAGAGCCGGTGGCGATGACGATCGCCTTCGCCTCGATCACCTCACCATTCACCTCGACACGGTTGGGGCCGGTGATGCGGGCATAGCCCTCGATCAGTTCGTCCCCGAGATGGTCGGTGGTGCTGCCGAGCACGCGATCGACGAAAGTGTCTCGCAGATCCCGCACATGCTCCATCAGCTCCTCGTGATCGACGCTGAGCCGGTTGGCGCCCATGATCGCATGACGCTTGAAGACGTGGCGACGATGGAAGTCCTCCGCCACCTGGATAAAGGCCTTGGAAGGCATGCAGCCGACGCGGGCACAGGTGGTGCCGAGTTCACCACCGTTGATCAGGACGAAGGACTTTCCCGCTCGCCGTACCTGTCCCATGGCGTTCAATCCGGCGGTGCCGGCGCCAATGATGGCGACGTCTACTTTTCTGGTCATGATGTTGTGATTGTCCGTTACGCAAATGGCGGTAAGATAGCAGAGTTGCCGAGGCAACGGAAAAACCCCCGGCCACGGGGCGTTTACCCCCTTCCTCCGCTCGGCATTGGGCCGGAGACGGCACTACGCCAGCGACCCCGCCGGGCCATCGAGGCGTTGCGCCGATCGCTGCCGCGGACGCACCACAGGGACGTGCATTGTCGATGACGACAAGCCATTGAAAGCACGGGAAAACAGGAAACCAGACGCCCTGTTTCCGTCATTGACGAAGCCAGGGACGGCCAATCTCAACCGCTGTTACAGGAACGACCAGATGATATTCACGCTCTACCTCGACGACCACGCCATTCCAATCAACGTCCCCGACAACCTGGTGCAGGAGGCGGGCGAGATCTTCGACAAGATGGACGCCGACATGGACAAGGGCTGGCAGATGGGACGGCAGTGGGTGGAGAACCCCGACCTGGAACAGCGCTGTCAGGTCGCGGTCCACCGCCTGGTCACCGCTTGGGAGACGGGCAACCAGAAACTGGGAATGATGATGGCCGGCTATGTCATGGCACGGGCGCCGCTGATCCGCATCGCGAGGGTGCCGTCGGAAGGCGAGATTCAGGACATCGAGCTACTGATGACGGAACAGTAGTCGCCAGACACGATCCAGCCCGGATATTTCAGAGAACGCAGGGTTTTGGGGGGAATTTCGGCGAGGCCGCCTGTTGGATGCACCGAATCGCATGGCCGTCGCCATGGTTACCGGTGAATCGGGCAAGATGGCTGCGGAGATTCATCCAAAACCTGCACGGCGACGCCGGAGACGCTTCGTCTCTTATACCGATATTCCGATGATATGAATCCTGGCGTGATGCTTTGTGCCAGTATTCTCGTGGACTATTCGAGCTAGGGCGCGGTGGAGGTCTCCGCCTGCTGCATCCGCCACCGCAGGCGTTTCTTCATCGCGTAACAGGTGTCGGCATTCTTGACCATGTAATCCTTGCCGGCATGCATGAAGCCCAGCGATTCGTAGAAATGTTTGACGCGCCGGATCTCCTCCGGGTCCCGCTCGCTGCCATAGGCCTGCGACAGCGGAAAGGCCTTGAGCCCGATGAGCGCATGCTCGATATCGATGGTCAGGCTCATCTGCTTCATCAGCTCATGGCCGATCCCCTCTCCCCTGCGATCCTCCCTGACCAGCACCTCATCCACATAGACGAGGCTGTCGCACTGCGGCTGCGGACAGCTGGAGTCCTGCCCGCTGACCGGCAGATAGCAGATCCCATCGTGAAAGACCGTGGCGCGGAAATCGGAGATATCGGGCGAGATGCTGTCCATCAACGTGGCGATGTCGATGCCGTCGGCCCGCGCCGCCGCGAAGTCGATCCGATGGCCACGGATGGTGCCCACCTCCACTTCGGTCGCCTCGTCGTCGTCCCACTGGAGCGCCCGGCCGGTAAACTCGATGACATAGGAGGACTGCTCCTCGTCGGCGACCGGCTTGACAATGAATTCGAATTCGAGGGGCTCACCCATGGGACGCTCACCATAAAATTAGAAAACTCTAATATGCAGCTTAGTCGACTCCCCACCGACAAGCAAACCTTTCCGTTGACAATGGTCAAGCCGGACGATATCGACCGGCCGACGGCATGGCATCGACCACTTCGGACTGTCAGAAAGGCCGTGCCTCGATCATGGCGACCACGTCCGGCACCCGGCCACTGCCGCCCTCCTCCAGCAGATCATCCACCAGCGACTGCCAGTGAGCACGCGCCCGCGCCACCACACCGGACAACACCCCCACATCCCCAGCGTCGCACCACTGCCGGTAGGCCTCGACCAGCGTCGGCGACAGGTGGCGCCGCATCGGCCCCAGCGTACCGAACCAGAAGTGCAGCAGCGCCGGCCGCCCCTGCTCGAGCAACCATGGCAGCGTCGAGACCGCATCGGCGAGATGGTCGCGCACCGCCCGCAGCAGCAGCTCGGCCTTGCGCCCACGGGCGGCATGCAACAACACCTGCCACTCGGACTCGATTCCACGGCCCACGGCCACCTCGCCGATCTCGTGGCGCAGCACCGCCTCCATCTGGTCGTCGGTGAGCCGCGCCAGCCCAGCTTGCAGATCGTCGTCGAGCGCGTAGTACCGTAGCGCCCGCCCCAACGGCGAATCGCAGCGATTCCAGCGCCATTCCTGAACCCGCTCCCAGAGCAAGCGCTGCAACGACTCACGCCGCAGGAAGATGACCTCACCACGGGTCATCGCCGGCGGAGAGACCAGATCCCGGGCCCATTCGCGCCCCGACACGAGCACCCGGAAGCCGTCGGCATCACGCTTCTCCAGCAACTCTCCCAGAAAGAAGTGGGCCGCGGCATGCTGTCCCAGTCCGCTGCTGTAGACCCACCCCCGCGGATTCAACTCATCGTTGACGAGGTCGTGCTCGAAAGGATCGACCTCCCCCCCGGCCATCGGCAACGGCCGGAACGCCTCCAGCTCCAGCGACTCCCACCACGTCTCCCGCGCACGCACCCACTCCCCCACCACGCGGCTGTCGAGTTCGGCATCGAGCGGCAGGCCATGCTCCCAGCGATAGAGCTCCCGCATCTTCATCAAATAGGTGCAGAGGGTGTAGTCGCCGGCATGAACGGCATCGGCGACATGGCAGTTGTGCCTGACGGCCTGCAACAGCGGTTCGGGTGGTTTGCGCATGGGGGCTCCTGATGATCGGGGCAATGCCCGCATAATTTCCGACTGAATTACTCGGTAAATTTTATGCTACCATCCGTGCCCCTTGCGGACCAACGTCGGAAAACGATTCATGGCTATACGACTGAAGACCAAATGGCATAACAAGGAGAAGGAGCGGACGGTCGAGGAGATCGCTAGCGCGCTCGCCTTCTCCATCTGGCGTATCGGCATGGAGGGTGTACTGCACCTGGAGAACGACGACTTCGAGACCACCAGCAACTCCCAGCGGATGGACGTGGTCGCCGTCTTCGTGATCTTCATGACTCACCTGATCGACCGCATGGCCTACAGCCGCCTCAAAGACGAAGAGCGGGCCGCCCTGGTCACGGCGCTGGCGAAGAAGCTGGCCGCGTTCATGCAGGAGAACCGCGAGGAGGTGGAGGGTCCCGGCGACTACGTCTCGGGTTTCATCGAGGCGCTGAACGAGCAGATGTCCGACTATGCGGAATGCAACTGGAGCGAGAGCGGCGGCCCCGGCTTCTCGATGCGCCGCACCTTCGGAGACCACGTCACCGAGGTCATGGGCGACAAATACAAGAAATGGATCACCACCTACATCATCGACGTGGAGTTGCCGGAGACGCTGACGCTGCTCAACCGCGCGGTCAAACAGCTGCTCAACTGGGACATCGAGCACAAGCCAAAAGGCGATTTCTGAGCGGCCAGCCCCGCGGCATCCCCAACATGGCAATAAAAAGCCCGCCACCTCGACACGAGGGGCGGGCTTTCTCATGGTTCCGATCAAGCCGGCCAGCACACCGCCGACCGGGTCATCGACCGATCAGGAGATCCAGGCCGTGTAACCTTCGGTGTTCTTGGCCTGGCCGTCTGCGTAACCGGCTTCATAGGCTTCCGTGATGCGCTGCTCTTCACGCTTGGGATGCCCCAGATAACCGACCTGCCAGCCGATGATGTAGTCCTTGTTGACACCCTTCTCTTCCATCACGTCGGTCGTTGCACGGTACTCGTCGTTCATAATCTTCTCCAAACCATTTGAAAAATTGCAGAATCTGGCGGCTGTATACCCCAACAGCGCCGCAACCTCAACCCGGAAGCCGTCTTCAGGAGGCCACAGGCGCCAGACGCTTCACAATGGGGCGTGATGCTATATCAAGACTCGCTGATACAGCAATATCCCCATCGGAGGGTATGAACGGCGCCACCCGACACCCGATCCCGGAGGCAGTTCCTGTATCTGCCGGGGCCATTGCCGGTAAACTCTCCCGGGATTCTGCAACAGGGAAGCATCCGCACCATGAGCCGACTCGCCGCCTATATCGGCCCCGACATCACACTGGGTGATCTGCTGCTCAGCCCGCGCAACAGTCTCTATGCCCAGGCACGCGAATCCCGCGAGGCGCTCGATGCCAGCTTCAACGCCGACGGTTTCGGCGTGGGCTGGTATCGGCACGACGAACCCTGCCGCTACATTCAAACCTCCCCCATTTGGCACGACCGCAACCTCGGCGCCCTGGCCCAATCGCTTCACAGCGAACTGTGGCTGGGGGTGGTGCGCGGCGGCCACAACGAAAGCGAGGCCACCCCCTACAACGCACAGCCCTATCTCGCCGGCTCGCTGATGTTCATGCACGACGGCTTCGTCACCGACTTCAACCTCAACCTCAAGCCCGCCTGCCTGAGCTACCTCTCCGCCGAAACCGCCAGCGACATCCATGGCAACTCATCGTCGGAATACCTCTTCGCCCTGTTGCGCCAGCGCATGGCCGACCCCGACGGGTTGAGCCTGGAACATGCCCTTGCCGACATCCTGGCCAATCTGGAGATCTCGCTGCGGGACACCCCTTCGGTGATGAACATCGTCATCTCGGACGGCCACCGACTCATCGCCGCCCGCCACGCCACCGCCCACGACTGCGCCAGCCTCTACTACACGACCGACAACCCCCATTTCCCCGGCGGCCAGTTGCTGTCCTCGGAACCGCTGGACGAACATGGCAACTGGGAACCGGTGCTGGAAAACCACATCGTCGTCCTCGAACGCGACAGCGTTCCCCGCGTCTCGCGCATCTGATCTTGCGGTCCACCCATTTCATCACCACCGTTCCCCGGATTCTGCTGTTGGCGGTCACATCGGCAGCCGTCGCGAACGGCGACATCGCCGGGCCGCCCGACCACGTCCCGCCGGTCATTCGCGCGCTGGATGAGTTCGACTGGCCCACCGCGCAAGCGGAAGAGCCGCCCGATACCACCCAGGGCGATGACAACGAAAGGGGCGGGACCACCTACGACTTCGAACAGAGCCATCGCCGCATCCTCGAGAACCTGCAGGAGACGGCCACCTGGCTCGACAGCTTCTTCGGCAACCAGCGTATCGACGAAACCCCCTCCACCGAGCTGCGGATCGCGTGGGAAAACAACTTTCTCGAATCGGAAGCCCCCAATACGCGCCTCAAGATGCGTGGCAAGCTACGGCTGCCCCGGATGCAGGAGAGACTGCAGCTGGTATTCGAAGGCGAGCCGGATGAAAAGGATCCCTCGGGTCTGGAACAGGAGAACGCCAGCTCGGCACTGCGTTACAACATCACCCGGAATGCGCTGAAATCGATCGATTTCGATCTGGGTTTCCGTGGCGGGCTGTCCGATCCCAGACTGTTCACCCGGCTGCGAATGCAGAAACGCCTGCTCCACAGCGAACGACAGCTGCACCGCCTGACGCCCGCCGTCACCTGGGACAGCCGCCTGGGGTGGACGCTCTATGTCCGTCACGACAGTGAGTTCAAGCCGCGGGACAAACTCTTCTTCCGCGCCACCACCCAGCCGGGCTGGTCGCAGGACGAGCGCGGCTACACGCTGGAACAGAACTTCACCATCTTCCGGGCGATCTCATCCCACCGTTATATCGCGCTGGACTGGCTCAATGGCGGTGTCGTCCACCCCTACTCCGACATCGTCTCACGCGTTCGGGTGCGACATCGCCGTGCACTGCGCGAGAACCGGCTCTATCTCGAATTCGCCCCCGGCCTGCGCTTCGCCGAGGAGAACGGCTATCGCATGCAGTGGGAAGGCTACGTCTCGCTCGAAGTGGTATTCTCGCCGGATCGGAAATAACCCTCTCCCCCCAATGGATCTGCTCGAAGACCTCTCCACCAACGTCCGTACCGCGCTGGCCGAAGACATCGGCAGTGGCGACGTAACGGCCGACCTGATCCCCGCCGGCCAAACCGCCACGGCCACCGTGCGACTGCGGGAGGCCGCCGTGGTTTGCGGCCGCCCCTGGTTCGATGAAGTGTTCCGGCAGCTCGACGAGACCGTATCGATCGACTGGCTGGTGGAGGAAGGCAGCCGGCAACCACCGGACACCCTGCTCTGCCGGCTTCGGGGCAGCGCCCGCAGCCTGCTGGCGGGTGAGCGGGCGGCACTCAACTTTCTGCAACTCCTGTCGGGCACGGCGACGACGACCCGGCAGTACGTCGACGCACTCGAAGGTCTGCCGGCCCGCATCCTCGATACCCGCAAGACCATCCCCGGTCTGCGCCTGGCACAGAAATACGCGGTACACACTGGCGGCGGAAAGAATCACCGCATCGGGCTCTACGACCAGGTGCTCATCAAGGAAAATCACATCGCCGCCGCCGGCTCGATCACCGCCGCCGTCGCCACAGCCCTGGAACGCCACCCGGACCTGTTGGTGGAGGTGGAGACGGAAAACCTGACCGAGTTCGAGGAGGCGCTGGAGACGGGCGCCCATATCATCATGCTCGACAACTTCGGGCTCAATGACATGCGCCGCGCCGTCCGCCAGAACCAGGGACGAAAGAAGCTCGAGGCCTCGGGCAACGTCACCCTCGACACCATCCGCCACATCGCCGCCACCGGCGTCGATTACATCTCCAGCGGCGCACTGACCAAGGATGTGCGCAGCATCGACCTGTCGATGCGCTTTTCGGTCTGAAGCAACGGCAACCATTGCCGCCACCCCGGCAAACCGATGCCGCCGGCGAGGCCACCCATCCCCCGGTTGCTACCGCTCGAGGGCGAGATCCGAACAGCCTCGAAAAAAACGTCGGCCAGATCCCAGCGCCAGCGGCAAGCTGTTGCCCATAATACGCTCACCGCAACGGAGCGAACCCAACGCTCCACTCATTATTCGATAACAACAATAAACAGGTGATCCATGAAAAAACTGACGCAGCGCGCGCTCCCCCTCGCCATCGCTTCCGGACTCTGCCTGAGCACAAGCAACGCCCTGGCGCTCGACATCGGGATCGGTGCCAAGGCCGGCACACTGGGCGCGGGGCTGGATCTGACCGTGGGCGTGACCGAAAAGGTCAATCTGCGGGGTGGCTTCAACCAGTTCTCCTTCGACTACACCGGCGACATCGAAGACGAAACCTCCGCTGGCGGCGCGAGCGTGACCAGCACTGCCGACTACTCGACCACGCTCGAATTCAACACCATCGCCATGCTGGTCGACTATCACCCGTTCCAGTCGGGCTTCCGCCTCACCGCAGGCGCGATACTGAACAACAACGAGCTGCGAGGCACCGCCATCGCCGGCGATCAAACCATCGAAATCGGCAACTACACATCGAGCCAGGGCGCCGACCTCCAGGCCGACGTCAGCATCACCTTCCCCAAGACCGCGCCCTATCTCGGGATCGGCTACGACTCGTCACGCTATTCCAAGAGCGGCTTGAGCTTTACCTATGATCTTGGGGTGATGTTCCAGGGGGAGCCCACCGCATCGGTGGCGCTGTCGGGCAGCGATGCGAGCCAGGTTTCCCAGGCCGACATCGATGCCGAGGTGGCCGACATCAATGAAACCCTCGCCGACTTCACCATCTACCCGGTGATGAACCTGGGCCTGAGCTACACCTTCTGATCCAACGAGCCGATGGCGCCGGAGCCCGCCACCAGGCTCCGGCGCGCCTATCTCACCTCCAGCAACGCATCGAAATCACGAACCACCTGCCGGAATGCCCGAACCGACGACGCCGACGGACGCTGACAGCGCCGTTCGAATGTCGCCGCACTCTCCCGCAACCGCGCCATCCCTTCACGCCAGAGCGTGAAATGGGTCGTCACCTCGATCAGCGGCGTACGGGCCAGCTCGGACGTATGCTCGACGATTCTTCCGGCCTCGCCACAAAGCGCCTTGCGCGCTTCCGCTTCCGGCAATCGCTCACTCTGCGCGACGGCTTTCGCCAGCGCCGTCTGCACCAGCCCCAGCTCCGGTGGCAAGCGCGGGTCCACCTTGACCGGCTCGAGTCCGAGACCGAGACGAACATCGACAACGGCTTCGTCCGGCGCCACCGGGGCTGGCTCAATTCCGGGGGCTGGCTGCTCGACGCTCTTCTCCTTTTCCGTCGCCACGGGCGCGGGCCGCGACGCCGTTGTCGCCTGTTCCTGCCGGCCACCGGCGCTGGTCGCGGCCGCCGGTTTCGGCGATACCGGCGGCGGGGCGACGAACACCGGCAACGCTTGTGGTGTGGTGCTCTGCTGCTCGACGGGGCGGTCGGCGGGCCAGGTCTTCGCCACCGGCAGGTCGTCGATGTTCACAGCCCCCGGCGACGGGGCAACCGCCGTGGGAGGGGTTACAAAAATGGGTTCGGCCGCCATGGCAGCCCCGACAACGACGCTCAGGACCAGCAGCCCCCGCGTCAGCACGCGCTTTTCTGAAAACATGACAATCTAGCCCACGGGTAGGTGTGTTTGGTTGTGGACTCCCCAATCCAGCGTCGACGACCTCCCCTTCTGGCGGGGGCGATTCGTCCCTTCAGTCGGCGCCCCGCGCGGACGCCCCAATCCCGCTACGCGGCCTGCTCGGGGATTGCGCCCGCCACGCGGATGATTTCGTTGCGATCATCGACATAGACCAGCTTCGGCTTGTGGCGAGCAGCCTCCGCCTCTTCCATCTCGGCGTAAGTACAGATGATGACGATGTCGTTGACCTCCGCCTTGTGCGCCGCCGCGCCATTGACGGATATCATGCCACTGCCCGCCTCACCGCGGATGGCATAGGTGGCGAAACGCTCACCGTTGGTGACGTTGTAGATCTCGATCCGCTCGTATTCGTGAATACCCGCTGCATCCATCAGATCGGTATCGATGGCGCAGGAACCCTCGTATCCCAACTCGACGTTGGTGACGGTTACCCTGTGCAGTTTGGACTTCAAAAGCGTGAGCCTCATCAATCACCTCGATTCAGACGCGACGGTTCCATTATGAGGGATGGGGTGGGCGTGTTCAAACACCCCCGATGCAACCCGGCCCACCCCGGAAAGCGCATGGGACACCGGGAACACGCCATTTCGCCACGCCGTCGATGACAGCCGGCTGAACGAGGCCGCAGCGGAAGGTGATCAGATCCTGAGATTGTCGATCAGCCGCGTTTCACCGAGCCAGGCCGCCACCAACACGATCGGCTCCGGATCGCCCGCACTGGCCGGCTGCAGGTCAACGGCCCTGCAAATTTCCAGATAATCGACACAAAAGCCGTCTTTTTGCAGCATTTCGATGCCTTTCGACTCCAGTTTTCTGAAGTCCCTGCCCCCCAGACGCACCACTTCGGCGATTTTTCTCAGGGTCTGGTGGAGTTTGGGCGCCTGCCGCCGCTGCGCGTCGCTCAAACGGGCATTGCGTGAACTCATGGCCAGTCCATCGGGCTCACGCACGGTGGGCTCGGAGAGAATCGTCACCGGCATGGCCAGATCCTCGACCATCTTCTCGATCATTCTCAGCTGCTGGAAGTCCTTTTCGCCGAAGATCGCGACATCCGGCTGCACCAGGTTGAACAGCCGCGTCACCACAGTTGCCACACCAGCGAAATGCCCGGGGCGGGCGGCGCCTTCCAGCCGCTCCGTCAGCCCCGGCACCTCGACCCGCGTCAACCGCTCGGGGGCATCGGGGTAGAACGTCTCCGGCTCGGGCGCGTAGAGCAAGTTGACCCCCTCCTGCTCCAGCAGGCGGGCATCCTGCTCCAAAGTGCGTGGATAGGCATCGAGATCGTCCTGGCGGTCGAACTGTAACGGATTGACGAAGATGCTGACGACCACGTAGTCGGCCTGGGCGCGCGCCCGACGCACCAGCGACAGATGCCCCGCGTGGAGATTGCCCATCGTCGGCACGAAGCCGATGCTGCGCCCTGCGGCGACCTGCGTCTTCAGCAGCGCCCGCAGCCTTCTGGTGTCGTTGACCTGCTGCATACGATGTCGTCGATCCTTATACGGCTTCTTCTACTTGAACAGGTGCTGCTCCGCCGGGAAGGCCCCCGACCTGACGGCATCCACATAGGCCTTCACCGCGGCCTGGATACTCTGCTGCCCGGCCATGAAATCGCGCACGAAGCCAGGCGCCTTGCCCGGCGTGATCCCGAGAATGTCCTGCAACACCAGAATCTGTCCGTCACAACCGCCACTGGCACCGATTCCGATGACCGGGATGTCCAGCTCGGCCGTGATCTCGTCGGCCAACAGCGCCGGCACACACTCCAGCAGCAGCATGTCGGCCCCGGCCCGCTCCAGCGCCACCGCATCCTTGATCATCGCCGCGGCCTGATCAGGGTCACGCCCCTGGACACGGTACCCCCCCAGTTTGTGGACCAGTTGCGGTTGCAGGCCAATATGGGCACAGACCGGCACCCCGTGTTCGGCCAGTTTGCTGACCACCTCGACCTGACGCGCGTCCCCTTCGAGCTTGACGATCTGGGCCTGCCCCTCTTGCATCAATCGCGCCGCCGAGGCCATTGCCTGCCGGGTGGAGGTGTAGCTCATGAACGGCATGTCGGCCATGAGCAACGCGCGCCGGCAACGGCTGGCAACCGCCCGGCTGTGATAGACGATGTCGTCCACCGTCACCGGCACGGTGGTGTCGTGCCCCTGCACCACCATGCCGAGGGAGTCGCCCACCAGCATCACATCGACGCCGGCCTCGTCGAGCACGGCGGCAAAACTGGCATCGTAGGCCGTCAGACAGGCGATCTTCTCGCCTTCGGCCTTCATCCTTCGCAGCGTGGCGACGGTGACACGACGGGTGGTGGCATGGAGACTCATCGCTCAGCCTGCGTCCGGCAACGGATTGAAGAAGTGACGCCCCTTGCCGATCGTCGAAATCTGTTCGAACAGACGGCGGTAGTCGTTTTCATTGTGGGCAAAATCGATCTCGGTGGCATTGACAATCAGCAGCGGCGCATCGCTGTAGTAGTGAAAGAAGCTGGCATAGGCATCGGTCAGCTGGTGCAGATAGGTGCTGTCGATCGGGCGCTCGAAACGGCGGCCACGCCGGCGAATGCGTTGCAGCAGCACTTCGGTCGGCGCCTGCAGATAAACGACCAGATCCGGCTTCGGCGAGCACGAGATCAGCGCCTGGTAGATCTGGTCGTAGAGCCGGAACTCGGTATCGCTGAGCGTCGCCTCGGCGAACAGCCGGTCCTTCTCCAGCAGAAAATCGGAGACGATGCGCTCGTCCTCCCGGTCCCGGTCGATGCCCTCCACCTGCTGCTTGCGCTGCAGCAGAAAGAACAGCTGGGTATGCAGCGCCATCTGCCGCGGATTGACATAGAACTTCTCCAGAAACGGGTTCTCGTCGGCCCGCTCCAGTATCAGGTTCGCCTTCAAGTCCTCGGCCAGACGGGAGGCCAGCGTCGTCTTGCCGACGCCAATCGGTCCCTCGACCACGATGTATCTGGAATCTTCAGCCATCTGCGTCACATCCGCCCATAGACTCGAGGGTATTGTCCGGCAAATACGCCAGCATTGCATCCAGCGGCCCGACCCCGGGAATCCGCAGCCCACGCGGCGCCACCTCGGCCAGCGGCACCAGGACGAAAGCGCGTTCCGCCATGGCGGGATGCGGCACCCGCAGCCGCGGCAGGTGGATGCGCCGGTCGCCATAGAGCAGCAGATCGAGGTCCAGGCGTCGCGCCGCCCAGCGCCGTCCGGTGCGCAGCCGCCCGAGCCGCTTCTCGATGCCCTGCATGCGGCGCAGCAACTGCAACGGTGGCAGGCGGGTGCCAAGCCTGGCCACGGCATTGACGTAGTCCGGCTGACGCCATGCGCCCGGCGTTCCGGGCAGCGTCAGGGCGGCACTGCGATAACAGGACGAACACGCCTCGACCACGACGCCGGGCAGGCGGTCGAGGGTCTCGAGCGCGGTCACGATCGTGGCACGGGGATTGCCCAGATTGCCGCCGAGACCGATGTAGGCGGTAACGCTACTGGGCATTGGATGCCGGCTTGCGCCGCCGTGAACGGCGGCGTGGTGGCTGCCGGCGACGCGACGACGGGGCGGGAGTGGCCGGCTTGCGGTTGACCGGATTCTCCTCCTGAAACTTCGTCCACCACTCGCACAGCGGCAGCAACGCCTCCTCGCCCGAATGGGCGCGCAGGCAGAGAAAATCGTAGGCCGCGCGGAAACGTGGCTCACCCAACAGCCGCAGTGGTCGTTTTCCACGCGTATTGGGCAGCCGCATCTGCATCTCCCAAATCTCCCGCGACTGCAGGCTGTAGCGCTTCGGAATCGCCACGAACTTGACCTCGTGCGCCAACACCGCCTGGCTCGCCTTCTGCAACGCCACGAACGGCGACAACCCCTCCGTCTCGATCAACGCCGTCTGCTCGGCGACAATCGGCTTCCACAGAAACACCGCCACCAAAAAGGCCGGATTGACCGGCTTGCCCTCGGCAATCCGCTTGTCGGTGTTCTCCAGAGCATTGCGAATGAGGCGCTCGAAACCGCCATCGTCGTCCTCGTCGAGGAACTCGTCGGTCTCCGGGAAGAGCTCACCGAAGAGATCATACTGGCGCAGCATCTCGAAGGTCCGCAACGCCGCACCGCCGTGCATCAACTTGAGAAACTCCTCGAACAGCCGCGCCGGCGCCACGTCCGCCAACAGATCGGCCAGATCGGTGATGATCCGCTCGGCCTCGGGGTCGATGCGAAATCCCAGCTTGGCGGCGAATCGCACCGCCCGCAACATCCGCACCGGATCCTCATGGTAACGCTGCTCGGAATTGCCGATCATCCGCAGCACGCCCTCGCGCAGATCGGAGACACCACCGGTGAAGTCGATGACGGTATGGTCGGCGATATCGTAGTAGAGGGAGTTGATGGTGAAATCACGCCGCCAGACGTCCTGTTCCAGCGTGCCATAGACGTTGTCGCGCAGAATCCGGCCATTGGCCTCGACCAAGGCCTCGGCGTCCTCGATGGCCTCTTCGTGGGGCGCGCGGAACGTGGCCACCTCGATGATATCGCGGCCAAAACGGACATGCGCCAGGCGAAACCGCCGCCCGATCAGCCGGGCATTGCGAAACAGCCGCTTGACCTCCTCCGGCGTTGCATCGGTGGCCACATCGAAGTCCTTCGGCGTCAGCCCGAGCATCAGGTCACGCACGCCGCCGCCCACCAGGCAGGCACGATAGCCCGCCTCGTGGAGCCGGTTCAGCACCTTGCGGGCGTTGACATCGATTTTCGACAGGGGAATACCGTGCGTCGCCTCGTCGAGGATCAACGGCTCGTCCTCGCTCGGGGTCATGGAGACTCCTTCTTCATCGTGGCCTGTGTGTCGCAATAAAACGCGGGATTCTACCACTGTTTGTCACGAGGTCGGGGATCAAGCCTTGCCGGTCAGATTGCGGATACGGCGCCGATCCCGTCCCGATGGCCGTTGGCGCGCGGGCCTGGCGCCCTGATAGGCCATCTTGCGCTGGGCCGCGGCCGCTTCACGGCTGGCGATACTCTCCTCGGTCTCCCGATAGAGCGTCTGCGCCTCCCTGGCCGGCCCACGGCGCGTGCTCACCCCTTCCACCACGATGAGGTAGCGGTCGGGCCCACGCCATACCTCGATGACATCGCCGGGCCTGACCGCGCGGGCCGGCTTCACCCGTTTGCCGTTGAGATGCACCCGGCCACCACCGATCGCCTCGGTCGCCAGCGCCCGAGTCTTGAAGAACCGGGCCGCCCAGAGCCATTTGTCGAGCCGTACACTCTGCGTCGGTTCGTTCACCACGCACCTCGATCAGCCTGTCGAGCACACGGGTTTTTCCGTGAAATCATCAAGATATGACGTCCGTTTATACAAAGTCTAAAAATTGCCCGTTCATCCCGCCTTTTGGGCAGCCCATCCATTGTCGCTTTCACCCTGCCCCAGGTTTTCCCTAAAGTAGCAGGAGTTGACAGGATGTCAGACGGATTTTGTTGAGTTTTCAGCATCAGACGTTGCCAGGGACGGCGCTTGGGTTTCGACGGTGGGAACCAGGGAGGGTTCCCACTCATACAACAAGAAATAACAGCGATGTACTGTTATCGAGGTGCCACATGTCAACCGTACTCACATCCGATGAGTTCACGAAGAAATTCTTCGAGAAGATTCCCCACAGTATCCGTCAAAGCCTCTCGGCCGAACAGTACCAGGCCATCGAGAAAGCCTATTCCGAACAGTGGAAGCGCCACCCGCTCGACATCCGTTTTTCGTTTGGGTTCTGGCGCTGGCGATACTACCTGGTCATCGTCGGTGGTCGTGACCGCCGCAAGCTCACCCGCAAGCAGCAGCGCTTCTTCAGCCTGGCCGAATTCTATTTCCTGATGGCCTATGCGGCCAGCTCCGCGCTGTTTGGCCTGCTCATTCTCTACCTCATCAAGTCGGCGCTGGGCATCGACATCTTCCCCAACTTCCACGTCGGCATCTGGGGATGGTTGCAGAACTCGGTGTTCGGGCCGGGCTGAAGCTACGGGCGGCCAAGCCGGGGCGCAATCCGGGCCGAATCGTCGGCGAGGCACCAATATACCGGGGAAATCGATACCTCGATGTTCGGGTATAATGCCGCCTCCCGATTATTGGCCTGGTGACCGGTATGGAACTCTCCTCCCTGACTGCTATCTCCCCCGTCGATGGACGCTACGGACGCAAGACGAAGGCGCTGCGCCCGATCTTCAGCGAGTTCGGCCTGATCCACCATCGGGTGGCGGTGGAGGTCCGCTGGTTGCAGGCCCTGGCCGCCCACCCGGCGATTCCGGAACTGTCGCCGTTCTCGGCCGAGGCGAACGCCCTGCTCGACCGTATCGTCAGCGATTTCGACGAAACGGACGCGCGGCGGGTGAAGGAGATCGAGCGCACCACCAACCACGACGTCAAGGCGGTCGAGTACTTTTTGAAGGAGAAGATCGCCGCCAACGCCGAGTTGCAGGCGGTCAACGAATTCTTCCACTTCGCCTGCACCTCCGAGGACATCAACAACCTCTCCCATGCGCTGATGCTGAAAAAGGGCCGCGACGAGGTGTTGCTGCCGCTGTTCGAACAGGTGGCGGAAAGACTCAAGGCCATCGCCCATGCGCTGGCGGAGCAGCCGATGCTGTCGCGCACCCACGGCCAACCGGCCTCACCGACGACGCTGGGCAAGGAGTTCGCCAACATCGCCTTCCGTCTGGGGCGCCAGCTCGATCAGCTCCGCGCGGTGCCGATGCTGGGCAAGATCAATGGTGCCGTCGGCAACTACAATGCCCATCTGAGCGCCTACCCCGAAGTGGACTGGCCGGCCTTCGCGCGGCAGTTCGTCGAATCGCTGGGGCTGGACTTCAATCCCTACACCACGCAGATCGAGCCCCACGACTACATCGCCGAGCTGTTCGATGCGATCGCCCGCATCAATACCATCCTCACCGATCTGGCCCGCGACATCTGGGGCTATATCTCGCTCGGCTATTTCAAGCAGAAGGTGGTGGCCGGCGAGGTGGGCTCCTCGACGATGCCACACAAGGTCAACCCCATCGACTTCGAAAACGCCGAAGGCAACATGGGCATCGCCAATGCGCTGATGGACCACCTCAGCCGCAAGCTGCCGATCTCCCGCTGGCAGCGCGACCTGACCGACTCCACCGTATTGCGCAACCTTGGCGTCGGCATCGCCCACACCGTGATCGCCATGGATTCGCTGCTGCGCGGTCTGAACAAACTGGAGGTCAATCCGCCGGTACTGGCTCAGGATCTGGCCGACAACCTCGAAGTGCTGGCCGAACCGGTACAGACGGTGATGCGCCGCCATGGCATCGCCAACCCCTACGAAAAGCTCAAGGAGCTGACCCGCGGCCAGCGCATCGACCCCGAAACGCTGGCGCGCTTCATCGAGACGCTGGAGATCCCCGACGAGGCCAAGGCGCGGCTGCGCGAGCTGACGCCCGCCGGTTACACCGGCAACGCGGCCGAGCAGGCCCGCTCGGTGTGAACCCGACGGCACCGCAATCGCTGCTCGGCGGCCTCAGCCCGGCGCGGTTCATGCAGACCCACTGGCAGCGCAAACCGCTGCTGGTACGCGGCGCCTTCGATCTGCCCACGCCACCGCTGGACAAGCACGAGCTGGCCGGGCTGGCCTGCGAGGAGGCGGTCGACAGCCGTATCGTTCAGGAACGCCACCCCGACGGACCGTGGAAACTGGACTACGGCCCTTTCGACGAAGCCTTCTTCGCCAACCTGCCCGAATCGCACTGGACGCTGCTGGTCGGCGATTGCGAAAAACACCTGCCCGAACTCCGGGCGCTGGTCGAACCCTTCCGCTTCATCGCCGACTGGCGCATCGACGACCTGATGATCAGCTACGCCGCCGATCAGGGCAGCGTCGGCCCCCACACCGACGACTACGACGTCTTTCTGATCCAGCTCGAAGGCGAACGGGAGTGGCGTATCAGCGAGCAGGTGGATCACGATGCCATCATCGAAGGGATCGACCTGCGGATTCTCGAACGCTTCGAGGCCGAGCACGTCTGGCGCCTCCGGCCGGGGGACATGCTCTACCTGCCGCCGCGGGTCGCCCATTTCGGCATCGCCCGCGGCGAGTGCATGACCGCCTCGGTAGGCTTTCGCGCCCCGAGTCACCGCGAGATTCTGCAGGCCTATCTCGACGAGGTCGTGCTGCGGATCCCCGATGATCTGCGCTATGGCGACGCCGGCGCGCCAGCACTCGAACATCCCGGCGAGATCACCGCCGAGAGCATCGCCCGTATCCGCCGCATCATCGACGACCATCTCCGCCTCGACAACCACGCGTTCACGCAGTGGCTGGGCCGCTTCCTGACGGAACCAAAGAGCGAGGAGATCTCACCACCCGAGGCGACCGATCCTGATGCCACTGCCTTTGCAGCGAGGCTCGACACCGGCTGGCGGCTGCGACGCAATCCCCACAGCCGTTTCGCCTGGACGGACGGCGAAGGCGGCATGACGCTGTTCGTCGACCAGCACAGCTGGACGCTGCCGGCGAGCCTGCGGGACGACATCCTCCGCCTCACCGACCGGGACCACTGGCGCGGCGACGAATTCTCCCCTGCGTTTCACGAGCTTCTCCACCAGCTCTACCGCCTGGAGGCGCTGCTGGACGATGACGGCTGACACCGGGCGCTGGCGGATTCGCCGGGCGGCGTGGGACGACCCCGCCGACCGGGAGCGCCTGCGACTGATCCGCCGCGAGGTGTTCATCGTCGAGCAACAGGTGCCCGAGGCACTGGAGTGGGACGAGGACGACGCCAGCGCCATCCACCTGCTCGCCGAAACAAGCGACGGCGGCCCGGTCGGCACCGC
>CAZTOZ010000026.1:0-40530 GCA_964614535.1 uncultured Thiotrichales bacterium | reverse complement strand
CCGCTCGAACCACCGCTCGAACCACCGCTCGAACCACCGCTCGAACCACCGCTCGAACCACCGCTCGAACCACCGCTCGAACCACCGTCGGAATCTGCCGCCGGCAAGATGACGACCATGCTCGTCGCTTCGGACGACACTGGCGGATACCCCATCGACTCGAAGTAGCGGCTGGCATCGACGCTGGCCCGCACGACCACTCGATAGCTGCCGGCCGCGGCGTAGCGGTGTTCGAAGCGGGCCGTCATCGGAAAGCTCGCATCGTCCTTGACGGACGCCACCACGGTGGATGCCGTCCGCCCGTCTCCGAAGTCGATGCCGATCCTACCGATGCACCCGCCAGGCCGTCTGGCGCAATATTCGGTATTGCCGGCCCTGCCACCGACCTCGACAACGAACTCAAAGCGGTTTTCTCCAAGCGCATTGACGACGACCCCGGGGGCCGCCAGCACCATCGGCTCGACGGTTCCGATCACCACCTCGATGCGGTCACTGACGGTGATGCCGCCATCGTCGGTCACGCTCGCGGTGACGGTATAGCGGCCCGGACGCTCATAGCGGTGGTACATCCCCCAACTGCCCAGCAGCCCGAACGCGGGACCGCCACCCCGGTTGAGCATCCGCGCCTCGTCGGCGTTCCCGATCCTCACCCGGCCATCACCGAAATCGACGCGAAAGCTCACCAGCTCTCCGTCCGGATCCCGCCCCTTGAGAATGAACGGGGTCGGCGCGCCACCGACGAGGTAGCAGTCGCTGGGACGGAACATCCCCCCGCCCCGGCCATCCCCCTGACAACGCACGGCGCGAATCGAGACAGTGGGCGGCTGGTTGGCCGCGGCCGACAGATAACCCGAGATCCAGTCGCTGAATCGCGCCACACGGGTGAAACGCGCCGCGCTGCGGCTCGCCCCGATATTGCAGTTGTGCCGCGAGGCGATGATGCCCACCAGCCGCGCCAACCCACCACTACCCTGCATCAATGGTCCGCCGACATCGAAGGGGCACAGCCTGCCCTGTAGCGGCACCTGGGGTGCACTCACCGCCTCGGCACAGAATGCCGTCGCCGGTATCGACACCCCCTGGCCGGCACAGGCGGTATCGGCGACGACGCGGTAGTCGATCTGGCGCAGATGGCGGTAGGCCGAAACGGCCCGGTAGCGGCCGTGGATCCCATCCCAGCCAAGGGCGGTCACCCCGGCCCCAACCGCAACGCCGCCGATGGCCGCTGCCGCGCCACCCGCCGCGTTGGCCAATTCGAGCAGGGCGATATCGGCATACCCCGTTGCCGGGTCGTATTCGGGATGGACATAGAGATTGGTGACGGCGACGCGGACGCCACCCTGCAGATCGGCGCTGCCGAGATGCACCAGGATATCGCCGGCGGCTCGCGAGCCTCCCGATCCGCCGAGGCATTGGGCCGCGGTGACCACCCAGCGTGGCGCCACCAGCGTACCCCCGCAGAAGATCGCCGCCCGGCCTGCATCCTCCGGGGCGACCGCTTCATACGGGGGAATCCTGCCCACCAGGGCGCCGGACGAGACCTCGGCAAAGCGGGCGGCATCGAGCAGCGCCACCGTGGCCGGCCAGGCATCGGCCGGTGCCTGTTCACTCCCCTGCGCCACCCGGGGCTGCGGCGTCGACGCCGAGGCCGCCGCCCCGGCCCACACCAGCAGCAGCGACAACGCCCACGCCCCGTATTTTCGTACCGACCGCATCGTGACCCCCTTGATTCAACCCCTTTTTGCCTCAGTATAGAAACCGGCGGCGAATCGTTCCAACGATGGCGCGAACGGCCGGTCCGCCGTCACTCCGGCGCCGCGGCGGGAGGATCGGCCGGTTTCTCCTCCTGGCCCGAGGTCACCAGCAGGTCCATGTTGACCGCGTCGAGATCGGCCAGCTCCTTGAGGCTGGGCAGTTCATCGAGCGACCGCAGGTTGAAGTAGTCGAGGAAGGTCTTGGTGGTGGCATAGAGCGCGGGGCGGCCGGGCACTTCACGATGACCGACGACCTGGATCCAGTCGCGCTCCTGGAGGGTCTTGATGATGTTGGAGCTGACGGCGACACCACGCACCTGCTCGATGTCGCCCCGGGTGATGGGCTGGCGGTAGGCGATCAGCGCCAGCGTCTCCAGCAGCGCGCGGGAGTATTTCTGCGGTTTCTCCTCCCACAGCCCGGCGATGGCGGGCGCCACCGATGCCTTCACCTGAAAGCGCCAGCCACTGGCCACCTGCCGCAGCTCGACGCCACGTGACGAATCCTGGCAGGCCGCGGCGATGGCGTTGAGGGCGGCGACGATATCCGGTTTGGCGGGACGATCGCTGTCGTCCGTGAAGAGGCGCTGAAGCTGGTCTAGGGAGAGGGGTTTGTCGGCGGCGGTGATGGCGGCCTCGAGCATGGCCATCAATCTACTCTGTTCCATGGTCGGCTGACTTGGCTGCGGTGACGTAAATGGGCGCGAAAGACTCGGCCTGTGCCAGATCGATCAGATGCGCCTTGAGCAATTCCAGAATCGACAGAAAGCTGACGACGACGCCGAGCCGGCCCTCCTCCGGCGTGAAGAGCTGGGTGAACTCGACGAAGCCGTCCTGGTTGCGGAGCTTGTCCAGCACCATCGACATCCGCTCACGGACCGACAGCGTCTCGCGCTGGATCTGATGGCTGGTGAACATCTCGGCGCGGGAGAGGACATCCTTCAGCGCCGCCAGCAGATCCTTCAGATCGACGGCCACCTCCAGTTTCGGCGTCTCGGTCGCCGGCACCTCGACATGGACGGGCCAGGTGTCGCGGAACATTCGCGGCAACTCGTCCAGATCCTCGGCAGCCTGCTTGAACTGCTCGTACTCCTGCAACCGCCGAATCAGCTCGGCGCGCGGGTCCTCCTCGTCGGCGTCGTCCTCCACCGGCCGCGGCAGCAGCATGCGGGACTTGATCTCGGCCAGCATCGCGGCCATGACGAGATACTCCGCCGCCAGCTCCAGCCGCAACGCGCGCATCATCTCGATGTATTCCACATACTGCGCGGTGACCTCGGCGATGGGGATTTCGAGAATATCGAGATTCTGCCGCTTGATGAGATAGAGCAGCAGATCCAGCGGCCCCTCGAAGGCCTCGAGGATCACCTCCAGCGCGTCGGGCGGGATGTAGAGATCGGTCGGCGGCGCGCTGACCGGCTCGCCCTGGACGATGGCGAACGGCATCTCTTCCTGCGCTGACGGCGAAACGAGCATCAGATGTAGGCCAACCCCATCGCCTCACGCACCTCCTCCAGCGTGTCGCGGGCAACGTCGCGGGCGGCGTCGCAGCCTTCGGAGATGATGGCACGCACCGCCTGGCCATCGCGTTCATACTCCTGCGCCCGTTCGCGGATCGGCTTGAGTTCGGCCAGCACCGCGTCGATCACCGGCCCCTTGCAATCGACGCAGCCGATGCTGGCACTGCGGCAGCCCTGCTGCACCCAGTCTCGGGTCCCGTTGTCGGAGTAGATGAGGTGGAACTGCCACACCGGGCACTTCTCCGGATCTCCGGGGTCGGTGCGCCGCACCCGCGCCGGGTCGGTGGGCATGGTGCGGATCTTCTTCTCCACCACCTCGGGGTCCTCCCGCAGCGCGATGGTGTTGTCGTAGGACTTGGACATCTTCTGCCCGTCGAGACCGGGCATCTTCGCCGCCTCGGTGAGCATCGCCTGCGGCTCCGGCAGGATGATCTTGCCCGACCCTTCCAGATAGCCGAACAGCCGCTCCTTGTCACCGATGGAGATGTTCTGCTGCCCTTCCAGCAAGGCCTTGGCCACGGCCAACGCATCCTGATCGCCCTTCTCCAGATAGTTCCTGCGGTGCTGGCGGTAGAGCCGCGCATTCTTCTTCCCCATCTTGGCGATGGCGGCCTCGGCCTTCTCCTCGAACCCCGGCTCGCGGCCGTAGAGGTGGTTGAAGCGCCGCGCCACCTCGCGGGTCAGCTCGATGTGGGAGACCTGATCCTCCCCCACCGGCACGCCACCGGCGCGGTAGATGAGCACGTCGGCCGCCTGCAACAGCGGGTAGCCGAGAAAACCGTAAGTGGCCAGATCCTTCTCCCGCAGCTTCTCCTGCTGGTCCTTGTAGGTGGGCACCCGCTCCAGCCAGCCCAGCGGCGTGATCATCGACAGCAGCAGATGCAGTTCGGCATGCTCCGGCACCCGCGACTGGATGAAGAGCTTGGCGGCTCCCGGGCTGACGCCGGCGGCCAGCCAGTCCACCACCATCTCCCAGACGCTGGGCTCGACGATCGACGGATCCTCGTAGTGGGTGGTCAGCGCATGCCAGTCGGCGACGAAGAAGAAGCACTCGTAACTGTGCTGCAGTTCCACCCAGTTCTTCAGCACGCCACGGTAGTGGCCGAGGTGGAGGCGGCCGGTGGGCCGCATGCCGGAAACAATGCGTCGGTTACTGGCGGTCATGGTTGGACGATGTCCTCACAGTGAAAAGAGATTGGCGATCAGGTTGATGAAAAAGGCAGTGGCCGGGCCGATGATGTAGTCCCAGAGGCCGAAATAGAGCAGCCCGATAAGAATGAAGACGCCGTAGGGCTCGATCTGGTCGAGCCTGTGGGCGAGCGGCGACGGCAGCAGCCAACCGAGCACGCGGCTGCCATCCAACGGCGGCAACGGCAGCAGGTTGAGCACCATCAGGATGACGTTGAAGGTGATCCCCACCTTGGCCATCAGCGCCAGCGGCAGCGCCACATAGACCATCGACTGCGGCAGCAGGAACGTGAGCTTCCACACCAGCGCCCAGAGCAGCGCCATGACGAGGTTGGAGAGCGGCCCGGCCACCGAGATGATGGCCCAGTCACGGCGCGGATCGGCGAGGTTGCGCAGATCCACCGGCACCGGCTTGGCCCAGCCGAAGATGAAGCCGGTGGTCAGCATCATCAACAGCGGCAGCACGATGGTGCCGATCGGATCGATATGCGGAATCGGGTTGAAGGTGAGCCGCCCCATGGCCTTGGCGGTATTGTCGCCCAGCTTGTGGGCCACCCAGCCGTGGGAGGCTTCGTGAACGGTGATGGCGAAGATCAGCGGGATCGCCGCGACGGCGATGTACTGGATGGTGGCTTCGAGACTCTGCATGTCAGCGCTTCATGCTCAGTGCAGCTCCAGCCATTCCAGCGAGCCCTTGCCCTCGCGCAGCACCTCGGGCCGGCCGGTGGTCATGTCGATGACGGTCGAGGGCGAGATGTCGCAGAAGCCGCCGTCGATGACCAGATCCACCTGATGCTCCAGGATGACGCGGATCTGGTAGGGATCGGTCAGCGGCATCTCGGTATCGGGCAGGATCAGGGTACTGCTCATGATCGGCTCGCCGAGCATCTCCAGCAGCTCCAGCGCAATGCGGTTGTCGGGCACGCGAATGCCGATGGTCTTGCGCTTGGGGTGCTGCAACCGGCGCGGCACGTCGCGGGTGGCCGGCAGGATGAAAGTGTAGGGTCCCGGCGTCAGCGCCTTCATCATCCGGTAGGTGTAGTTCTCCACCTTGGCGTAGTTGGAGATCTCCGACAGATCACGACACATCAGCGTGAAGTGGTGATCCTTGTCCACCTTGCGGATCCTGCGGATGCGCTCCATCGCCGTCTTGTCGCCGATGTGACAACCCAGCGCATAGCAAGAGTCGGTGGGATAGACGATCACCCCCCCCGCCTTGATGATGTTGACCGCCTGATCGATCAGGCGTTTCTGCGGGTTTTCGGGGTGGATCTCGAAGAACTGGCTCATGAACAAGGGTGGGCGTCGGTGCTGTGGCAAGGGGGCAATCATAGTGAATCACCACCATTTGGCAAGCACGGCAAAAACCCGTGCGCCGGCCGATATACTATACGCCGCCAGCAGAACCGACAGGAGATCGAGACCAATGTACTACATGATCCACGGCATCGACGCCGACGACTCGCTCGAAGCCCGGCTCGCGGCCCGGCCGGCGCATCTGCAAAGGCTCGAGAAACTGCGTGACGAAGGACGGCTGTTATTGGCCGGGCCGCTCCCGGCCATCGACGCGCCCGACCCCGGACCGGCGGGTTTCACCGGCAGCCTGGTGGTGGCCGAATTCGACTCGCTGGAGGCAGCCCGGGCCTGGGCCGAGGCAGACCCCTATCTCGCCGCCGGCGCCTACCGGGAGACGCGGGTCTATCCCTTCAGAAAGGTATTGCCCTGAGCGGCCACACGTGAAGAGATAGTAACGGAGCCGGCGCCACCATTCCGGTAGACTTCCGCGACACCAGATCCCATTCACCACGAGGTAAGAGAGATGCAAACCAGAAAGATCGTTCAATCGGCCGTCGTCGGCCTGCTGCTGGCGGCGACGAGCCAGTCCCTGCTGGCCAAGGACACCCCCAAGCCACCGGCGGCCGACGAGGTGATCGCCGTCGTCAATGGCACCGAGATCACGCTCGAAGACGTGCAGATCTACATGAGCAGCAAGGCCGGCACCGGCGCGCCCCCCGATCCCGGCCAGATCCTCAACGAAGTCATCAACCGCGAACTGATCAAGCAGGCGGCACTGGAGGCCGGGCTCGACAAGGAGGAGGATTTCAAGAAGGCGCTGGAGATCCAGAAAACCACGCTGCTGGTCAACGCCATGCTGTCGAAAAAGCTCGACGCGGTCGATCTCTCCGACAAGGCGCTGAAGAAGGAGTACGAGGAGCAGATCAAAACCGCGCCCAAGAAGGAGTACAAGGCCCGCCACATTCTGGTGAAGAGCGAGGAAGAGGCCAAGAAGATCATCGAGCAGCTCAACGACGGCGCCGACTTCGTCAAACTGGCCAAGGAGAAGTCCATCGGCCCCTCCGGCCCCAACGGCGGCGACCTGGGCTGGTTCAAGCCCACCACGATGGTGCCGGAATTCGCCGACGCCGTGACCGGACTGAAGGATGGCGAAATCACCACCGAGCCGGTCAAGACCCAGTTCGGCTGGCATGTCATCAAGTTGGAGCAGAGCCGCGACATCGCGCCGCCGAGCTTTGAAAGCATGAAGGACCAACTGCGCAGCATCGTCGCCAACAAGGCGATCCAGAACTACCTGCGCGAGCTGCATGACAAAGGCAAGGTGGAGCTGAAGCAGCCGAAGGACGCACCCAAGCCCTAACGTTCACGGCAGCCACGGCTGCACCGTATCGAGGCGCCACCCCGCCGGGGGTGGCGCCTTTTCTTTTTTGTCGCTGATCGAGACCGGCCCGCCCCGACACCCCGCCAATCTGGACAAACCGCACAAAACCGGGTAAACGGGAGGGTGATCGCGAACCAATTCGGCGATCACCGTTCTCAGGAATAGAACAGCGGCACCAGATCGCTGTCGTCATCCGGGTTGCCCACCCAGGGGGTCACATCATGCGTTACAACTCGTTCCAAGCACTGCTCCTGCTGGCCATCGCCGCGCTGCTGGCCGCCTGCGACGCCGGTGGGTTCGACCCACGCGCCACCTCTACGCTCTCCATTCTCACCATCGAGGGCGGCACGCTGTCACCCGCCTTTTCGAGCAAGACCCAAAGCTATCGGCTCACCCTCAAAGACGACGGCAAGCCGCTCGTCTTCACCGCGGTACCGACCCACGACCTGGCCAAGATCACGCTCAACGGCCAGCCACTCGAGGCCGGCAAGAAGAGCCCACCACTGCCGGTGACTGAAACGCCCTATACCATCACCCTCCACGTCGTCTCCCCCGACGGCACCCGCTTCACCGACTACCGCATCATCGCACTGCGCCCCGGCGAGACCGTGCCGGACGACTTCGACCAAGCCCCACCGGGCTCCGGCACGATCGGCGCGGGCGGGCCGGCGGCGCTGCAAACCCTGCAGCTGGCCGATGGCAACCTGACCCAGACCTTCGACCCCGACAGCACCAGCTATGACGCCACCGTCAGCTATCTGACCGCCACCACCCTGCTGACCGCGGTTCCGGCCGACCCGGCGGCCACGGTCAGCATCGGCGGCACGACCGTCGCGCCACCCCAATACAGCACCGAAGTGGCACTGCAGGAAGGCGCCAACCCGGTGGAGGTCACCGTCGAATCCGCCGACGGCAAAACCACGAAGCGGTACGTACTCAACATCGTGCGCGCCTCGGCGTCGGGCTTCGTCCAGCGCAACACGCTGTTCTCGGCCACGCCGCAGCGGGGGGCACGCTTCGGCTTCAGCATGGCGGTGGACGGCGACATCGCCGCGATCGCCGCGCCGGAAGCCAGCGTCGATGGAAAATCGAAGGCCGGACGGGTGGAGCTGTTCCGCTATATCGACGGCAACTGGGTCCGCACCCAGACACTGACCGAGCCCGCACCGACCCGCGACAACCAGTTTGGTTACCACATCGCTCTCGATGGCGACACCCTGGCCATCAGCGCTTTCGGTTACGACGGCAAACGGGGCAACAGCGGACGCGTCTACCTCTACGAATCCACCGGTACCGGCTGGAAACTGGAAAGCACGCTGCAAGCCCCCACCCCCCGCAGCCGTGAGCGTTTCGGCTACAACGTGGCACTCTCCGGCGACACCCTCGCCGTCGCCACATTGCGCGGTCGCGACGGCGCCCCAAGCGGCGGTGATGTCTTCATCTTCCAGCGGGACGACGATGACTGGGAGCATCAGCAGAGCATCGAGATCCCCGGCTCCAGCGATCGCTTTGGGCAAAGCATCGCCCTGGACGGCGATCTGCTGGCCATCGGCTCGTTCGCCAACGACGACGAGTGCCGCCGCTATATCAACGACACCGGCACCGTCACGCTCTACCGACGTGACGACGACGAGTGGGAAAAGATAACGGATCTGAAAGCCGACAATGCCGGGGGCGGTGACCGGTTCGGCTTTTCACTGGCGCTATCGGGCAAGACACTGGCCATAGGCGCCATCTGCGAGGACAGCAACGCCCACGGCGACAACAACGACGGCACCGAGGTGGGCGCGGTCTATCTGTTCACCGAACAAGCGGGACAATGGCGGCAACGTGCCTATATCAAGGAGCCGGCGCCACGCAGTCACAATCTCTTCGGCTTCCGTGTCGCCCTCGACGGCAACCTGCTGGCCATCGGCGCGCCGTTGTCCGACCTCAAGGGGGAGGACACAGGCATCGCCTATCTCTACCAAGGGGCGGAGGCACAATGGACGGTGCTCACCACCATTCAGCCGACGGACGTCAAGCCTTTCGATGAATTCGGCGTCGATCTGGAACTGCGTGACGGTCATCTGCTGATCGGCAGCACCCAACCTCAACAAGGGGCGGCAACCTCCACGGGCAAGGTCTACAGCTACCACTGACGCTTTTCCGGTTGGCCCCGGCGACGGCGCGCGTGAAGGGGGGGCTTCGTAGCAGGAGGTTGCCGCGTCGCTGCCGCTCCTCGCAACGACACCACCCGTCATTGCGAGCACCAGCGAAGCAATCTCCCGAAGCAGCGCTCCGCCGTCAGGAGATCACCACACTCCGCTCGCGATGACGTGCGTCGTAGTCGTAGGTTGAGCAAAGCGAAGCGTGCCCAACATCCTGCGCCTTCGTGGCATAGCCGGTGGTACCGGTTTCACGCCTCGTCGAGCACGATATCCTTCCCCACCACCCGCACCAGGCGCGAGTCGCATTTTTTCCTCGTCGAAAAAACGCGACGCAATAAAGACGCCCTGTCATTGCGAGCGCCAGCGAAGCAATCTCCCGAAGCAGCGCTCCGCCGTCAGGAGATCGCCGCGCTCCGCTCGCGATGACAGGGCGTCGTAGTCGTAGGTTGGGCAAAGCGAAGCGTGCCCAACATCCTGTGCCTTCGTGGCATGGCCGGGGCGTCAACGCGTCCCGGAACGGTCGATGTGTCGGGCCTTGCCGTGGGCAATCTCATGAAACGTTCGGGTCAATATCGAATCGATATTTCCACCCGGTCGCCGGCGCCATGGCCGTCGCCGCTGCCAAGACCCTGGCTGTTGAGCCGCCGGGGCGAGATGCCCTTGGCGAGGAGGTAGTTCTTGACCCGCTCGGCCCGCGCCAACGACAGCCGCAGGTTGTCGTACTCATCCCTGCCCGCGACGGCATACCCCTTGATATCGAACCGCAGTTTGAAGAAGCGGGCGACTGCCTCGACGAACCGGTCGAGTTGCCGCTTCGCACCGGCATCGAGCTGGTCGCTGCCAGGGCGGAATTCGATCACTGGCATGGTCACGCGCAACGGAGCGCGGTCGTGCTCGCCACGCGGCGGCGTGGTGGTGGTCACGGTGGGTCCATACCGGACGCCCGCCGCCGGGGCCGCGGTCGGCCGCTGGCCGAAACGCTTGACCAGGCCGACGGTCAGCATGGCCGCATCCTCGTCATAGGCGGTGTATTCCAGACGAACACCAAAGCCATCGCGCCAGCCGTATTCGGCGCCCGCGCCGATCAGCAGATGGAGATCGCTGTCGCGTTCGAGAGGCAGGTTGCTGCTGTTGTCCATCGCACCGATGCCGATGCGGCCGTAGAGGGAAAACCCCTGTCGCGGAATCGGCGCATAGTAGTAGGGGGATGGTGGCTGCGGAGACTGGTTGTAGAAATAGGCCAGCGCGGTCACGCCATAGTCGCGGTACCCCACATGGCCGATGGGCTGGTTGCCGATATTGGAGACCTCGGCTTCTCCGAGGTCGGCATAATAGCCCTCGACGCTGAAATAGCGCGTCAGATCGTAGCCGACGGCCAGCATGAAACCGGCATCGCGGTCATCGGTGATGCGGTAACAGTCGCAGTCGGAGGCCGGTTCGACCATCGAATACCCCACCGAGCCGGAGACGAACCAACGCGCATCGTCGGCTGTCTTGGCGGCCGGCGCGGCCAGCAGTGGCGCGGTCACCGTTACCGCAACCGACAGGATCGCCGCAGTGGCGCGAAGCGTGTTACGCACGACGTTTCCTCCCTGGCCGCTGACCATCTCCCCAATCGCGCACCAGACTGCCCGATATCAGCACGATCAGCAAGAACCCCCAGGCGGCGGCCCCACCGCCCCAACCCGACAGACCGGTACGGAGCCTGTGGCCTGTCACCTCCTGAAAATCGGGAACGCCATTGCCATCGGCATCGAGATCCCGGTTGGCGCCATCGCCGAGCACGGCACCGGCGCCACCGGCAACGGCCCGCCCATCGACCCGCCCATCGCCATCCACATCGGGGATTCCGGCTTCGACGATGTCGAACAGGCCATCGGCGTCGGCATCCAGCTCACGGTGGTCGGCTACGCCATCGCCGTCGCTATCGCGCGGCCAGCGGAAGCGGCTGGCGCCGTCGGCACGGCCATCGAGATCGGCGTCGTCGAAACCCGCCTCGACGACGTCGGGTATGCCGTCGTCGTCGCTGTCGAGATCGAGATGGTCGGGCAAGCCGTCACCATCGGTATCGACCGGCTGCCAATCGGCCGGCGGCACCACCGAAAGGCTGGCGATGTCGAGGCGGCCATCACCATCGCCGTCCTGGCGGCGGATTTCATCGATGTCGAGCGCGGATTCGAGCAGGTCGAAGATGCCGTCACCATCGGCATCGGGGTCCAACTGATCGGGCAGGCCGTCGCCGTCGGTATCACCGGCGCCTTCGGCATAGTCGGGAATGGCGTCGTTGTCGTCGTCGGGATCGATGGCATCGACCAACCCGTCGCGGTCACTGTCCCCGCGGCCCGGCAACCGCACCTCGATCCGCACCATCGCGGTGCTGATCTCGCCGCCGCGCCCCCGCAGCCGATAGGTGAAGCCATCGACACCCTCGAACCCAGGGCGCGCGGTGTAGAGGAAACGGTTTCCGAGCCGCCGCAACTCACCATTGTCCGGTTCGGTGGTCAGATCGACGGTGGCGCCGACGCCGGCGGGAATCCGGTCGTTGGCGAGCAAATCGAGCAGCAGCTCCTGTCCGGCCATGCCGACGAAACGGTCGGCCCTCGCCAGCAGCGCCGCATCACTGCCACCGACCGCCACGAGGGCGAGATCGAGCACCGGCGGCGCCGCATCCTGCGACAACGTCACCAAGCGGGGTAACGGCGCACCGGCCACGTCGTACCCCTCGGGAAACGCCTCGGCGGCCCGGTCGGGCTGCAGCCAGTAGCGGCCGGCCGGCAATGTCGTGAAACGGTAGTGACCTTGCCCGTCGGTCAGACGCACCCCGACCAGCGGATCGACGGCTGCATCGAAACGGCCATCGCCATTGTCGCGGTAGAGCCGCAACGGCAGGCCGGTCACGCCATCCTCCCCGGCCCCCTGCCGGCCGGAGCCATCGGCATCCCGAAACACCTTGCCGGTCAGCGGCAACAGGCGCGTCGAAGTGAAATAGGCCGCAATCCCCCCGTAGAGATCGGCATCGCCCCCAAAGCGCCCCAGTCCATCGGGCAGGTTGCCTCGACCGGTATCGAGCGGGAACGTGGCCGGATCGAGCAGGTCGGCATCCGCGCCGACATCGGCGCCGAACAGTGAATAGCCGTAGATCATCCCACCGGGTTCGACGCCCAACGACTTCATCGATACGAACACCGCACCCAGTGACTCGACGAAGGCGGCATCGAGGCTGCGGGGCGGGCCATTCGGCCGCCGATGCCGATTCACCAGGAAGTCGCTACGCAACGTCACCTCGGTGAGACCGTAGCGCAGCGCCGCCTCTCCGGCGGCATCGTGCGCCACCACCTCCAGCAGTGCCCCGTAACCGGCGACCCGACCAGCACTGTCGAGGGCGGTGATCGCCGCCAGCTTGAGATGACTGTTGCCGCCTTTTTCGGCGATGAGAAAACCGACGTCGTCGAGTAGCGACGTCTCGGGCGGAGCCTGTATCCCAGCCGGAAACACCACATCGATTCTTTCGATATTGCCGGCCGTGGCCAGGGTGCCGTCGTCGAGATTGGCGAAGACATCCAGCAAGCCGCGATTGACGATGTTCTGCCGCAGCAACGGCGCCGGCGCACAACGGCCGGCCGCCTCACCGGGAAAATCGGGCTGGTAGCTCGATGGGCGTCGGGCGACCTCGGCGAACAGGCTGCAACCCTCCCCGCGAACCGTCTCGTTGTCCACGCGCCGGATCACGACCCTCGGTGCCGGATACCGATGGACGAAACGCCTGCCCTGCCGCGAAAAGGCCACCAACGACAGATTGACACCCCGCCCCCAGCGATGCGCCTCCCCGTCGACCACATAGTCGGACGGCGTCGCGATCGCCTGCGCCAGCTCGACATCGCTCACCTCCCCCAGCGACCACGCCACCGCGGACCACAACAGGATCACGACCAGAACCGACCGGCTGGCCAGCCTTCCCCGACACCCAAGACAAGACATCGAAAATCCCTTTAATTACTTCCAATAATCAACTGAAAAAAGAGCGTTTCTCTTTCCATCCGATTATAACCAATTCACCACACCGCGACGATGAGCAATCCATCCCGCTCCGCTGTAGCCCCGGCGGCAACGGGGCAAGCCGCTGCCATCGTGCCAGCTTCCGTCGGCCCTTGGCAGAGGCCCGCAACCGGCTCGTCGCCCGATCCGGCCCTTTCATCGACCAACCACAGCCCGCCAATTTGGCATCCTCCTTGCTTCAACAGTGATTGACCTGGCGTCCCGCCGTGTCGGGCCTGCAGGTTCGGAAAACAGGAGGAGCATCGTCGAAGGATGGCGACGTCGGACATCCCGACGAACCGATCATCCATCTTGGGCATCCTAGCTAGGAAAAATGCAAAGCGTGGCCCGGTGCCACAAGGACATTCGGGCGAAACCGGGTAATTTCCAAAGAAACTGAAACAACAAGACCGACAGGAATAGACATCATGAGATTTCAGCCAAAAAATCTTTCCTTTGGCACACGACTGGCCATTATCGTCCTGTTCCCGCTGCTGGCCTTCATCGGCGCTCTGGGCCTTCTCCTCTCCCATGCACTACACGACAGTCACAGCATCGAGAAACTCCAGGCCGTTCCCCGTTTCGCCACCCATGCCTCGGCATTGATTCACAACCTGCAGATCGAACGGGGCCTCTCCGCCGGCTACCTCGGCAGCAAGGGCCGCAAGTTCTCGGCGAAGCTCGCCAGCCACACCACCAACACCGACAAGACCATCCGTGAATTCCGGGAGAATATCGATTGGGAAGACCTCGAGGCGCTCTCGCCCGACGTCGAAGCCCGGATCACCGAGATACTCGGCCAACTGGAAAAGATCGAATCGGCCCGGGCCAACGTTCGCGGGCAGAACTGGCCGGTCAAAAAAGCGGTCACGTGGTACACCGGTATCAATACCGAACTGCTCGGCGTCATCGAAACCATCGCCTCGGCCAGCACCCAGCCCGACATCTCCCGCCTCGGCCTGGCCACCGTCAATTTCATGAACATCAAGGAGCGTGCCGGCATCATCCGCGCGGTGTTGGCCAACACCTTCGCCGCCGACGCCTTTGCCCCCGGCATGCGCGACAAATTCATCACCCTGCTGGCGGAACAGAATGTATTCACCCAGAAATTCAACCACTTCGCCGATTCACCGATGCGTCAGGACTACGAAAGGCTGACGCGCGAGCCGGTCTTCGTCGAGACCGCGCGAATGATCGACAGCGCCCGCCGGCTGGACGGCGGTTTCGGTTACGACGCCACCGAGTGGTTCGCCAAGCAGACGCAGAAAATCAACCTGCTGAAGAAACTGGAGGACAAGCTGACCCATCGTTCCGTGGAACTGATGGAGGAACTGGCCGGCACCGCCAGCACCCGCCTCTGGGCCGAGGCGGTGATCGGCATTCTCGTGCTGCTGGCCACCCTGCTCCTGAGCTACAACCTGATCCGTCGCCTCAGCGCCGAATCGGAAGCGCTCTCCAGCGCGCTGAAGAAGATTTCCGAGGGTGACCTGTCCGATCCGGAGATCGGTTTCGAAGGCCCCGCTTTCGACGCTCTCGTCTGCATGCGCGACAAGCTGATCGAGGTGACCGGCGCGATCGAAAAAGTGACCCATACCGTACGCGCCAGCGCCGGCGAGATCGCCACCGCCAACACCTCGCTGGCGCAGCGCGCCGAGGAACAGGCGAGCAACCTGGAGAAAACCGCCGCCAGCATGGAGGAAATCACCGCCACGGTGAAGCTCAGCTCCGAAAATCAGCAGCAGGGCAAGAAGCTCTCCGACGAAGCCAACAAAATGGCCAAGGAAGGGCAACTGATCGTCGGCAAGGCGGTCGAGGCGATGAACGAGATCAACGACGACAGCAAGAAGATCGCCGACATCATCAACGTGATCGACGAGATCGCGTTCCAGACCAATCTGCTGGCGCTCAATGCCGCCGTCGAGGCCGCCCGCGCCGGCGAACAGGGCCGGGGCTTTGCCGTCGTCGCCTCCGAGGTACGCAATCTGGCGCAGCGCTCGGCCGAGGCCGCCCAGGAGATCAAGACGCTGATCGAAGCCAGCGTGAAGAAGATCCACTCCGGTAGCGATCTGGTCAACGCCTCGGGCAAGAGCCTGCAAGGCATCGTCGAGGCGGTGACCAAGGTAAGCACGCTCATTTCCGAAATCTCCACCGCCGGCCGAGAACAGGCCATCGGCGTCGAACAGATCAACGAATCGATCATGCGGCTCGACGACGTCAACCAGCAGAACGCCTCGATGGTCGAGGAGGTCGCGGTCTCCAGCAAAATATTGGAGGAGCAATCGGCCGAACTGGAATCGCTGATTTCTTTCTACAAGTTCGACGGCGCGGTGACAGCCCCCCCGGCGACGGCACCGGCCACCCCGTCCAGCGTCGCCGAGCGCCAGGCATCGGGCGAACAGCCGCCCGGCTTCGTCGAACGCCGTGGCGCCGACCGGCCGTGGTCGGATGCGGCCAAAACGGCCTCTCCGGCGATCACCTCGACCCCGGCCGATGATGAGGTGTGGGAGGCGTTCTGACGGCGGCGGAATTTCCTCTGTCGGCACATCGTCGGTGGGCCGGAGTCATCACCGAACGAGGCAGCTTGTTGGATTCGCCGAAAACCATAGCCGTATTTTTCAGATAAATCATGGCGTTATGATTTTCTTGTGAAAAGCTCAGGCGAGACTGTTCGACACCACCTCGAAGACGTCGGCGGAGAGCCCCTCACGCTCGGCAATACGCGTCAGCACCTCGCGCATCAAAGACTGTCGGCGACTGTCATAGCGCCGCCAGCGGGAGAAGACCTTGGCGAGTCGCGCGGCAATCTGCGGATTGATCCCGTCGAGCTGGAGAACGATATCGGCGGCCAGTGCATAACCGGCGCCGTCGGCGCGATGGAAGCCCACCGGGTTGGCCTGCATCCAGGCACCGATCAGCGCGCGCACGCGATTGGGATTCTTCAGTGAGAACCCAGGGTGCGCCATCAGTTTCTTCACCTCCTCCAACACCCCGGGGCGCGCCGCCGTCGCCTGGATCGAGAACCACTTGTCCAGTACCAGCGGATCGTCCCGCCAGCGCCCGTGGAATGCCGTCAGCACCCGCTCCCGGGCCGGGACCTCGGTATCACGCAGCGCCTGCAACACGGCGATGCTGTCGGTCATATTGTCGGCGCGAAGGAACTGTTGCTCGGCCATGTCGGCGTATCGTTCGGCATCGCCCGCCACCAGATAGGACAGCGCCAGATTCTTCAAACGCCGGCGCCCCATGTCGGCGGCGTCGAAACGGTAGGCGCCGTCGCCAGCATAGTGATGATAAATGGCTTCCCACCCGCTCTCGAACTCGGTCGCCAGGCGCGTGCGCAACTGCGTGCGCGCGGCGTGGATCGCATCGACATCGATCACGGCCATCTGCTCACCGAGATAGCCTTCGTCCGGCAACGTCAATGCTTCGGCAAGCCATGCCGGATCACTGCTTCGATGGTTTTCGAGCAGATGACCCACCGCCTCCAGCAGCACCGGGCTGACCAGCGGCGCCCGTCCCTCCTGCAAATCGACCACCATCGACAACAGCGTGCGCAACTGTAGCTTTTGGCCGGCGTCCCAACGGTTGAAGTCGTCATTGTCGTGGGCCAGCAAAAAGGCCAGCTCGTCGTCGCCGTAGTCGTATTGGCACTTGACCGGCGCGGAAAAGTGGCGAAACAGCGACGGCACCGGTCGCGCGTCGAGGCCGGAAAAAACCAATCTTTCCTTCTCCCGGGTGATGAGGAAAACCGTGGGGTCGATGGCCGGTGTTCCCTCCTCGCAGCGCAACGGCAGGTCGTTGCCATCGCGATCGAGCAGGCCGAGCTTGAGCGGAATAAGAAACGGCCGTTTTTTCTCCGCCTCTGGCGTCGGCGGACAATACTGCTCGATCTCCAGTGTATAGGTGCCCGCGGCGGCATCCCAGGCGCTGCGAATCGTCACCTCGGGGGTGCCGGCCTGGTCGTACCAACGCTGGAATTGGGCAAGATCGACACCGTTGGCGTCCTCCATCGCGCGTCGAAAATCGTCGGTGGTCACCGCCTGCCCGTCGTGTCGCTCGAAATAGAGGTCCATTCCCTTGCGAAAACCCTCCGGCCCCAGCAACGTCCGGTACATCCGCACGACTTCGGCGCCTTTCTCATACACCGTCAGGGTGTAGAAATTGTTGATTTCGATATAGGACGACGGTCGCACTGGATGGGCCATCGGACTGGCGTCCTCGGGAAACTGGTGGCTGCGCAGCATCCGCACGTCCTCGATGCGCTTGACCGGCTCGGAGGTCATGTCGGCGGTGAAGGATTGGTCGCGAAATACCGTCAGCCCCTCCTTGAGACTCAGCTGGAACCAGTCTCGGCAGGTGACGCGGTTGCCGGTCCAGTTGTGAAAATATTCGTGGGCGATGACCGCTTCGATATTGACATAGTCGGCGTCGGTGGCGGTGTCGGGGCGCGCCAGCACCAATTTGGAGTTGAAGATATTGAGCCCCTTGTTCTCCATCGCCCCCATGTTGAAATCGTCGACCGAGACGATCATGTAGACGTCGAGATCGTATTCCAGACCATAGACCGCCTCGTCCCAGCGCATCGCCTTCTTCAGCGACGCCATGGCATGACCGGTACGATCGAGGTTGTGATGCTCGGTGAATATCCGCAGCCTCACCTCGCGGCCGGAGCGGGTGCAAAAGAGATCGTCACGCACCGCCAGGTCACCGGCCACCAGCGCGAAGAGATAGCTGGGTTTGGGAAAGGGATCGCGCCAACGCGCCTGATGACGACCGTTGCCGAGGCTTTTTTGCTCCAGCAGATTGCCGTTGGACAGCAGCACCGGATATTTTTTTTCGTCGGCGACCAGCGTCGTGGTAAACACCGCCATCACGTCGGGCCGGTCGAGATAGTAGGTGATGCGACGAAACCCCTGCGCCTCACACTGGGTGCAAAAATTCCCACCTGACCGGTACAACCCTTCGAGTGCGGTGTTGTTGGCCGGGTCGATCTCGACCACGGTCTCCAATCGAAACCGGTCGGAAACGGAAAAAACGGTCAGCCCGGTCTCATCGACAGCGTACCGGTCGGCGGCCAGCGGTTCGCCATCCAGCGAAACCGAACGCAGTACCAGCCCTTCCCCGTCGAGGCGAATGCTATCGGGGTTTCCCTGATTCTCTGGATGTTTTCGACATTCGAGTCGACTCGTGACCACGGTCACGTCGTCGTACAGGTCGAAGTGCAGATCCACGCTGTCGATCCACCAGGCCGGCGGCCGGTAGTCTTCCAGGCGGATCACGACGGGTGATGATTCTTTCATGGGGTCTCTCTCGAATGGCTGTGACACGACGCCGAAAAAGCGTATCACGGCATCGTCGTCATCGGCAGCGACGGTAACGGTGGTGGCGACGGACATTGTGTGATGATCTGCCCACCTCTTTTATTCCATTGATCCGTGCAGCCGCGCCTTTTGTTCACTCTGTCCGGATATTCGGCGTTCTGTCGCTGTGGCGCTTACGTTTTCGGAAATGGGACGATAAGCTTTGTCTCGAAGCTCAAGGACGAGCTCGGCGCAAGCCGGGGGCACGGATCGCCCCTCCCGATTCACGAGCCGCCCGGTGGCAACACCGGGCGGCTTTTTTCATGCCGACAATCTCTCCACTTCGGCCAGCAATGCCGCCGGCGACACCGGCTGCATCAGCACCGCATCGACATGGTAGACGGCCAGCATCTCGTCCAGATACGGCTGCCAGCGGGGGTCACAGATGACGATCGTCCGGGTCTGCGCATGCTTGCCCTCGATCTGCGCCAGCATCGACTCCAGATTGCTGACGCGGTCACGAAACTGCGAATCGTGCCAAAACTCGGCGACGACGATCTCGGGGTTCTGCCGCTGGATGAACTTGATGGCCTTGCGCATCAGGTGCTCCACGGTGACGGCATAGCCGCTGCCCTGCAGCGCCTTGACCAGTTCGGGATAGAGCCCGTACTCATTGACGAACAACAGTTTTCTCATCGATCCGACCCTGTGGCGGTGGCGGGCGTGCGCATCAACTGCGACGCGGCAATGGACAGCAGGCAGTATGCCAGAAAGCAGTAGAACCCCGGGCCGAAGCGGGCGTCGAGGGTGAAGATCTCGCCCATGTCGCGGGTGGCGCCGGCGGCGAGGTAGGCGACGATGACGGCAACGACGAAGACATCGGCCATCGACCAGCGCGAGATGAGATCACCGAGACGCTTGCCCGCCATCGACATGGGCCAGTGGGGCCGCAGCGCCGTCAGCGCCAGCAGGCCGCCTTTTGTCAACGGAATCAGCACCGAGAACAGCGCCACCAGAAAAGCAACCAGCCAGTGGCCGGCACCGATCAGCTCCTCGATGGTGCCGACGATGCTGCGGGTCTTCTCATAGGCGGGAATCTGACCGCTGACCTCGATGCGCTCCAGCAGCGACGCGGCCATCCGTCCCACCATCGGCACCACCCCCGGGCTGTCCTCGAGCAGCGTCTGGCCCAACGCCAGCAGCCGGGCCTTGTCCACGCTGCCGGTGAGCGTCAGCAGTGGCTGGCTGATTCCCGGTATCCACAGCAGATAGGCCAGCAACAGGGTGGCCAGGCCAAGCCGATGCTTCACTCACGCCCTCCCCCGGCTTCACGGTCGCGGCGACGCAACTCGCGCAGTTTCTCGGCGATACGAATCTCCAACCCCCGCTCGACCGGGTGGTAGAACCGCCGTTCCCGTAGCGCATCCGGCAAGTACTGCTCACCGGCCGCATAACCATCCGGCTCGTCATGGGCATAGCGGTAGCCCTTGCCGTAGTCGAGCTGCTTCATCAGTTTCGTCGGCGCGTTGCGCAGATGCAGCGGCACCTCCAGACTGCCACGCTTGCGCACCTCGGCCATTGCCTCGTTGAAGGCTTTGTAGACGGCGTTGCTCTTCGGCGCGCAGGCCAGATAGACCACCGCCTGCGCCAGCGCCAGCTCCCCCTCCGGACTGCCGAGGCGCTCGTAGCTCTCGGCGGCGTCGAGGGCGATGGTGAGTGCCCGCGGGTCGGCATTGCCGATGTCCTCGGACGCCATGCGGATGACACGCCGGGCGACATAACGCGGATCCACGCCCCCGTCGATCATCCGGCAGAACCAGTAGAGCGCGCCGTCGGGGCTGCTGCCGCGCACCGCCTTGTGCATGGCCGAGATCTGATCGTAGAAGTACTCTCCCCCCTTGTCGAAGCGTCGCAGCCCCTCGGCGGTGAGGCCGCGCACGGTATCGGCGTCGATGAGGCGCCGGCCATGCTCCGGCGTGGCCAGCTCGGCGGCCAGCTCCAGCAGGTTCAACGCCCGCCGCGCATCGCCATCGGCAAAGGCGACGATGGTCTCCAGCTCCGTGTCGCCGATCTCGATCGCCTCCCCCGCATCGGCCGCCAGCGCCGCCACCCCGTTGCGCAATATCCTCTTCAGCGCATCGTCGTCCAGCGGTTTGAGCACGTAGGTGCGCAGCCGCGACAGCAGGGCGTTGTTCAGCTCGAACGAGGGATTTTCGGTGGTGGCGCCGACGAAGGTGATCGTGCCGGCCTCGATATGGGGCAGAAAGGCATCCTGTTGCGCCTTGTTGAAGCGATGGACCTCGTCGACGAAGAGAATCGTCGCCCGCCCGTCCGCGGCCAGCGCGGCCCTGGCCTGCTCCACCGCGGCGCGAATCTCTTTGACGCCGGAGAGCACGGCGGAGATGGCGAGAAAGTGGGCATCGGTCTGGCGCGCCAGCAGCCGCGCCAACGTGGTCTTGCCGGCCCCGGGCGGCCCCCAGAAGACCATCGAATGGAGCCGGCCGTGACGCAGCGCCTCGTGCAACGGCTTGCCCGGCGCCAGCAGATGGGCCTGCCCGGCCACCTCGTCCAGCGAACGGGGCCGCAACCGGTCTGCCAGCGGCTGCCACGGGCTGGCGGTGTCTTGGAACAGGGTCATCGAACGACGTCAATCCGGCGCTTGACGGCAAGCGGTGACGAAAACCGTAACCCGGATATTTCACAAGAACGCTGAGAATCAATCATAACGTCATGATTTGTAAAAAATGATGGGGTAGTGGCAAAGTGCGGCCTGTCATCTGCGCCGCTCTGCGGTTTTTGGAAGAATCTCAGCGGCCATTTTGCCCGATTCACCTGCAACCATGGCGACGATCATGCTTTTCGGTGTATCGAACCCCGAGGTTCCCCCAATATCCCGCATTCTCATGAGCTATCCGGGTCAATGGGATTGGCCCGGGCGCGCAATGGCGAAATCGCGGCCGGCGAATCGCTCAACGTCGCTCCATCAGCTCGGCACACTCGACGCAGAGAGTCGCGAAGGGCATGACCTCGAGCCGCGCAACGGCAATCTCATCACCGCAGGATTCGCAGATGCCGTACTCCCCCTCGTGCAACCGCCGCAGGGCGTTCTTCACCTGGGCCAGCTCGGCGACGATCGACTCCTCGATCTTCTCCAGCACCTCGTCGTTCTCGCGCTCGATGGCCTGTTCCTTGCTGTCGGCGCTGTACTGCTGCACCAGCCCCGCCTTGACCTCCTCCAGACGCTGCTCCAGGGAGCGCTCCAGCTCATGCAGCCGTGTTTCGATTTCGCCGTATTTCATCGTCTCGTCTTCCCGGGCACGCCCCGTTCCTCATCGTCACACCCCGGATTATCGCAGGTTCGCCCGGTCGGGGTGCGGCAGTTGTTGATCCACGTCAATCACGATGGCCGTCGGCGCACTATCTTCCACTATAGAGACCCGCAGCGGAACGATTCTCAGAGCAGGCGCGGGAAACGGTGCGGGGTGCCGATTCCCGCGTCTGGCCCGATCAGCCCCGAGGCCGGTCGCAATGAACCAATCCACTACGCCGGAGCCGCCCATGAAGACACCAAAGAGGATCACCATCGACGGCAACGAAGCCGCGGCCCGTATTGCTCACAAGACCAACGAGGTCATCGCCATCTATCCGATCACACCGGCCTCACCGATGGGCGAACTGGCGGACGAGTGGTCGGCGCGCGGCCGGGAGAACATCTGGGGCAACGTCCCGGACATCATCGAAATGCAGAGCGAGGGCGGCGCCGCCGGCACCGTGCACGGGGCGTTGCAGAGCGGCGCGCTGACCACCACCTTCACTGCTTCCCAGGGCCTGCTGCTGATGATTCCGAACATGTACAAGATCGCCGGCGAGCTGTCACCGGCGGTGTTCCACGTGGCGGCCCGGTCGCTGGCGGCGCAAGCGCTTTCGATCTTCGGCGACCACGGCGACGTCATGGCGACCCGCGGCACCGGCTTTGCACTGCTCGCCGCCGGCTCGGTGCAGGAGGTGATGGACATGGCGCTGATCGCCCAGGCGGCATCGCTGGCCGGACGGATTCCGATCCTGCACTTCTTCGACGGCTTCCGCACCTCGCACGAGATCGCCAAGATCACGCCGGTGGACGACGACACCATCCGCGCGATGATCGACGACGAATGGGTGGCGGCCCATCGCCAGCGCGCGCTGACGCCGGACCGGCCGATGATTCGCGGCACGTCGCAGAATCCCGATGTCTATTTCCAGGCACGCGAGACGGTCAACCCCTACTACGAGGCGATGCCGCGGATCGTCGCCGATACCATGGCGCGGTTCGGCGAGCTGACCGGCCGCCACTACCGCCCGTTCGACTACCACGGCCATCCCAAGGCCGAGCGGGTCATCGTGCTGATGGGCTCCGGCACCGAGGCGGTCGCCGAGACGGTCGATCACCTGCTGGCCGATGGCGAGCGGGTCGGCGTCGTGCGGGTCCACCTCTACCGCCCCTTCTCCACCGACCATCTGCTCGATGCGCTGCCGCCCAGCACCCGCGCCATCGCCGTGCTCGACCGCTGCAAGGAACCGGGTGCCGAGGGCGAGCCGCTCTACAAGGACGTGCTCGCCGGCATCGCCGACCATCTGGCCGGCGGCGGCACCCGCCTCGCAACGATGCCGCGCATCGTCGGCGGCCGTTACGGGCTGTCGTCGAAGGAGTTCACGCCGGGAATGATCGTCTCGGTATTCGACAATCTCGCGGCGGCACAGCCAAAGAATCACTTCACCGTCGGCATCCACGACGACCTCTGCGACACCAGCCTGCCGTGGAACCCCGACCATCGTAACCGCGCGCTGGCGGGGGCGGTGCAATGCCTCTTCTACGGCCTCGGCTCCGACGGCACGGTGAGCGCCAACAAGAACACGATCAAGATCATCGGCGAGCAGACCGACCTCCATGCCCAGGGCTATTTCGTCTACGACTCGAAGAAGGCCGGTGCGGTGACCGTCTCCCACCTGCGCTTCAGCGACGACCCGATCCGCGCGCCCTATCTGATCGGTGACGGCGAGGCCAGCTTCATCGGCTGCCACCAGACGGTGTTTCTGGAGCGCTATCCGATGTTGGAGAAGGCGGCCGACGGCGCGGTGTTTCTCGTCAATACGCCGGCGGCGCCGGACGCGGTCTGGGACACGCTGCCACGACGGGTGCAACAGCAGATCCTCGACAAACGGATCCGCCTGTTCGTCATCGACGCCTACCGGGTGGCCGCCGACAGCGGCATGGGCCGGCGCATCAACACCATCATGCAGACCTGTTTTTTTGCGATCTCCGGCATTCTCCCCCGCGACGAGGCCATCGCCAAGATCAAGGAGGCGGTGGAGGGGACCTACGGCCGCAAGGGGCGGCGGATCGTCGAACTCAATTTCCGCGCCATCGACGCCTCGCTGGACAACCTGCGCGAGGTGACGATTCCAAAGCGGCCGACCAGCGACTTCGACATGACACCACCGGTACCGGCCGACGCCCCCGACTTCGTCCGCCGCGTCACGGCAAAGCTGATCGCCGGACGGGGCGACGAGCTTCCCACCAGCCTGCTGCCAGCCGATGGTGCCTGGCCGCCGGGCACCGCTGCCTACGAAAAGCGCAATATCGCGCTGGAGATCCCGGTCTGGGACGAGTCGCTCTGCATCTTCTGCGGCAAGTGCCCGTTCGTCTGCCCCCATTCGGCCATCCGCAGCAAGGTCTTTCGCGAGGCGGATCTGGCCGCCGCGCCACCGACGTTTCGCCACACTCCGATCAAGGGCAAGGAGTTCGACGGTCTCCACGTCAGCTACCAGGTCGCCCCCGAGGACTGCACCGGCTGCGGCCTCTGCGTGGCGGTCTGCCCCGCCCATGACAAGTCCAATGTCAGCCGCAAGGCGCTGCGGATGGAACCCCAGCCCCCGCTGCGCGAGCAGGAGCGGGCCAACTGGGAGTTCTTCCTGAAACTGCCGGAGTTCGACCGCCAAAAGATCCGCTGGCCGACGCTCAAGGGCGCCATGATGGCGCAGCCACTGTTCGAATTCTCCGGTGCCTGCGCCGGCTGTGGCGAGACACCCTATATCCGTCTCGCCACTCAGCTGTTCGGCGACCGGATGATCATCGCCAACGCCACCGGCTGTTCGTCGATCTACGGCGGCAATCTGCCGACCACGCCCTATACCACCAATCCCGAGGGCCGCGGCCCGGCGTGGAACAATTCGCTGTTCGAGGACAACGCCGAATTCGGCCTGGGCTTCCGTCTCGCCATCGACCACCACCGCCAACGCGCCGAGACGATGCTCCGGCAGTTGCGCGACGATCTGGGCGCGGAACGAGTGGACGCGTTGCTCGATGCCGATCAGTCGGAGGAGAGCGGCATCTTCGCGCAGCGCGAGCGCATCGGGCAGGCCAAGGCGATACTGCGTACGATGGACGGCCCCCTGCCGCGCCGCCTGCTGAGCATCATCGATTACCTGGCGAAGAAGAGCGTCTGGATCATCGGCGGCGATGGCTGGGCCTACGACATCGGCTTCGGCGGACTCGACCATGCGCTGGCCTCGGGCAAGAACATCAACATTCTGGTGCTCGACACCGAGGTCTATTCCAACACCGGCGGGCAAACCTCCAAGGCGACCCCCAAAGGCGCCGTGGCCAAGTTCTCGGCCGCCGGCAAACCGACGCCGAAGAAAGATCTGGGCATGATCGCCATGGCCTACGAGAACGTCTATGTGGCCAGCGTCGCATCCGGCGGCAAGGACGTACACACGCTGCGCGCCTTTCGCGAAGCCGAATCCTACGACGGCCCGTCCCTGATCCTCGCCTACTCCCCCTGCATCGCCCACGGTGTCGATCTGTCCCGCAACCTCGACCAGCAGGCGATGGCCGTGGCCAGCGGCCACTGGCTGCTCTACCGCTACGATCCACGGCTGCTGGCCAAAGGCCGCAATCCGCTGCAACTCGACTCGAAGAAACCGAGCCTGCCATTGCGCGACTACTACCTCACCGAAGCCCGCTTCAGCATGTTGTGGCGCAGCCATCCCGATGTTGCCGAGCAACTGGTCCAGCAGGCGCAGAAGGCGGCGCTGGAGCGCTACCACCATTTCGAACAGCTGGCCAACCTGCCGGTCGAGGCGATCGAACCGGACGAAGAAAATGGCTGAGTGGCACCATTGCCCCGCCCGGCGGGGCCATCTCCCCTGGCGTATGAAACAGCGCTAATATTCGAATATTCCGATTTAACAACCAATATTGGGTATTTTTCCTATCCCCCTGTTTTTCAACGCTTATGGACAGCGGTCGCCAGATAAATTAGGCTCTTCTCAGCCTTATCAAACCCAGGCATACGGGAGGGTTCCCGAGATGACAACAAAGGGCGCGATCACCGCGCCTGCAGGGGGCGTTTGGTAAGGGTGGCCGCATCTGCCCCGACCGTCGGGGCAATACGCGGCAAGCCGTCATCGGGGGCATGAACAACACGGAGACAGACCACCGCCATCCCCGTGGCGGAGGCGCCGGTGGTGTTCACCCGCTCCGCGGCATCTACCCATAACGCAACAAAATGGAGAAACCATGAAACCAAGATTCATGTTGAAGGGCGCACTGGTTGCCGGGGTCCTGCTGGGGCTCGCGACGACCACCTTTGCCGCCGACAAGAAGAAACCCGCCACCATGACTGGCGCCTCGGCCACCATGCTCGCCAATACCTGTAACGGCTGCCACGGCCCCAACGGCGCCAGCGCCGGTCCGGCCTCGCCGACCATTGCCGGCATCTCGGAAGAGTACTTCGTCGAGACGATGAAGGGCTTCGCCTCCGGCGAGATCCCCTCCACCATCATGGGCCGTATCGCCAAGGGCTACAGCGACGAGGAAATCGAGGCGATGGCCAAGCACTTCGCCAAGCAGAAGTTTGTCTCCGCCAAGCAGTCGGCCGACGAGAAGCTGGCCAAGAAAGGCGCCAAGCTGCACGACAAGTACTGCGAGAAATGCCACGCCGAAGGCGGCACCTCCGCTGAGGACGACGCCGGCATTCTGGCGGGGCAATGGGTCCCCTATCTCGAAATGACGCTGGCCGACTTCGTCAAGGGGGAGCGCACGGCGACCAAGAAGATGGCGAAGAAGCTGAAGAAACTGTACGAAAAAGAAGGTGATGCCGGTATCAAGGCGCTGATCGCCTATTACGCCAGCAAGCAATGAGGTCCAAGGAGAAATATCAGATGAGCAACAAAATCAGTCGCAGACAGTTTATCCAGACGGCGGGGACGGCCACCGCGGTCGGCGCCCTCGGCACGCCTTTCCTCGCCTTCGGCGCCACCAAGAAGGTGGTGGTCATCGGCGGCGGCACCGGCGGTGCCACCGCGGCCAAGTATGTGAAGCTGGCGGATCCCAGCATCGACGTGACGCTGATCGAACCCAACAAGCACTACTATACCTGCTACATGAGCAACGAGGTGCTGGGCGGCGAACGCAGCATCGACTCGATCAAGTTCGGCTACGATGGGCTGGCCAAGCGCGGCATCAACGTCGTCCACGACATGGTCACCGGCATCGACGCCAAGGGCAAGAAGGTCACCACCAAGGGCGGTCAGACCTTTGCCTATGATCGTTGCATCGTCTCACCGGGCATCGACTTCAAGTGGGACACCATCGAAGGCTACGACGCCAACGTCGCCGAGAAGATCCCCCACGCCTGGAAGGCCGGCCAGCAAACGGTGACGCTGCGCAAGCAGCTCGAGGCGATGGCCGATGGTGGCACCGTCGTCATCTGCCCACCGCCCAATCCGTTCCGCTGCCCGCCGGGGCCGTATGAGCGGGCCAGCCAGATCGCCCACTACCTCAAGCACCACAAGCCGAAGTCGAAGATCCTCATCCTCGACCCGAAGCCGAAGTTCTCGAAGATGGGGTTGTTCGTCCAGGGCTGGAAGGATCTCTACGGCTACGAGACACCCAACTCGATGATCGAGTGGCGCGGCAGCGCCCAGGGCTCCAACGACAACGCCGTGGTCAAGGTGGATGCCGGCAACATGAGCGTCACCACCGGCTTCGACGACGTGGTCAAGGCCGACGTGCTGAACGTCATCCCCAACCAGAAGGCCGGCAAGATCGCCTTCGCCGCCGGGTTGACCAACGACAGCGGCTGGTGCCCGATCAACCTGCACACCTTCGAATCGACGATCCATCCCAACATCCACGTCATCGGGGACGCGTCGATCGCCAAGGGCATGCCGAAGTCCGGCTACGCCGCCAACTCCGAGGCCAAGGTCTGCGCCGCCTCCATCGTGGCGCTGCTCAACGGTCAGGAGCCGGGCACGCCGGCCTACGTCAACACCTGCTACTCGATCGTCGGCAAGGACTACGGCATCTCCGTTGCAGCCGTCTACAAGCTGGCCGAGGATGGCTCGAAGATCACCAAGGTATCGGGTGGTCTGACGCCGAAGAACGCATCGGCCGAGGCACGCAAGCGCGAGGTCGCCTACGCCCATAGCTGGTTCAAGAACATCACCAGCGACATCTTCGGCTGATCACAGCCAAGCCTGCCGCCGGGAGGGTTCTCCTCCCGGCATTTTTTATCTACGTCATCCGGCCTGAGGGGCTCTTTCAGCCCATTGACCGACGCCAATCGCCAGCGGCTTCAGGAGAGCGTCACCCACTCCGCATCGAGTCGCAGCGCAACACTGTCCGGAGCAGGCGCCGGCCCGGCATCGAGCACCACCGTGCCGTGGTGATCGGCAATGCGGGCCAACAGATAGGCGTAGCGAGGGGCTTCGGGCGACTGCAGCAAGGCAGCGGCCCCGAGGATCAGAATCACCGCGCCGCGATGGGCGGGCGCGCCAAACAGGCGATGGATCTCCCGGTCACACTGCTTCGGCAATCCCACCGTCAGATCGGCCAGGCTCGCCACCAGCAACCGCGTTGCCGACTGGCGGGCCAATTGGCCACTCCACCGCCGGAGCTTGCCGGTGGAGGCATGATTGACGATCAGCAGTGACGACATCGGGTGTTCCCCGCCGAACGGTTGGGGCGGCACGGCACGCGCCGCTTTCGTATGATCATACACATGGAACTGCATTGTCCTTTCTCCCTGACGAGCGATACGAGACATCCGTGCCTCACGCCGTTCCCTGTTATACGCATCGACCGACGACCGAAGATGCGAAAGCACGCCAATGATGGCGTACGAGGGCGATGCGCACGAAGTGCCTTCGGATACTTGGACAACAAAAAGAGACCAGCCGTTCACTCACGGTGATAAGGATGCCCCTGAAGCAGGCTGTGGGCACGATAGAGCTGCTCGGCCACGATGATCCGTACCAGCGGATGGGGGAAGGTCAGCGGTGACAACGACCAACGCTGTTCGGCCGCGGCAAGGCAGGCGGGGTCGAAGCCTTCCGGCCCGCCGACGAGAATGGCGATATTGCGACCACCCTGCATCCAGCCATCGAGCTGGCGGGCGAGCTGCGGTGTGCTCCAGGCCTTGCCCTCGACATCGAGGGCGACGATGCGGCTGCCCTTCGGCACGGCGGCCAGCATCTTGCGCCCCTCCTCTCGCAACGCGCGGGCGATATCGGCGTGCCTGCCACGCTGACCGGCCGGGATCTCGACCAGCCGGAGGCGGCACTGCGGCGGCATCCGCCGGGCATACTCTTGATACCCCGCCTCGACCCACGACGGCATCCGCGTGCCCACGGCGATCAGATCGATGCGCATCTCATTCGTCGTCGGCCGCCGGCGGCGTCTCCCACAGCTTCTCCAGATTGTAGAAGTCGCGTGTCTCGGGCGTGAAGACGTGAACCACCACGTCGAGCAGATCCACCAGCATCCAGTCCATCGCCTGCTCGCCCTCGGTGCCGAGCGGCTGCACGCCCGCCTCGTGCTTGGCCTTGTAGACCACCTGGTCGGCCAGCGCCTTCACATGGCGGGTCGAGGTGCCGGAGGCGATCACCATGATATCGGTGACCGTGGTCTTGCCCTGCACGTCGATGATCTTGATGTCCCGGGCTTTCAGCTCTTCGAGGGCATCGACGACGATTTTCAGGAGCGCATCACGGGAGACGGTGGGATTGTTCGCGGTCATAGAGGCTGGCTGTAGAGCTGACGGGAGTGAATGAAATCGAGCAGCGGATCGGGTAGCAGATAGCGCGCCGAACGGCCTGCCCGCAACGCAGCCCGGATCTTCGTGGCGGAGATGTCGAGCTGGCTGACGGGCACGCGGAGAATACTGCCGGCAGAGCGGCGGCGCAAATCGGCCGGGTCGGCGCCGAGGCGCGATTCGACATAACCGGCCGGAAAGCGATCGGCCGCCGGGTAGTCGCCGGGCCGGGCCATGACGACGACATGGGCCAGTTCGAGCAGCCGCTCCCACTGATGCCACGACGGCAAGCCGGCAAAGGCGTCGCTGCCCATCATCAGCAGCAGCGGCTCGTCGGCACCGAAGCGCTCGCGCAGCAGCGCCAGCGTCTCCACCGTGTAGGAGGGGCGGTCTCGCTCCAGCTCACAACTGTCGAGGACAAAGCCGGGCTGCCCGCCGATCGCCAACGCCACCATCTCGGCCCGCTCGGCGGTGGTGCGGCCCGGCGTGTCGCGGTGGGGTGGAATATGGGCGGGGACGAAGCGCACCTCGTCGAGATCGAGCGCCTCCATCACCTCCAGCGCCGGGCGCAGATGGCCGAAGTGGATCGGGTCGAAGGTACCGCCGAAGATACCAATCACGTGCGCACGTGGCCGTCCCCAAGGACGATGTACTTGAGCGTCGTCAACCCCTCCAGCCCCACCGGCCCGCGGGCATGGAGCTTGTCGGTGCTGATGCCGATCTCGGCGCCGAGCCCGTATTCGAAGCCGTCGGCGAAACGGGTCGAGGCATTGACCATGACCGAGCTGGAGTCGACGTCGCGCAGAAACCGCCGCGCTCTGCCGTAGTCCTCGGTGACGATGCTGTCGGTGTGATGGGAACCGTGGGTGTTGATGTGGTCGATGGCCTGTTCGAGCCCATCGACGACCCGAATCGACAGAATCGGGGCCAGATATTCGGTATCCCAGTCCTCGTCGCTGGCGGCGGCGATGTCGGGCAGAATGCGGCGACTGCGCTCGCAACCCCGCAGCTCCACCCCCTTTTCGTCGTAGCGCGCCTTCAACCGCGGCAACAGCTCGGCCGCCACGGCGGCATCGACCAGCAACGTCTCCATCGCGTTACAGACACCGTAACGATGGGTTTTGGCGTTGAACGCAATATCGAGCGCCTTGTCGGCGTCGGCGGCAGCATCGATATAGACATGGCAAATCCCGTCGAGGTGCTTGATGACCGGCACCCTGGACTCCCGGCTGACCCGCTCGATCAACCCCTTGCCACCGCGCGGGACGATCACATCGACGAACCCCTCCATCGTCAACAACTCACCGACGGCGGCGCGGTCGGTGGTCTCGATCACCTGCACCGCCGCCTCGGGCAGCCCGGCCGCCGCAAGCCCGGCGCGTATGCAGTCGGCAATGGCACGATTGGAGTGGATCGCCTCGGAGCCCCCCCGCAGGATACAGGCGTTGCCGGACTTCAGGCACAGCCCGGCGGCATCGGCGGTGACATTGGGGCGCGATTCGTAAATGATACCGATGACCCCCAGCGGCACCCGCATCCGCCCCACCTGAATACCGCTGGGACGGAAGTTCATATCCGAGATCTGACCCACCGGGTCGGGCAGCGTGGCGATCTGCCGCAACCCCTCGGCCATCCCCTCGATGCGGGCATCGGTCAGCGCCAGCCGGTCCAGCAACGCGGCGTCGAGCCCGTTGGCGCGCCCCGCCTCCAGATCCCTCGCATTGGCGGCCTCGAGCCGCCCTGCATCGGCGACGATGCGGTCGGCCATCGCCAACAGCGCCTCATTGCGTTGCGCGGTGGGGGAAGCGGCCACGGCGCGAGCCGCGGCACGGGCCGCCGCGCCCACACCCTGCATATAGGCGACGACGTCATCGGTGAATTCAGGCAAGGCACTCATCGATTGTTTCCAGTATCGGTTGACCAGCGAGATCGAGCGTCAATTGTAGCAACTCATCCCAGACATTGCCCTCGCCGACGCCCTTGGCGATGCGGTCGATACGGGCACAGTGACGCAGCAGCCGTGCCCAACCGGCGGCATCGTGGCGGCGCACGGCCCGGTGCAGCATCGTCTGCCGGCGCTTCCACACCCCCTGCAATGCGGCCTGCGGGCTGTGACCATGCGACTGCAGGGCGCTGTAGTCGGCCAGCACACGAACATCCCGCGCCAGCCCCCAGAGAATGACATTGGGATGCACCCCCTCCCCTTCCAGCCCGCGCAGAATCTTCAACGCCCGAACGGGATCCCCGAGCAGCGCGGCATCGGCCAGCTCGAACGGCGTGTAGCGCGCCGAGTCGGCCACGGCCGCCATCACGTCGTCGGCCGACAACGGCCCCGGCTCGCGGATCAGTTTGAGTTTCTCGATCTCCTGGACCGCCGCCAGCAGATTGCCCTCCACCCGCTCGGTCAGCAGACGCACCGCATCGCGGTCGGCCTGAAAGCCGGCGCGGCGCAGCCGTTCGGCGACCAACTTCAGCGTGTCGGCCGGGTTGAGATCCCAGATCTGCACCACCACCCCCACCTTGTCGATGGCCTTGACCCAGGCGCCATTCATCGTGCTGCGCTCCAGCTTGCCGGTCTGGATCAGCAGCAGATTGTCCTCGGGCGGACGGGAGAGATAGGTGGTGATCGCCTTCGAACCGTCCCGGCCCGGCTTGCCCGACGGCAGCCGCAGGTCGATCACCTTCTTCTCCGAGAACAGCGACAGGGCCGCCGCCTCGGCCTCCAGTTGCGACCAGTCGAAACCCGGCTCCACATGAATCACCTGCCGTTCCGAGAATCCCGCCCGCTGCGCCGCCGCACGAACCGCATCGGCCGCCTCCATCTTCTGCAACGGCTCGTCCCCGGCCAGCAGATAGACCGGCGCCAACTCCTTGGCCAGATGCGCCTCGATGCGGGCAAAAGGGAGCTTCAATTCAGATGACCTCGGTGGACCATTCGACGTAGACGGCAAGAGCACCAGCCCCGAACAGCGCCGCGCCCACGGCGACACTGCCAAAGACCACCAGCATCACGCCGATCATCGCCAGCGCCGCGCCGAGATAGTAGAGCGTCAATCCCGGCACCACGTCGTGACGACGACCCTCGCGGCCCGAACGGATCAACTTCAGCCCGAGAACGAACATGCTGACGAAAAACAGCAGCCACAACCCCTGAAACAGAAACTGATAGGTGAAATAGGCGAACCGCCCGTCGAGCCAGCGGGGAATCACCGCCCCCAGCATCCACGCCACCAGCAGCGTGCCGATGGCGCCGGCGATCGTCGCCAGCACGCCGAGCAAAATCAGCAAGCGGGAAAAGGCCGGGGATGCCGGCTGGTCGGGGATGGTGGACATGGTGTCTCCTCTCGCATTTCGATACGGTCGTCGTCCAGGCCGCTTTCACTCTATTGTAGCGAGCGCCGCACGGCTTTTCGCGGATTGCCGCCCCTCACCCCGAAAGGGCCGGGTCGCCGGCCGGATGGGAAGTCGGGATCAGCGGGGGCGGCGCTGGCGCAACACCAGGACGATACGCTGCACCAGATCCTCTTCCATCTCACGGCGCATCCGTTTCGCCTCCTGTTCGGTGCCGAGCACCTGGAACGGATCGACGACCAGGTCGCGGCGGGTCTCGACGCTGCGCCACGGTCCACTGCCGCCGGGCTTGGGCAGCAATCGAAAGCGCACCTCGCTGATCAGGGCGTATTCACGGGCGCGGACGTCGCGATCCACCGACAACACGCGGCGGGTCTCCTTGAGCTTGCCGATCTCCAGCACCGGGGCATCATCCGCCGGCCTGGGCAGCAACCGCACCCCACCGCGGGTCAACGCGTCGGCCATGCGCCGGCCGAAACCGGTCTCGATATCGACACCGTCGATGGCCACCACCGGCAAGACCGACGCCAGCCGCACGGCGCTGCTGCTGCCGCGCAGATGGAAACCGCAGCCGGCCAGCGCGGCCGCCAGCAGCCACACGGCGATCCCCCGCCACTGCCAGGCGATGCCGCCAGTGACGGCGGGCGACACCCCGCCCCGGTCAGTTGGCGACGACATTGACCAGCCGCCCGGGCACGACGATCACCTTGCGCACCTGCTTGCCCTCGATGAATTTCTGTACGTTCGGATTCTCCAGCGCCAGCTTCTCCACCGCGTCGCGCGGCAGATCGGCCGGCACCTCCATCTTGCCGCGCACCTTACCGTTGACCTGAAAGACGATCTCGATGCTCTCCTGCACCAGCGCCGACGGATCGGCCTCCGGCCAACGGGCATCGACGATGGCCTCGTCGTGCCCCAGCGCCTGCCACAGGGCGTGGGTGATGTGCGGCACGATCGGGGACAGCATCAGCACCACCGCCTCCAGCGCCTCCTGCCGCACGGCACGATCCTGGTCGCCGTCGCCCTTGAGCCTGCCAATCTCGTTCATCAGCTCCATGCAGGCGGCGATGGCGGTGTTGAAGGTGTATCGCCGGCCGATGTCGTCGCTCACCTTGGCAATGGTCTGGTGGGTCTTGCCGCGCAGCTTCTTCTGCGCCGCGTCCAACGCAGCGGACGCGGGCCGGGGCGCGGGCCCGGCGGCGACATGGCCGGCAACGACGCGCCACAGCCGCCGCAAGAAGCGGTTGGCCCCTTCGACGCCCGACTCCGACCACTCCAGCGACTGATCGGGCGGCGCGGCGAACATCATGAACAGGCGCACCGTGTCGGCGCCATAGCGGTCGATCATCAGCTGCGGGTCGATGCCGTTGTTCTTCGACTTCGACATCTTGGTGATGCCGCCGACCGCCACCGGCTGGCCGTCGGCCCGCAGGATCGCCCTGTCGATACCCCCCTTGTCGTCGCGGACGATCTCCACCTCCGCCGGGGAGTACCAGTGACGCGCGCCACTCTCGTCCTCGCGATAGAAAGTCTCGGCCAGCACCATGCCCTGGGTCAGCAGGTTGGCGAAGGGTTCGTCACTGGTCACCAGCCCCGCATCACGCAGCAGCTTGTGAAAGAAACGGGCGTAGAGCAGATGCAGCACCGCGTGTTCGATCCCCCCCACATACTGATCCACCGGCAGCCAGTAGTCGGCACGCTCGTCGAGCATGGCCCGATCGTTGTCCGGGCAGCAGTAGCGGGCGTAATACCAGGACGACTCCATGAAGGTGTCGAAGGTGTCGGTCTCGCGGCTGGCGGGCCGGCCGTCGTAGGTGGTCCTGGCCCACTCGGGATCGGCCTTGAGCGGCGAGTGGACACCATCCATTACCACATCCTCCGGCAGCACCACCGGCAGCTCGTCCTCCGGCACCGGCACCACGCTGCCGTCCTCGAGCGTCAACATCGGAATCGGCGCGCCCCAGTACCGCTGCCGCGAGACCCCCCAATCGCGCAGCCGGTAGTTGACCTTGCGCCGGCCGAGCCCGCGCGCCTCCAGCGCCTCGGCAATGGCATCGAAGGCGGCCTCCGAGGTGAGCCCGTCGAACTCACCGGAATTGATCAGCCGGCCTTTCTCCACGAAGGCGCCCCGGGTCAGATCCACATCGGCATCGTCGAGCGGTTCGATCACCTGCTCGACCGGCAAGCCGTAGGCCTGGGCGAATTCCCAGTCGCGCTGGTCGTGAGCCGGCACGCTCATCACCGCGCCCGAGCCATAGTCCATCAGCACGAAGTTGGCGGCCCAGACCGGCACCTCGCGACCGCTGAGCGGATGGATCGCCGTCAAGCCGGTGGCCATCCCCCTCTTCTCCATCGTCGCCATGTCGGCCTCGGAGACGGTGGAGGCCTTGCATTCATCGACGAAAGCCTGCAGTTCCGGATTCCCTTTTGCCAGTTCGAGCACGATCGGATGTTCCGCCGCCAGCGCCACATAGGTGACACCCATCAGCGTGTCGGGACGGGTGGTATAGATGTCGAAACCGTCGACGCCGGCCACCGGCTGCTTCAGCCGAAAAGTCATCTCCACCCCTTCGGAGCGGCCGATCCAGTTGCGCTGCATCGCCTTGACCTGCTCCGGCCAACCGTCGAGCCTGTCGAGATCGGCCAGCAACTCCTCGGCGTAGGCGGTGATGCGGATGAACCACTGCGGAATCTCCTTGCGCTCCACCGGCGCGCCCGAGCGCCACCCCTTGCCGTCGATCACCTGCTCGTTGGCCAGCACCGTCTGATCCACCGGATCCCAGTTGACCGTCGCCATCTTCTTGTAGACCAGCCCTTTCTCGTAGAGCTTGGTGAAGAACCACTGCTCCCAGCGGTAGTATTCCGGCCTGCAGGTGGCCAGCTCGCGACTCCAGTCGTATCCGAAACCGAGCCGCTGGAGCTGCCCGCGCATGTAGTCGATGTTCTCGTAGGTCCACTTCGCCGGCGGCACGCGGTTCTTGATGGCGGCATTCTCCGCCGGCAGGCCGAAGGCGTCCCACCCCATCGGCTGCAACACGTTCTTGCCCCGCATCCGCTGATAGCGGGAGATCACGTCGCCGATGGTGTAGTTGCGCACATGCCCCATGTGCAGCTTGCCGGAGGGGTAAGGAAACATCGACAGACAGTAGAACTTCTCCCGCTCCGGGTCTTCGGTGACCTTGAAGGTGTCGTGTTCGCTCCAGAACTGCTGCGCGGCAGACTCGACGGCCTGCGGATCGTATTGCTCTTGCATGGGTCAACGGCGGTTTGAGGGAAAGGCGAAGGATACCGCCGCCGTGTCGGGGGAACAACAAAGGAAGGTCGCGCCCGCCTTCCCCCAAAAAAAACCGCCTCACCCGACGGTGGGCGGCAGTTCTGGCCAACTTCCACGGGCCGCCGTTCAGGGCCTTGCCGCCCGGGCCGCGATGACGCCCCGCAGCGGTGGCTCCGACGACCCGCTACGGGTTGACTGTCAGGATGTGTTTGACGCCATCTTTGTCCACGGCCTCGAGCGCGGAAAAGCCGTCATCGTTTTCGGTGACGTAAATCTCCGTCGGCCCGTGGATCAGATGGTCGACCTCGTCACCGAGTTGCAACTCCAACACGTCGTCCTTCGGATCGTAGGTGATGCCTTGCAATGTTTTTCTCTCCGCCTCGACCTGGTCGCCGATCTGCTCGGACACGACCTCCAGCGTTGCCGGCACCGGCTCCATCACGCGCGAGAAATTGTCGAAATAACTCTGCCAGCGCGCCTTCTCCAGTGAAAATGTCGTCATGGCTGCTTGCTCCTTCTGCTCGGAAATACTCATTACTCACCCTCTACAATGCGTCCCGGCAGCATTTTTTCAACGGCCCGTCAAAAGCCCACGCCGACACCAAAGCGGATCGTCCACGGATCGGCATAGGGGCTGTCGTCCTGATCCCAATTGAAGTTGTAGAGCACCGAAAAATAGGAGGAGACGTTCCTGCCCAGCGGGGAGGTGATGCCACCGCCGGCGAGTGCGCTGTTGAACTGCTTGCGATCCTTGCTGCCATCGGCGCGATAGAACTCGTGGTCGAGGTATTCATAGTCGCCTTCGAGAAAAATGGTCGGCGTGACGTGGTAGCGCGCGAACAGCGTCGTCCCGTAATCGTTGGTCTTGCGGGTCTTCTCACCCCGGCTGTCGCTGACGTGGCGGTAGAGCAGACTGACGCCGACCGAAAACTGGGGGCTGAGGTGCATCCCCACCATCGGTGCGATGTCGATATAGTCCACGTCGCCGAAGCTGGCGCCCATGCTGCCGCCGTAGAAGAGATTGCCCGAGGCATTGCTGGCGGCATGGATGCCGACCCCCGCCTGAACCGTGGTGGACAGGGCCAGCAGTCCGCCGGCGACGATCGTTCTTGCTTTCATCGTGATTTCCCCTCGTAGTATTTCATGGCCAGCGCCACCACCAGCAGCAGGGTCAACAGGCCAATCAACGGACCATTGCGCCAGCGCGCGAACGGCGTATACCCCTGGTGCCCGGCAACCCGCCCGCGGAGCACGACCGCCTCCGACGCCGGCGCCCTGGCGACCACCTTGCCGCGCGCATCGACGATGGCGGTGATGCCGGTGTTGGTGGCGCGCAACAGCGGCCGCCCCAGCTCCAGCGCCCGCATTCTCGCGATCTGCAAATGCTGCGCCGGCGCGAAAGTGCCACCAAACCAGGCGTCGTTGCTCAAATTGACCAGCAGCGTCGCTTCCGGCAGAAAATCGGCCATCTCCTCGCCGAACGCATCCTCGTAACAGATGGAGCTGCCGATCACCTGTCCGGCCGCGTGCAGCAGCGTCGCCTCGTGACCTGGCCAGATGTCGTCGGTCGCCACCAGCACGAAGTGGTCGAGCCACCCCATCCACTGGCGCAACGGCATGAACTCGCCGAAAGGCACCAGATGGCGTTTGAAATAGACCTCGCTGTCGTCCCCGACCTCGATGATACTGTTATAGACCCTGCCATCCCGCCCTTCATAGAGAATGCCGGTGAGCAGCTCGGCGCCGCTTGCGGCCAGCTCGGACGCCATCGGCTCCAGCACGTACTGGCGAAACAGCCGGTAGGTGCCGGGCAGCGCCACCTCGGGCCAGAGGATGAGATCGGCATCGTAGTGATCCCGGGTGAGGCCGGTGTAACGCTCCACCGTCGGCAGCAGCCAGTCGGGATCCCACTTGTTCTCCTGGGCGATATTGCCCTGTACCAGCGCCACCTCGATGGGCTCGCCCTCGGGCTGGCTCCAACGCGGCACCGCCAATCCGTACAGCAGCGCCACCACCGCCCCCAGCAGCAGCACCGCCACCGCCCGTCCCGACCGGCGCGCCAACAGCAGCGCCATCGTCGCGCCGACGGCCAGCAGCAGAAGATAGCCGGCCCCGAGCACACCGGCGACCGGTGCCGCCGCGGCAAACGGCGTCGAGCCATCCGCCAGCAGTTGCGAATACCCCAGTTGCAGCCACGGAAAGCCGGTGAACAACCAACCGCGCAACCACTCCAGCCAGATCCACCCGGCCGGAACCACCAGCAGCAGGCGCCACGCCACCCGCTGGCCGGGCCCGGCCCGCTGCAACCACCCCAGCGCCGCCGGATAGAGCGCCATGACGAGCACGAAAACCAGCGTCAACAGCGCCGCGAAGATCCACGGCGCCTGACCGAACTCGTGAATGCTGTGGAACACCCAAGAGACCCCGAAACCGAACAGGCCGAGGCCATAGGCGTAACCGATCGACACCGCCCAGCGCGCCGGCGTCTTCAGCCACAGCAGCATCAACAGCGCGGGAGAGAGCAGAGCCAGCGGCCAGAGATGGAACGGCGCGAACGCCAGCACCAGCGCGCCGCCCGACAGCAGCGCGGCCAGATGAACAGCGGTACGGGAGTGGAACATGCGCGCCAAGGGGGAACCGTCGGGCCGAAAAAGGGGGAGCGGCGATTATAACAGGGTGGCGGCTCGGGACGGTCGCCGGCGGCGCGGCGCGCTACAGCCGCCGCACCTCCAGCAGATGCACGCGGCGGCTGTCGGCCTTGAGCACCTTGAACTCCAGCCCGTCGATGGTCACGGTGTCGCCATTGGCGGGCAGCCGGCCGAAATGCTTGATGACCAGACCGCCGACGGTGTCGAAGGCCTCCTCGTCGAAGTCGGTGCCGAAGTAGTCGTTGAAATCTTCCAGTGGCGTCAGCGCCTTGACGGTGAAGCGGTTGTCGTCCTGCACCAGAATGGCATTCTCCACCTCGTCCACGTCGTGTTCGTCGTCGATCTCGCCGACGATCTGCTCCAGCACGTCCTCGATGGTGATCAGTCCGGAGACGGCACCATACTCGTCGACGACGATGGCCATGTGGTTGCGGCGGTTGCGGAAGTCGTTGAGCAGCACGTTCAGCCGCTTGCTCTCGGGGATGAACACCGCCGGCCGCAGAATGTCCTTGAGCACAAAGGCATCGCGGTTGCCGTCGGCCAGATAGCGCAGCAGATCCTTGGCCAGAATCAGCCCCACCACCGTGTCCTTGCGGTCGGAGATCACCGGAAAGCGGGAGTGACCCGACTCGATGATGGTCGGCAGCATCTCCTCCAGCGTATCGGTGTCGTTGAGCGTCTCCATCTGCACCCGCGGGATCATGATGTCCCGCACCTGCATGTCGGAGACCTGCAACGCCCCCTCGATCATGCTCAGCACGTCGGAATCGAGCAGATTCTGACGCTGGGCGTTGCGCAGGGTTTCGAGAAGTTGCTCGCGATCGGACGGCGCGCCGATCAGTGACTTGGCCAGGCGTTCCAGCCAGTTGCCTTGTTCGGAAGGCGACGGAAGGTCTTCGTTCATTCCCGTGAAGGTTGATGGAGGAACCTGCAATGTACCTTATCCGCCAGAAAATTAACAACTTGGAAACATGGCACGCTTCACATTGCCGCCCATCACCGCTCCGCCGACACGGTGCAGGACACCCGACACTCGCGACGCGGCCTGTAAGAACTCACAGAAAAAAGGGGTCTGCCGGATGGACGACCCCAGACATGATGTTTTGACCCGCCCAACCCCAATGCATGCGGCTTATCCCCGGCCCGACGAGGCCCGCCTTGAGATGGGCATCACCATTGCGGCCCTCCCGGCCGTGACACCGGACACCGCGGGGGACGAGCTGGCGCAACAGGCCGACCACATCGGTCTGCTCCGAGTCGTCCCAGTTCTCCTCGATCAGGATGGCACCGGTGGGCGCCCTGGGCGTAGAGCGTGATCCCGCTGGCATCGACGACAGCCTGCACCCGGCCGGCGGTATCGACGAGCACCGCCCGCCAGGGGCGAAAGCGATGGTCTCAGGCATTTTCAGCCTGCCGACAGCCGGTAGCGACAGAGTGTTGTGCCGATGCCACCCGCGCCATTTTGTGGTACTGGCGTCACACCGGCTCTTCGTTTATTCTGTGTTGTTCGTCACGTCCCCTTGGCCTGGGCTCTACCCTGCTCTTCTCTCCGGGAGGC
>CAZTOZ010000025.1:0-4427 GCA_964614535.1 uncultured Thiotrichales bacterium | reverse complement strand
TGACGGGTCGGACCGCGTGCCATCTCATCGCTGACCAGCAACGCAGACAGCCGCCGCAACCACATCAGAGACGGCTTTTCCGCTTCGCCAAAGAAATAGGTGCCCAGTGTCCCCAGATACCTCCTCTGGCCATGACGGTGGGTCATCGTCTGCGCCACCAGTCGATCGTAGTCGTCGGTGAGCGCCCCGGTAATGCGGTAGAAAGCCACCGAAGCGTCGGGATCGTCCGGCTTGCGTCGCTTGGCCGCATTCTTTGCCTCGGCCATCAACTGCTCGGCCAGTCCAGCGGCAAGGAAGAAGGGCTGGGACGCGCGCATATAGACCACACCAAATCCCAGCGTGAGCCGCGCGGGCAGGTTCCGCAGGCCGTCGTCGCGCAATGCCTGCAATGCCTCTCGGCTCTTTGCCTCGAAGGCGGCGGCAAACACCTCGCAATAACGCATGGCCAGATCGGCCCGCACCAACACGACAATATCGTCACCACCCAACAGAATGGGCCGCGCCGCCAGCTTTTCCTCTGCACCGCGCGCCGGGACGATCACCCGCCGGGTCGCCTCCCGGGCCGCATGGACGGTGACATCGGAAACCAGCCGAGAAAAACGCTGGTAGAGCTCGAGAAATTTGTTAGGCGCCTGCTCGATGGCCTGCTGAATCCCGAGCAGAAGCTGTCCCAGACCATTGCCATCGGCATGGATCAGCGCAATGGTGCGGTCGTCCCCACGGAACGGGAATTCCGACTCCAGATCGAGCGGCCAGTCGCGCCACGTCAACCCCAGATCTTCCGGTGAGTACCGCTCGACAAAGCCTGCCCGCGACGAATCGGCAAACCGTTTGCGCCTTCGCGACGCGGCATCGATCGGCTCGCCCTTTCCCTTGTCCCACGCCTCGGCGGCAAGACCGGTCCGCCGTGCCCGTGCTGCGACGGGCGCAGCCAATGGCAACCACGGCCGCTGGCGACTGGCGTCGGCGCGCATCGCCTCCCTCGCCCGCTCGAACGCCTTGTCGTGCGTCTCCCCCTCGCCACGCCCAAAACTGAAGCCGATACCCGGCGCCCACTGCTGTACCGCCAATGTCCACAGGCCAAAGAACGCGCCAATGGCGTCACCGTCTTCGGAAAACGCATAGAACGCACCACCAGCCCGCCGCGGAAAATCGATCCTGCCCTCGACCCCCGCGGCCCGGCAGACCCTGTCGAGCAGATTGTCGTCGGCCTGATCAGAGGTGAGCCGGTCGAGCAGCTCACTGGCGCCAGCCACGTCACGCAGCCGCCCGGACGAAAAGAGATAGGACTGGATCGAATCCAGCTCGAAAACGAGTGAGAAAATCATGATGGCCTCATGGAATTGATACAGTGATGCCCGGCGGCTCAGGCCGCCGGACCAATACGATACCGCCCCAGCCCCATGCTGGTGCCCTTGCCCAGGTGCAACCATTGCCCGAGCCAGAGCAGCGGCCAGAAAGGCGCAATCGCCTCACCATCGAAGGTGACATGGCCGACGATGCCATCCATGCCGATCTTCTTGTGTTGGCGCGACGAATAGCGGTTCCAGCGGAACCAGCGCAATTCGGCATTTTCGTGTTCGACAGCCGACGCCCGCTCCACCCAGTCACGAAAGTCCATCTCCACCACCGTGTCGTTGTGGAAATAACTGGTCATCGAATAGCGTCGCAGCAGATTGGCGACGACCCCGGAAAAAGGAAAATACCGTGGCGAGAGAAAACGGTCGCGATGCTTGAGGCGCAACGGCGAATGCAGCGCCATCGTCACCCGATCCGGCACGGCAGGAACCTGCGGCACGGCCGGCGACATCGGCGACAGCCCACCATCATGCATGATCGCCTCCCACTGGCCGCTACCCGGTACCGCCTCCTGTTCCACACCGGCCAGCTCGAAACGGCCATCACCGACCCCGACACCCCGCGCCCCGGCGCGCTGAAACGCATGGACGAAATACGGTAGCTGTTTGGCGGCATCCCCGATCAGCGTCAACGCCAACGACGTCTGCTCCCCCTCGGCCAGCTGCCGCAGCGCGGGATCGGGCGACAACACGAAAGGATGGGGCGCCGCATTGGAGCGACGCATGAATCGTGTATTCTCCGGTGGTGGTGTCTCGAACAGATAAGAGTATGGGCAGCGTCGGTAAAGTGCACATTCCTTGCAGTCCGACATCCGCGTCACGCAGACGGCGTTCTTCAACTGGTGGCCAAACAGCCCCCGCCAGGCAGAACCCGAATAGTGATTGAAGCGGATGGGCGTCAGCGCCCGGATTTGCAGCCGAAACGGCGCGATCGGCAAGTCGTTGTCCATCGAATCCCCCACACTCCCTAGTGGTTTCCCGTTGATTTTTTTGTGTATTGTAATCAACCTTCCTACAACAATCGTTGACGCAGCTCACGCAAGGAAAAAGCCGGCCCGGGCCACCATGCCCCCACCCACAAGCTTGCGACACCGCCAACGGGGGCACAGCCGCAAAGGCTGGGCAACCCACCCGACACCACGAAAACCAATGGACGAAGACCGCGCCATGAAACACTTTCTGCTGCTCTCGACCGGACAAAACGTCGCCAACGTGCTGCCGGTGCTCGAACTGTACCAGCCCGGCGACACCATCCTTTGGCTGGAAAGCAGCCGGGCACACCGATACCACTGGGCAGCCGGAGCCATCGAGGTATTACGCACTCATCACATCCCCCAACGAGCCATCGACCGGACCACATTCGACGAACACCCCGCCGCACTGGCCGAAGCACTCGAGGCTTCCCTCCAGTCACTGGCTGCCAGCACCCAAATCCTCTGGGCCGGCAATGGCGGCACGAAACCCCAGTCCCTCGCCATGGCCCGAGTACTCGACCGGCATGGCGCCTACGGCTACCTCTACAGCCTCGCCCGCCCCTGCGGTTACGAATTCTTCCCCAAGGGGCTGGAAGGCCCAAGAGAGCTACACCGTTATCACCGCGCCCGTCTGACGATGGAAGAAGTGGTGCGCATCGCCGGGTATGAACTGCAAGGGAGCGCACCCGGTCGCCAGCTCTGGCCGGGCAGCCCACCTCCCACCCAACCATCATGGTATGGCAACGACATCGAAGCCACCGTCCGCTTCACCGCGAAGAAGTACCACCGTACACAAACCGTCGAAAACCGGACCGGCCAACTGCGGTCATTCCATCAACTGTGGACGACCGACCGCGATCACGCCCAACGTTGGATCGATCAGCTCCAGACACTGTGCAGACAGAGACGGCGCCCCCTCAGCCGGCAGCCGGACTGCAAACGCATTCGCAAAGCAACCAACGCGTTGATTACCGCCATCGATCCCAATGCCGGTATCAGGCGCGACGCCTTCCCTTGCAATCACTGGAGATCGCAAACCAAGACTCAGGTGGAAAGAATCAGAAAAGCGCTGAACGACAACACCCCACCACCGTGGCCCGACATCGCCAATCTGCTGGCCACCACATTGGAGCTAATACTGATCGACCGGAAAACCTTTCCCAGGCCAGCCAAACTCCGCACCACGCAGGCTTTCGAACAGTGGCAAACCCAACTCATCGACGCCATCTGCAATGACGGCGCAACCGCATTGCCACAACGCTACGAAAGCTTCTACAACCACACCCTCAACCTGGCCCAGCGGAACTCCCCCACCACGACCGACGAAGACGGCCAGCCGAACAGTGGCGAACTGTTTGAAAAAGCCGTGCAACAACGACTGCTACGCTGGCTGGAAAAACCCGAAAGAAAGAACATCAGGGAAATCATCGCGGGTGTATGGGCCAATGTCTGCATCGTCCGGCCACAACAACCCCTGATCACGATGCAAGAGCTGGACATCGCCATCGTACTGCGCAATGGCATCCTGCTCGCCCTCGAATGCAAGGCCGGCCGCTTCGACCAGAAAGACCTAGACGCCAGAATCCTCAACCTGCAGAACAGCGCCACCACAGAAGCCAGCATGCGTGTGGTGTTGCCCGTCTTCATCCACGACGATCTCACCCCAGAAACGATCGACGCAATGATCAAACCATGGCAACGCCTCGGCACCATGCGACGCCTCGGACGCATCGCCTTCACACTGCCCGGCCAGCCCCACGGCTATCACCACAGCACCAGCGGACAAACCATCGACGTTCCAGACTTCGAACAGGCACTGGACGAATGGCTGGCGCCCTACCACGGCACCCAAACATAGCCCGTGGGGCCATCACGGCCCACCACAGCACGCCCCACATTTTATCTAGACCAGGCTCAAACTCTGCAAGGCATCCATTGCCATTGCGAAAGCAATGTCTTACTCCCTTTTTCATCAGGGTCAGGTTCAAACAGTTCGCAACTTGGTTTGCGGCCCCGGAAGAACAGTCTTAATCCCTTTTTCATCAGGGTCAGGTTCAAACGGTTAGAAATGAAAAAAATTGTTTTTTTAATGGTC
>CAZTOZ010000024.1:0-95010 GCA_964614535.1 uncultured Thiotrichales bacterium | reverse complement strand
GGACCGGGCGCGCCCAAAGATCGTGCTCGTCGGCGGCGACGATCTCCACTTCGACGAATTCGCCGGCGGGGATGTCGCATGCTTCGATGACGACGACGCCGTCGATTTCGGGGGCATCGGCGCTGCTGCGGGCGATGCTGTGGTCGCCTTCGTTGCCATCGACCAGCACGGTCATCCGTCGGCCGATCTTCTCCTGCAATTTCTCCCTGCTGATGTCGGCCTGTAGTGCCATGAAGGTTTCGAGGCGATCCTGTTTGACCTCTTCGGGCACCGGGTCGGGCAGGTCGTTGGCGGTGGCGCCTTCGACCGGTGAGTAGGTGAAGCAGCCGACCCGGTCGAGGCGGGCCTGTTCGAGGAAGGTGAGCAGGTTCTCGAACTGGGCATCGGTCTCGCCGGGGAAGCCGACGATAAAGGTGCTGCGCAGAGTGATGTCGGGGCAGGTCTCGCGCCATTGCTCGATCCGTTCAAGCATTCGTTCGCTGTGTGCCGGCCGTCGCATGGCCTTCAGAATCCGGGGGTCGGCGTGCTGCATCGGGATGTCGAGATAGGGGAGGATCCGCCCGTCGGCCATCAGCGGGATGAGGTCGTCCACATGGGGATAGGGGTAGATGTAGTGCAGCCGGATCCAGATGCCGAGCTCGCCCAGCGCATCGGCGAGGGCATGGATGTGGGATCGCAGTGGCCGGCCTTTCCAGAACCCTGTCCGATAGCGGATGTCTATACCATAGGCGCTGGTGTCCTGGGAGACGACGAGCAGCTCCTTGACGCCGCTGGCGGCGAGGTTTTCCGCCTCCTGTAGGATCTCGGCGACGGGACGGCTGACCAGGTCGCCCCGCAGTTGTGGAATGATGCAGAACGTGCATCGATGGTTGCAGCCTTCGGAGATCTTCAGATAGGCGTAATGACGTGGTGTCAGTTTGACGCCGGTGGCCGGCAACAGGCTGCTGAAGTCGTCGCCCGACGGCGGCAGCTGCTTGTGGACCTCGGCCATCACCTCCTCGTAGGCGTGAGGGCCGGTGACACCGAGGACATTGGGATAGCGGGCCAGGATCCGTTCGCTGTCGACGCCAAGGCAGCCGGTGACGATGACCCGGCCGTTCTTGTCCAGTGCCTCTCCGATGGTGTCGAGGGACTCCTCGATGGCATCGTCGATGAATCCGCATGTGTTGACAATTATCAACTCTGCGTCTTCATAGTTTGGCGTGGTCTGGTAACCTTCCGCCCGCAGCTGGGTCAGGATACGTTCCGAGTCCACGAGTGCCTTGGGACAACCCAGGCTGACGAAGCCAATGCGCCTGTTGGTATTCATGGGGTTTTATGCTATATCCCGAGCAGATAACTAAGAAATAGAAGATGGCCAGAGTATGAACGAGCCGACCCGGATCCGCCAACATCTGCAAGGGCTCCCGTTGTTCACGGAACTGCCGGGCCCGATCCTCGATCGTTTCGTCGAGCGTGTTCGTATCGTGCAGCTCAGTCGAAACGAGATCATTTTCCACCAGGGGCAGGGGGTTCACAGCCTCTACTCGGTTATGTCTGGTCAGATCAAGCTGGTGGTGACGGCGCCGACCGGTGCCGAGAAGGTGGTCGAGATCGTGGGCCCCGACCGCAGTTTCGGCGAGGCGTTGATGTTTCTCGAGCGCCCGAGCCCCGTCTCTGCGCAGGCCGTGGTCAAGACCGAGGTGGTCGAGATCAGTTCCGAGCTGATTTTTTCGGCCATGGAAGAGTCGAAAGGGGTCTGTCGCGCCTTGCTGGGCGGGCTCAGCTATCGGCTGCACCACCTGGTCTCCGACCTGGAGAGCTGCTGCTTGCAGAACTCCACCGAGCGGGTGGCCCGCTTCATTGCCGACGAGTTGGGCGACGACCCACGCAAGGTGTCGTTCACCTTTCCCGCCAACAAGAATGTCATCGCCTCGCAGCTCAATCTGGCGCCGGAGTCCTTCTCCCGCGTGCTGCACCAGCTGTCGGCCAAGAAGATCATCGAGGTGCATGGTCGGGAGCTGACCGTGCTCGACCGCAAGCGACTGGTTCAGGAGTCCTGAGCCGTCGCCAGCGGTTCGAAGAAACGCCAGGCCAGAAGGGTCAGGGCCAGTATCCAGCCGACGCCGGCGACGATATGCCAGCGCAATGTCAGCGTGTCGATGAGCCAGGGCAGCACGGCCAGCGCGCCGGCGGCGACATTGAGCAGAACATATCCCGTTACGATCCATGAATCGGGTGGTGGCTGTGGTGTCCGGCTTCTGTTGGCATCGACCACCCGCGTCATCAGCCCGGCAGCAAAAAGACCGATGCCGCCCACTCCCAGACCGTGCCAACCCGCCTCGGGGGTGGTTATTCCGATTGCTCCGGCGGCCAGCATCAGCAGCCCCAGCACGATCCAGCCATACCCGCAATACAGCACCCAGAGTGACGGTTCGCGCCAGATTTCGGGCAGATACCAGCTTCTGAGCCGTAGGCCGTTGGCGATTGCGGCGATCAGTGCGGTCACTGCGCTGAGCCAGTGGGTGGGGCCGACGAACGGGATCATCAGCACCAGGGCGTAGATCGTGCCGATGGCGGTGTTCTCGATCAGCGCGGCATGGCGGGCCGGTCGCATCTCGAGGCCCAGTGTGCGTTCGGTGAAGCCGGGTATCAGCTTCCCCGCCAGCACGGCGAGCAGGGCAATGAGGGTGAGCAGCATGGTGCCGTCGGTGGTGACTCGCGTAGCAAACCACCCCACGGCCTGCCAGTAATTGACAATCGCGACGACTGAGGTGAAGAGCAGCACTTCGATCACTGCATAGGCGTGGCTGCTCCGTGTCTCGATCAGTGTGGCGGCGACGATGGCTGTCAGCAGCAGTGGAAACAGCAGATCCGGCATGGCCGCGAGGCTGGGCGGGATCAGATCGGGAAAGAAGGGAAGGAAACGACCGCCGAGCCAGAGTAGCACCAGTCCGAGCAGCGTACGCCGCCCCAGTGGTTCGATGCCGGTCCAGTTGCCAACGGCGTGGAGAAGATAGCCGGCGACAAAGGCGAGGGCAAAACCGTGGAGCATTTCGTGGGCGTGCCACTGCTTCTGACCGTAGAGACTGGCCATCGGATAGCCCGACAGGTAGTCGATCAGCCAGAAGAGCATGATGACCGCGCCTTGGATCGTCGCCGCGAGAAAGAACGGGCGGTAAGCGGCGTGGAGCAGCGGGTGGCCCGTGTTGTCCGAGGTGGTGTCGGCTGTCGATGTCATGGTGACCCGGGATTCGAACGCAGAGATCGAATCATACAACAGCGTGGCGGGCCGTTGCTGTCGATCGCGGGCTACGCCATGGGCCGGATCACTCGGCCCGGTGGATGAAGATACCGGAGGGGCGCCGCACGGGTACCTCGAAGCGTGGGGTCCAGCTCCCGGTCTCGACGGCGATCACCTTGTTGTCGGTGTTGTTGGAGAGGTAGAGCAACGGTTTCTCCTTCGACCAGCGCAGATGGAGAATCTTGCCGCTGAACTGCAGCCGTTCGATGATCTGGAGCGTATCGGTGTCGATGATCTGTACCACTGGAAAGTGCTTGCCACTGAAGGTCACCGCAAGATATCGCTTGTCGGGGCTCAACGAGGTGAATACCGGCAGCCCCTCGGTTTCGATGCTGGCGATGTACTTGAAATCCTTGCCAAAGACAAAGACCTTGTTGTCGCCGACGGCGGGAATGAATTTCTTGTCACCGCTCAGGCTCCAGAAGCCGAAATGGGGTACCTTCAGCACCGGCTGCTTGTCGCCGAGCCTGAGCGGCAGTTTTCTCAACGTCATCTTCTCCAGATCGATGACGCCGACGAAAGGTGAGTTGAAGAAGCCGGCGATATAGAAGTGGCCGTCGAGCATTGCATCGAAAGGCGCGACGCCGACGTTTTCGAATTTTCTGTGCGGCTTGAAATGCGGCAGCGGCTGGTCTGGCGTGGTGTCCTCCATGACCCAGAGGGCGTCTTTGTCCATCAGCGCGAAGACCAGGTAGTTCTTGTAGTGCTTGATGCCGACGTTCTTCGAGCCGGTTTCGATGGTCTGCACCGGATTGAGATCGTGGTCGAGAATCTCGACGGTCTTGTTGTCGTAGTTGGCGATTGCCAGATAGCGCGGTGTGACGATGAAGCCGATGGCGCTCTTGCTGGTCCGGTATTCCTTCAGCTTCTTCTCCGTGATCGGGTCGAACTTGATGACATAGCCGTCCCGGGTGATGGCAAAGCCTTCGTTGCGGTGGAACTTGACGACCGCGTGATTGAAATTGCGCATATTGGGGATGCGGTTGACCAGCCGGTCGCCGACGATGACCGCCAATGCCGAATCCTCCCGTTCGATGACGAACAGTTTTTCTGCGGCCAGTGACAGTGTTGCGAAGCCCAGCAACAGGGCGGCAAGCAGCAGTTTCTTCATTGACGTGTACTCTTGATATAGGCGGTGATGGCGAGCAACTGCTCGGGGGTCAGATCGAACGCGGGCATCAGGTTTCGGCGGTAGCCGAGCGCCTTTGCCGACTCATCGGGCGTGGCGATATGGGCCATGATCTGCGCGTCGCTGCGTTTGGCGGCGATCTGTGCGAACGGTGGGCCGAAGGCCTCGGCTGTCTGGTGGTGGCAGCCCCAGCATTTCTCCTCGAACAGGGTTTGCCCGAACAGGGCGGGGTAGAACCGCCGGTTCTTGTTGATGAAGTTGTACTTGCCCACCGGAACATTGGCGGGGTAGCGCTTCACCATCTTGAGTGATGCCGTGTCGTAGACGAGCAGCGCGCCGTCCGGCTCATAGATGCTCAGATAGGCATACTTGCCGTCACCGGAGAACTCGGTGTGGTTGAACTTCTTTCCCTTCACCGGCCTCAGAGTCCGGGTGCTGTAATCCTTCTTGTTGACCAGCACCAGCTGGTCGCTGCCGTTGTCGACCCAGAGCCACGGCGTCGCCGGATGGGTCTTGACGAAAAAGCCGTCACCGCCGACATCGACCTTCTCGACGAACGACCAGTCGTACATCCGCCATATCGTGATGGCCGACTGGCGCAGATGGGGGGTGGCGAAATAGAAGTGGCCGTCCTGGTACCAATAGGTGGCCGAGAAGAGGTGCGGCATGCTGTCGATGGGGTGGCTGAAGACGATCTTTCGCTTCGCCAGATCGAATACCTCCAGTCGTTTGCCGTGCCGGGAGGTGCCGATGATGAAGTGTTCGAACGGATCGATGAAGAAGTCCTCGAATGGCGCGTCGAGTTCGATGTAGTCGATATCGAGGCTGCGGGTGTCGAGTATGCCAAGCAGCGGCCGGTCGCGATAGGTGAACAACGCCTGGTCGCGGGTATAGAGGTCATAGAGCGCGCTGATACGGCCCTGCAGTGGCAGGATGCGTTCCACGTCGAGACTGGCGGCGTCGAGCACCACCAGGTTCTGGGGCAGGCGGCAGGTGGCAAACAGCCGCCTGTTGTCCTGTGAGACGGCGATATTGCGCAGATAGACACAGGCGCGCACCTGGTTGACCAGTCGGCCTTCGGCCAGCGAATATTGCGTCACCCAGCCGTCACGGGAAGGGATGAAGATGCGTTCCCCGTCCGGTAGTGTGTATTTGATGCCGCCATGGACGTTGTCGACCGGAAACTTGTCCAGGATCCGGTCGTCTTCGATGATCCAGACCTTGTCGGCGCCCCGTTCGACCACCGGCGTGACATTACGAATGTCCCGGATGCCAAGATCCTTCGATTTCGCCTCGAAGAGGCGCCTGCTGGCTTCGATGTCCCGTTGTGTCCAGCTGAACTCTCCGGGTTTGGCCAGATAGCCGATGATGGCCGCCGCGTCCTGTACCGTCAGGTTGGGAAACGGTGGCATCAGTGTGGCCGGCAAGCCTTCGAGGATGATCTTTTCCAGTTGCTTGGGCGATTTGCGTTTGAGGAACTGGGGCAACAGCGGCGGGCCGCTGTGGCCGATACGGTCGGGATGGTGACAGCCCGAGCAGTGTCGATCGTAGAGTCGTTTGCCGCTACTGACCGGATGCTCGCCCTGCTGGGTGGCTTCGAGCTGGTGAATGGCGAGACTGTCGCCGATGCCGGAAGAAAGAGCCTGGCTCGAGGCCAGGCCAAGCAGGGAGGAGAGGACCAGAATTCGGATCGGTTTCGGCAAGTACAAGCGAATAACCTCGGTGCGGTTTGATTCTTGTGGTTACATCGAGAGCAGAGCGTGTTCGAATACTTGCTATCGTAACCTTTCGGGCGTGCCCTGGCATCTCAGGACCCGTCTGAAAAGTCACGTCATTGGGTTTGTTGGTCCCCCTTGGTCGTTGGTGGAGATCGCCTGCCCCGGCGACAGTCCGGGGCAGGCCTTGCGGTTGCTTCAGATGATCAATAGATGTCGTTCATCGTATTGGTTACGTTGAACTTGCCGGTCGGCGTCTTCAGACGCTTGTCCTTGATGATCTTCTTCAGCTTGAGTGTGTTGGAGTCGTAGACCAGGATCGCGGACGGTACCTCCTTGTGGCCCCAGACCGAGGTCCAGAGCTCGGAACCGTCGGCATTGAACTCCAGGTGTACCGGACCACGAAGCTTGACCTTCTTGCCGCCACCGATGTCGAAATCGCCACGGAATTCCTTCGGCATCGGCAGGGTCTTGACCACTTCGAGGGAGTCCTTGTCGATGACGTAGATCTGCGTCTGCAGCTTACGATCCGGGTTGACCGGGCGATCAGCAAAGATGTATTTGCTGTTCGGATGCGACTTGATGAAGAGGTTGCCGCCGCCGTTGCCGGGAAGCTTCGTCGTTTTCACGATCTTCCAGGCATTGTCGGGGTGGCCCTTCGGATCGGTCCCGATGAAGACGATGGCATTGGCGCCGATGTGGCCGGTGCCCCAGATGGGACCGTACTTCTTGTGGTCGACGTTGACGCCACGACCCGGGTGGGGCTTGTTGGCGCCGGTCTCGACCATGGCGGCCAGCTTGCGCTCGACGGTATCGACCACGGCCACCTTGTTACGGGCGTTGGCCGCAACGAGGAAGTAGCGCTTGGACAGATCCCAGCCGCCGTCGTGCAGGTAGCGTTCGGCGTCGATCATCGTGATGGTCGGATTGTCCACGTCCTCGTAGTTGTAGAGCCAGACCTGACCGGTCTCCTTGACGTTGATCACCCATTCGGGTGCGTGGTGGGAGGCGACGATCGATGCCACGCGTGCTTCACGGGTGAACTCCCCGGTGTCATAGGTATAGCTGGCGGTGGAGACGATCTTCTTCGGCTCCAGCGTCGGGCCATCGAGTACGACGATCGAAGGCGGCCAGTAGCAGCCGACGACGACCAGTTTGTCGTCATAGTTGCCTTTCTCGCCGTTGTATTTCGAAGTGTCGATGGAACGGGCGTCGTTACAGGTGCGGATCTCCGCGACGTTCTGCGGCGTCTTCATCCACAGGTCGATCATAGAGGCCTTGCCATCCCGGCCGATGACGTACATGTAACGGCCCGACTTCGAGGTCCGCAGGATGTGAGTGGCGAAACCCGAATCGACGACGCTGATGATCTCTTTCTTGTCACCGTCGACGATGGCGATCTGGCCGACGTCACGCAGGATCACGCCGAAGTAGTTCTTCCAGTTACGGTTGCCTTCGGGCTTGGTGGGCCGCTTGTCCACGGGCACCAGCACCTTCCAGCTCTTCTTCATGTCCGCCATGCTTTTTTCCGGCGGCGGGGGCGGCGTCATCTGGATGTACTTCGCCATCAGCGCGGTCTGCGCCTTGGTCAGCTCACCCGACTTGCCCCAGCCGGGCATGCCGCCGGGCGTGCCATTGAAGATCAGATGTTCGAGTGCCGCGGTACCCATGGCCTTGGTCTTCTTCGGCTCCAGGCTGGGTCCGAGCGCGCCCTTGCGCAGCATGCCGTGACAGCCGGCGCAGCGGTCGAAGTAGATCTGCGTCGCGTCCTTCAATTCAGCATCGGTCAGTGTGGGTTCTTTACTGTCTCCCTTGGCAAACGCAGAATTCGCGAGAACCATCGATATGCCAAGAGCAAGCAGTTTGCTCACCGGTTTTTTCATAACCATCTTCAGTTACCTCGTTGGACTGTTGGTGTTGCGGAAAACGTTGGTTCATCGGGGGTGTCCGGCACGACACCCCCTTTTTTGTGTCCGAAATCAGTCGTCTGATTCCCCGCGTGCGATCCTCTTCTTCTCCGAAAAGTAGATGAAGAACATCGGCAGCACGATCAAGCTGTGCAGAAAGATCGTCAGCGTCATCGGTCCCCGGTTGAGGGTGCCGAAGAAGCTCGGGAACACATCGGTGAATGCTTCGATCATGGTTGTTTCCTCTTGTTGAATCCGGTTGGCCACGCTCCGGAGAGCGTGGCCGGGTTGAACGTCATGCGGTAGCCGGTTGTGCACCCGATGGTGCCGTGTCGCCAGCGGTGATGCCCGCTGCCTCTTCGGCCTTCAGGCGTGGTCCGATGGTCAGCAGATCCTTGAACAGGAAGATGAAGCCGAGCATCGTCACAACCCCCATGGCCAGCCGCCAGCCCATTGCCTGCAACATCCAGACGGAGTTCTGGGCGGCAAAGTAGCCTTGCCAGGTGGAACCGAATTCGGCCCGCTCGATCATGCTTTGCTGATAACCGGCGATGGTCAACGCCATCGTCATGCCAAGCACGCCGATCGTCAGCAGGGCGACACCCCACTTGCTGGCGGCGGTGAAGCGCATCCGCTGAATGCCATACTTGCCCTGGACCACGATGTACATCATCCCGATCAGGATGGCCGCGTAGGCACCGTAGAAGGCCAGGTGGCCGTGGGCGGGTGTCCACTGCGTGCCGTGGGTGTAGATGTTGATCTGTGGCAGGGTGTGCATGAAGCCCCAGACACCGGCGCCGAGGAAGTTGCCAAAGGTGTTGACGATGAACCAGGCGAAGGCCGGCTTGTTGGCGATCGGCTGCTGTTTGGCCGACTGCTTGCCCCAGTCATAGATGACGTGGACGAACATGCCGATCAGTGGTACCGGCTCGAGCGCGGAGAACAGGGCGCCGATCTCCCACCAGTACTCGGGAGTCCCGATCCAGAAGTAGTGGTGCCCCAGGCCGAGAATGCCGGAACCGAACAGCATGGCCAGCTCGATCCAGATCCACATCTCGACGATCTTTCGGCTCGCGCCGATGGTCTTGATCAGTCCCCAACCGACGACGGCGGCGACATAGACCTCCCAGGTGGCTTCGACCCAGAGGTGGATGACCCACCACCACCAGAACTGGTCCATCGAGATGTTCTTGGTGAAGAACATGCCGGCGAGATAGAGACCGGCCAGGGCGAGCAGGTCGAACATCAGGACGGTGAGGATGCCGGTCCGGCGGCCCTTGAAGGCGGTGAGGAAGACGTTGGCGAGAAAGCCGAGTACGACCACGACGATACCGATATCGGCCCAGCGAGGTGCTTCGAGATATTCACGCCCTTCATTGATCAGCCAGATCGACATCTCGTTGCCCGCGCCCACCTGTACCAGCAGATAGACCAGGACGACGACAGCGATGGCGGCCGTCAGAACGTAGAACAGCAGCTTGCCGAGGCCGATGCCAACGGTTTCGATCCCGGTCTCCTCTGGCAGCAGCCAGTAGACCGAGCCGATCATCGCATAGAGCAGCCAGACCACCAGCGCATTGATGTGCACCGTGCGGTTGACTGAGAAATCCAGAATTTCAAACAGGAAATTCGGATAGAGAAACTGCGTGGCGGCCAGCAGGCCAAACAGCAGGTTGGCTAGGAACAGAATGATCGCAACGCGGAAATAGTTGATTGCGAGCTTCTGCGACTCCCATTTGACTTCACTGTATTTACTTAGCATTGACACCACCATTTATTTTCGCAAAGTTTCTCGGGAAACCGTTGGTATCGATCGACGCCATGTGCTTGAGAAAGGCGACGACGGCCTTGGCCTCGTCCTCGGTGATGCCGAGCTCGGGCATGCGCCGCGCATGGGTCGGGAAGGTGGATGGCTTCATCAGGAACTTCGCCATCGCCTCTTCACGCGTCTGTGTGCCGGTCATGGCCATGTAGGGTCCGGCGTCGCTCCAGGCGGGGTCGAGCCAGGCCTTGGTGAGGTCGGGCGCGAAATATCCGCCGTTCCCGAGCAACGTGTGGCAGGACATGCAGTTTTTGGCCTGCACCGTCAGCTTGCCGTGCCTCAGCAGGGCGGCCGCCTCCTCGTCGCTGTAGTCGCTGCGACCGAAGAACGACTCTTTCTCGCCGATGATGGGGATCTCATGGCCACGCTTGGCATCGTACTCGTAGGTGATCTTGTGATTGATCACCGTCGCCGGAGGGACGCGCATCGGCTGCTTCGCATCCAGCTCGGCGCTCGTACTCATCGAAATCTGGGCCACGGTGTCGACACTGAGCCATATCAGCAATACCGCACTGACCCCGGTGACCCACCCGGCGGATTTTCGCCAGAAGCGGGTACTGCTCCAGACAGAAGTCGGTCTTTCTTCCACGCTGCACCTCTTTTGTTTGCTTAGGTTGTTGGGTTGGTTGATTGGTTAATGGGAATCCGGTGACTCGCAGGCGGCGTGCGTGCGAACCACGAGGAAATAGACGATATGGGGAAAGATCAGGTAGCCGACCATCGCGCCCATCAACACTTTCTGGGTGAACGGGTCGCTCTTGATGTGTACCGACAAGACCCACAGGCTGTAGGTTTGCAGTCCCCAGAACGCGTAGGCCAGCGGCATCATGTAACTTCGCAGGCGATCGATCTTTACCAGGGTAAACGTCCCGGCATAGGCGGTTCCGAACAGAATCACCAGCGCCGCCGAGACGAAAATCGTGAGAAAGCTAGAAGAGTCCAGATAGGGCATGGCGCCTCCACGATGTGACAAATAGTGAAATCTATTGCCAGCGAGTGTAGGAACTGGGCCTCTGCTTTTCCTTGACCCGGATCAAAGGTACACTTCGCTGCGATCAACAACTCAATCGACAGGACACTATCTGATGAAGAAGACACACATTCTCGCGCTGGCGGTCATCGCCTCGCTGACGGGCTGTAGCGGTGGTGACGACGCCGCTACGGGTGAAGCGGCCAAGTCCATGGTGGAGAAGGCCGCCGAGGGCGCCAAAGAGGTGGCCGGCAAGGCCGTCGACAGCGCCAAGGATGCTGCTTCGGCCGTGGCCGAAGGCACCAAGGACGTCGCCTCGGCCGCCGCCGACGCCACCAAGGAGGCAGCGGGTGCTGCCGTCGAGAAGGCGAAGGAAGTGGCCGGTGGCGCGGTCGAAAGCGTCAAGGAGGCTGCCGGTGGGGCCGCCGATGCCGCCAAAGGCGCCGTGGCTGCAGCCACCGGTGGTGCCGACGGCGCCAAGCTCTACTCGGCTTGCGCGGGCTGCCATGGTCCCCAGGGCGATATGAAGGCGCTCAATGTCTCGCCGCCACTGAAGGGACAAAGCAAGGAAGACATCGCCAAGAAGATCCACGGCTACAAGGATGGCAGCTTCGGCGGTCCGATGAAGGGCGTGATGGCGACCCAGGTCACCAAACTCAGCGACGCCGATATCGAGGCGCTGGCGGACTACATCTCCAAGTTCTGAAGCCATTTCGGAACACCTGGAAGAAAAACGGGGGCTTCGGCCCCCGTTTTTTTGTCCCGTGAATCGATCCGCCGCGGCTGGATCTCGACCGCATCAAGCCGGGATGTGGCGGGTGTCCTGCGGTGACGGGGTCGTCCCGGCCAGGCCGATCTCGTCGTCGTCGAGGTAGCAGCCGGGGTCTTCCGCCCAGGCGTCGCCATAGAGCTGCAAGGCGCGGATGCGGCTGTTGCCGTTGCAGATGTCGAGATGGGCGCAGGCGCCACAGCGGCCCGATACCTGTCGCGGGCGGCGCTTGAAACCGGCCATCAGCGGGTTGCTGGTGTCTTCCCAGATTTCTCCGAACGGGCGTTCGCGCACGTTGCCGAGGCTGTGATCCCACCAGAAGGTGTCGGGGTGGACGTTGCCGAGGTTGTCGATGTTGGCGATGTTGACGCCGGCGCTGTTGCCCCCCCACTGTGCCAGCTTGCGGCGGATGTGGTCGGCGCGGTCGGGAAAGCGACGACGCACCCAGTGGTAGAAATAGACGCCATCGGCATCGTTGTTGCCGGTGACGAACTCCTTGTCGCTGCCCGATTCCACGGCTTCGAGCACCGTCTCGAACAACAGATCCATCGCCTTGCGGGTGGTTTCGAAATAGGCGTCCTGCTTGCGGTTCTTGTTGCCGCGGCCGCCGTAGTTAAGGTGTGAGAGGAAAAACTTGTCGACGTGCTCGTCCTCCATCAGTTGCAGCAGGGCGGGAAATTCGGCGGCATTCTGCTCGGTGAGGGTGAAACGCAGCCCGGTCTTGATGCCTTCCTGATGGCAGAGCCGCAGCGCGTCGAGGCTGGCGTCGAAGGCTCCCTGCTTCTGCCGGAAGGCGTCGTGGGTCTCACGCAGGCCGTCGAGGCTGATGCCGAGATAGTCGTAGCCCACCGCACGGATGCTGGCGATGTTCTGGGGCGAGATCAGTGTGCCGTTGGTGGAGAGAGCGGTGTAGAACCCCTTTTCCTTGGCGCGGTGGGAGATCTCGAAGATATCGTGGCGCATCAGTGGCTCGCCGCCGGAGAGTACCAGCACCGGCACGCCGTAATCGCGCAGCTCGTCCATCACGGCATAGACCTCGGCGGTGGACAGTTCCCCGGCGAAATGGGTGTCGGTGGAGATGGAGTAGCAATGCTTGCAGGTAAGGTTGCAGCGCCGGATCAGGTTCCAGATCACCACCGGACCGGGCGGCGGTCGCTTCGGCAACACGGGGGTTGGGTCGAGCAATTCCTTGACGAACTGGTTGACTCGGAACATCGCTATCCTCCTTCACGGTGATGGGCCCGGCGATCGTGGTGGCTACAGCCTGAACCCGGTCTTTTTCAAAATCCGCGTACTGAACAGTACATCGTGGGCACGAACCCGCCCGGCCATCAGCGCCTGCATCTCGTCGATCCGCGCCAGCACCTCGTCGCGGTCGTGGCCGTGCACCATGGCGAAGAGGTTGTAGGGCCAGCGCGTGCCGAAGCGGGGGCGTCGATAGCAGTGGCTGACATAGTCGAGCGCAGCCAGTTGGCGGCCGATCTCATCGACGTGCTCGTCCGGCACGTCCCAGACGCTCATGCCGTTGCCGCGGTAGCCGAGGGCATAGTGGTTGGGGACGGCGCCGATGCGGCGAATGGCGCCGGCCGCCAGCATCTGGTCGAGCCGCTCGATGACCACGTCGCTGCCGACGCCGAGCCGGGCCGCAATGTCGGCATAGGGTGTCGGCGTGACCGGCAGACCGGCCTGGGTCAGCCGGATGAGCCGGCGCGAGAGGTCGTCGTCGAAGGTTCCGGGCGCCGAGGCGTCGAGGGGGTCGATGACAACGTCGCCCATTGCCCTTCACACCTCGAAATGGAGGCCGATGAAGTACTCCTCCTGCTTTGGCAGATTCAGTACCTCGCAGCCGGTTTCCCGCTCGATCTCGGCGATCACTTCGCCGACCCGTCCGGGGCGGTCGGTGGCGATGACGAACCACATGTTCAATGCATGATCACGGGCGTAGTTGTGGGCCACCTCCGGGTGCCGGTTGACGGCGGCGGCGATCTCGTCGAAGCGGTCGTCCGGTGCGGTCAGCGCGCAGAGGGTCAACGCGCCGCCGAGCCTCTCGGCATGGTACATCGGGCCGAAACGGGACAGCATGCCGTCGTCGAGCAGCCGGCGAACGCGGTCGATCAATGTCTGTTCCTCGGTGCCGAAGCGCGCTGCCAGTGTCAGGAACGGCCGCTCGACCAGCGGAAACCCGCCCTGTAGTTCGTTGATGATCTGACGGTCGAGTTCGTCCATCGTCCGGCTAGCCGTTGGCCACCTGTTTCGGGGGTTCCAGATAGCGGGCGCCGCGCTGCTTGAAACGTCGGCGGCTGAACAGGATCTCGTAGGGGATGTGCGCCAGACCGGCGGTCTGGCGAATCCGCGCCAGGCTGGCGACCACCGTCTCCCGGTTCATGCCGTGGATCATCGTGAAGAGGTTGTAGCGCCACAGCGGCAGGCGCCGGGGGCGGCGGTAGCAGAGGGTGATGCAGTCGAAGGCGCCGAGGCGCTTGCCGACCGCCTCGACTTCGTCGTCGGGCACGTCCCAGACCACCATGGCGTTGGCCCGGTAGCCTAGTTCATGATGGCGGATGACGGTGCCGAAGCGTTTGATGACGCCCGCCTCGGTGGCGGCCGCGATCCGCTCGAGCAGCGTCTCTTCGGTGATGCCGAGCGCTTCGGCCAGGGCGGCGTAGGGGCGGGGGGTCAGTGGCAGCCCGTTCTGGATGGCGGCCATGATCTTCTGATCGAGTTCGTTCAGCACCATAGCGGGAACCCCAGGTCGATGTGGTAGGCGGCTTCCATCGGCAGATTGAGCAGGCGGCATCCGCTACGCGCCCGGATGTCGTCGAGCACCGCGTCGACCGCCTCCCGGGAGGCGGCGGTGACGACGAACCAGAGGTTGAATTCGTGTTCGCGCTCGTAGTTGTGATTGACGGCATCGTAGCCGTTGACCAGTTCGGCGACCTCGTCGAGACGATCCTCCGGGACGGCCAGCGCGGCCAGTGTGCTGGCGCCGAGCCGGCGTGGTCGAAAGACCGGGCCGATGCGGCTGATCATGTTGCGGTCGGTCAGGCTTTGCAGGGTGTCGATGACGGTCTGTTCGTCGCAGCCCAGCGATTCGGCGATGGCCGCGAACGGGCGGGAGGTGAGGGGGAAGTCCCGCTGGTAGTCGTTGAGCAGCCGGTATTCGAGGTCGGACAGTTCGGGTCGCTTGTTATCGGCAGGCATTGTCGTCAACCCAGATTCCACAACAGTTGACGATCAGTATCGGGAATCGGCGTCGCCGCGTCCTTGATCCACGTTAAGCCGGAAATGCGGCAGGGATAACAGTTTCGTCGGCGGCGGCCGGGGGATTCGCTGGTATCATGGCGGCCCCGATCATCACGCAAGGACACGGTGGCTGCGATGGCATTGGAGCTGTTCAACAAAAAGGGGCATGTCTGCGTTTCGTTCTCCGACCTGGTCACCGGTGAGGCGGTGCAGGCCAACCAGTTTCTGATCGTCGACAACGGCCACGCGGCGATCATCGACCCGGGTGGCGAGCTCACCTATTCGCGGCTCTACATGGCGCTGGGCAAGTACGTCAGCGTGCGCGGGCTGGACTACATCATCGCCTCCCACCAGGACCCGGACATCGTGGCCTCCCTCAACCGCTGGATGGTGGGCACCGACTGCAAGGCGGTGGTGCCGGAGCTGTGGGAACGGTTCATTCCCCATTTCACCACCCCGGGGCGTACCAGGGACCGGCTCATCTCCATTCCCGACCAGGGGATGAACCTGCAGCTGGGGAATATCGGCCTGAAGGCCATTCCCGCGCACTTCCTCCATGCCGAAGGCAACTTCCAGTTCTACGATCCGATGTCGAAGATCCTCTTCTCCGGCGACATGGGCGCCAACCTCGCCACCGGTGATCTCGACAGACCGTTTCGCAAGATCGATGAGGCGATTCCATTCATGGAGGGCTTTCACCGCCGCTATATGAGTTCCCGCAAGGTCTGCGCCTACTGGGCCAATATGGTGCGGCAGCTCGATCTGGAGTGGATGGTGCCGCAGCATGGCAGGCCGTTCAAAGGCCGGAAGCTGATCCATCAGTTCCTCGACTGGATCGCCACGCTCGATTGCGGCACCGACCTGATGACGCAGGATCACTACCGACTGCCGTGAGATGACCTCGCAGCCGGCGACACGCAAGCTGTTCTTCGCGCTGTGGCCCGACGAGGGGACCCGTCGGCGGCTCTACGACGCCACCCGGGCCTTCAGCGGGGACGGGCTGGTGATGCCGGCGGCCAATCTCCACCTGACACTGGTCTTTGTCGGCCATGTGGATGCCGCCACCCAGCGTTGCATGGAGACGGCTGCCGCACAGTTGCGGCAGGCGCCGTTCGAACTGGTGCTCGACTGCATCGACAGCTTCGGTCGGAAAATCCTTTGGGCCGGCAGCCGCCAGCCGCCGGATGCGCTGTTCGAATTGCAGCGTTCGCTCGATGGGGTGTTGGCCGAGGGGTGTGGCCACCGGCCCGAACAGCGCCCCTATCGCCCCCACGTCACGCTCCAGCGCAAACTGCGCCGGCCGGTGCGGGATCGGTTGCCGGAAGCGGTCATCTGGCGGGTGGATCGTTTCTCCCTGATCGAGTCGGTGGCGACGAACCGGCCCGCCACGCCGCCCCGCTATCATCCCTTGAGACACTGGCCGCTGCGGGCCTAAGTTTCGATCGTTTCGAAGATTTTCCAGTCCGAACAGTTCATCAGATTGCGGGATCTTGGGGAATCCCGGCGAGGCCGTTGCCTCGATTCACCGAAAAGCATGGCGGTCGCGATCGTTATGGGGGAGGCGGGCAATATGGCCGCTGAGATTTTTCCAATCATTGCATGGTGATGCCGGTGATATTTCATGCCTTGTCGATATCCAGCATCGCTCTATAAACCCTGGTGGTATGCCGTTTTCCCGGCGTTCTCGTGAAATATTCGGGCTAGGGTTGTTGCGCTCTCTTTCGGCAAAGCCTGCGGGGTGTTTCCGTGATGTTCTTTGCTCCGCCCTATATTGTAAAGTCATGTAAAATTCAACCGCTTGCGGGAAGATCTTGCGCGTTTGTCGGTGCCTGCGATCGCGGTTCCGGGAAATGGGGGAACGCCCGATGGCTGGCCATTGGGTGGCTCCCTAGACTCTGAAGCGTGGACACGTGGTGTCCAGCCCCCGCTTCAGGGACGTTCATGGACCGAAAAAAGCAGCGGTTTTCGAATCGCGGGCGCCAAGGATGGCCGCATGGATGCTTTCTTCCTCTATCTGTCGTTATTTCTATCTTCTTCAGGCAAACCCCGTTTCCCCATGCCAGATCCAACCCGGCGGCATGGGGCACTTTTGGCGGGGATCGGCTTCTTCGCTCTGGGGACGATCAAACAAAAAGCCCCGCTCGTGTCGCCACGGGCGGGGCTTTTTTCATATGGCGGAGAGGCAGGGATTTGAACCCTGGGTGGGCGTGAACCCACGCCGGTTTTCAAGACCGGTACATTCAACCACTCTGTCACCTCTCCATGGGAAGGCGCGTCGCGGAGCGCGATCGATCCGTAAGACAACCGAGAAGTGGTTCACAGCCTGAACGGTGACCGGATCGAGCGCGCGATTCTACCGGGGGAGCCGGGAATTTTCCAGTATCGCCAACGGTCCCATTCGGGTATCTTCAAAGACGTTGTCATATAGAGAGGATCGAAATCAACATGCAGACACAGCCCATTTCCGCCAGGCGCGCCAGCACCGGCGTGCTCGCGACCAACAAGCTGATTCGCAACACCTATCTGCTGCTGTCGATGACGCTGGCCACCAGCGCCGTCACCGCCGGCATCGCCATGGCCACCGGTGCGCGGCCGGTCCACTGGCTCGTCATGCTGGTCGTCTTCATCGGCATGCCGTTTCTCATCAATGCGGTGCGCAACTCCGTCTGGAGCTTGCCGCTGACGTTTCTGTTCACCGGCATCATGGGATACATCCTCGGGCCGATTATCGGACTCTATCTGCAGTTGCCCAACGGTTCGCAGATCGTGGCCACGGCCTTCGGTCTGACGGCGGCGATGTTCGTGGGGCTGTCGGCCTATGCGCTGGTCACACGCAAGGACTTCAGCTTCATGGGCGGCTTCCTCATGGTGGGGCTGATCGTCGTGCTGGTGGCCATCGTCGCCAACATCTTTCTGCAGATTCCGGCGCTGTCGCTGACGATCTCGGCTGCCGCGGTGATCCTGATGTCGGGCATGATCCTGTTCGACACCAGCCGGATGGTGCATGGCGGCGAGGACAACTACGTGATGATGACGGTGTCCCTGTTCGCCAACATCTACGTGCTGTTCACGCACATGCTCAATCTGGTGGCCGGGCTGAGCGGCGAATAGCCACCCGGACGCCGATTGGCGATAATCGAAGGCCCCGCCGGCGCGGGGCCTTCTTCGTTTCCGGCCATGACCGCCCGCCGGCCGGTTGCGCGGAGAGGGGAGACCGGGGGCGGGTGTGTAGGCATTGCGGATGGCCGGGTCTCGAAATGCCGGTACGGTTTACGCGGATGGTTGCCCGGAGGAGTCGGATGGAAGAGCGAATCGTCGAACTCGAATGTCGCATTGCGTTGCAGGATGACGTCATCGATGCGCTCGATGCTCGGGTGCGTGAACAGCAGCAGAGCATCGAGCGGTTGCTGGCCGAGGTGAAGACGCTGCGCGAGGCGCTTCGCGCGCTGCGTCCGTCGATGATCGCGACGGCGGAGGAAGAGACACCGCCGCCCCACTATTGAGACCGATGTCGGTGCGCGTGGTGGTGCTTGGGCAGCCGGATCGCTCGGCGCGGACGGCGGTGCTGGCCGGGCGGTTGGGGTTGCCGTTGGTCGAGCGGGTTCCGCCCGGTGTCGATTGGGCGCTGTCGCTGACCGATGCCGGCCTGGTTCTGCAATCCGTGGATGCGAAGGCACCGAGCCCGTTGCGGGTGGAGTTCGTCACCGGCCGGGCGGCGTGGCGGCGGGGGCAGGGGGAGTTGATACACCGTGCCATCAAGTTGCGCGGGCGGTCGGCAGTGCATGTGGTCGATGCCACGGCCGGGTTGGGGCGCGATGGTTTCGTGCTCGCCAGCCATGGTTTTCGTGTCACGATGCTCGAGCGGGATCCGATCGTCCATGCGTTGCTGGCCGACGGCCTGGCGCGGGCGGCGGTGGCCGAGGCCACCCGGGCGATCGCCCAGCGCATCGTGCTCCACCATGCCGATCTGCTGCAATGGCGGGCGCCGGTCGAACCGCCCGAGGTGGTCTATCTCGATCCGATGTTTCCGGCACGTCGGAAGTCGGCCAAGGTCAAGAAGGAGCTGGCCATCCTGCAGGGCCTGCTGGCGCCGCCCGACGATGACGGCAGTCTGCTGCGACGGGCGCTGTCGCTGGCCACCGTCAAGGTGGTCGTCAAGCGCCCGCTGAAGGCACCGCCGCTGGCCGGCCAGCCGCCCGCGTCCCACTTGTCCGGGCGCAGCATCCGTTTCGATATCTATCCGGTGCCGTCGTGATCTCTGACGTCAAAGGGTTTCTGCTCGACATGGACGGGGTGCTCTATCATGGTGACCGTCCTTTGCCCCAGGCCGCCGATTTCATGGCGGCGATCGCTGGCCGTCCCTACTGTTTCATCACCAATAATCCGGTACTGCCACCGGAGAAGGTGGTGGCAAAGCTGGCGCGCCTCGGCATCGTCGAGACCACCACCGAGCGGATCGTCACCGCCGCCGAAGCGACGGCCGACTGGCTGGCGGCACGGACGCCCGGTTTCCGCTATTTCGCCGTCGGTGGCGAGGGGCTGCATCGGGCCTTGGCGGGGAGGGGGCACGAAGACCCCGGGCATGCCGACTATGTCGTCGTCGGTGAAGGGGCGCTCGACTTCGATGCCATCGTCACCGGTATCGACCTCATTCTCCACCACGGCGCCAAGTTGATCGGCACCAACCCGGACGCCAGCGTCGATGGCAGTCGGGGTGGGCGCGCGCTGGTTCTGCCCGGTGGTGGTGCGCTGATCGCACCGTTTGCGGTCGCCACCGGCGCTCGGCCGGTCTTCATCGGCAAGCCGGAGCCGGTACTCTATCGGGCGGCGCTGCAACGCATTGGCCTGATGCCGGCCGACTGCCTGATGATCGGTGACCGCCCCGACACCGACATCCTCGGTGCCCAACGGCTCGGGATGAAGACCGCGTTGGTGCGCACCGGGCGGTTCGGGCCGGGGGAAGCATTGCCGCCAGGGGTGGCGGCGCCCGATATCGATGTCGGTGGTCTCGCGGATCTGATCGCGGCTCTGCGCCTGTGAGGTGCGCTCTGGCCATGCCGGCGGCGCGGGAGCGAGCCGCTCGACGTGTGGCCGGACCGGGTACGGCCCATGGTGTTGTTTGTGCCGCCATCCGGTGGTGAAAAGATCGGGGAATCAATGTCTTGGCGCCAGCTATTGCCCGCCCCCCCAGATTGCGCTATTGTTCGCGCTCTCGACGACAGGCGCGTAGCTCAGTTGGTTAGAGCACCACCTTGACATGGTGGGGGTCGTTGGTTCGAATCCAATCGCGCCTACCAGTTTTACAAGGCACTGCTTCGGCGGTGCCTTTTCGTTTGTGGAGAGGGATTTCCGCGCTCCACGAGAATTGCACGTGACCTTTGGTAGTGGTCACCACTGGAGGATTGCCATGCCCGTTATCACCCTTCCCGACGGCTCCACCCGCAGCTACGACCATCCCGTGACGGTGATGGAGGTGGCGCGGGACATCGGCCCTGGTCTCGCCAAGGCGACGCTGGCCGGCAAGGTCGATGGCCGTCTGGTCGATGCCAGCCATCTGATCGAGGACGACGCCGAGTTGAGTATCGTGACGTCACGCGATGAGGAGGGACTGGAGGTGCTGCGCCATTCGACGGCGCATCTGTTGGCGCAGGCGGTGAAGGCGCTGTTTCCCGAGGCGCAGGTGACCATCGGCCCGGTGATCGACAACGGCTTCTACTACGATTTCGCCTATGAGCGTCCGTTCACGCCCGAGGATCTGGAGAAGATCGAGCAAAAAATGGCGGAGCTGGTGAAGCAGGACATCCCGGTCGAACGGACGGTGATGGGCCGCGAGGAAGCGATCCCTTTCTTCAGGGAGATGGGGGAGGCGTACAAGGCGGAGATCATCGATTCGATCCCCGAGGGGGAGACGCTGTCGCTCTACCGGCAGGGCGACTTCATCGATCTGTGTCGTGGCCCCCATGTCCCCAGCACCGGCAGGCTCGGCCCGTTCAAGCTGATGAAGGTGGCCGGCGCCTACTGGCGTGGCGACGCCAACAACGAGATGTTGCAGCGCATCTACGGCACGGCCTGGCCGGACAAGAAGCAGCTCAAGGCCTATCTGCACCGTCTGGCCGAGGCGGAGAAGCGCGATCACCGTCGCATCGGCAAGCAGCTCGACCTGTTCCACATGCAGGAGGAGGCGCCGGGGATGGTCTTCTGGCACGACAAGGGGTGGACCATCTATCAGACGATCGCCGACTACATGCGCAAGCAGCAGCGCGCCCGCGGCTATCGTGAGATCAACACCCCCCAGGTGGTCGATTTTTCGTTGTGGGAGCGGTCGGGGCATGCGGCCAAGTTCGCCGACGATATGTTCACGGTCCACTCCGAAGGGCGGGACTTCGCGATCAAGCCGATGAACTGTCCCTGCCATGTGCAGGTGTTCAACCAGGGTTTGCGCAGCCACAAGGAGCTGCCCTTGCGGCTGGCGGAGTTCGGCTCCTGTCATCGCAACGAACCATCCGGCGCGCTGCATGGCCTGATGCGGGTGCGTGGATTCACCCAGGATGATGCCCACATTTTTTGTACCGAGGATCAGATCCAGGCAGAGGTGGCCGATTTCATCGACTTTCTCCACGAGGTCTATGCCGATTTCGGTTTCACCGATGTGATCTACCGCCTCTCCACGCGGCCGGCGCAGCGGGTCGGCAGTGACGAGATCTGGGACAAGGCGGAGAAGGCGCTGGCCGATGCGCTCGATGCCAAGGGGCTGCCGTGGGAGGAATTGCCTGGTGAAGGGGCCTTCTACGGGCCGAAGATCGAATTCTCGCTCAAGGACTGCCTCGAGCGGGTCTGGCAGTGCGGCACGATTCAGGTGGATTTCTCGATGCCGGGTCGGCTCGGTGCCGAGTATGTCGCCGCCGATGGTAGCCGCCAGGTGCCGGTGATGTTGCATCGGGCAATACTGGGATCGTTCGAACGTTTCATCGGTATTCTGATCGAACACTACGAAGGGAAGTTTCCGGCGTGGCTGTCGCCGTACCAGGCGGTGGTGATGAACATCACCGACAGCCAGGCCAAATACGTCGCCGAGGTGGCGAAAGCCTTGGAAAAACAGGGCTTCCGGGCCTTTGCCGACTTGAGAAACGAGAAGATCGGCTTTAAAATCCGCGAGCGCACGCTGGAGCGGATCCCCTATCTGCTGGTCGCGGGCGACAAGGAAAAAGAAGCAAACACCGTGGCCGTTCGCACACGCAGTGGCGAAGACCTTGGCAGCATGACGCTGGATGCGTTCATGGATCTGCTGGCCGCGGACATCACGCGATTCGGTCGCGTAGAAACAGAACTGGAGGGCTGAGCAATCGCCGCAGCAAAAAAACCAAGGCACCGTATCAACGGTGACATTACCTCACCCCAGGTGAGATTGATCGATCAGAATGGTGAAAACAAAGGGGTGCTTCCCACCGAGGAGGCGCTGGCCCAAGCCCAGGAGGCAAAACTCGACCTGGTGGAGATCTCGCCCAACGCATCCCCTCCGGTCTGCAAGATCATGGACTATGGCCGTTTCCGTTTCGAGGAAGGCAAAAAGTCCCAGGCCAATCGCAAGAAGCAGAAGCAGGTGCAGGTCAAGGAAGTCAAGTTCCGGCCGGGCACCGACGTCGGCGACTACAAGATCAAGCTGCGCAACCTCACTCGGTTTCTCAACGATGGCAACAAGGCCAAGGTGACGATTCGCTACCGTGGCCGCGAGATGGCGCACAAGGAGCTCGGTGCCGAGCTGCTCAAGCGCATCGAGAACGATCTGGCCGAGGTCGGCGTGGTCGAGCAGTATCCCAAGATGGAAGGGCGCCAGATGATCATGGTCATGGGGCCGAAGAAGAACAAATAGCGGCGCTCTTGTCCGCGTCGATCCATGCCCGCCGTCCGGCGTCGATTTTCCATTGAATTCAGCCGTCTGCCCCGGTAGAATCGCGCGTCTTCGCGTGTTGCCGGCATGGCGGGCGTGAGGTGATGCCGGCAGAGGCCGGCATGGCGGGCGCTTTCCTCGTGGAAGCGCTTTTTCGTTGATACGGAGTTGGAGCCGACAATGCCCAAGATCAAGACCAATCGTGGCGCCGCCAAGCGTTTCCGCAAGACTGCGGGTGGTTTCAAGCGGAACCAGAGCTTTCGCCGCCACATCCTGACCAAGAAGAGCACCAAGCGGAAGCGTCATCTGCGCGAGCCATCGATGGTGGCGGCCTGTGACACGGCGATGGTGCGCCGCATGATTCCCTACAGCTAAGCAGAGGACGAGTAAACCATGCCTAGAGTAAAAAGAGGTGTTACCGCCCGCGCCCGGCACAAGAAAGTACTAAAGAAGGCCAAAGGCTACTATGGAGCCAGAAGCCGTGTGTATCGGGTCGCCACTCAAGCAGTTACGAAAGCCGGCCAGTACGCCTACCGTGACCGCCGCCAGCGCAAGCGCCAGTTTCGCGCTTTGTGGATCGCCCGTATCAACGCCGGAGCGCGTATGTTCGGCCTTTCGTACAGCCGCATGATCGATGGAATGAAGAAAGCCAATATCGGCCTCGACCGCAAGGTGCTGGCCGATCTCGCGGTGCATGACATCGACACATTCGGTAAGATTGCCGAAAAGGCGAAAGCTGCCCTGACGCAGTAGCTCTCCTGAAGGCCGCCCGCGCGGGCGGCTTGCCAGCACGATCGAAAAGGGAAGGGCGACCTTCCCTTTTTTTGTTCCCCGCATGGCGGGGCAAGCATTCCGATGGTGATCCAATGTCCGACAACCGTTTGCTGACCATTGTGGACGAGGCCAGGGAGAAGATCCTGGCCGCGGCCGATCTCAAGGCGCTGGACGATCTGCGCGTCGCCTATCTGGGCAAGAAAGGCAGCCTGACCGAGCAGCTCAAGTCGCTGGGGAAGCTGCCGCCGGCGGAACGCCGCGAAGCCGGGCAGGCCATCAACCAGGCGAAGAAGGAACTCAACGCGCTGTTGCAGTCGCGTAAGGCTGAATTGGAGGCGCAGGCGCTGGCACGGCAGCTGGCCGCCGAATCGGTGGACGTCTCGTTGCCGGGCAGGCGGATCACGCCGGGCGCGGTGCATCCGGTGACGCGTACCATCGACCGCATCGTCGCGTTACTGTCGGAAGTGGGCTTCAGCGTCGAGGAGGGGCCGGAGATCGAGGACGACTACCACAACTTCGAGGCACTCAATATTCCATCGCATCATCCCGCCCGGGCAATGCACGACACCTTCTATTTCCCCGATGGCCATCTGCTGCGCACGCACACGTCGCCGGTGCAGGTGCATGTGATGGAGCGCCGGGAGCCCCCATTGCGGGTGATTGCGCCGGGGCGGGTCTATCGTTGCGACTCCGACCTCACCCATACGCCGATGTTCCATCAGGTCGAAGGGTTGCTGGTGGATACCGATGTCACCTTTGCCGACCTCAAGGGCGTGGTGGATCAGTTCCTCAAGTCGTTCTTCGAGGATGAGGCCCTCAAGACCCGCTTTCGTCCGTCCTATTTTCCCTTCACCGAGCCGTCGGCCGAGGTGGACATCCAGTGCGTCATCTGTGGCGGCGAGGGGTGCCGCGTCTGCAGCCACACCGGCTGGCTCGAAGTGATGGGGTGCGGAATGGTCCATCCCGAGGTATTTCGCCACGTGGGAATCGATACCGACCGCTTCACCGGTTATGCCTTCGGCATGGGGGTGGAGCGTTTGACCATGTTGCGCTATGGCGTCAATGATCTGCGGCTGTTCTTCGAGAACGATCTGCGCTTCCTCCGGCAGTTTGCCTGAGCGATGGCTCGAGGCGCACCGCCGACATTCTCGAATCTAATGTAACTAACTCGTGTAAGCCAATGAAAATCAATGAGTCCTGGTTGAGAGAGCTGGTCGATCCTGCAGTGGATGCCAAGGCGCTGGGCGATCTGCTGACGATGGCCGGGCTGGAGCTGGACGGGATGACGCCGGCGGCACCGCCGTTCTCCGGCGTGATCGTGGCGCGAATCGCCGAGATCGAGCAACACCCCAATGCCGACAAGCTGCGCGTCTGCCGCGTCGATACCGGCAGCGGGGAGCCGATCCAGGTGATCTGCGGTGCGGCCAATGCCCGCCAGGGGCTGATGGTGGCGCTGGCGACGGTGGGCGCGGTGCTGCCGGGTGATTTTCGCATCAAGAAGGCCAAGCTGCGCGGTGTCGAGTCGTTTGGCATGCTCTGTTCGGCGGCCGAACTGGGATTGGCCGAGAGTGCCGATGGCATTCTGGAACTGCCGGACGATGCGCCGATTGGCACCGATCTGCGGGAATGGCTCGGCCTCGACGATACGGTCTTCGATATCGACCTGACGCCCAATCGGGCCGACTGCCTCTCGGTCCAGGGGATCGCCCGCGAAGTGGCGGTGCTCACCACCACGCCGCTGCGTCTGCCGGCCGTGACCGAGGTGGCGCCCGTGGTCGAGGCGAGCTTGCCGGTGGTGATCGACGCGCCGGCCGCCTGTCCGCGCTACGCCGGTCGCGTCGTCCGCGGGATCGATCCGGCCGCGCCGACCCCGATCTGGATGCGTGAGCGGCTGCGGCGTTGTGGCATCCGCAGCCTTTCGGCCGTCGTCGATGTCACCAATTACGTCATGTTGGAGCTGGGCCAGCCGATGCATGCCTTCGATCTGGACAAGCTCGAAGGCGGCCTATGCGTGCGCCAGGCGGCGGCGGGGGAAGCGCTCGAGCTGCTCGACGGCAAGCGGGTGGAACTCGATGCGGAGACGCTGGTGATCGCCGATCAGGCCCGGCCGTTGGCGCTGGCCGGCGTGATGGGGGGCAGCGATTCGGCGGTGGACGATGCGACCCACGATCTCTTTCTCGAGAGCGCCTTCTTCACGCCGGAGACGATCGCCGGCAAGGCGCGCCGTTACGGTCTGCACACCGAGTCGTCGCACCGTTTCGAGCGGGGGGTCGATTTTGCCCTGCAACGCCGCGCGCTGGAGCGGGCCACCGCGTTGATCGTCGAGATCTGCGGGGGGGAGCCGGGACCGGTGACCGAGGTGGTGGCCGAGGCGCATCTGCCGGCGTTGCCGTCGATTCTGCTGCGGCGGCAGCGGCCGGCACGTCTGCTCGGCATCGAGCTGGAGGCGGCATGGATCGAAAGCGTATTGCGCGGGTTGGGCTGTACTGTCGAGGCCGACGGCGATGACTGGCGCGTGACACCGCCGAGCTACCGTTTCGATCTGCGCATCGAGGAGGACCTGATCGAGGAGCTGGCCCGGGTCCACGGTTACGACAATATCCCTTCCCACAGCCGCAGCTGGTCGCCCATGGTGCGCCCGATCCCCGAGCGGGAGGTGCCGCTGTCGTTGCTGCGCCAGCGGCTCACCGATCTGGGGTATCAGGAGGTGATCACCTACAGCTTCCTCGATGCGGAGACCGAGGCGCTGATCGAACCGCGCCACGAGGCGCTGGCGCTCGCCAATCCGATCTCTTCCGAGCTGGCCGTGATGCGCACATCGTTGTGGGGCGGCCTGTTGCAGGTGGTGCGCTACAACCTGCGTCGGCAGCAGCCGTCGGTACGGATCTTCGAAACCGGCCTGGTGTTTCTGCCGGGGCGGACCTCGGGTCTCTCCCAAGTGCCGCGTCTGGCCGGCGCCATCACCGCGACCGCCCATGCCGAACAGTGGGGCCTGCCGGCCCGCGGCGCCGATTTCTATGACATCAAGGGGGATGTCGAGAATCTGCTGCAGCTCTGTCATCTCGATGGCAAGGTGATTTGGGCGGCGGGCGAGCATCCGGCGCTGCATCCGGGGCAGTGCGCATCGGTGCAACTCGATGGCCGAGAGATCGGGCTGGTCGGCGCCCTGCACCCGGCATTGCGGAAGAAACTCGATATCGACGAGCCGGTGTTTCTGTTCGACTTCGATCGCGAGGCGCTGCGGCAGCGCGAGTTGCCGGCATTCCGGCCGCTGAGTCGCTATCCGGCGATGCGCCGTGATCTGGCCATCGTCGTCGACGAAAATGTGAGCTTCCGCGAGATTTCGCAGAGTATCGGGGCGTTGGGGCTGGATATCGTTAGCGGCTTCGAGATTTTTGATGTATATAAGGGGAAGGGCGTAGCATCCGGTCGAAAAAGCATCGCTTTAAGCTTGATTTTACAGGATTTATCGCGCACTCTAGAGGACGAGGATGTGGAGCGTGCGGTGACCATGGTCCTGCAAAAACTGGAATCGGATGTTGGAGCGTCCTTGCGAGACTGACGATATGGCATTGACAAAAGCAGACATGGCCGAAATGCTCTACGAAGAGCTTGGTTTGAACAAGCGTGAAGCCAAGGAGCTGGTCGAACTGTTTTTCGAAGAAATCCGGATCGCACTGGAAAGCGGCTCGAACGTGAAGCTGTCGGGCTACGGCAATTTCATACTGCGCGACAAACGCCAGCGTCCCGGTCGCAACCCGAAGACCGGAGAGGAGATCCCGATTTCCGCCCGCCGCGTGGTCACCTTCAGGCCCGGACAGAAACTCAAGCAAAGAGTCGAGAACTATGCTGGAAGCGGGGAACAATAACGAGTTGCCGGTGATTCCCGGCAAACGCTATTTCACCATCGGAGAGGTCAGCGAGCTGTGTGGGGTCAAGCCCCATGTGCTGCGTTATTGGGAGCAGGAGTTTCCCCAGCTCAAGCCGGTCAAGCGTCGTGGCAACCGCCGCTACTATCAGCGTCAGGACGTTCTCCTCATTCGCCAGATCCGCAGCCTCCTCTATGAACACGGCTATACCATCGGCGGTGCGCGCCAGAAGCTCTCGGGCAACGACAGCAGGGAAGACGCGATCCAGAGCGAACAGATCATCCGTCAGATCCGTTCCGAACTCGAAGAGCTGCTCAAACTGCTGAAGTAACCGCCATTCTCCCCGCCGGGCACCGGGCATGAAGCGGATGCCGGCCCGGATTCCGTTCCTGCCCCAACCTCAATCCCGTCGATCATGTCGGCCAGCTCGTGGTCGTCCTCGACCAGTCGCGGGCTCGCGGCCGCCTGGGTTGTGCTCATACCGGAAAAATCGTGAAGGGGCGCCGGATGGCACCATGATGTTGCGCGACAACGGTTTGGCAAGCGGTGCATTCGGGTCTCTCCCGAGGTGATGGTTCGCCCGCATGGCGCCGGGCGCAGCCGCTGTCGGGTCGGCCGCCGCCCCTCCTGAAATCAAAAGGGGATATTACTGCTTTGGGCTAACAGGCTTTGGATGAACGGTTTACATCACCGGCCGAAACCACTATATTCCGCTCTCCCGTTTCCAAGCCCGTTCGGGCCGTTTTTCTGGAACGCGACAAGTCGGGGCGTGGCGCAGTCTGGTAGCGCACTTGCATGGGGTGCAAGGGGTCGTAGGTTCAAATCCTACCGTCCCGACCATTTTTCCGGATTCACTCTCTTAGCCGATGTCGGGCCTGTATCCGGTATTCTTGCCTGTGAACCCGACGATGCCCGATTATTGATCATGCAATCCAAGCCGCCATCCGATCCCCACCTCAAGCAGCTGCTTCTCGTCGGTGGTGGTCACAGCCAGTTGCAGGTATTGATGTCGTTGGCGATGAAGCCGGTGCCGGGGCTTCGCACGGTGCTGATCAGCAAAGATACGATGACCGGATATTCCGGGATGTTGCCCGGTCATATCGCCGGTCACTACGCTTTCGAGCAGACCCATATCGATTTGCGCCGCCTCTGCGCCTGGGCGGGGGTGATCTTCATCGAGGACATGGTCACCGCGCTGGATACCGCGGCCGGGGAGGTGGTGACGCGTGATCACGGACGCATTCGTTACGACTGGCTGTCGATCAATATCGGTTCGACGCCGGATCGAAGTGGTATCGGGGGGCGGACCGAGCGTCTGATCCCGGTCAAGCCGATCGATGGGTTTCTGCGACGGCTCGATCGTATCGAGGCGCGGGTCGTCGCCGATGGCAAGCCGTTGCGTGTCGGCGTCATTGGTGGCGGTGCCGCCGGTGTCGAGGTGCTGCTGGCGGTGAAGTATCGGTTGGAGCGGCAACGGGCCGCGCAACCCGACCGTGCCGCTGAAGGGGGGTTCGAATTCCATCTCTTCCATGCGGCGGAGACGATTCTGCCCACCCATAACGAGAGGGTGCAGCGATATTTCCAGGAGCATCTGGCGGCGCAGGACGTGGTCGTTCACAACGGCTTCGAGGTGGCGTCGTTGGATGAGGCCGACGTGGTGTCCACCGAAGGGGCTCGGGTGGCCGTCGATGAGATCATCCTTGCCACCTCGGCGGCACCGCAGCATTGGCCGGCGAAGGCCGATCTTGCGGTCGACGAGCGCGGGTTCATCGCCGTCAACCAGTATCTACAGTCCTGCTCCCACGACAACATCTTCGCCGCCGGCGACATCGCCGCCTTTACTCCCCGGCCCACCGAAAAGGCGGGCGTCTTCGCCGTGCGTCACGGCAGGCCGCTGGCGGAGAACCTGCGTCGCAGCATCGAGGGCCGGCCGCTCAAGCCCTATCGCGCACAGAAGAAGTGGCTGGCGTTGCTGGCACGGGGCGACAAGTACGCGGTGGCGTCGCGCGGTGCCTTCTTTGCCAAGGGAAAATGGGTCTGGCGCTGGAAGGATCACATCGATCGCAAGTTCATGGCGATGTTTCAGCGGTTGCCGCCGATGCCGCAGCCACCGGCCCCGCGCTTTGCCGAGGCGCTCGCCGACGGCAATGAGGCGCTGATTGGGGATCTGGGAATGCGCTGTGCCGGCTGTGGCGCCAAGGTTGGCGGTGATGTGTTGGGCCAAGTGCTCGACGGGCTGCGGTCGTCGGCCGACGGGGAGCCGCTGCGGCAACGTGATGATGCCGCCATCGTCGAGCCACCGGCGGGGCAGCTGTTGTTGCAGAGCCTCGACTACTTCACCGCGCTGGTCGACGATCCCCACGAGCTGGGCCGGATCGCTGCCAATCATGCGCTGGGCGACATCTACGCCATGGGGGGGCGGCCCCACTCGGCATTGGCGTTGGCCAGTCTGCCGCCTGGCAATCCCCAGCTGCTGGCCGAAACGCTGCGGCTGATGCTCGAGGGAGCCATCTCGGTGTTCGACGGTTGTGGTGTATCGCTGGTGGGTGGTCATACCAGCGAGGCGGCGCAGCTGTCGCTCGGGTTCAGCGTCAATGGCTTCGTCCACCCCGAGGGGGTGCTGCACAAGGGGGGGATGCGGCCGGGCGACCGGCTGGTGATGACCCAGCCGATTGGCACCGGGGTGCTGTTTGCTGCCCACCAGCAGGCGCGGGCCAAGGGGGTCTGGCTGGTGCAGGCGATCGCGAACATGACGCGCAGCTATCTGCATGGCGCCGCCATTCTCAAGGCCCATGGTGCCACCGCCTGCACCGACGTCACCGGCTTCGGGTTGGCGGGACATCTGCTGGAGATGCTCGAGGCCAGTGACGTCGGCGCCAAGCTGAACGTTGCTGCGGTGCCGCTGCTCGACGGTGCGCTGGCACTCTCGGCCGATGGTGTCCGCAGCAGCCTTTTCCCCGCCAACAGCAAGGCGCGCCACGCCATTGCCAATCTCGAAACCGCCCACCGCCACCCCGCCTTCGAGCTGCTGTTCGATCCACAGACCGCCGGTGGACTGCTGGCGTCGGTGCCGGGTCGCCGGGCGCGGGCTTGTGTCGAGGCGCTGCGCAAACACTACCCCCAAGCGGCCGTGGTCGGTGACGTGGTCGAGGTCGGGGATCGCACCGCGCGGATCACGCTCACCGGGCTGTAGCCGGCCCGCGCCATTGCTACTGGTTGGTCACGACCGTCTCGATCTCGACGCAACCGTGTAGCGTGCTGTGCAGGGTGCAGAGGTGGGCGGCCCGTTGAACCGCCTTCACGCGGGCCGCCGGCAGTTCGGGCCACTGTATCCGCATGTGGATTTCACTGATCCGGGTGGGTTGGCTGGCGTATTCCCACGCCAGGTCGATGGTGATGTTGCGAGTTTCCACATCGAGCCGCATCGAGTACTCTTCCAACACCGCGAAGGTACAGCGCCCCAGCGCCGCGACGAACATGTGCATGGCGCTGAAATAGAGTGCCTCCGACTGCTGGGTGATCTCCATGCCTTCCTCTTCGAAGGCGGCCATCTCGATGCGGGTCTGATCGACGATGTGAATCTGCATGGGAAGTGTCCGTGGTGATTGCCGAGGGCCGAAGAATACACGATTCGGTCTGGCCCCGTGGCGCCAGGGCGAGCGCCTGTGGAACCGAGAGAAAAGACGATGAATGGACAATCGAGAACGAAGGCGGTGCTGGCATTGGCTCTCTGCCTGGTCGCAACCGTCACCCGGGCCGAGAGCCTGATGGAGATCAACGAAAAGGCCGGCCAGGCGTTTCTGGAAAAGAACCGCCTGGCCGAAGGGGTCGAGGTCACCGCGAGTGGGCTGCAATACCAGGTCGTTCGCCGGGGAAGCGGCAAGCGGCCCGGGCCGGCCTCGCGCGTGACCGTCCACTACGAGGGCCGGCATCTCGACGGCAGTGTGTTCGACAGCTCCTATCGTCGCAACAAGCCGATCACCTTTGGCCTCGACCGCGTCATCAAGGGATGGACCGAGGGGTTGCAATTGATGCGCGAGGGCGCCCACTACCGGCTCTTCATTCCGCCGTCGTTGGGCTATGGCCACCGAGGCGCCGGCGCGGCCATTGGGCCGAGCGAGACGCTGATCTTCGACGTGGAGTTGTTGAAGGTCGAGGAGTGAGTGGCTCAGCGACCGGCTTCGAGCCGGTCGCGAAGAAAGCCCACGATGTCGGAGAGGGGGATGTTCTCCGGTTTGCCACCGCTTCGCCGTGATTTGTACTCCACCACCCCTTCGTCCAGTCCGCGTTCGCTGAAGACCACCCGGTGGGGGATGCCGATCAGTTCGAGATCGGCGAACATCACGCCGGGGCGGATCTTGCGGTCGTCGAGCAGCACGTCGATGCCCGCGTCCCGCATTTCCTGGTAGAGCGCCTCGACCGCTTCGCGCAGCCGCTGTGACTTGTGCAGATTGATCGGTGCCAGTGCCACGGTGAACGGGGCGATCGCCTCGGGCCAGATGATGCCGGCGTCATCGTGGTTCTGTTCAATGGCGGCGGCGACGATGCGGGTAACGCCGATGCCGTAGCAGCCCATCTCCAGCACCGTGGCCTTGCCGTTCTCGTCCAGCACTTTCAGCTCCATCGCCTCGCTGTAGGTGGTGCCGAGCTGGAAGATGTGCCCCACCTCGATGCCACGGACGATCTTCAGCGTGCCGTTGCCGTCGGGGCTGGGGTCGCCGTTGACGACATTGCGCAGGTCGGCTGCCTCGGGCACGGGCAGGTCGCGACCGAAGTTGACACCGGTCAGATGGTGGCCGGTCCGGTTGGCGCCGCAGACGAAGTCGCGCAGGCCGAGCACGGCGTGGTCGGCGACGATCGGCAGTGTCAGCCCCACCGGGCCGATGGAGCCGGGCCGGGCGCCGGTGGCCTGCTCGATCTCGGCATCGCTGGCCAAACGCAGCGGCTGCCGCACGCCGGGGAGCTTTTCCGCCTTGATGGCATTGAGTTCGTGATCACCGCGCAGCAGCAGGGCGACCAACGGGGTGGCCTCGTCGCTGCCTTCGACGATGAGCGTCTTGACGATGCGGTCGGGGGGCACACCGAGATACTCGCTCACCTGCTCGATGCGCTCGGCGCCCGGGGTGGCCACTTCGGCCATGGTTTCGGTGGCTTCCCCGGCCGGCTCGACCGGTTGGGTGGGGGCCAGTTCGACGTTGGCGGCATAGTCGCTCGTGTCGGAGAAGGCGATGGCGTCCTCGCCGGACTCCGCCAGCACATGGAACTCGTGGGAGGCCTTGCCGCCGATCGAGCCGGTGTCGGCCGCGACCGGGCGGTACTCCAGCCCCATCCGGTCGAAGATGCGGCTGTAGGTGTCGAACATCCGCTGGTAGGTCTGCGCCAGCGAATCCTTGTCCAAATGGAACGAATAGGCGTCCTTCATGATGAATTCGCGCGCGCGCATCACGCCGAAGCGCGGCCGGATCTCGTCGCGGAACTTGGTCTGGATCTGGTAGTAGTTGACCGGCAACTGCTTGTAGCTGCGAATCTCCTTGCGGGCGTAGTCGGTGATCACCTCCTCGTGGGTGGGACCGAGGCAGAATTCGCGGTCGTGGCGGTCGTGCAGCCGCAGCAACTCCGGGCCGTACTTCTCCCAGCGACCGGACTCCTGCCACAGCTCGGCCGGTTGCACCACGGGCATCAGCAGCTCGATGGCGCCGCTGGCGTCCATCTCCTCGCGGATGATGCGTTCGACGTTGCGCAGCACTTTCAGGCCCAACGGTTTCCAGGTGTAGAGGCCGGCGGCGAGGCGGCGGATCAGCCCGGCGCGCAGCATCAGGCGGTGGCTGACGACTTCCGCGTCGGCGGGGGTCTCTTTGAGCGTGGAGAGGGGAAAACGGGAAACGCGCATGACGGTGACAGCTCGGCGAAAAAGGGAGCGTCATTCTGGCGCAGGCGTTGCCGGGATTCAACGCCGGGGCATCGGGGCCGATGTTCCGGTTTCGCCGGCCGTCACGCCCGGCCGGGCCGTGGGCGTGATCAGAAGGTGGTCGAGTTCCAGCCCCAGAGGTGGCGTGGCGGGCTGCTGAATTCGATATAGGTGCGATCCGCTGCCACGCCGAGGTGTCGGCTCGTCAATGCGCAGAGGGTGGCGGAGAAGTCGCCGCTGCGTTCTTCCGGCAAGCCCAGGCTCTTGAGCTCCAGATAGGCCAGTGGCGCGTCGCTGCCGCCAAAGTACATCGCCGGATTGTGTTGCAGCGAGACCATCACATAGCGTTCCGGTTTGCCGAGCATCTCGGCCACGGCGCGCGAGCAGTCGGCGATCATCGTCTGTGGATCGTCGATGGAGACGTTGGTTTCGATCTTCAGCAAGGGCATCGGTGACTCCAGCGTGGTGATGATGGTTTCACTGACACATCTTATCAAGACTCTCGCTGTATTCGCGGATGCGTGCCTCGCGCTCCTCCGGGGTCAGCACCCGGGGTTCCTTGTCGTCGCCGCTGCGGATGCGGATGCGGGTGTTCTGGCGCAGGATCTTCAGGTTGTTGCGCAGGGCGTTGCAGGCCTCTTCCTGCTGTTGCTTGCGCAGTGCCTCCGCCTTGCGGGCCTCCGCGGCCGACTTCTCGTCGGCCTCGAGCACGTGGTACTGGGCCGGCTGGATCTGCTCGGCGCCGGCCTCTCCGGCCGGTTGGGCGGCAGCCGTCCGGCCGGCCGGCTGCCGTTGCTTCGATTCGTCGTTGCCGCCGGTCACCTCGAGGATGCGTGAGCCGGGTTCGGTCGGTGGAACCTGGGTATAGTGTACGCCGCCGCGCGCGTCGACCCATTTGAACGTCTTGCCGAACACTGCCGCGGGCGGGATGGCGGCGAGCAGGGTGACAAGGAGCATGACGGTGCTGCGCATGGTGTTCATTTCGACTGTCCGCTTCGGTAGTGGAAACCCTTGGATTGTACCGGGCACCGGGTGGTGCAACTCAGTACCATGCCCCCATATTAAGAGATCCATCCGCGCTGCGGCGATGGAATGCCGATGAATTTCCGATTTTTGACGATTACCAAGCGGGATTGCGTGGAATATTAGAAAACGCTGATATTCCCTGATATGATCCGCCAAATTTTTCGAGTTCGAGGGAGAACAATGCGTAACTATCTGATTTTATGCCTGGGTCTGCTGGCGACGACGGTGCTGGCCGATGCCGAGCCGGCGCGGGAACAGCAGCAGGAGACCGCCTTGCCGTTCGATGTTACGTCTGTTGCGGTGGAGAAGGTGGACTATGAGCGAATTCTCAATGGCACCGTCGATGCGGTGAACGAAACCACGGTGTCGGCCGAGACCTCGGGCACGATCACCGACATCTACTATGACGTGGACGACTACGTGAAGCAGGGTGAGGTGATCCTGCGGATCAAGGCGACCAAGCAGAAAGCCGGGTTGAAGGCGGCCAATGCGGCCGTGGCCGAGGCGCGGGCACGCCTCGCCGAAGCGCGTCAGGAGTATGAGCGGGTCAAGGACATCTACGAGCGCAAGCTGGTCTCCAAGTCGCAGTTCGATCGCGCCACCGCCAGCCTGCGGGCGGCGGAGGCACGTCTCGACGCGGCGCTGGCGGCGCGCGCCAAGGCGCGGGAGCAGACCGACAGCACCGTGGTGCGGGCGCCCTACAGCGGGATCGTCAAGGTTCGTCACGTGCATCTCGGTGAATTCGTCAACGTGGGTCAGCCGCTGATGACCGGCGTTTCGCTGGAGAAGCTGCGGGTCAACGTCAATGTGCCGCAGAGCCTGATCAACAAGATCCGCAAGTACAAGAAGGCCCGCGTCCTGTTGATGCACGATCACAAGGGCATTCCGGTCAAGGATCTCACCTTCTTCCCCTATGCCGATCCGGTCTCCAACACTTTCCGCGTGCGTGCCAATCTGGCCGAGGGGGTCGAGGGGCTGTTTCCGGGCATGTTCGTCAAGGTGGCTTTCGTGGTCGGTGAAAAGGCGCAGCTGGTGGTGCCGGCGCAGGCGGTGGTCTATCGCGGCGAGGTCACCGGCGTCTATGTCGTCGATGACGAGGGTCGGGTCTCGTTGCGGCAGATCCGGGTCGGAAAGACCACCCGGGATGGCAAGGTGGTGGTGCTGGCCGGTCTGAGTGAAGGCGAGCGGGTCGCGCTCGATCCGGTGGCCGCCGCCGGCTATCTGAAGCGCCGGGTTCGCGGGGAGGCGAAGCACCATGAGTGATTCAGCGATGGGTATCTCCGGCCGCATCGCAGCAAAGTTCCAGAACAACGCCATCACGCCGCTGCTGGCGCTGGTGGGGCTGTTGCTGGGGCTGTTCGCGGTGATGGTCACGCCACGCGAGGAGGAGCCGCAGATCAACGTCACCTTTGCCAATGTGCTGATTCCGTTCCCGGGCGCCACCGCATCGGAGGTGGAGCATCTGGTGGCCGGGCCGGCCGAGCAAGTGCTGTCGGAGATCTCCGGCATCAAGCACGTCTATTCGTCGTCCTATCCCGGGCGGGCGATTCTGACGGTCCAGTTCAAGGTGGGTGAGGATCGCACCGATGCGCTGGTGCGGCTCTACAACAAGATCGCCTCCAATATGGACTGGCTGCCGCCCGGGCTCGGGGTGTTGCAGCCGATCATCAAGCCGAAGGGCATCGACGACGTGCCCATCGTGACGGCGACGTTGTGGACCGACGACCAGAACCGCAGCGCCTATGATCTGCTGCAGGTGGCCCACGCCCTCGAGACCGAGCTCAAGCGTGTTCCCGGCACGCGGCAGATCTACACCATCGGTGGTGCGCCGCAGGTGGTGTCGGTGCGGCTCGATCCGCAGAGGCTGGCCGGTTACGGGTTGTCGATCGACGACATCGCCGCTTCGCTGCGGGCGGCCAACAGCTCCCGGGATGCGGTCAACGTGGTCACCGGCAACGAGGAGATCCAGGTGCAGGCCGGTACCTTCCTCGCCTCGGTGGAGGAGGTGGCCAGTCTGGTCGTCGGCGTCTTCAACGGCAAGCCGGTCTATCTGGAGGAGGTGGCCGAGGTCAGCCGTGGCCCCGATCAGCCGAGCCAGTACGTTGCCTATACCGAGAAGGGGGTCGTCAGCAACACCCCGGCGGTCACGATCGCGGTGGCCAAGCAGCCGGGCAAGAACGCTGTCGACATCGCCGAGAAGGTGATCGAGCGTTTCCAGCAGCTCGAAGGGATTTTCATCCCCGAAGGCGTCCATGTGGAAATCACCCGTAACTATGGCCAGACCGCCAAGGACAAGGCCGACAAACTGATCCACAAGCTGTTGTTCGCCACCGCCTCGGTGGTGTTGCTGGTCTGGCTGACCATGGGCTGGCGCGAGGCGGGCATCGTCGGCGTGGCCGTGATCATCACGCTGATGATCACGCTGTTCGCCTCCTGGGCCTACGGCTTCACCCTCAACCGGGTGTCGCTGTTTGCGCTGATCTTCTCGATCGGGATTCTGGTCGACGATGCCATCGTCGTGGTGGAAAACATCCATCGCCATCTCAGCATGGGCGGCAAGAAGATTCTCGAGGTGATCCCGGCTGCCGTGGACGAGGTGGGCGGCCCGACCATTCTGGCCACCTTCACCGTCATCGCGGCGCTGATGCCGATGGCCTTCGTCACCGGCCTGATGGGGCCGTACATGAGCCCGATCCCGATCAACGCCAGCATGGGCATGCTGATCTCGCTGGTGGTGGCCTATGTAGTGACACCGTGGCTCACCTACAAGGTGCTGCGCAAGGTGGATTTCAGCAGCCATCACGGCGAGGCGACCCCGGCGTGGCTGAACAGGCTGTTCGACAGGGGGGTCGGCACCTTTCTCAACGGGGACGAGGGCAAGGGCAAGCGCCGCAGCCTGTTCGCCGTCATCATGATTCTGATCGCGTTGTCGGTGTCGCTGGCGGTGTTCAAGGTGGTGGTGCTGAAGATGCTGCCATTCGACAACAAGTCGGAGTTCCAGGTCGTCGTCAACATGCCGGAAGGCACCACGCTGGAGCAGACCAAACGGGTGCTCGACGAGTTGGCCGCCTACCTGGAGACCGTGCCCGAGGTGGAGAACCTGCAGGTCTATGCCGGCACCTCGGGACCGATCAACTTCAACGGCCTGGTGCGGCAGTACTATCTCCGCAAGGGGTCGTATCTCGGGGATATCCAGGTCAATCTGGTGGACAAGCATCACCGCGACCGCAAGAGTCACGACATCGCGCTGTCGGTGCGGGAGCCGCTGCAGGCGATCGCGAAGAAGCACGACGCCACCGTCAAGCTGGCGGAGGTACCACCCGGGCCGCCGGTGATGGCGCCGATCGTCGCCGAGATCTACGGTCTCGACTACGAGGGGCAGATCAAGGTCTCGAAGGCGCTGGCCGAAGTGTTCGCGCGGACACCGGACATCGTCGACATCGACGACAGTGTGGAGTATCCGCAGAAGCGCTATGTGCTGCATGTGGATCGCGAGAAGGCGGCCATTCTCGGCCTCAACCAGCAGCAGGTGTCGAGGGCGGTCAATACCGTGCTCGGTGGCAGCGCGCCCACCTATCTGCATGGCGCCAACGTCAAATACGCCATTCCGGTGAAGTTGGAGTTCTCCGAGGCCGACAAGGCTGACATCGAATCGCTGCTCGATCTGCGCATCCGCAGCAAGTCGGGGCAGCTGGTGCCGATGTCGGAGATCGTCAGCATCGAGGAGACCACCCGTGAGCACGCGATCCATCACAAGGATCTGCTGCCGGTGGTCTATCTGATGGGGGACATGGTGGGTGAGCTGGACAGCCCGCTCTACGGCATGTTCGAGATCTCGTTCGCGCTCGACGAGACCGAGCTGGCCGGGGAAGGCATCATCGAGCAGTACTTCATCAATCCGCCGGCCAACCCCTACAGCTACAGCATCAAATGGGATGGCGAGTGGACGGTCACCTATGAGACCTTCCGTGATATGGGCATCGCCTACGCCTTCGGCATGGTGATGATCTACCTGCTCGTGGTTGCCCAGTTCCGCTCCTACGCGGTGCCGCTGGTCATCATGGCGCCGATCCCGCTGACGATCATTGGCGTCATGCCCGGCCACGCGTTGCTTGGCGCCAAGTTCACCGCCACTTCGATGATCGGCATGATCGCGCTGGCCGGGATCATCGTGCGCAACTCCATCCTGCTGGTGGACTTCGTCAACGATCAGGTGCGCGCGGGGATGGATCTGCAGGAGGCGGTCGTCAAGGCCGGTGCGGTGCGCGCCAAGCCCATCGTGCTGACCGGACTGGCGGCGATGATCGGCGCCACGTTCATCCTCAACGACCCGATCTTCAGTGGTCTGGCCATTGCGCTGATCTTCGGCCTGCTGGTCTCGACGCTATTGACGCTGGTGGTCATTCCGGTGCTCTACTACGCCTATGTCTACAAACGGGTGGACCGGGTGATCCTGGGCAGGGAGTGAGTGGCCGGTCGGCGCCGTTGGCAATGAGTGTGTCGTCCGACGACGGGGGCCGGTACTTGCCGGCCCCCGTCGTTTCCGCTGCCCGCAACGGTTTATATAAAGTGGATTCTCTACTACAATAAATCGTTTTTATACGCTTGGTTGCCTGGTCGATACGGAGCCGGGCCGGACGAGGGACAGGGGAACCGACATGGCCGACAGAAGACTTCAGGTTTTTCATACCGTTGCCAAGTTGCTGAGCTTCACCAAGGCGGCGGAGGTGCTGCACATGACCCAGCCGGCGGTGACCTTCCAGGTGCGCCAGCTGGAGGAACACTTCAACACCCGACTGTTCGACCGCACCCACAACCGGGTCACGTTGACCCGCGCCGGTGAGACGGTCTTCGTCTACGCCAAACGGATCTTCGAGCAGTACGAGGAGATGGAGAACAGCGTCCGCGAGATCACCGGCGAGGTCAGCGGCATGCTCACCATCGGCGCCAGTACCACGGTGGCCGAGTACATGCTGCCGGCGCTGCTGGGCAAGTTCAAAACGGTCTTTCCCGATATCCGCCTGAGCCTCAAGGTGTCCAATACCGAGCGTGTCGTGGCGATGGTCGAGGACAATGTCATCGATCTGGCCGTGGTCGAGGCACCGGTCACCAACAAGCATCTGCTGGTCGATGTCTGCGACGTGGATGCGCTGGTGGTCGTGGCCCATCCCGAGCACGAGGTGGCCAAGTTCAAGAGCATCAGTGCGGCCCAGTTGGTGGAGCATCCCTACATCTGCCGCGAGGAGGGCTCCGGCACCCGCGATGTCATCAAGGACTACATGCAGCAGCACAAGATCGATTCGGAGTGCCTCAATGTCTGCATGGAGCTGGGGAGCCCGGAGTCGATCAAGGGGGCGGTGGAGGCCGGCATGGGAATCGCGATCCTGTCGAAGGTGACGATCGCCAAGGAGCTGGCGCTGGGCACGCTGGTGGCGATTCCGCTCGATCCGCCGCTGGAGCGGCCGTTTTCGTTCGTCCGGCAGCGGCAGAAGTTCCGTCAGGCGGCGACCGAGAAGCTGCTGGACTTCGCCCATGAATACTGCAAGCGGAACCGCCACGGCAGCGGGGAGTCCTGATGGCCTCGCAGCGCGATGAGCTGGGGCGGATCTTTGCCCGCTTGAACGAGGAGGGGCGGCGGTCGCTGCTCGACTACGCGACGTTTCTGCTGGCGCGTCACGGGGTCGAGGAAGCCGAGGCGATCCCGGAGCCGGAACGGGTACCGCGCCCAGAGAACGAAAGCGTGGTCAAGGCGATCAAGCGGTTGTCGGCCAGCTATTCGATGGTCGATCGCGGCCGGATTCTGCACAAGACCTCGGCGCTGATGGCGGAACACGTGATGCAGGGGCGGGCGGCCGCCGAGGTGATCGATGATCTCGAAGCGCTGTTCGAACGCGAGTATCAGAAGCTGAAGGAAGCACCATAGACAACCGATGATCAGTTTCCTCCAGGCGTGGTATCACCGCCATTTTTCCGATCCGCAGGTGGCGCTGCTGGCCGTGTTGCTGCTGAGTGGCTTTGCGGTCATCTTTCTTGCCGGCGAGATTCTCGCCCCGTTGCTGGCGGCGATCGTCATCGCCTACCTGCTCGATGGCGCCGTCACCTGGGCCGAGAACCGGGGCATCCCCCGCTGGCTGGGCGCCACGCTGGTCTTTCTCGCCTTCGTCAGCGTCACGCTGGCGATCGTCATCTGGCTGGTGCCGCTGCTGTTCAAGCAGGCGACGCAGTTCTTCTCCGAGGTGCCGACGATGGCCAACAAGGGGCAACAGCTGTTGATGCAGTTGCCCGAGCGCTACCCCAGCGTCATCACCGAAGAGGACGTGGTGACGATCATCGGCGAGATCCGCTCCGAGCTGGCGAAGGTGGGGCAGACGGTGCTGTCGGTGTCGGTGGCCTCGGTCATCAACCTCATCACCGTGCTGGTCTACATGGTGTTGGTGCCGGTGCTGATCTTCTTTCTGCTCAAGGACAAGCACAAGCTGCTTCACTGGATCACCGGCTTTCTGCCGCACGACCGGCGCCTCGCGCTCCAGGTGTGGCAGGAGATGAACGGCAAGATCGCCAGCTACGCCCGTGGCAAGCTGCTGGAGATCGTCATCGTCTGGGTGGTCACCTATATCACCTTTCTCTTTTTCGGCCTCAACTACGCGCTACTGCTGAGCTTCATCGTCGGCATCTCGGTGATCGTCCCCTACGTCGGCGCCGCCGTCGTCACCGTGCCGATCGCGATGATCGCCTATTTTCAGTGGGGCATCAGTCCATCGTTCGGCTGGGTGCTGCTGGCCTACGGCATCATCCAGTTCCTCGACGGCAACGTGCTGGTGCCATTGCTCTTCTCCGAGGTCGTCAACCTCCATCCCATCGCCATCATCGCCGCCGTCCTGTTGTTCGGTGGTCTGTGGGGGCTGTGGGGTGTCTTTTTCGCCATCCCGCTGGCGACGCTGGTGCAGGCCGTCATCAACGCCTGGCCCAAGAGCGACGATCCGTTTCTCGGTGACGACGACGAGCCGCTGTCGGCGGCGTGAGCGTCGGGCAGGCCGCTATGGCTGTTGCGCCGATGCCATCTCGTGCAACAACTGGCGGTAGGCGTCGTAGCGGCGTTGCAGTATCCGCCCCGCCTCGACGGCGCGTTTGACGGCGCAACCGGGCTCCCGCAGATGGAGACAGTTGTGGAAACGGCAGTGCGCCGCCTCGGCGGCGATCTCCCGAAACCCTTTCTGCACATCGGCCGGCGGAATCGGTGGCGGGGTGAAGTCGCGGATCCCCGGCGAGTCGATGAGGTCGCCGCCATCGGGCAGGTGGTATAGGCGGGCGTTACTGGTGGTGTGCTGGCCGAAGCCGGTGGTTTCGGAGAGACGCCGGGTGAGGATGTCGGCCTCCGGCACCAGCCGGTTGGTCAACGACGATTTGCCCATGCCCGACTGTCCGACGAGGATGCTGGTTCTGCCTTGCAGCCGCTGCCGCAGCGGCGCCAGTGTCTCCGGCGCTTCGATCGTGGTGTCGAGCACGGTGTGGCCGATGGCGCGGTAGTCTTCGTAGACCTGCATGATCCCGGCGGGGCAGGGGCGGTCGGCCTTGTGGTGCAGAAGCAGCGCCTCGACCGCCATGACCGCCGCGGTGACGAAGAGATGATCCACCATGGCCCAGTCGGGTTTCGGCTCCGGTGCGCTGATGATGACGATCTGGTCGATATTGGCGGCGATGGTGCGGGGGGTGCCGCGGAAATAGCTGCGGGTCAGGCTGTTGCGTCGTGGCAGGATCCGGGTGATGACGTATTCGGCGTCACGCCGTTCCCATTCGACCTCGTCGCCACAAACCAGATCCTGGAGCTTGCGCCGGCTGGTGGCGCGGACGATCTCCCCCGAAGGGAGTTCCAGCATGGCATGGGCGCCAAAACGGCTGATGATTCTTCCCTGGGACCGACTCATGGCATGGCCGCCGGTGTTGCGGGCGAGTTGGCGTTTGGTGCCTGCCGCAGCGCCGCGACCCGGATCGACGCTGGGGGGTGGGTGTCGTAGAACAGCGAGTAGAGCCGGTCCGGCGTCAGGGTGCTCGCGTTGTCGCGGTAGAGCGTGACCAAGGCGGAGACCAGTGCGTCGGCATCGGTCTGGCGGGCGGCGTAGCGGTCGGCCTCGAACTCGTGGCGCCGCGACAGCCAGGCCAGCAGGGGGGCGATGAAGAAGGTCAGCAGTGGCACGACGATGGAAAAGAGGATGAGGCCGGCCGCCGGGACCGGGGTGGATACGCCGAGGGCGTGGTAGAAGGCGGGTTGCGGCAGCCACCAGGCCAGCAGGGCGAAGCCGGCCAGTGAGGTCAGCCCGTTGAGCATCAACCCCTTGAGGATGTGGCGGTGCCTGAAATGTCCCAGTTCGTGCGCCAGCACGGCCAGTACCTCGTCGTTGTCGAGACGTTCCAGCAGTGTGTCGTAGAAGACGATGCGCTTGTTGCGGCCGAATCCGGTGAAATAGGCGTTGCCGTGGCTGGAACGGCGCGAGCCATCCATTACATAGATGCCGCTGGCATGGAACCCGGACCGCGCCAGCAGTGATTCGATGGCCTGCCGGAGCGTTGGATCGTCGAGCGGGGTGAAACGGTTGAACAGCGGTGCGATCAGCGTTGGCCAGGCCCAGCCGACGAACAGGCCGAAGGCGAAGAAGGCGCCCCAGGCATAGAGCCACCACGCCTCGCCGGCCGCCGTCGGCAGCCACAGCAGCAGGTAGAGCAGGGGGGTGGCCAAGACGAGGGTGACGAGGCCCCCCTTGATGGTGTCGGCCAGCAGGGTGCGCAGTGTCATCCGGTTGAAGCCGAAGCGCGCCTCGACAACGAAGTGGCGGTAGAGGACGAATGGCGCGTCGAGCAGGGCGGAGAGCGCGGCGAACAGCAGGATCAGTACGACGCCGCTGCTCAATGGCGACAGCGGCAGCCGGGCCACGAGGTCGATCAGCCACTGCAGGCCGCCACCCAGCGTCCAGCCGAGGATCAGTACGGCATCGTAGAGGGTCTCCCAGCGTGTGACGCGCATTTTGGCCACGGTGTAGTCGGCCGCTTTGCGGTGGGCCTTTGGCGGGACGGCTTGCCGAAATTCGGCGGGGACGTGGTCACGATGGGCCAGTACGGCATCGATCTGGCGCTGGCCCAGCCAGAGGCGCAGTGCAGTGGTCGCCCCCAGCAGGGCGACGAAGAGGAGGCTCGGTGTCATCGGGCTGACGACCCCGACATTTCAGATATCACACTAGAAATTGCAATCAACCCATTGATTTTCAGATAGAACAAGAATCGTCGCCAATGTTCGGAACGGCCTTGGTGGTGCCGGGTGGTGGTCGTGATGGCTTTCATGGTCATGGCGCCCGATCGGCGCGGAGGCGTGGTGACTGCATTCTCATGGAGCATTCAGGCTAGAATCACGATCCGCTCAACAGGATGGAAACCGCCAATGGCCATCGACGAACAGAATCTGATATGGATCGACCTGGAGATGACGGGACTCGACACCGTCAACGACCAGATCATCGAAATCGCCACCATTGTAACCGACAAGGATCTGAATATCCTCGCCGAGGGGCCGGTGCTGGCCATCCGCCAGTCCGAGGCACTGCTGGCGGGGATGGACGAGTGGAATCGCAAGCAGCACGGTGAGTCGGGGCTGATCGACCGCGTGCGCGGCAGCCGCATCGACGAGCGCGAGGCGGAGGCACGGACCCTCGACTTTCTCCGCCAGTGGGTGCCACCCGGCAAGTCGCCCATGTGTGGCAACTCGATCTGTCAGGACCGGCGCTTTCTGGCGCGCTGCATGCCGCAGCTCGAGGCCTTCTTCCACTACCGCAATCTCGACGTCAGCACGCTCAAGGAACTGGCGCGGCGCTGGAAGCCGGAAGTGGCCGATGGCTTCAAGAAGGAGTCCCAACATCTGGCGCTGCAGGACATCCGTGATTCGATCGACGAGCTCCTCTACTATCGCCGGCACTTCATTGCGCTTGACGCCGATCAAGCGTGATCGCCGCGCCCTCCTTTAGGATGTGGCGGTCGCTGCCGTCGGTGTGCTCACATCCGGCCGGTGCCGGGTTTTGTGATGCGTTCGGTTGGCCACGGCCGGCCAGTCGTATAAGCCCAGCCAATTCCCCCATTAAAAGTTACTAATGGGGTGGGTTTTTGCCTTGTGGCATGATGTGGGCCATCCATCTCAGGTTCGGTCACCGGCATCCGGTGGCCCCGGGCCGTGGGCAGCAGCCATGTTCGGGCCGTCGGCGGCGGTGTGAGAGTTTTCATGCGGATCGTTCCCTAAGCGTTATGACCATTGACCTGATTTCCACCGTTGTGTTCAGCGCAGTCCACCCTGCGGCGGTCCCCTACAGCAAAGCCCCTGCCCATCGGTCAGGGGTTTTTTTTGCCCGATTTTTTTTCACTGACGAATAGGAGGTTACGATGACCCTGGGTCTGATATTTGCAATTTTATGCAGCCTGGGCGCGATAGCTTACGGTTATACGTCGATCAAGAAGATCATGGTTCTGCCGGAAGGCAATGACGAAATGATCCGGATCTCGCGTGCCGTACAGGAAGGCGCCAAGGCCTATCTCAACCGGCAGTACAGCACCATCGCCATCGTCGGCGCCGTGGTGTTTCTGCTGATCTGGATTTTTCTCGGGTTCGCAACGGCCTTCGGTTTCCTGCTCGGGGCCGTGCTCTCTGGCGCGGCGGGCTATATCGGGATGAACGTCTCGGTCAGTTCCAATGCACGCACCGCCGAGGCCGCCCGTAACAGCCTCAACGAGGCGCTTCAGGTGGCGTTTCGCGGTGGCACCATCACCGGCCTGCTGGTGGTCGGACTCGGCCTGCTCGGTGTCGCCGGCTATTTCAGCGTGCTGGCGATGTTCACGGCCGAGGGCGAGAGCATCAGCCTGGCGCCGCTGGTCGGGGTGGCGTTCGGCGGTTCGCTGATCTCCATCTTCGCCCGTCTCGGTGGCGGTATCTTCACCAAGGGGGCCGACGTGGGCGCCGACATCGTCGGTAAGGTCGAGGCCGGTATTCCCGAGGACGATCCGCGCAACCCGGCGGTCATCGCCGACAACGTCGGCGACAACGTGGGCGACTGTGCCGGCATGGCGGCCGACCTGTTCGAGACCTATGCGGTCACCATCATCGCGACGATGATCCTCGGCGCGGCATTCGGTTCCGGTCTCGGCATGGTCTATCCACTGGTGCTCGGCGGCGTCGCCATCATCGGTTCAATCATCGGTTCGATGTTCGTCAAGGTGGAAGAGGGCGGCAAGATCATGGATGCGCTCTACCGCGGACTGATCGTCTCCGGCCTCTTCTCCGCCGTCGCCTTCCTGCCGGTCACTTGGCTCATCATGGGAGACAATGGCATCTTCTCCGTCTGGCAGCTCTACATGTCGGCCATCGTCGGCCTGATCGTCACCGGCATGCTGGTGGTGTTCACCGACTACTACACCTCCACCGGGTACTCGCCGGTTCGCGAGATCGCCAAGGCATCGACCACCGGTGACGGCACCAACGTCATTGCCGGTCTGGCGTTGTCGATGAAGGCCACCGCGCTGCCGGTGCTGGTGGTCTGTCTCGGCATCTACGAGTCCTACTACTTCGCCGGCCTCTATGGCATTGCCGTGGCCGCCACCGCGATGCTGTCGATGACTGGCATCATCGTTGCACTCGACGCCTACGGCCCGATCACCGACAACGCCGGCGGTATCGCCGAGATGGCGGAACTCGAAGGCACGGTTCGCAAGCGTACCGACGCGCTCGATGCAGTGGGCAACACCACCAAGGCGGTGACCAAGGGCTATGCCATCGGTTCGGCCGGCCTGGCGGCGCTGGTGCTGTTCACCGACTTCACCCGTGAATACGTCGGCCACCACGGCGGATCGATCACCTTCGACCTCTCCAACCATCTGGTCATCATCGGCCTGTTCATCGGCGGCATGGTGCCCTATCTGTTCGGTGCCTTTGCGATGGACGCGGTCGGACGCGCGGCCGGTGCCGTCGTGGTCGAGGTTCGGCGCCAGTTCCGTGAGATCCCCGGCATCATGGATCGCACCGCCAAGCCGGACTACTCCCGCGCGGTGGACATGCTGACCAAGGCCGCGATCAAGGAGATGGTGATTCCATCGCTGCTGCCGGTGCTGATTCCGATCGTCGTTGGCCTGACACTCGGCGCGCAGGCGTTGGGTGGCCTGCTGATGGGGTCGATCGTCACCGGTATCTTCCTGGCCATCTCGATGACCACCGGTGGTGGCGCCTGGGACAACGCCAAGAAGTACATCGAGGACGGCAACCTCGGCGGCAAGGGTTCCGATGCCCACAAGGCGGCGGTCACCGGTGACACCGTCGGCGACCCGTACAAGGACACGGCCGGGCCGGCGATCAATCCGCTGATCAAGATCATGAACATCGTTGCGTTGTTGATGGTTCCGCTGCTGTAAGCGGCCGGCGGCAATCCGATGGGGTGGTCACCCCCCCATCGGCACCGGATCGAAAGCGGGGACGATGGTTCCCGCTTTTTTTTTTGGGGGGGGACCCATCCAGGCGGCGCGGCGCTGCCGTGGATGGCCTGTTCCCTACGGATAGCGGTGGCCGATGTTTCGGAAAATCTCCGCAGACAGAGGGCACCGACAATGCTTGAATACCGGCTCGTCAACCGCGATGCCGGTTTCCACCACAGTACTTCAAGAGAGGGTGTTACATTGATAGTCAAAGAGATCATGACGGCCGACGTCAAATCGGTGAAACCTGACAGCCTGGTGCGTGATGTGGCCATGGTCATGTGCCTGCAGAAAATCAGCGGCATGCCGGTGGTCGACGAGGGCGGGAACCTGGTCGGCATCATTTCCGAGAAAGACATTCTCCAACACATGTTCCCCGATGTGGACGAGGCGATGACGATGGATGCCAAACCCGATTTCGAGGACATGGAACGACGTTACACGGAGACCTTGGGGATGCGGGTGTCGGAGCTGATGACCAGGAACGTCGCCACCGTCTCGGCCGACATGCCCTGTCTGAAAGCGGCTTCGATGATGTGGCTGCGAAAGATCCGCCGGATCCCGGTGACCGAGGGCACGAAACTGGTGGGGATCGTCAGTATTGGTGACGTGCATCGCGCCATTTTCCAGAACCAGCTGGTCAACCAAGTGACCTGACCGCGGGATCCTCCGGCGGCCTTCGTCTCCGAGCCACCCACCGGGTGGCTTTTTTGCAAGTTTTTGTTGCAGAAGGAATTGTGGTGGTTCCCCTGATTTCTGTGGTGGATGGGCTTTCCTATACTCCCGCCTCCTGTCCTCGGGCTGACGTGGTTTCGTCTGACGTCGGTGTGTTGGTGGGGTTGTTGGTGTGGTGCCCGTTCTGGGCACCCTGTTCGACAAGGATGTGATGGTCATCCGGGCGGCGCAGGGAAGCGCTTGGCCGGGCGCCATTCCGATATCTTCGTGGCACGTCCGCGACGCTGGTTGTATCAGGGAGGGGTCACGGACGAACGGGATCGGCCTTGTGCGGGTCCCGCTGTTGCCATGGAAGGCCAGCAGGGATGCTTTTTTTTCAATAGGTCGTCGAAAAGTCCAGCCATGGCCTTTCCGACGTTGGAAACAGTAGACTCGATTTTCTGTTTCCCACGCATTTTCAATGGTTTGGGGTCATTGAAAATGGAGGTACATCCTTGTACCGAACAGCGTGTGTCGAAAGCGCATGGCTTTTGGCGCACTGCCGACGGTTTGCTCGCAGCGGTTCGTCCAATGTGACCACCGGGGCCGGTTCCGGCCAACCGGGTCGATCCAGGCCGAAAAAAGCTCCGCGCAGGCAAATCCGTTTGGGGGGTCAACATGGAAGCGGTCAGTTCCGCCATCGAAATCAAAGAAAACCTGGCTCGCCTGGAAGAGCAACTCGGCAGCGAGGCATTGCAGTCGCTGCTCGGCGAGACGGTCGACTACCTGCGTGCCGCACGGAAGGGATTGCAGCAGAGCCATGATGCCGGCGACTGGGCTGGCGTGCGTCAGCAACTCCACCAGCTCAAGGGTTCTCTTGTCATCTACGGTAGCGGTGAGCTGCAAGCCCTGTTGGCACGGGCGGGTGCGTCGCCGGTCGAGGAGCGACGGGAGCTGCTCGACGCCATCGGCACCAAACTGTCGGAGGCCTCATCGATCCTTCAGGCGCGGATTCAGGAACTCGGTTGAGATCCGGCAGTCCGCCGATCGTCCGATGATCTCGTCCCTGCGATCACGGGTGGCAGCGAGCCAGGGCACCCTGGCCGATACCGCTTCATCAGTACTGTGACATGGTGTTACGATTGCCCGTCCACAGTAATGTCGTACGACGCGGTTCGTCGACATTCTGTCTGCCGCACAGGGATGCGCCGCCGTCTTCGATCACGACAGATCATTGAAGATGCAAGGGGAAGGGGAATCGCATTATTCTGTTTCCGTTGTCGAGAACGTCATGGACGGCCTTTTCCGACAGCCCCCCAACGGGCGGCGACGCCACGAATCGAGGATCGCATGCAACAGAGCTCAGATCAGGCAGGATCCCGCAAGGTTCCTGCCATTCTCATCGTCGATGACCATCCGCTGGTGTGCAGCTATCTGACCTCGGCCATCGAGGCGGCGGGGATGACGGTCTGCGGTCAGACCGGCAGCGCCGACGAGGCGCTGGTACTGACACGCAGGGAGCGGCCCGATCTGGTGATCGTGGATATCTCTCTCGATGGCTCCAGCGGTCTGAATCTGATCAAGCGCATTCATCGTGAGCGACTCTCCAGCCGGGTGCTGGTGCTCTCTTCCCACGATCCATCACTCTATGCCCGGCGCGCGCTCGAGGCGGGCGCGCTGGGTTACGTCAGCAAACAGGACCAGCCACAGGTCATCATGACGGCGATCCACGAGCTGCTCCAGGGGCGCAACCACTGGCCCGAGGGTATCGGAATCGACGGCGATGCCGCCACCCCCGGCGCGCCCTCGGTCGCGCTGCTCAGCAACCGGGAGCTGGAGGTGTTCGAGCTGATCGGGCGGGGACTGGGCACCTCGGAGATCGCCAACCGTCTTTGTCTCAGCGTCAAGACCATCGAGACCCACCGCGAGAAGATCAAGAAGAAGCTTCGGCTCTCCTCCGGCAATGCACTGACACGTGAAGCGATGCAGTGGGTCATCGACCAGGGCTGAATGGAGCGATGATGCTCACACCGGCATCGCAGACGGTTCTGTTCTGGCGACGCGGGTGGATTGTTCTGCTGGCGCTCGTCGCCGCGATCCTCGTAGGAAAGGCGTTGCGGGCGGCGGAACCCGTCGTCGTCGAAGGTGGCGAGGCCCGTATCGAACTCTCCCCCCACGTCGATTGGCTGGTGGATACCAGCGGTGAGCTCACGGTCGCAGAGGTGGCGGCGGCGGGACGGTTTCGCAGGAACAGCAAAGGGCAGGTCAATTTCGGCTATGTCGATGGTAGCCTGTGGTTGCGTTTCTCGTTGCAGGGTGGCGTGAAAGAACCCCGCTACCTGGTGGCCGACCACCCGATCGGCGGCAGCGTCGCGCTCTATCGGCTGAACCAGGGGGAGGCGGTGCGGCTGTCGCCGATCGAGGGCTACCGATCTCCGGCCTGGCGGTTGATGCTGGATCACGATGGACCGGCCGAGTTCCTGCTGCGGGCATACAATGGAACGGAGGTGCTGCGTCTGCCGCTGCTGTTGCTGGACGATGCGACGTTTCTCCGCCACGCCACCGGTTGGTATCTCTTTTTCGGGATGGTGCTTGCCGGGCTGGCCGTGCTGATGATCTACAACGCCTTTCTGGCGGCCGGGTTGCGTGACGCCGGTTTTTTCAGCCTGGTGCTGTTCCTCGCGGCGATGCAGCTGGTGATCTATCGCGACAGCAATCTCTTTCCGGCGCTGCGGTTTCTCAACGACACCGAAGGCTGGTTTTATCCGGCGGGTCTGCTGTTGGCGCTGGGAACCGGCCTGCGCTACTGGCGATTCGTCAGCCACGGCAGCGAGCCGGCGCTGGAGAGGTTGTTGCAGTGGCTGCAGTGGGGTGCGTTTGCTGCGTTGCCGGTAGCCTCCTCGATTCCGGCGGCGTGGCTCTATTCCGTCATACTCATACTGCTGCCGGTGTTGCTGGTGGCCACGACCTGGGCCGTTGTCCGTGGTCACGAAGCGATGCGCCGGGCCTTGCCGGCGTTCGTCACCTTTCTGCTCGCCACCTTCGTCTATGTGCTGACCCACACCGGCTGGGTGACATCGGCTTTCGCCAATGCGCTGTATGTCGTGATCGGCCAGTCGGGTGTTCTGGTGGCGGTGACGTTGATGTCCATCGCCCACGCCAGTATCAACCGCGACCTGTCGGATGCGGTGGAGCGCGAACGGGTGCGCAGCCAGCTGCGGGAGCAGTTTCTCCTGACCATGAGCCATGAGCTGCGCAACCCGATGAATGCGCTGCTCGCCACCGCCACCTTGCTCGAGCAGACCCCCCTGGATGCCGAACAGCAGGAGTACCTGTTGCGGCAGAAGGCGGCGGGACGGCAGATGTTGCGGCTGATCGACGATGTGCTCGACTTCTCCCGTCTCGAAAAGGGCATGTTGCCGCTGGAGGATGGCCCGTTCAGGTTGGGTGAACTGGTCGAGGAGTTGCGCTGGGTGGTGGCCAGCGAAGCGGAGGCGCGTGGCATCCGGCTGGTTCTGCCGACGCTGGAGAACGACCCTTGTCTGCGTGGTGACCGCCAGCGCCTGCTCCAGATCCTGCTCAATCTGGTGGGTAATGCGCTCAAGTTCACGCCAGAAGGGGAGGTGGTGCTGGACCTGTCTTGCGACGAGGCCGTGGACAGGGGATGGCGGCGCTGCCGCTTCGAGGTGCGGGATACCGGCATCGGTATCAGCGATGACATGCGTGCCCGGCTGTTCCAGCCGTTCTCCCAGCTCGAGAGCCATCGCGCGCGCCAGTTCGGCGGGGCGGGAATGGGGCTGGCCATCAGTCACGGCCTGGTCGCCCGGATGGGCGGGCGGCTGCAGGTGGACAGTGTGTTGGGCAAGGGCAGCCGGTTTTGGTTCGAGTTGAGTTTCGCTAGTTGTCAGGAGGAGGAGAGCAGCCGGTCGATGGCGTCAACCGACAAAGCAACAGCCGACATTCCGGCGGGGTGTCGGGTACTCGTGGTCGAGGACGACCGCCTGAACCGTCTCATCATGGAGCGTTTCCTGCAGACGCTGGCGGTGGAGGCGGTACTGGCCGACAGCGGTGAGGAGGCGCTGGAACGGCTGCGTCACGAGCGCCGGATCGATCTGGTGCTGATGGACATCAGCATGCCGGGCATGGATGGCTATGAGACCACGCGGCGGATTCGTGAGGAGCTGGCGTTGAAGACCCTGCCGGTGATCGCGCTGACGGCACACGCCATCGATGGCGAGCGGGAGCGCTGTCTCGATGCCGGCATGAACGACTTCGTCACCAAGCCGATCGAACTCGACCGGCTGCGGATACTGCTCGCCCGACACCTGGCGGGCTGAGCCGGGGGTTACGGCTGCCGCCCCATCAACCCGTCGAGGATCTCCCGCGCACCGCGCCCGAGTAGCTCCTCGGCCAGCGAGACGCCCATCGCCTCGGCCTCGTCGGGCCGGCCCCGGCGTTCCCCGGCAACGACCGTCTTGCCGTCGGTGCTGGCCACCAGGCCGCGCAGCCAGAGCTGCTCCTCCTCGAGTACCGCATAGGCGGCGATCGGTACCTGGCAGCCCCCTTCGAGCCGATGGTTGAAAGCGCGCTCGGCACTGACACGGATGAAGGTCGGCTCGTGACGCAGAAAGTCGATCAGTGCCATCGTCTCGTCATCGCCTTCACGGCATTCGATGCCCACTGCCCCTTGCCCCACGGCGGGGAGAATGGTCTCCGGAGGAATGCGATACCGGATCCGTGCCTCCAGCTCCAGCCGGATCAGCCCGGCCGAGGCCAGAATGATGGCGTCGAATTCGCCGTCGTCGAGTTTTCGCAGTCGTGTCTGTACGTTGCCGCGCAGGCTGAGAATCTTCAGATCCGGCCGCCGCTGCAACAGTTGGCTGGAGCGCCGCAGGCTGGAGGTGCCGACCCGGGCCCCCGGCGGCAGCTCGTCGAGCGTGGCGTAGTGGTTGGAGACGAAAGCGTCGAATGGCAGCTCGCGCTCGCAGATCACCGGCAGCGCGAACCCCGGCGGCAGATCCATCGGCACGTCCTTCATCGAGTGGACTGCGATGTCGGCCGTGCCGGCCTGCATTCCCTGCTCCAGCTCCTTGACGAACAATCCCTTGCCACCGATCTTCGCCAGTGGCGTGTCGAGAATCTTGTCGCCCTGGGTCGTCATCGTCACCAACTCCACCTCGAGGTCGGTGTGCCGTGCCAGCAGTCGGTCGCGGACATAGTTGGCCTGCCAAAGGGCAAGAGGGCTTTTGCGGGTGGCGATTCTCAGGGTTTTCTTCATCGTTGGTTGACCGGTGGTGGATCGAAGCGGGAAGCGCGCATCTTACCGGTTGTGGACGGTTGGGTCAGCACGCTGTCGGAATCGGGGCCGTGGAGACGGCGATGGCGGCGGACAGGACGTCCGCCGCCGGTCTGGCATCGTGGATCAGAGCTCGAAGGGTGGGAGCTTCTTCTCCATGATGGCGTTCTTCAGTGTGACGTACCTGGGCATGCCGTTGTCGTCGTAGGCGGGGTAGTCCTCGCCCTGGATCAGCGGGTAGAGGTACTCCTTGCACTTGTCGGTGATGCCGAAACCGTCTTCGGTGATGAAGTCCTTCGGCATCATCTTCTCGACGTTGGCCACCTCGGACAACGGCGCCTCGCCGATGCTCCACTTGTACGGCCTGGAGGACTCCCGAACCACCGTGGGCATGATGGAGTTCTTGCCTTCGAGTGCCTTTTCGACGGCCGCCTGTCCCAGTGCGTAAGCCTGTTCGACATCAGACTTGGAAGCCAGGTGGCGCGCCGCGCGTTGCAGGTAGTCGGCAACGGCCCAGTGGAACTTGTAGCCGAGCGCCTCCTTGATCATGTTGGCGACCACCGGCGCGGCGCCACCGAGCTGGGCATGGCCGAAGGAGTCGCGGGTGCCCTGTTCGGCGAGGAACTTGCCGTCCGGCCAGTGGCAGCCTTCGGACAGCACGATGGTGCAGTAGCCGTGTTCCTTGACCTTGGCATCGACCGCGGCGAGGAACTTGTCCTTGTCGAACTCGATTTCAGGGAACAGGGTGACGACTGGAATGCCGTAGTCCTCCACCAGCGCGCCGGCCGCGGCGATCCAGCCGGCATGACGGCCCATCACCTCGATGACGAAGATCTTGGTCGAGGTCTTGGCCATCGAGCGGACGTCGTAGGAGGCCTCCAGTGTGGAGACGGCGATGTATTTGGCCACCGAGCCGAAGCCGGGGCAGTTGTCGGTGATCGGCAGGTCGTTGTCGACGGTCTTCGGCACATGGATGGCCTGCACCGGAAAACCCATCTTCTCGGAGAGCTGGGAGACCTTGTAGCAAGTGTCGGCCGAGTCGCCGCCACCATTGTAGAAGAAGTAGCCGATGTCGTAGGCCTTGAAGACTTCGATCAGGCGCTCGTACTCGCGCTTGTTGTCCTCGAGGCTCTTGAGCTTGAAACGGCAGGAACCGAAGGCGCCGGAGGGGGTGGTCTTCAGCGCGGCGATGGCCTCGTCGGACTCCTGGCTGGTGTCGATCATCTCCTCGGTCAACGCGCCGATGATGCCGTTGAGGCCGGCATAGACGGTGCCGATCTTGTCGGGGTGCTTGCGCGCGGTCTCGATGACGCCGCAGGCCGATGCGTTGATGACGGCGGTGACGCCGCCGGATTGTGCATAGAAAGCGTTCTTGGGCATGTCGTGTCCTTGGATGCTTGTTTGACAGACGGACAGGGGCCGGTCGTCACGACCGGCCCCTGTGTGCGGTCGGGATGAATTACTTGTTCAGGCTCTGATAGTAGTCCATCAGAATCTTGGCGACCTCGGGACGGGAGAACTCTTTCGGTGGGGCAATGCCCTGGCCCAGCATCTCGCGAACCTTGGTGCCGGAAAGCAGGACGAAGTCGTCCTTGGTGTGATCGGGTGCCTCGGACATCATCACCACCTTGTTGAGCTTCTTCGAGTAGGCGGTGTGGTCGGCGCGGAAGATCTCGATGTCGAGCGCATCGGCAGGGATGGTGTCGAAGATCTCCTGGGCGTCGAAGGCACCGTAGTAGTCGCCGACGCCGGCGTGGTCACGGCCGACAATGAAGTGGGTGGCGCCCATGTTCTGACGGAAGACGGCGTGCAGCACCGCCTCGCGTGGGCCGGCGTAGAGCATGTCGAAGCCGTAGCCGGAGATGATGACGCTGTTGGGCGGGAAATAGAGTTCGACCATCTTGCGGATCGCCGCGTCGCGGACGTCGGCCGGGATGTCGCCTGGCTTGAGCTTGCCGAGCAGCATGTGGATGACCAGGCCGTCGGCGCCGAGGCGATCCATGGCCATGTGGCACAGCTCCTCGTGTGCCAGGTGCATCGGGTTGCGGGTCTGGAAGGCGACGACCTTGTTCCAGCCGCGCTCCTGGATTTCGTTGCGGATCTGCACCGCGGTGCGGAAGGTGTCGGGGAAGTCCTTTTCGAAGTAGGAGTAGTTGAGGACCTGGATCGGGCCGGAGAGGTTGAAGCGGCCAACCGACATGAAGACCGCGACGCCGGGGTGCTCCATGTCGGTGGTGCCATAGACCTTCTCGGCGATGAGGTTCATGTCCTCGTCGGAGAACTCCTCGATGGCCTCGACGTCCATCACCGCCAGCACGGGATGACCCTCGACGTTGGGGTCGCGCAGCGCGATGCGCTTGGCGCCTTCGATCGGGGTGGGATCCTCGACCATGTTGAGGACCGGGGTGGGGAAGAACACGCCGGAAGCCGTGTGCATGTTGTCGGCGACATTGAGCGCGTCGGCGCGGTTCATGTAGCCGGTCAGCGGATTGAAGTATCCGCCGCCGAGCATGACGGCATTGCCGGCAGCCGCTGAGCTGACGATGATCGAGGGCAGCGATTCCGCCTCCTTGGCAAGTGCCTCGCGGGCTGCATCGTCTTCGACGTAGAGTGGATTCAGTGTGTCGGAGCCGTGTGGCTTGATCATGTTCGACCTCCATCGGAAATGGAAAAGAAAGGGATACGAATGGAGCTCACCCCGCGCGGACGACGCCCGGTCGCCCGCCGAAAAGTGCCTTTCGCGAATAAAAAAACCGCGTGATTGTGGCCGATTTGGCCATTTATTGCCAGATGAAAGGGTTTATCAAGCCATAAGCCAGGCTGATTCCGTGCGGCCGGCGGGTCAGTGGTGCCCGTCGCCGGCGGTCTCCTGGCGGGCGAAGTGGTGGATCTGCGCGGCGATCTCGCGGGAGAGTGCCGCCAGCGCCCGGCTTTGAGCGGCCACATAGGCGGCGTAGCCGCGGCCGTCGACCGGCTCGACGATCAGCGATTGCCGCGCCGTCAGTTCGCGGCGCTGCCGTCGGCTCATCAGCTGCCAGCGGGCGCGTAGCACCACCTCGCCGCCGAGCTCGCCATCGAAGCGCGACACGCTGATCCGCACCTGATAGTCGGGCCGCAGCCGGCTCTCCCAGGGGTAGGTGTAGATCTGGCTGGAACCGAGCAGCACCACCAGGTTGTCGGCCAGAATGCGCAGAAAGTCGTCGTCGAGCCGGCCGCCCCACTGGTGGAAGTCGGCGACGTCGATCTTGTTGTCGTTCTCGCGCGTCACCACCTGGGGACGTTGCAGGGCGCGGGGAAAGTCGAGTGGCCCGACGCCGACCTTCACCGCCAGGCGGGGGCGGTCGGCCGGTTGTGGCGGCAGTGTGGAGCTGAGCGCGTAGAAGTGGGTCGGCACTTCCTGTACCGCGCAACCGCCGGCGAGGGTGAGCAGCAGGATGGTGATGACGATTCGGTTCATTGTGGCTCCAGCGTTTTGCCATAGAGCAGGGCGTTGGGGTGGCGCTCCAGGTAGTCGGTCAGCGCCTCGAAGGAGTTGACGGCGGACGACAGCTGGTCGATCAGGCGACGGATGTCGTAGACCAGCGGTGAATCCTCGGAGAGCGTGGCGTCGGCCGTCGCCAGTGTCTTCTCCAGCTGTGTCAGGGCGGCGTCGAGCTGGCGTGAGAGCCGCGGTACGCTCCGGTCGATCTTGGCACTGATGGCGTTGGTGTTGGCCAGCAGCTCCCGCAGATCTTCCATGGCCTGTTTCGACGCGTTGGAGGCCAGCATGCGCTTGAGCTCGGCGATGGTGTCGCGCAGGTCATTGGCGATCTCGACGAACGGGATCTCCCCCGCCTTGTTCAGCAGGTCGGTGACGTTGCGGGTGATCTTCTCCAGCGCCCCCGGCACGGTGGGGAAGACGCGGAACGGGCCGTCGGCGACGATGGTGGCGTCGGGAACGTCGTCATGGAAGTCGATGTCCACGTAGAGCTGGCCGGTGAGCAGGTTGCCCGGTGCCAGTTGGGCACGCAGGCCGCGCTGCACCAAGGTTTCCAGCACCAGATCGGTGCTGCCGATGTCGCCGGTCACGGTGATGAGATCGGGGTGCAGCGCGATCAGCACCGGGATCTTCACCTCCAGCGTGCGGTGGTCCATCTGCACGTCGATGTCCACCACCTCGCCCACCTTGATGCCGCGGAACTCCACCGGTGCGTTGACCGTCAGGCCGCGGATCGAGCTGTCGAAATAGAGGACGTAGTATTCGGTCAGCGAGTAGGACTTGTTGTCGATGCTCTGGCGGTCCGGCAGCAGGGCGAAGCGCTCGCCGCCCTCGGTGGGCTCGCCGGCTTCGAGGTTCTTTGGCGTATCGACGGCGATGCCGCCGGTGAGCAGCGAGGCCAGCGACTCCAGCCGGGCGCTGACGCCCTCGGCGGTGAGGCGCAGATCGAAGCCGCTGGCATTCCAGAAGCGGCTGTTCTTACGGATGAGCTGGTCGTAGGGGGCATTGACGAAGATGTTGATGACCACTGCGCGGCCGTTGGCGTCGAGGTGGTAGCCGGTCACCTCGCCGATTTGGATCTGGCGGTAGTAGACCCCGGAGCCGATGTCCAGTGATCCCAGGCTCTCCGCTGTCAGCACATAGGGTTTGCCGGCGGCGTCGGAATGCACCGGCAGCGGTTCCTCGCGACCGATGTAGTGGCTCATGCCGGCACCTTCGCCCTTGCCCGGATCCATTGCGATATAGATGCCGGAGATCAGCGTGTTGAGTCCGGAGATGCCCTTCGGGTTGATCCGTGGGCGGACGATCCAGAACTGGGTCTGATCGTTCAGGTGGGCGCCGATCGACTTCTTCAGCTCCACCGTCACCTCGACGCGGGTCAGATCGTCGTTGAGTTCGATGCGTTTGACCTTGCCCACGTCCACGTCCTTGTAGCGCACCCGGGTCTTGCCCGGCTCCAGTCCCTCGGCTTCGGTGAAGCTGATGACGATGGTCGGCCCCTTCTCGCTGAAGGACTTCCAGATCAGCCAGCCGCCGATCAGCAGTGCGACCAGTGGCACCAGCCAGACCAGCGAAAAGCGGCCGCCTTCGCTGACGACGGCTTCGGGAAGTCGATCGGTGGAGGGTTCAGTCATTGCAGGCATCCCAGATCAGTCGTGGATCGAAACGGTGGGCGGCGAACATCGTCAGTACCACCACCGCCGCGAACGAGAGCGAGCCGATGCCCGGCTCGATGCTGGCCAGCGAGCCGAACTGTACCAGGGCAGCGAGAATGCCGATGACGAAGATGTCGACCATCGACCAGCGCCCGACGAACTCCGTCATGCGGTAGAGGCGGGTGCGGTCCACCATGCGCCAGCGCGAACGCCGCTGCACCGAGATCAGCAGAAAGGCCAGCACCACCATCTTCAGCAACGGAATGAAGATGCTGGCGACGAAGACGATCAGCGCCAGCGGCCACATCCCCTCGTCGAGCAGCTGGATGACCCCTTCGAGAATGGTCGCCGGCTCGCCCTGGCCGAGCCAGACCACGCTCATGATCGGATAGAAGTTGGCCGGAAAGTAGAGCACGACGGCGGCGATGAGGTAGCTCCAGGTCTCTGTCAGGCTGTTGGGGATGCGCGGGTGGATGGGCGTGCCGCAACGGGGACAGCGCAGGCGGTCGCCATGGTGTTCGGGGCGACGGGCCAGGGCGTGACAGACGTGGCAGGAGATCAGCCCGGCGCGGGCGGCGGTCATTGGCGGCATCGTGGATCCAGTCGGTGCCAGACGAGATGTGGGTCGAGCGAGACCGACAATGCGGCGAGCACGCCGATCAGCAGGGCGAAGGCGTACAGTGCCGGCCCCGGAATCACGGTGGCGATGTCGCCCAGCTTCACCACTGCCACCAGCGTCGCCAGCATGAAGATCTCCAGCATGCCCCACGGTTCGGTGCTCTGCAGATATCGGAATACCTGGATGCTGAAGCGTGGTCGCCGGCCGAGCTTCAGTGGCAGCAACAGATAGAGCATGGCCAGCAGTGAAAAGAGCGGGAACAAAAACGTGGTGGCGAACACCAGCATGCCGAGATAGGGGTTGTCTTGTTGCCACAGGATCAGGCTGCTCGACAGCAGGCTGCTCTCCTGTACCCGCCCCTGGGCATTGAGTGCGAGAAATGGCAGCAGATTGCTGACAGCGAACAGCACCAGCCCGGTCACCACCAGTGCCAGGCTGCGGTCGATGCTGTTGTGGCTGTGGCGGTGCAGCAGTGCGCCGCAGCGGACACAGCGTAGCTTGCCTCGGTGGTGTTGCGGCAGGCGTTGCAGCAGATCGCAGTCGTGACAGGCGATCAGGTCGTCGTTGCAGGAAATCGTCATTTGACCGGTGTCGGTGGTTGCGGCTTGCGGACCGGTCGATTATAGCTTGATGAGGCCGGCAAAACGGACGAGGGCGGGAAAAGCCGTGCGATCGTGCCGCTCGTGACCGGCCGCCTCGCACGCTGGACATGGCGTATCCGCTGCAAAAGTGCTTCAATGAAAACAATCTTGACGTAAATGGGACCGCAAGTGATGAATCGAATGCAGGGCAGGGCGTGGGTCGTGGTACTGGCGTTGTCACCGTTGCCGGTGCTCGGTGCCGGCGATAACGAGAATCTCGAGTTCCCGCCGCTGGTGCCAGACGAGGTGATCACCGGAGAGGTGGCGGTAGCCGGGGCCGGGGCGCCGGCTGCCCAGGCCGCGCCCGCCGTGGCGCCTGCGCCCTCGCAGTCAGCCACAACGCAGGTGACTGCCGCGCCACAATATGCGCCGGCGCCGCAGTATGGCGGGAGCGGCTATCAGGCCGTCTATCCGGGGTATGGCTATCCCGGATATCAGGGCCAAGGCTACTATCCAGGCTATTATTCCGGCTGGCCGGGCTATGGTGCCTACTCCGGCTACGGCTATCCCCAGCCGGGCTACTATCCGGGGTATGGCGCGCCGTCGCCGGGTTACTACGGCTATCGCCGACCGGTTCGCAAGTCCAACAACTGGCCGTTCGATTTCGACTGGCCCTGGATCGGCGGCACCTGGACCGAAGGTCCGTGGAACAACGGCAAGTTCAGTCGCGGCGACTGGCTTGGCGGCGGCCCCGGCAGCTGGTTCCGTGGCGGTGACTTCAAGGAGGGGATGGCCGAGATGTGGGACGACATGGTCAACGCCCCCGCCGAGATGGGGACGATGCCGGGCGGCTGGGAGTTTCCCACCGTCAGCACCCCCAACCCCGTCGACGTCGGCGACGAGCTGGGGCGCGCCGCGCCGGAGTTCGTTCGTGAAGTGCCGAATATGATCGACATCAATCCCTAGTCACCGCCGGGTGCGACACAGCCTTTTTCTGGAGCGCCCATCCCATTCATGGTATAAAGCGCGCGCCCTCGGCCCGACCGTGGGCAAATTCACACACGCATCGACACGGCTGGCCGGGTGCCGCCAGACGACAAAGCGGTTGTCAGTCGGGATGCGTGGAGGTTCAACCCCGAAGAAACCGACCCGGTCCGTTATGGCCGGCGTCCGTTTCGCTATGGAGAATGCAAAATGGCAAAGATCACCATGCGCCAGATGCTGGAAGCTGGCGTGCACTTTGGTCACCAGACGCGCTACTGGTGCCCCAAGATGGCCCCCTACATCTTCGGATCCCGTAACAAGATCCACATCATCAATCTCGAAAAGACGCTGCCGATGTTCGAGGATGCGCTCAACTACGTCGGCAAGCTGGCCTCCAAGGGGGGCACGATTCTGATCGTCGGCACCAAACGATCCGCCCGCGAGGCGGTGCGTACACAGGCGCAGCGGTGCGGCATGCCCTATGTCGACCAGCGTTGGCTGGGCGGCATGCTGACCAATTTCCAGACTGTCAAGCAGTCCATCAACCGGCTCAAGGAGCTGGAGGCGATGGAGAACGATGGCACCTTCGATCGGCTGAGCAAGAAAGAGGTGCTGATGCGCCGCCGCGAGCTGGCCAAGCTGGAGAAGACGCTCGGCGGCATCAAGAATATGAGCAGCGTGCCCGATGCGATGTTCGTCATCGACGTCGGCTATGAACGGATTGCCGTCTCCGAAGCCAGAAAGCTGGGTATCCCGCTGGTTGCCGTCGTCGACACCAACAACTCGCCCGAAGGCATCGACTATGTCATTCCGGGTAACGACGACGCCATCCGTGCCATCCAGCTCTATGTCACGGCCATTGCCGACGCCATCCTGGAAGGCAAGGCGGCTGCCGCCGCGCAAACCGCGCAGCCGGCCGCCGAGGCGGAGCCGGCCGGCGAAACGGTTGCGGAGGAAGCCCCCGCTGGGACCGAGGCCGCCGACGAGGCATCGGAAGCCTGACCGGCCCGGACCATCGTGGCGGGCGGATGACGAGGTCCTGCCCGCCACGGGCTCTGTCGTGATCGAGACCGGCGGCGTGTGAGGATGCCGGCGGTCTTGCCGGCACGAGCCGGAGACCCCGAACAACTGAAACTATTTTGGAGTGTTGTCGAAGTGACTATTACAGCCGCAATGGTGAAGGATCTGCGCGAACGTACCGGCGCAGGCATGATGGAATGCAAGAAGGCGCTCACCGAGGCCGGTGGCGATATCGACAAGGCCATCGAGGCGATGCGCAAGTCGGGAGCCGCCAAGGCGGTGAAGAAGGCCGGCCGGGTGGCCGCCGAGGGCCAGGTCATCATCAACATCGCCGATGACCGCAAGAAAGCCTCGATCGTCGAGGTGAACTGCGAGACCGACTTTGTCGGTAAGGACGAGAACTTCATTCGCTTTGCCGAGGAAGTGGGTGCCATCGCATTGGCCGAAGGGGTCGGCGACGCCGCCGAGTTGTCCACCAAGCCGATGGCCAGCGGCCAGACCGTCGAGGAGGCGCGTCAAGAGCTGGTATCGAAGATCGGCGAGAATATCCAGGTGCGCCGGGTGCAGAAGATCGAGGCCGGCGAGGGGGAGCTGGGTTCCTATCGTCATGGTGTCCGCATCGGTGTGGTCGTCGAGGTCGCCGGTGGCGACGAGGCGCTGGCCAAGGATATCGCCATGCACATCGCCGCGATCAAGCCGGTTTGCGTCGATGAGTCGGAGGTGCCGGCCGAGATGTTGGACAAGGAGCGCGAGATCTTCATCGCCCAGGCGAAGGAGAGCGGCAAGCCCGACGATATCGTCGAAAAGATGGTCACCGGCCGGATGAAGAAGTACCTCAAGGAGATCACGCTGCTGGGTCAGCCCTTCGTCAAGAACCCCGATCAGACCATCGAGGCGTTGCTGAAGGACGCCGGCGCCAGGGTGCTGCAATTCTCCCGCATGGAGGTGGGCGAGGGCATCGAGAAGAAGCAGGAGGACTTCGCCGCCGAGGTCATGGCTCAGGTCAAGGGCGGTTGAGCCCGATGCGCCCGTGCCGCTGATGGGACACTGTCATGCAACCCGGAGCGATTCGGGTTGTCCAACCGGCCGGGCACACGAAAAGGGACATGCGAATGTCCCTTTTTTATGCGCGCGCTGGCGCGCTCCCGTTCACTCGTCGTGTTTCGGCCCGGAACCACGATGACAAACCGTCGAAGGAGCACACTCCATGTCAGAGAATAGCGGCCAACCTTTCAAGAGAATCCTGTTGAAACTGAGTGGCGAAGCCCTGATGGGCGACGCCGACTACGGCATCGAGCCGGCGATGATCGAACGGGTCGCCAAAGAGGTGGTCGAGCTCGTCGGCATGGGGGTCCAGGTGGCGATGGTGGTCGGAGGCGGCAATATCTTCCGCGGTGCCGGGCTGGCCGAGGGCGGGATGGACCGGGTCACCGGCGACCACATGGGAATGCTCGCCACCGTCATCAACGCGTTGGCGTTGCAGGATGCGGTGGAGCGCCAGGGTACGCCGGTGCGGGTGATGTCGGCGCTGTCGATCCACCAGGTCTGCGAGGACTATATCCGCCGCCGTGCCATCCGCCATCTGGAGAAGGGGCGGGTGGTGGTCTTCGCCGCCGGCACCGGCAATCCCTATTTCACCACCGATTCGGCCGCCAGTCTGCGAGGCATCGAGATCAAGGCCGACGTGCTGCTGAAGGCGACGAAGGTCGATGGTGTATATAATGCCGATCCGGTGAAGGTGCCCGATGCGGTTCGATACGAGCGCGTCACCTATGACGAGGCGCTGGAGAAGAAGCTCGGCGTCATGGACGCCACCGCCATCGTCATGTGTCGCGACAACGATCTGCCGCTGCGGATCTTCAATATCTACGAGCCCGGCAACCTGATTCGCGTTGCCCGCGGCGAGGACATCGGAACGCTGGTCTACAGGGGATAACAGACGATGATCGACGACATTCTGAAAGACGCGGAAGAGCGGATGAACAAGAGCATCGCCGCGCTGCAAAACGAGCTGGCCAAGATTCGCACCGGCCGCGCCCACCCCAGCTTGCTCGATCATGTAATGGTCGAATACTACGGCTCCGAGGTGCCGATCAGCCAGGTGGCCAACGTCAATGTGGACGACCCCCGCACACTGGCGGTGACCCCTTGGGAGAAGGACATGGTGAGCAAGGTGGAGAAGGCCATCATGACCTCCGATCTCGGCCTCAATCCGGTGACGGCGGGCAGCGTCATCCGCGTGCCGATGCCGCCGCTGACCGAGGAGCGCCGTCGCGATCTGGTGAAGGTGGTGCGCCAGGAGCTGGAGGCCGGCAAGGTGGCGGTGCGCAACATCCGCCGCGATGCCAACAGCGACCTCAAGGAGCTGGAGAAGGCCAAGGAGATCTCCGAGGACGAGGAGCGCCGCGCCCAGGAACAGGTGCAGAAGCTCACCGACAAGGCCATCCAGCAGATGGAAGAGGTGCTCGCGGTCAAGGAAAAGGAGTTGATGGAGATCTGACTCTCCCCATCAGGAAGCGATTTTGCAGCAGAGAATTCCCAGGCATGTTGCCATCATCATGGACGGAAACGGCAGATGGGCCAAGGCGCGTCATCTGCCGCGCACGGCCGGCCACAAGAAGGGCGTCGACGCGACGCGCCGCGCGGTGGAGTATTGCTCCAACGCCGGCGTCGAGGTGTTGACGGTCTTCGCCTTCAGCAGCGAGAACTGGCGTCGTCCCGAGAGCGAGGTGTCGACGCTGATGGAGCTGTTCTTCTCGTCGCTGCGGCGCGAGGCCCGGCGGATGGAGGAGAAGAACATCCGCATGCGGATCATCGGCGACCGTTCGCGTTTTCCCCGGAAACTGCAACAGGAGATGGCCGCCACCGAAGCGGTGACCGAACACTGCGACGGCATGTTGTTCCAGATCGCGGCCAACTACGGCGGGCGCGCCGACCTGATGTTCGCGATGCGCCGCATCGGCCGCAAACTGCTCGACGGCGAGCTGACGCCCGAGCAGATCGACGAGGAGGTGATTTCCGCCCACACCTTCACCGCCGGCCTGCCGGATCCTGATCTGTTCATCCGCACCGGCGGCGAGCGCCGTATCAGCAATTTCCTGCTGTGGCAGATCGCCTATTGCGAACTCTACTTCACCGATGTCCTCTGGCCCGATTTCGATGCCGCCTGTCTCGACGAGGCGTTCAGCGATTTTGCCGCCCGCGAGCGGCGTTTCGGCAAGACTTCGGAGCAACTGCAACATGCTTAGACAACGGCTGGTCTCCGGCGTGCTGCTGGCCGTCGTCCTGGTCAGTATCGTCCTGCTGGCGCCACATCCGCTATTCGCCGTCGCCTTCGCCGTGCTCTACGGTATCGGCGCGCTGGAATGGGCGCGACTGACCTCCCTCGGTTCCTCGCCGCGGGAGGTGGGGTATCTCGCCGTCTTCGCAGCCATCGTCGCGCTGTTGTGGTGGAGCCGGGGCGGCCAGCTGCCGCAGTGGTGGCTCGGCGCCGCGGTGCTGTTCTGGTTCCTGGTCTTTTTCGTGCTGCATGGCTACCGCCAATCGGTGAACGCCGTGCCACGCTGGCAGTGGCTGTTGTCCCTCAGCGGACTGTTGTTGTTGCCGGCCGCCTGGCTGGCCTTCGAGAACCTGCACCGGATCCATCCGGGTTGGGTGCTCTATATCATGGCGTTGTGTGGCATCGCCGACTCCTTCGCGTTCTTTTTCGGCAAGGCGTTCGGGCGTCACAAGCTGGCGCGGCAGCTCAGTCCCGGCAAGACCATCGAAGGGGCTGCCGGCGGCCTGCTCGGCGTGCTGCTGCTGTCGCTGGCCACCGGCCTGTTCTGGCAGCAGTTTGCCGGTGCGCAGCTGGGGCTGTTCGTGGCGCTGAGCCTGTTCGTCGGCGTCATCTCGATCGAGGGCGATCTGTTCGAGAGTCTGATCAAGCGCGAGGCGGGGCAGAAGGACAGTGGCCGAATCCTCCCCGGTCATGGCGGGATCCTCGATCGTTTCGACAGCCATATTGCTGCCTCGCCGGTCTTCTTCCTCGGCCTGAAGGGCGTGCTCGCCTGGGCGCAGCGGTGATGGCATGAGTCGCGGCGTCACGATACTCGGCTCCACCGGCACCATCGGCGTCAACACGCTCGATGTGATCGCCCGCAACCCCGACGATTTCCATGTGGTGGCGTTGACCGCCAATAACAACATCGAGCGCCTGCTGGCGCAGTGTCAGCGCTGGCGCCCCCGCTGGGCCGCGCTGGCGGACGAGGCCAAGGCCGATGCTTTTGCCCGGCTGGCGCGTGAGGCGGGCCTCGAGATCGAGGTGCTGGCCGGCGAGGCGGGGCTTTGCGAGGTTTGCCGTCTCGATGAGACCGATCAGGTGATGGCTGGCATCGTCGGTGCCGCCGGACTGCCGCCGACGCTGGCGGCGGCCGAGGCCGGCAAGCGGGTGCTGCTCGCCAACAAGGAGGCGCTGGTGATGTCCGGCGCGCTGTTCATGGAGACGGTGCGCCGCCATGGGGCCGAGCTGTTGCCGATCGACAGTGAACACAACGCCGTTTTTCAGTGCCTGCCGTCGGACTATGGCCGTGGCCTCGAGGAGGTTGGCGTCACCCGCATCCTGCTGACCGCGTCGGGTGGCCCGTTTCGCCAGGCGTCGGCCGACGAGCTGGCGCGGGTGACGCCGGAGCAGGCAGTGGCGCATCCCAACTGGGTGATGGGGCGTAAGATCTCGGTCGATTCGGCGACGATGATGAACAAGGGACTGGAGATCATCGAGGCCTGCTGGCTGTTCGACACCGAGGTCGACCGCATCGACGTGGTGATCCATCCCCAGAGCATCGTCCATTCGATGGTGGCCTACAGTGACGGCTCGGTGCTGGCGCAGATGGGCAATCCCGACATGCGCACGCCGATCGCCCATGCGATGGCGTGGCCGCGGCGGATCGGGTCGGGGGTGGAGCCGCTCGACCTCCATGCGGTGGCGCGGCTGGCCTTCGAGCCGCCGGACGAGCGCCGGTTTCCGGCGCTGCGGCTGGCGCGCGAGGCCTGCAGGGCGGGAGGAACGGCGACGACGGTGCTCAACGCCGCCAATGAGATCGCGGTGGCGGCCTTTCTCGACCACCGGTTGCCGTTCACTGCGATCACCGCCGTCATCGAGGACGCCCTGACGCAGATTCCGGTCGAGGACGCCGGCAGCCTCGATGTCATCTATCGGGTCGACCGGCAGACACGCGCGCATGCCCGTCGCTTCGTCGCCAACTACCGGAGTGAAACCTGAGATGGGTTTTCTGACCAGCCTTATCGCCTTCATCGTCGCCATCGGCATTCTGGTGGCGATCCACGAGTTCGGTCACTACTGGGTGGCCAGGCGGCTCGGTGTCAAGGTGTTGCGCTTCTCCATCGGTTTTGGCACGCCGCTTTGGCGCAAGGTGGCCGGTGCCGACCGGACCGAGTATGTCATCGGGGCGATTCCGCTCGGTGGTTACGTCAAGATGCTCGACGAGCGCGAGGGGGAGGTGCCGGCCGACGAGCTCGATCGCGCCTTCAACCGCCAGCCGGTGGGCACGCGCATCGCCATCGTCGCCGCCGGCCCGATCTTCAACTTCCTTTTTGCCATCGTCGCCTACATGCTGATGTTCATGGTCGGCGTCACCGGCCTGCAGCCGACCGTGGGTGAGGTGGTGGCCGATTCACCGGCGGCCCGCGCCGGTTTGCAAGCCGGGGTCGTGATCGAGGCCGTCGGTGGCAAACCGACCCCCACCTGGGAGAATGCGGCGCTGGCGATCATCGATCAAGCGATGGAAGAGCGCGCGGTGGAACTGACGCTGCGTGAGCCGGCTGGTGGCGTCTCGACCCGCCGTATCGATCTGGCGGGGGCGTCGGCGCTGTTCGCGGATGCCGATATTCTGGCACGGATCGGCATTCGTCCGTGGCGCCCCCGGATCGCGGCGGTGCTCGGTCGCGTCGTCGATGGCGGCGCCGGTGCCCGCGCCGGTCTGCGGGAGGGTGATCGGGTCGTCGAGATCGACGGCCAACCGGTCGACCGGTGGCAGGATCTGGTCGATGCGGTTCGTGCCCGGCCGGGGGAGACGGTGGTGTTCGTGGTCGAGCGGGACGGGCGGCGGCAGTCGTTGCCCGTGACGCTCGACGCCGTGGACGATGGTGGGTTGCGTGTCGGACGTGTCGGCGCGGCGCCGAGGGTGGATGAGGCGGCGCTGGCCGCGCACCGGGTCGAGGTGCGTTACGGGCCGCTCGAGGCCCTGGTTCAGGGCGTTCGGCGTACCTGGCAGATGTCGGTGCTGACGCTGCGCTTCATGGGCAAGATGATCACCGGCCAGGCATCGCTGGAGAACGTCAGCGGGCCGATCACCATTGCCCAGTATGCCGGTGTCTCGGCGCTGATCGGGGTGTCGGCCTTTCTCGGTTTCCTCGGTATCGTCAGCGTCAGTCTCGGCGTTCTCAATCTGCTGCCGATCCCGGTGCTCGATGGTGGTCATCTGCTGTTCTACCTCATCGAGCTGGTCAAGGGCTCGCCGTTGTCGGAAACCGCCGAGGCCATAGGCCAGCGCATCGGCCTCGGCCTGTTGGCCATGCTGATGGGATTGGCATTCTTCAACGATATCAATAGGTTGTTTGGTTGATGGTTAGACGTTTCGCAACACTGATGCTGGCGCTGATGATCGCCTGTGGCAGCCTGCTCGCCGCCGATGCGATCCAGATCGGCGATATCCGCGTCGTTGGTCTGGAGCGCGTCTCCAAGGGGGCGGTGTTCGCCCATCTGCCGGTGGATGTGGGCGATACCCTCAAGCCGGGGGTCGAGACCGCGCGCATCGTCCGCTCGCTCTACAGGAGTGGTTTCTTCGAGGACATCAAGGTGGGTTTCGACGGCGACACGCTGGTGATCAAGGTGAAGGAGCGGCCGGCGATCGCCGACATCACCATCGAGGGCAACAAGAGCATCGACACCGACACGCTGAAAGAGGCGTTGGCCAAGGCCGGGATCGACAAAGGGCGGGTATTCGACCGCTCGGTACTCGACAGTATCGAGCGCGAGCTGCGGCAGCAGTATTTCGCCCAGGGCAAGTACAACGTCCGCATCGAATCGGAGGTGGCGCCGCTCGATGGCAACCGCGTCGATCTGGCGATCAAGATCTCCGAGGGGGTCGTCACCCGGATCCGTCGCGTCGAGATCATCGGCAACGAGCATTTCAGCGACGAGGAGTTGATGAAGAACTTCAATTCCGGCGTGCCGTCATGGTGGGCCTTTCTCAGCTCGAAAGACAAGTACGCCAAGCAGAAGCTGGAGGCCGACCTGGAGATCCTGCGGGCCTTCTACATGGATCGCGGGTTTCTCAATTTCAGCATCGATTCCACCCAGGTGACGCTGACGCCAGACAAGAAGGATCTCTATATCACCATCAACGTCACCGAGGGGGATCGCTACACCGTCCGTGACGTGGAGGTCAAGGGCAAGACCGCCGGCAAGGCGGATGCGCTGGCCAAGGCCATCGAGGTCGAGGAGGGGGAGACCTTCTCCCGGGCGAAGATCGCCGATTCGATCCGGAAGATGAAGGATGAGCTCGGCAGCGAGGGGTTCGCCTTCGCCGATATCAACGTGCTGCCGCGCATCGACGAGAAGGACGATTCGGTCGAGCTCGATTTCATCGTCAATCCGGGCAAGCGGGTCTATGTGCGCAAGATCCGTTTCTTCGGCAACAGCAAAACACGCGACGAGGTGTTCCGTCGTGAGATGCGTCAGCTCGAGGGAAGCTGGTACTCCTCCACCAAGATCAAGCGCTCGCGCGTACGTATCCAGCGCCTGCCGTTCGTCGAGACCGTCAATATCGAGCGCAAGCGGGTGCCGGGGCGAGACGATCTGGTCGATCTCGAGGTCACCGTCACCGAAAGGCTCGCCGGCAGTTTCTCCGCCGGGATGGGCTATTCGCAGGCGGAGGGCCTGCTGATCAATCTGGCCTTCAGCCAGGAGAACGCCTTTGGCTCGGGCAAGCGTCTGTCGGTCAATTTCAACAACAGCTCGTCCAATACCATCTACAGCGTTTCCTATACCAACCCGTACTACACCATCGATGGCATCTCCCGGGGTATCAGCGCCTTCTACCGCAAGACCGATACCGGTAAGCTGGACGTGGTGGACTACATCGCCGACCGCTGGGGCCTGGGCGTCAGCTACGGTATTCCGCTGACCGAATACGACCGCCTGCGCTTCAGCCTCAACTACGAGAACATCGACATCAAGACCAGCGACCGGACGCCGGTGGAGATCAAGGATTTCGTCGCCGCCAACGGTACCCGTTACGACGAGTTCACCGTCAATGCCACCTTTACCCATGACACCCGGGACCGTACCGTGTTCGCGTCGGAGGGCAATCTGCAGCGGTTGCGGCTCGAGGTGGCCGCGCCGGGGTCCGATCTCGACTACTACAAGCTGAACTATCGTAATGTGCTGCTGTTTCCGTTTCGTGAGCGTTACGCGCTGCAGCTGATGGGCGACGTGGCCTATGGTGATGCCTACAATCAGACCACCGATCTGCCATTCTTCGAAAAATACTACGCCGGTGGCATCCGTTCGGTGCGGGGGTATCGCGCCAACAGCCTCGGGCCGCTGTCGTTGTCGACCGACGATCCCTTTGGTGGCAATTTCAGAACGCTGGCCAGCATGGAGTTCTTCTTTCCGGCGCCGTTCGCCAAGGACAACCGTTCGGTGCGGATGGGGGCCTTCATCGACGCCGGCAACGTCTTCGAGGGCATCGATGACTTCGACGAGGGTGAGTTGCGTGCCGCGGCGGGGCTGTCGTTCGAGTGGCTCTCGCCGGTCGGTCCGCTGGTGTTCAGTCTGGCTGATGCGCTCAACGACAAGGATGGCGATCATACCCAGCAATTTCAGTTCAGTATTGGCGCGTCGTTCTGACGCGGGCAACGAGAGGAGGATCCGATCATGTACAAACCAGTCGTCGCGGCGCTGCTTGCCGTATTGCTGCTCGGGGGAGCCGGCATGGCCCAGGCCGAAACCAGGGTGGGGGCCGTCAACATGGCGCGGCTGATGGAGTCGGCGCCGCAGGTCAAGGCGGCCAGCGAGCGGATCAAGGCCGAATTCGCCGAGCGGGAGAAGAAGCTGGTCGAGGAGCAGGAGCAGATCAAGCAGCTACAGGAGAAGTATCGTCGCGACCGCGACGTGCTCTCCGCCACCGAGCGTGAAAAGATGGAAAACACACTGCGCGAGCGGGTGCGCGAGTTCAAGCGCAAGTCCGATGCCTTCGCCGCCGATTTCTCCGCCGCGCGCAACAAGGCGCTGGGCAGTCTGCAGAGCGACATCTACAAGGCCATCGTCGACATCGCCGAGACGGAAGGCTACGACCTCATCGTCAGTGAGAGCGTGCTCTACGTGAGCAAACGCATCGACATCACCGACAAGGTGATCGGCAAGCTGCAGCAGCGCGCCGGCCAGTAGCGATGCGGTGGACGGCCGGGCAACTGGCGCGGCGGCTCGATCTGTCGTTGCGGGGTGACGCCGACGTGCCCGTGGTCGCGGTGAACGATCTGCGCAAGGCCGTCCCGGGAGAGCTGAGTTTCGTCGCCTCGGGCAAATACCTGCCGTATCTGCGCGACACCCGTGCCTCGGTGGTCATCGTCCGTGCCGAGCATCTGGATCGCTGTCCCGATGGCGTCACCGCGCTGGTGGCCGCCGATCCCTATCTCGCCTATGCGCGGGCGGCGCAACTGCTGCATCCGCCCCGGCGCCCCGACCCCGGGGTTCACCCCAGTGCCGTCGTCGAGCCGGGCGCGCATGTCGATCCCTCGGTACACCTCGGTGCCCATTGCGTCGTCGGTAGCGGCGCAACGCTGGCCGCCGACGTGGTGGTCTCCCCGGGCTGCGTCATCGGCCGCGACGTCACCGTTGGTCGTGGAACGGTGCTCGAACCCAATGTGACGCTGATGGATGGCGTCACCATCGGTGAACGCTGTCTGCTGCACGCTGGTGCCGTGATCGGTGCCGACGGTTTCGGATTCGCCAACGATGCCGGTCGTTGGGTCAAGATTCCGCAGATCGGGAGTGTCGTCGTTGGCGACGACGTGGAGATCGGGGCCAACACCACCATCGATCGCGGTGCCTTGGAGGATACGGTAATATCGGACGGTGTGAAGCTGGACAACCTGATCCAGGTGGCGCACAACGTCCGCATCGGGCGTAATACCGCCATCGCCGGCTGCACTGGCATTGCCGGCAGCACCACCATCGGTGAAGGCTGTGCCATTGGGGGGGGCGTCGGCATCGTCGGGCACATCGAGCTGGCCGACGGTGTGCGCGTCACCGCCCGCAGTTTCGTCGCCCAGGACATTCCCGAGGCCGGGAGCTACTCCTCGGGCTCGCCGCTGCAGCCGACACGGCAGTGGCGCCGCAACTATCTGCAGCAGAAACGGCTCGACGAGATGGAGCGGCGGTTGAAACGGATCGAATCACAACGGAAGGCGACAGACTCCGATGAGTAACAGCGTTGAAGACCTGACCGGCATGACGATCGGCGAGATCATGAATTTCCTGCCGCATCGTTTCCCGATGCTGCTGGTCGATCGGGTGATCGACTTCCGGCCGGGAGAATCGTTGACGGCGCTGAAGAATGTCTCGGTCAACGAGCCGATGTTCCAGGGCCATTTTCCACAGGTGCCGATCTTCCCCGGTGTCTTGATCATCGAAGCGCTGGCCCAGGCCTGCGGGATCTACGACTACGCCAGCCGCGCGGCGGCGGGAGAGTCCACCGATTTCATCTTTCTGCTGGTCTCGGTGGACAATGTGCGTTTCCGCCAGCAGGTGGTGCCCGGCGATCAGATGTTGTTGACGATCACGCCGGTGTCGAAGAAACGCAATATGATCAAGGTGGAGGCGGTGGCGACGGTGGATGGCAAGACAGTGGCGTCGGCCACGTTGATGTGCGCCAAGAAGGAGAACGAGGGTTGATCGATTCACGCGCAGTCATCGATCCGGCCGCGAGTATCGCCGACGACGTGACGGTCGGGCCGTTCGCCGTCATCGGCGCCGATGTGGAGATCGGCGCCGGCAGTTGGATCGGCCCCCATGCGGTCATCAATGGCCCGACCACGATCGGCCGTGAGAACTGCATCTATCAGTTTTGCTCGATCGGGGAAGCGCCGCAGGATCTCAAGTACCACGGTGAACCGACCCGGCTGCGCATCGGCGACCGCAACACCTTCCGCGAATACTGCACCATCAATCGCGGCACCATCACCGGCCATGGCGAGACCGTCATCGGCAACGACAATCTGATCATGGCCTATGTCCATATCGCCCACGACTGCATCGTCGGCGATCGCACCGTCTTCTCCAACGGCGCCTCGCTGGCCGGGCATGTCCGTGTCGGCGACCACGCCATTCTCGGCGGTTTCACGCTGGTCCACCAGTTCAGCGTCATCGGCGCCCACGCTTTCACCGGGATGGGGACGGCGCTCAACCGCGACCTGCCGCCGTTCACCATCGCCTCTGGCAACTATGCCCGCGCCATCGGCATCAACAAGGAAGGGCTCAAGCGGCGCGGGTTCTCGCCCGAGGCCATTCGCGGGCTCTCCCAGGCGTTCAAGCTGCTCATTCGCGGCCGGGACCGCAACAGCGCGTTGGCCGAGGTGCAGATCCTCGCCGATGAATTTCCCGAGGTTCGCAACTTCGTCGAATTCATCGAGAACAGCGAGCGCGGCGTCGTCCGCTGAGCCGGGATCAGCTGCGTTCGAGTTCGGCGACGAGGCCGTCGATGTTCTCCGCCACCGCCTCGTCCACCGCCGGATAGCGCAGATCCATCGCTTCGAGTGCCTTGCGGATCGTCTTCGCCACTTCGACGCGCATATACGGCTTGTTGTCGGCCGGGATCGCATACCACGGCGCCCAGGGTCGCGAGGTCTCGTTCAGCACCGTCTCGTAACAGGCCATGTAGCGATCCCAGTGCTGCCGCTCGGCGATGTCGTGGGGCGAGAACTTCCACTGCTTCCTTGGATCGCGCAGGCGCGCGATGAAGCGGTTCTTCTGCTCCTCGCGGGAGACGTTGAGCCAGAACTTCAGAATCGTCGTGCCGTTGTCGGCCAGGTATCTCTCGTAGTTGCGGATCGCTTCGAAGCGTTTCTGCCAGAAAGCGTCGGTACCGGTCTCGCCCGGCAGGTTCTGGTGCCGCAGGTAGTCGGGGTGTACCCGCACCACCAGCGTCTCCTCGTAGTAGCTGCGGTTGAAGACGCCGATGGTACCGCGTGGTGGCAGTGCCTTGTGGCAGCGCCAGAGGAAGTCGTGCGCCAGCTCCTCGCGCGATGGCTGCTTGAACGAGACGACCCGGCAGCCGGCGGGATTGATGCCGCGCAGGACGGTACGGATGGTGCTGTCCTTGCCGGCGGCATCCATCGCCTGAAAGACCAGCAGCAGGGCATGGCGGCCGTCGGCATACTGGATCCGCTGCAAATCGTAGAGGGCCCGGTTGAGGCGGCGGAGCTTCTTCTTGAGGGCGCTCTCGTCGGGCGTCCGGTCGGGCCGGGTGGGGGCGGTGGTGACGGAGAAGCGGCCGTCGAACGGGACGCGGTGTTTCTTGCGCAGTCTTTCGAATCGGTCGTCCATCCCGCTAACGCCCCCGGAAGATCGAGCCGAGAATTCCGCGGATGATCGTCCGTCCCATCTGGCTGCCGATGGAGCGGGCGACGCTCTTCATCAGTGCCTCGCCGACGCTCTGGCGGCGACGTCCGCTGCCGCGGTTCATCCGCTGCCGACGCTTTTCCTCCTCCATTCTGCGCGCGGCTTCCTCCGCCTCGCGGGCAGCCTTTTCGGCCCGTTCGGTGAGAATCTCATGGGCCGATTGCCGGTCCACGGGATCGTCGTAGCGACCGGCGAACGGGCTTTGGCGCAACAGCGCGTCGCGTTCTGCGTCGCTGGCGGGGCCGATGCGTGATCGCGGCGGGCAGATCAGCGTGCGCTCGACGATGCCGGGCGTGCCTTTGTCTTGCAGCGTCGAGACCAGCGCCTCGCCCACCCCCAGTTCGGTGATGACCTTCTCGGTGTCGAGGTCGGGATTGGTGCGAAAGGTCTGGGCGGCGGCGCGCACCGCTTTCTGGTCGCGCGGTGTGAAAGCCCTCAGCGCGTGCTGGATGCGGTTGCCGAGCTGGCCGAGCACCGAATCGGGTACGTCGAGCGGGTTCTGGGTGACGAAGTAGATGCCGACCCCCTTGGAACGGATCAGCTTGACCACCTGTTCCACCTTGTCGATGAGCGCATCGGGGGCATCGTCGAACAGCAGATGCGCCTCATCGAAGAAGAACACCAGCCGGGGCTTGTCCAGATCGCCCACCTCCGGCAGTGTCTCGAACAGTTCCGAGATCAGCCACAGCAGGAAGGTGGCATAGAGCCGCGGCGCCATCATCAGCTGGTCCGCCATGAGGATGTTGATGTTGCCGCGACCGTTGGCGCCGGTGCGCATGAAGTCCCACAGATCCAGCGCCGGTTCGCCGAAGAAGCGGTCGGCACCCTGTTCCTCCAGCACCAGCAGGCGGCGCTGGATGGCGCCGATCGACGCCGGGCTGATATTGCCATAGAGCGTCTGGAAGCGTTTGCGGTTGTCGCCGACGTAGCGCAGCGTGGTGCGCAGGTCGTCCAGGTCGAGCAGCAGCAGTCCCTCGTCGTCGGCCAGCCGGAAGGCGATGTTGAGCACCCCCTCCTGGGTCTCGTTGAGGTCGAGCAGCCGTGACAGCAGCACGGGCCCCATGTCGGAGATGGTGGTGCGGATCGGGTGGCCCTGTTCCCCCAGCAGATCCCACAACACCGTGGGGAAGCCCTCGAAGCGGTAGTCGTCGATACCGATCTTTTCGATGCGCTCGTCGATCTTGGGGTGTGGCCTGCCCGGTTGACTGATGCCGGTCAGGTCGCCCTTGACGTCGGCCATGAACACCGGCACGCCGAGGCGCGAGAAACCCTCGGCCAGCACCTGGAGTGACACCGTCTTGCCGGTGCCGGTCGCCCCGGCGATCAGCCCGTGGCGATTGGCGTAGCGGGGGTTCAGATAGACTTTTTTCGTGCCCTTGCCGAGAAGGATCTGGTTTTCCATCGTTGTGCTCTGGGGTGGTGTGGGTTGGAACACCGGCCTGTCGGATTGTGCTGCCGTCGGCGTCCCCGACGTCGGGCGTCGTCCGCCGACCGGGCCCCAGTATACGACAAGCCTCGTCGCCCGGCAGGGCGGTGAGACGATCGTTTGCGGGCAGGGCGTGCCCCCAATCCCGCCAGGCTCAGGCGTCCAGGCGCTTGTAGCGGATCCGTTCGGGCGTCAGGGCCTCGTCGCCGAGACGCGCGCGCCGATCGGCCTCGTATTCGCTGTAGTTGCCCTCGAACCAGGTGGCCTGGCTGTCGCCCTCGAAGGCGAGGATGTGGGTGGCGACGCGATCGAGGAACCAGCGGTCGTGGGAGATGACGACGGCCGAGCCGGGGAAGTCGAGCAGCGCCTCCTCCAGTGCGCGCAGTGTCTCGACGTCGAGATCGTTGGTGGGTTCGTCGAGCAGCAACAGATTGCCTCCCGAGCGCAGCAGCTTGGCGAGGTGGACACGGTTGCGCTCGCCGCCGGAGAGGTCGCCGATGCGCTTCTGTTGGGCATTGCCCTTGAAGTTGAATCGCCCCACGTAGGCGCGCGACGGAATCTCGTAGTTGCCGATGCGGAGGATGTCCTGACCGTCGGAGATCTCCTCCCAGACCGTCTTGCCGTCGTCGAGCGCGTCACGGCTCTGGTCCACATAGGCGATCTGCACCGTCTCGCCGACGCGGATCTCACCGCTGTCGGGCGTCTCCTGTCCGACCAGCATGCGGAACAGCGTGGTCTTGCCGGCGCCGTTTGGGCCGATGACGCCGACGATGCCGCCACGCGGCAGGTTGAAGCTCAGATCCTCGTAGAGCACCCGGTCGCCATAGGCCTTGCGGATGCCGTTGGCCTCGACCACCAGATCGCCGAGTCGGGGGCCGGGGGGGATGTAGAGTTCGTTGGTTTCGGAGCGCTGCTGGTAGTCACTGGAGGAGAGCTCCTCGAAACGCTTCAGCCGCGCCTTGCTCTTGGCCTGCCGTCCCTTGGGGTTGCTGCGCACCCACTCCAGCTCCTGTTTCATCGCCTTGATACGGGCCGCCTCGGCGTTCTTCTCCTGCTCCAGCCGTGCCTCCTTCTGCTCCAGCCACGAGGAGTAGTTGCCCTGCCAGGGGATGCCGTGGCCGCGGTCGAGTTCCAGAATCCAGCCGGCGACGTTGTCGAGGAAGTAGCGATCGTGGGTGACGGCGACCACGGTACCGGGGAACTCCTGCAGATAGCGTTCCAGCCAGGCCACCGATTCGGCATCGAGGTGGTTGGTCGGCTCGTCGAGAATCAGCATGTCGGGGGCGGAGAGGAGCAGCCGGCACAGAGCCACGCGGCGTTTCTCGCCGCCGGAGAGGCGGGTGACGTCGGCATCCCACGGTGGCAGGCGCAGCGCTTCGGCGGCGATCTCCAGCTTGCGTTCGAGGTTGTGGCCATCGGCGGCCTGGATGATGTTCTCCAGCCTCGCCTGTTCGGCGGCCAGGGCGTCGAAGTCGGCGTCGGGCTCGGCATAGGCGGCATAGACCGCTTCCAGCTTCTGTTGCGCCTCCTTGATGTCGCCGAGCGCCTCTTCGACGTTACCGCGCACGTCCTTGTCGGGATCGAGCTGCGGTTCCTGCGGCAGATAGCCGATCTTGATGTCCGGCTGCGGGCGCGCCTCGCCGACGATGTCGGTGTCGATACCGGCCATGATCCGCAACAGGGTCGATTTGCCGGCGCCGTTGTAGCCCAGCACGCCGATCTTGGCGCCGGGAAAGAAGTTGAGGTTGATGTCCTTCAGAATCCAGGTCTTCGGCGGCACGATCTTGCCGACACCGTTCATGGTGTAGATGTACTGGGCCATGGGCGTTGGGTCCTTCGATGGGGTGTTTGCGTACCAAGGCGGGATTATTCAGCAAGCCGGGCGCGCACGGCAAGCGGTAATGCGGATCGGGGGAGGGGGCTTCAGGCCGACTCGCGCTGGATCATCGTCGTGGCGGCATCGATCCAGTGGCCGACGATCGATGCCTTCGGCGCGGTGGAGAGCAGCTGCTTCTCGGCATTGACGCGCTTGAGCTTGAGCGCCAGGCGGTTGGCTTTCTTGCCGGCCAGGTCGGCCACCGAGCGGATGCCGCTGGCCTGCAGCAGGTTGGCGGTGGCGCTGTCGATGCCGGGCACCCGCAGCAGGTCGGCCACCTGGGTCATGCGGTCGAGTTCGGCCGCCTCCAGGCCGGTGCGAGCGATGAGGTCGTCCCGGCCCGCCCCATCGGCGACGTGTTCGAGCAGCTGGATCGTGGTTTCGATGCCGAGCCGGCGGAACATCTCGATCTCCTCGGTGCCGAGGTTGCCGATCTCGGCCAGAGGATGGCTGCCGGCGCGGAGATCGAGGTTGTCGATCCGTGATTGCAGCAGTTGGTTGGTCTGCTCCAGCGCCTGCAGGCGCGCCACGATGGTGTCGAGTTCCTTGGCGGGATCGTTCGCCAACGGCGCGGGGGGCGGCGGGGTGTCCATCAGCTGGGCGTTGAGGTCATGGTTGGCGGCCTCGAGCCGCTCGGCGCGGATGTAGAGCTGGTCGCGTTCCCGTTCCACCTGTTGCAGATGTTGCTGGCAGTCGTCCAGCACCTCCTGTTGCGCCCGCTGGCGATTGTTGAGCACGAGGCCGCGCAGCTGCCAGCCGATGAACAGCCCCAGCAGTGCCGCCAGCAACAGGCAGAGAAGCATCTTGGTGATCAGATAGGCCATGGTCGTGCTACCTCGAAAGGTTGTCGGCGGCGCTGTCGTGCCGCAGCCGGAATTCGATGCGCCGGTTCTGCTCGCGGCCGGCTTCGGTGGTGTTGTCGGCGATCGGCTCCCGTTCCCCCTTGCCGCGGGCGTGCAGGCGCGCCGGGTCGATGCCAAGGGAAGCCAGCGCCTGGGCCACGGCTTCGGCCCTCGCTTTGCTCAGGGCCAGATTGTCGGCGGCATCGCCGATGCTGTCGGTGTGGCCGATGATGTCGAGTCGGCTGTCGCCACAGCGTTCCAGCAGGGCGGCGAGCCTCTTCAGCAGCGGGCGTGAGGCCGGCGACAGCTCGTCGCTGCCCAGGGTGAAACCGATTTTCGGCCCGTCGGTGAACTTCTCCAGCTCGGCGCTGCAGGCGTCGGAGGCGTCCGTTGCCCGGTCCTTGGTCGGCAGCGGCGGAGCCGGGGGCGGGTCGGCCATCTCGGCCTTCTCGCCCGGCATCTGATCTGGCGGCCCGGGTGGGCGGACGACGAGCTGGTCGCTGACCGCGGTGACGCCCCAGAGGGTGGCGACCGAGTCGACCGCCAGTGCGCGCTGCGGCTCCGATTCGACGTTGCCGCGCAGGATGATGGTCTGCCCGTCGGTCTCGACCTTGACCTGCTCCAGTCCGGCATAGCCCAGTACCGCCTGGCTGCGATGGGCCAGGTCCGCCTCGATATCGGCCGATTCGACGCGGATGCAGAACCACGACAGCGCGGCGAGCAGTAGCAGTTCGATGAGGATCGGCAGGACTCTGGACATGGGAGTGGCAGGCGGCTGGCGGTCGGGTTTGTTGCTAGTAGACCGGCGATCCGATCCGATGGTTCCCCGCAGCGGGACGCGCCGGGAGGGTGCGTCTGAGCCCACTCTACCAGATACGGTGGCTTGCGGTTCCGTAAGCCGCAAAAGATTGTATAATCTCGCTCCGATTTGGCGCTTGCCCACGCAGTGAGAACCACAGGAGACGAGATGTTTTCAGCAGATATGAAGATCGCCGGCTACGACGATGAGCTATGGCGCGCGATGGAGAACGAGGCCCGGCGTCAGGAGGAGCATATCGAGCTGATCGCCTCGGAGAACTACACCAGCCCCCGGGTGATGGCGGCACAGGGGTCGGTGCTGACCAACAAGTACGCCGAGGGGTATCCGGGCAAGCGTTACTACGGCGGATGCGAATATGTCGATATCGCCGAGCAGCTGGCCATCGACCGCGTCAAGGCGCTCTTCGGCGCCGACTACGCCAATGTGCAGCCTCACTCCGGTTCCCAGGCCAATGCCGCCGTCTATCTGGCGCTGCTGAACCCGGGCGATACGATTCTCGGCATGAGTCTCGCCCATGGCGGGCACCTGACCCACGGCGCCAAGGTCAACTTTTCGGGCAGGATCTTCAACGCCGTGCAGTACGGGCTGAATCCCGAGACCGGTGAGATCGACTACGACGAGGTGGAGCGTCTCGCCCGCGAGCACGAGCCGAAGATGATCGTCGCCGGTTTCTCCGCCTACTCCCGCGTCGTCGACTGGCAGCGGTTCCGCGACATTGCCGATGCGGTCGGCGCCTGGCTGTTCGTCGACATGGCCCATGTGGCGGGGCTGGTGGCGGCCGGCGTCTATCCCAGCCCGGTCGGTATCGCCGACGTCACCACCTCGACAACGCACAAGACGCTGCGTGGCCCGCGTGGTGGCATCATTCTTGCCAAGTCGAACCCCGAGATCGAGAAGAAGCTCAATTCACTGGTCTTCCCCGGCACGCAGGGCGGGCCGCTGATGCATGTCATCGCGGCCAAGGCAGTGGCCTTCAAGGAGGCGCTGGAACCCGGCTTCACGCAGTATCAGCAGCAGGTCGTCGCCAATGCCCGCGCGATGGCCGAGACGATGATGGCGCGCGGCTACGCCATCGTCTCCGGTGGCACCGACAATCATCTCTTTCTCGTCGATCTGATCGACAAGCCGATGACCGGCAAGGAGGCGGATGCGGCGCTCGGCAGCGCCAATATCACCGTCAACAAAAATGCGGTGCCCAATGACCCCGAATCGCCGTTCGTGACCAGCGGCATCCGTATCGGCACGCCGGCGATCACGACGCGCGGTTTCACCGAGGCCGATGCCCGGGAGCTGGCCGGCTGGATCTGCGATGTGCTCGACGACATCGGCAACGAGCAGGTGATCGCCAGCGTCAAGCAGAAGGTGCTCGACATCTGCGCCCGCTTGCCGGTCTACGGGAAATAGAGTCCGGCAATGCGTTGCCCGTTCTGCAATGCCACCGAAACCAAGGTCATCGATTCACGGTTGGCGAACGAGGGGTCGCAGGTGCGGCGGCGGCGCGAATGTCTGGAGTGCGCCGAGCGTTTCACCACCTACGAGACGGCCGAACTGAAGCTGCCGCGGGTGGTCAAGCGGGACGGACGCCGTGAGGCCTTCGACGAGGGGAAGCTGCGCAGCGGCATCGAGCGTTCGCTGGAGAAGCGTCCGGTCCACACCGAGGATGTCGACGCCGCCGTTTCCCGCATCAAGCACAAGCTGCTCTCCAGTGAGCGGGAGGTGACCGCGTCACAGCTCGGCGAATGGGTGATGGAGGAGCTGCGGGGACTCGATCAGATCGCCTATATCCGTTTTGCCTCGGTCTATCTCAGTTTCGACGACATGGATGCGTTTCGCGAGACCATCGAGCGGCTGGAGCGGGATCTCTCGCCGGAGGCCCGCAAACACCAGATCTCGTTTCTGGATTCCGAATAGCCGTGGCCTTCGACGCCTTCGACCACGAGATGATGGCGCGGGCGCTGCGTCTGGCTCGACGCGGTCTCTATACCACCCAGCCCAATCCCCGCGTCGGATGCGTCATCGTCCGCGACGGCGAGATCGTCGGCGAGGGTTTCCACGAACATGCCGGCGGTCCCCATGCCGAGATCGAAGCGCTGGCGCGGGCGGGCGAACGAGCCGCCGGTGCCACCGTCTATGTCACGCTGGAGCCCTGCTGTCATACCGGTAGGACCGGGCCTTGCACCGAGGCCTTGATCGCCGCCGGCGTAGGGCGCGTCGTTGCCGCGATGGAGGATCCCAACCCGCTGGTCTCGGGGCAGGGCCTGGCCCGGCTCGCCGCGGCCGGCATCGGCACCGGGAGCGGGCTGTTGGCCAAGGAGGCGGCGGCGCTCAATCCCGGCTTCGTCCAACGGATGCGTTCCGGGATGCCGTTTGTCCGCCTCAAGTCGGCGATGAGCCTCGACGGGCGTACCGCGATGGCGTCGGGAGAGAGCCTGTGGATTACTGGTGAAGCGGCGCGTCGGGACGTGCAGCGCTGGCGTGCCCGCAGCGGAGCGATCGTCACCGGAATCGGTACGGTGCTGGCCGATGACCCCGCGCTCAACGTCCGTGCCGGTCGCGAGACCCTCGGGGCACCGCGTGAGCCCCATCAGCCACTGCGGGTCGTACTCGATACCGGCCTGCGGTTGCCGCCGGACGCCCGCATCATTGGCAATGACGGGCGCCTGCTGGTGATGCACGACTGCGACGACCGCAACCGCCAGGCGGCCCTCGAGGCCCGGGGCGTGGAACTGCTGCGGCTGCCGCGTCGGGGCGAGGGGCTCGATCTGCGCGAGGCGATGTCGGCGTTGGCCGCGTGGGAGGTCAACGAATGCCATTTGGAGGTGGGGTCGACACTGGCCGGTGCATTTCTGGCCGCCGGACTGGTGGATGAACTGCTGATCTACCTGGCGCCCCATCTGATGGGGGATGCCGGGCGCGGGCTGGCGACGATTCCGGGGCTGCTGACCATGGCCGACCGGATCGCGCTAGAGATCTCCGATATCCGCCGGGTCGGCGACGACTGGCGCATCACCTCGAAGCCATGTCCACGATAGTCGTCGTTCGCAAGCAGGGGGTGGCCTGCATCGCCGCCGACAGCCTCACCACCTTCGGTGACACCCGTCAGGCGGCGGCCTTCGATGCCGCCCACGACAAGATCTTCCGCAGCCACGAGAGCCATATCGGCATCGTCGGCAGCGCGGCCCACCAGATGGTGCTGGAGAGCGCCTGCGAGCGGGTGAGGGATCTCGACTTTCTTGGCCGGCGGGCCATTTTCGAGAGTTTCCTCAAACTCCATCCGACGTTGAAGGAGCACTATTACCTCAACCCGAAGGAGGATGAGGACGATGCCTACGAGTCGACCCAGATCGATGCGCTGCTGATCAATCGCAAGGGAATCTTCGGTGTCTTCTCGTTGCGCGAGGTGTTCGAGTACACCCGCTTCTGGGCCATTGGCGCGGGGGCGGAGATTGCGCTGGGGGCGTTGGGGGCGCTCTATGACCGGCTCGACAGTGCCGAGGCGATCGCGCGCGAGGCCATTGCCGTGGCGGCCGAATTCAACTCGACGACGGCGCTGCCGCTGACCTGCTACAGTGTGGCGCTCGATTCGGAACCGGAAGTGGTGATGACCTGATGTTTACCGGAATCATTGAAGCGGTCGGCCGTCTGCGCCGCGTCTCGCCCCAGGGGGGCGATCGGCGTTTCGAGATCGGCGCCGGCAGGCTCGACATGAGCGACGTGGCGTTGGGGGACAGTATCGCCGTCAACGGCGTCTGTCTGACGGTGATCGACTTTGGCGCCGACTGGTTCGAGGCGGACGTCTCCAACGAGACGCTGGCCTGCACCACGCTGGGGTCGTTGCAGGCTGGCGCGGCCGTCAATCTGGAGAAGGCGTTGACACCGACCACGCGGCTCGGCGGGCATCTGGTCAGTGGCCATGTGGATGGGGTCGGGGAGATCGTCTCGATGCGTGACGATGGGCGTTCGGTGCGGATCGATGTTCGCGCGCCCGGGCCGTTGCTGCGCTATATTGCGCCGAAGGGATCGATCTGTGTCCAGGGCATCAGCCTGACGGTCAATGGGATCGACGACGACGTCTTCGGCCTCAATATCGTCCCCCATACGATGCGGGAGACCAACCTCAGTGGGGCTGCGGTTGGTACGCCGGTCAATCTGGAAGTGGATATCATTGCGCGCTATCTCGAAAGGCTGCTGCTCGGTGGTGCCGTCGAAGCCGGCGCCGGCGATGACGGCGCGGGCATCACGCACGCGATGCTGGCGGCGGCCGGTTTCCTCGACAACAGCAGAAAGAGCTGAGCCATGGCATTCAATACCGTAGAAGAGATCCTCGACGATCTGCGCGCTGGCAAGATGGTCATCATCGTCGATGACGAGGACCGCGAGAACGAGGGTGATCTGCTGATGGCGGCGTCGATGGTGCGTCCAGAGGACATCAACTTCATGGCCCAGTACGGGCGGGGGCTGATCTGTCTGACCCTGACGCGCGAGCGTTGCAAGCAGCTCGACCTGCCGTTGATGGTCGATGGCGCCGCCGCCGACGCCCACGGCACCAACTTCACCGTCTCCATCGAGGCGGCCGAGGGGGTGACCACCGGAATCTCCGCCTACGACCGCGCCCACACGATCCGCACCGCGATCGCGCCCAACGCGAAGCCGGAGGACATCGTCCAGCCGGGCCATGTGTTTCCGTTGATGGCGCGTCCCGGCGGGGTGCTGACGCGCGCCGGCCATACCGAGGCGGGTTGTGATCTGGCGCGGCTGGCCGGTTTCGAGCCGGCTGCCGTCATCGTCGAGATCCTCAACGAGGACGGTACCATGGCGCGGCGGCCCGATCTGGAGAAGTTCGCCGCCGAGCACGGGCTGAAGATCGGTACCATCGAGGATCTGATCCACTACCGGGTGAAGAACGAAAAGTCGGTGGAGCGGGTGGCGCAGACGCGGATCTCCACCGAGCAGGGGGAGTTCGAGCTGATCACCTATCAGAACCACGTCTCGGGCAACATCCACTTCGCTCTCGTCAAGGGCGACGTGGCCGGTGACGAGCCGGCGCTGGTACGGGTCCATCTGCAGGATGCGCTGGTGGATTTTCTCTCGATCACCGGCGAGGGGTTCGGCTGGCCGCTGCACGATGCGATGCGGCGGGTCGACGAGAGTGGTCACGGCGTGGTGGTGATCCTGCGGCACCCGGAGTCGGAGGAGAGCCTCGTCCAGCGAATCCAGAACCTGGGCACGCGCACCGAGGCGGGCATCGACAAGCCGAAGGACGCGCCCGAGGATTTGCGGACCTTCGGCGTCGGCGCGCAGATCCTCGTCGATCTGGGCGTCCGTAAGATGCGGCTGCTGTCGGCGCCGAAAAAGTTCCATGCCCTCGGTGGCTTCGACCTGGAAGTGGTCGAGTACATCTGGGACGAAAATGCCCGCGCCGGCGGCGTATGAATGCGCCGACCAATCCGATAAAATAGCGCCTTTGTTGCCACAGCCCCTGACGCGATGAATCCCGACTATCTCGATTTCGAACAGCCGATTGCCGAGCTCGAAGCCAAGATCAACGAGCTGCGTTACGTCGGGGACGGCAGCGGCGTCAATCTCGGCGATGAGATCGCCAAGCTCGAGGAGAAGGGGCGCAGCCTCACCGAGTCGATCTTCTCCAAACTCACCCCGTGGCAGGTTTCCCAGCTGGCGCGCCATCCGCTGCGGCCCTATACGCTGGACTACACCCGGTCGGTGTTTGCCGAGTTTCGCGAGTTGCACGGTGACCGTGCGTTCAAGGACGACCCGGCCATCGTCGGCGGCATCGCCCGCTTCAACGAACGGAGCGTCATGGTCATCGGCCATCAGAAGGGGCGTGACACCAAGGAGAAACTCAAGCGCAATTTCGGCATGCCACGGCCGGAGGGTTACCGCAAGGCGCTGCGGCTGATGAAGCTGGCGGAGCGTTTCCGGCTGCCGATCATCACCCTGATCGACACGCCGGGTGCCTATCCGGGCGTGGGCGCCGAGGAGCGGGGGCAGAGCGAGGCGATTGCCCGTAATCTGCTGGAGATGTCTGAGCTGACGGTGCCGATCGTCTGCATCGTCATTGGCGAGGGGGGGTCCGGCGGCGCACTGGCCATCGGCGTCGGTGATCACGTGATGATGCTCCAGTACAGCACCTACTCGGTGATCTCGCCCGAGGGGTGCGCGTCGATTCTCTGGAAGAGCGCCGACAAGGCGCCCGAGGCGGCCGAGGCGCTCGGCATCACCGCCGAGAAATTGAAGGCGCTCAAGCTGATCGACGAGATCATCCCCGAGCCGCTCGGTGGCGCCCACCGCGATCTCGACGCCATGAGCAGCGCCATGGCCACCGCCATCGACAACGCGCTGACACGATTGCAGAGTTACAGCAAGGACGAGCTGGTGCAACGCCGCTACGAGCGCCTGATGTCCTACGGGCAATTCAACGGCTGACGTCCTGAAGAGGCCGAGGGGTCGCCTTGACCAAACCCGCTGCCTTCTCCCCCGAAACCCTGCTGCCGACCCTGTCTCTCCCGGCGACGACGACGGGATACTGCGTCGCGTTGAGCGGCGGCGCCGATTCGGTGGCGCTGCTCGTGGCCATGGCCGAGTTGCGACCCAGGCTCGGCGGTAAGCAGGTTCGCGCCATTCATGTGCACCATGGTCTGCAGGCCGCCGCCGACGACTGGTCGGCCCACTGCCGGGCGCTCTGCCGGCGTTTCGACATCCCGCTGCAAGTCGTCGAAATCACCGTCTCGCGGCGTCGGCGTGAGAGCCTGGAGATGGCCGCCCGTCGTTCCCGCTATCGGGTGTTGGGTGATCGTCTCGGGGCTGACGAGGCGCTGTTGATGGCCCATCATCTCGACGACCAGGCGGAGACGCTGTTGCTCCACCTGTTTCGGGGCGCCGGGGTCGAGGGGTTGTCGGCGATGCCGGTGATGCGCCCGTTCTCCCGGGGGATGCTGTTGCGGCCGCTGCTGGCCTGGCGCCGTGAGGCCCTGACCGCCTTTCTGCGCCGGCGCGGCATCCCCTGGGTCGAGGATCCGTCCAACCGAGACACCGTTTTCGATCGAAACTATATCCGTCATGTGGTGCTGCCCGCGGTCGAGGCGCGTTGGCCGGCGGCCGTTGCCACCATTGGGCGAGCGGCCCGGCTGCAGGCCGAGCAGCGGGCACTGTCCGAGGAGATGATCGAGGAGGATTTTCTCCATTGCTATCGCTTTGAGACGGGGGCATTGGATAGTGCTGAATTGCGGACACTGCCACCGGCACGTCAGCGTCATGTGCTGCGACGGTGGTTGCGTCTGGGGCGACCGCAAGTCATATTCACTTTTGGGCAGCTCGATGCCTTAGTTTCGATGGCGGCGGCGCGACGTGAAGGGGATTTTCTTGCGGGTGGGGTGTGTATCCACCATTGGCGAAGCCGGTTCTTCAAGCGCTTCAACAAGCCAGCATCAAGCCCCCCCCAAACACTATGGTCTGGAGAGTATCCTTTTCTGGACGAAGCACATGGGGTGTATCTGGAGCCGGTCAATCTGCAAAGGGCTTTTCGTTGGCGGCGGTTCCCCGGGATGCTTCGGATCACTTGCCGGGAGGGGGGGGAGAGCATGTACCTCGTGGGAAGGGGAGGTAGACCCTTGAAAAAGATGTTGCAGGCATGGGGTGTTCCGCCCTGGGAACGCCATCAGCTGCGATTGATTTGGAGTGGGGATGGGTTGATCTGTGTGAGCGGCTACTGGATCGATAGTACCCGTATTCTCCCTGCACCGTGATGCCAGGGGGTATGAATCAAATTCTTACACAGTTCTCAAAACGTGACATTTGCTGAGGATATGCCACTCCTTCTCCAGTAGCATTGCCGCTAGTCGCAACGATCCGGTATGGGCTGCAATTTGCAACGCCGGCAGCTTTTCGATTAAAGGAACACTTCAGCGCATGGTCTATATTTCAGGGTTCATAGTGGCGATGTTGCTGACGATGGTTTTTATCCCGCCGGTTAAGCAGCTTGGCTATCGTTTTGGTCTCGTCGACACGCCCAACCAGAGAAAGATTCATCTGACGCCAGTCCCGCGGATCGGGGGGGTGGCAATGATCCTTGGGGCAACGGTTCCCGTCGTCTTATGGCTGACGATAGGTCCCACCCTCTCCAGCTATCTGTTGGGGGCTGCCTTGATCATCGTTTTCGGCGTTCTGGACGATGCGTATGATCTTGATTTTCGGATCAAGTTTGCTGTCCAGATCGCAGCGGCCCTGATTGTTGCCGTTGTTGGCAACATTTTGATTTACAAGATATCCATGTTTGGTCTGACGATCAAACTGCCCTACCTGTTGTCTGTTGCAGTCACGGTGTTCTTCTATCTGGCTGTCGTCAATGCCGTCAATTTCGCCGATGGACTCGATGGCCTTGCCGGTGGGGTGACCCTCTTGAGCCTGATTGCACTGGCGGGCCTTGCCTATCGAACCGGAGCCCATGACATCCTGCTGGTGGCGGTTGTGCTGATTGGGAGTGTGCTGGGGTTCTTGCTATTCAATAGCCACCCCGCGCAGATCTTCATGGGAGATGGCGGTAGTCAGTTCCTTGGGTTTTCACTGGCGGTCATGTCTGTCTACCTGACCCAGCGTGGTGGACGTGGACTGAGTGTTTTCCTGCCACTTTTCATCATTGGGATGCCGCTGATAGATCTCGTCTATGTGGTGATAACACGAAAGTTGGCGGGCAAGTCATTGTTCAAGCCGGACAAAGGCCATATCCACCATCGGTTGCTTGAGACTGGCCTTCGGCAGTATGGCTCCGTCTTTGTGATCTACCTCCTTCAATCCTTGATGCTGCTCGCAGCCCTGTTGTTCTGGCGGCAGCACGATGGTTTCGTATTGAGTGCCTATATCGTAATCGTCGTGGCAATCCTATCATTGATCACGTTGGCGGCTCGATACGGACAGCTGCCGGGTGAAAAAACAGTGAATCGCTTGGTCTATGGCCCGATTCGTAGGCTCCGTATCTTCGTGAGGAAGAATCGTCTGCTGAAGCTGGCGAGAAATGCCGCCCTGATGTTGATCGTCGGATATCTGGTGCTCGGGACGCTGATCCTCGATCACGTCAAGTTCGAGGTCGGGCTGATCGCCGCCGGGCTCTGGTCCCTGTTTTTCGTGTTGAAGCCGAGGCAGGTGACGGAGAAGCTGTCGGGTTGGTTCATTCGCTTCGTCTACTATCTCACCGCCAGTGGCGTGTTGTTTCTGATGTATACGTCGCCGGAGATCTTCGATACCTACCGCACTGGTATCAAGGTGTTTTTCTCGATACTGGCGGTGATCGTCGTCGTTGCGATCGAGTATTCGGGGGACGAACGGCTGAAATTGCGCCCGATCGATTTTCTCGTGGTGGCGACGGCGTTGATCCTGCCGGGTATCGTGGGGTTGTCCGATATCGATCCGGTCTACTGGTTCGTGGCGGCGCATCTGCTGGTGCTGTTCTATGGCGTCGAGCTGGTGTTGTTGTCGTACCGTAACTCGTCCCGGATCACCATGATCCAGTACCTCTACACGGCGCCACTGTTGGTACTGGCGGTTCGCGGCCTGTCCGGGCTCTAGCCCGAAGACCCGGGTGGCGGGTTCAGCCGGTGATCTCCCCCTGGCGCCGGCCATCACGAAAACGGAGCGTCACCTCGTCGCCGACGTCGACGGCGGAGGCGCTGCTGATGATCCTGCCCGTCTTGTTCTCACTGACGATCGCATACCCCCTTTCCAGTACCTGGTGGGGGTCGAGGTGTTTGAGCGTCCGATGGAAGTGTTGCAGGCGTGTCGTCTCGGCGTCGAGCCGTTGTTGCATCAGCCGTGTGAGATGGCGGTCGATCTGCTGCAGTCGTTCACGAGCGATGTCGATGCGTCGGTCCGGGCGGTGTGCAGTAATGAGGTTGCGGGCCGCGCCGCAGCGTTCACGGGCTTGGTGCAGTCTGCTGGTCAGCGCGTGTCCCAGCCGCCGCGCCAGTTCGTCGAGGCGTTGTGCCCGCTGTTGCAGCAGGGCCGCCGGACTGCGCCGGGTGAGCCGCTGTCGCAGGGTGTCGAGGCGGGCGCGCGAATCCGCCAGACGCTTGTCGATGTGGGACTTCAGGCGATACCCGGCGGTTTCCAGTTCGCGTTGCAGCGCGCCGATCTCGGGGGAGACCAGTTCGGCGGCCGCCGAAGGGGTCGGTGCCCGCACGTCGGCGACGAAGTCGGCGATGGTGAAGTCGATTTCGTGCCCGACCGCGCTGACGACGGGGAGCCTGGAGGCGTGAATGGCCATGGCGACCCGCTCGTCGTTGAATGGCCACAGATCCTCCAGTGAACCGCCACCGCGGGTGACGATGAGCAGATCGACCTCGTTGCGGTGATTGGCGGTTTCGATGGCGCTGACGATCTGTGCCGATGCCGCTTCCCCCTGGACCTGGACCGGATAGATGATCACTGCCGCCAGTGGGTAGCGCCGGCGCAGGATCTGCAGGATGTCGCGTATGGCCGCGCCGCTGGGTGAGGTGACGATGCCAATGGCGGTGGGGTGGGGCGGCAATGCCTTCTTCGCCGCGTCGTCGAACAGGCCGGCCTCGAATAGCTTGCGTTTGAGTTGCTCGAATGCCAGTTGCAGCGCGCCTTCGCCGGCCGGTTCCATCGTTTCGACGATCAGCTGATAGTCGCCGCGTGGCTCGTAGAGACTGACGCGCCCGTTGAGCCGGACCCGCATCCCGGTGTCGGGCTCGAAGCGCAGCAGACGCCCGCGGTTGCGAAACATGGCGCAGCGGATCTGTGCCCGGTCGTCCTTGAGGGTGAAGTAGAGATGTCCGGAGGCGGGGCGGGCGATGTTGCCGAGCTCCCCTTCCACCCAGACGTCGGCCAGCTCGGCTTCGAGAATACTGCGGGCGATGCCGTTGAGTTCGGAGACGCTCCAGGTCTTGTTGTCGGCGGGGTTGGGCATGGCTGCGGATGGTAACAAAAAAGCCGGCTGGGCAGCCGGCTTTCTCGGTGGTGGTGTGATTCGACGGTGGTATCAGAAGTGGGGCCCCGCGTTCTTCTGCTCTTCGGCCTGCTTTGCCGCCAGTTCCGCCTGCATCTTGGCTTTCTCGGCCAGCTTGATGGCCTCTTTCACCTTGCCCTCGGCAGCAAGCTTCTCGGCCTTCTTGAGGAACTTGCCGGTATCGCGCCACTCGTTGCCGGCTGCTTTCTCGAGCGCGGCCTTGGCGGCTGCGATTGCTGCCGCGGCGTCGCCGCTGCTGGCACTGGCGGTGCCGAGGGTCGAAACGGCGCTGAGGGCGAGGGCCAAAATCAGTTTCTTCATGGGTTGGTAATCCTCCAAGGCTTTGGTGACGAATTCTGTCTGTTGCGCGTCGCAATATACCCCAGATGTTGGGATTTCTCCACAACCGGACGCCAGATACCCGTGTCCGGGGCGCTGTATTCCGGATGACGAATTACGCTACAATGCGGCCCCGATCAACCCGACTACGCCAAGCTCATGCGAATCATCCAGGAAGCGCTTACCTTCGACGACGTTCTGCTCGTCCCCGCCCACTCTACCGTTCTGCCACGCGACGTCTCCCTCGAAACCCGGCTGACCCGGGAGATCATGCTGAACATCCCGCTGGTTTCGGCGGCGATGGATACCGTGACCGAGGCCCGGCTGGCCATCGCGATGGCGCAGGAAGGAGGGATCGGCATCGTCCACAAAAACATGAGCGTGGAGGCCCAGGCCAACGAGATCCGGAAGGTCAAGAAGTACGAGAGCGGTGTCATCAAGGAACCGCTGACGGTGTCGCCGGATCAGCCGATCCGGGATGTGCTGGAGATCACCCGGGCCAATCGCATCTCCGGGCTGCCGGTCGTCGATGGCGAGGAGCTGGTTGGGATCGTTACCAGCCGCGACATGCGCTTCGAGGAACGGCTGGACGATCCGGTGCGCAACATCATGACGCCCAAGGACCATTTGATCACGGTCAAGGAAGGCACCGGTTTCGATGAAGTGCAGTCGTTGCTGCACAGGCACCGCATCGAGAAGGTGCTGGTGGTCAACGACGCCTTCGAGCTGCGCGGTCTGATCACTGTCAAGGACATCCAGAAGTCGTCCGACTACCCCAATGCCTGCAAGGACGATCAGGGGCGCCTGCGGGTTGGCGCGGCGGTCGGCGTGGGTGCCGGCACCGACGAACGGGTCGATGCGCTGGTCGATGCGGGCGTCGATGTGATCGTCGTCGATACCGCCCATGGTCACTCCCAGGGTGTGCTCGATCGCATCGCCTGGGTGAAGAAGAACTATCCCGGCATTCAGGTCATCGGCGGCAACATCGCCACCGCACAGGCGGCGCTGGATCTGGTCGAGGCGGGCGCCGACGGTGTCAAGGTGGGAATCGGTCCTGGTTCCATCTGCACCACGCGTATCGTCGCCGGTGTCGGCGTGCCACAGATCACCGCCGTCGCCAACGTGGCCGAGGCGTTGAAGGGTACCGGAGTGCCGCTGATTGCCGACGGCGGCATCCGCTATTCCGGTGACGTCGCCAAGTCACTCGCCTCTGGCGCCTACTGCGTCATGCTCGGCAGCATGTTCGCCGGAACCGAGGAAGCCCCGGGCGAGGTCGAGCTCTACCAGGGCCGCTCCTACAAGTCCTATCGTGGCATGGGCTCGCTGGGGGCGATGGCCAAGGGGTCCAGCGACCGCTACTTTCAGGAGAGCGAGAATGCCGTCGACAAGCTGGTGCCAGAGGGTATCGAGGGGCGCGTCCCGTACAAGGGCGCGTTGTCGGTGATCATCCATCAGATGGTTGGTGGCATCCGGGCCAGTATGGGGTATGTCGGTTGTTCGACGATCGAAGAGATGCGCGAAAAGCCCGAATTCGTCCGTGTCACCTCGGCGGGCATGCGCGAGAGTCACGTCCACGACGTCAGCATCACCAAGGAAGCACCGAACTACCGGATCGACTGAGCATCGCCTGTCCGGCGCGTGCTTTCCCCGTTTCGTCGCCGCCCGCTCGCCGGGCGGCATCGCGTTTTACAGCAGGAGTATCATGCATCAGGATATCCACGCCTCCAGGATCCTCATCCTCGACTTCGGTTCCCAGTACACCCAGCTCATCGCCCGCCGCGTGCGCGAACTGGGCGTCTATTGCGAAATCTATCCTTGGGATGCGGACATCGACCGCATCGCCGCCTTCCTGCCCAAGGGCGTCATCCTCTCCGGCGGGCCGGAATCCACGCTCGAAGGCGAGGCCCCCGAGCTGGATCTGCGCGTGCTCGATCTCGAAGTGCCGATCCTGGGTATCTGCTACGGCATGCAGACGCTGGCCAAGCAGCTCGGCGGCCAGGTCGAGAATGTCGGCAAGAGCGAGTTTGGCTACGCTATGGTGCGCTGTCATGGCCATACCGAGCTGCTGCGCGACATCCAGGACCATGTCACCGCCGAAGGCCATGGCATGCTCGATGTCTGGATGTCGCATGGCGACCGGGTCGGCGCGCTGCCGCCGGGTTTCAAGCTGATGTGCAGCAGCGAATCCGCGCCGATTGCCGGCATGGCCGACGAATCCCGCCGCATCTACGGCTTGCAATTCCACCCCGAAGTCACCCACACCCGCAAGGGCGGCGAGATACTCGGCCGCTTCGTGCACGAGATCTGCGGCTGCGCCTCCGACTGGGTAGCCGAGAACATTGTCGATTACAGCGTGCAGAAGCTGCGCGAGCAGATCGGCAAGGGCCATGTCATCCTCGGTCTGTCCGGCGGCGTCGATTCCTCGGTGGTGGCCGCGCTGCTGCACAAGGCCATAGGTGACCAGTTGACCTGCATCTTCGTCGATAACGGCCTGTTGCGTTACCGCGAGGGCGATCAGGTGATGGATACCTTTGCCGAGCACATGGGGGTCAAGGTCATTCGCATCGATGCCGAACAGCGTTTTCTCGATGCGCTGGCAGGCGTCACCGATCCGGAAGCCAAGCGCAAGATCATCGGCAACCTGTTCATCGAGATCTTCGAGGAAGAAGCGAAGAAACACAATGACGCCGCCTTCCTCGCCCAGGGCACCATTTATCCCGATGTCATCGAGTCCGCCGGGTCCAGCACCGGCAAGGCCCACCTGATCAAGTCCCACCACAATGTCGGCGGTCTGCCCGAACACATGAAGCTGGAACTGGTCGAGCCCTTGCGCGAGCTGTTCAAGGACGAGGTGCGCCGTGTCGGTCTTGAACTCGGGCTGCCGCACGAGATGGTCTACCGCCACCCGTTCCCCGGCCCGGGGCTGGGGGTGAGGATTCTCGGCGAAGTGAAGAAGGAATACGCCGACCTGCTACGCCTGGCCGACCATATCTTCATCGAAGAACTGTGGAAGCACGAACTCTATGAAAAGACCTCGCAGGCCTTCACCGTGTTTCTGCCGGTCAAGTCGGTTGGCGTCACTGGCGATGGCCGCCGTTACGACTATGTCGTCGCGCTGCGCGCCGTCGAAACCATCGACTTCATGACGGCCCGCTGGGCGCACCTGCCCTATGAATTTCTCGACCATGTCTCGCGCCGCATCATGAACGAAATCGACGGCATTGCCCGCGTCGTCTACGACATCTCCGGCAAGCCGCCGGCGACGATCGAGTGGGAGTAGTGACAGGAGCGGCCGGCAGTTACCGGTTTGATGGCGAGAACACGATCTTTGCGAATACGGGTCTGCCGGCAGCCAGGTCGTGGATTCAGGGTTGGCTTTTTCTCAACCGGGCAGGCGTATAGCCATATCTGCGCTGGAACGCCTTGCTCAGTGAGCGGGCGCTGCTGAAGCCGACCTGTTCGGCGATTTCCTCGAACGGCAGTGTCGAGTACCGGGCCAGGTGATGGGCCTTCATCAGGCGCCAGTTGGAGATGTATTGCAACGGTGGCATGCCCACTGCCTTGTGGAACTGGCGCGCCACGGTGGCGCGTGACATGCCGACCCGTTCTCCCAGGGATTCCAGCGTCCAGGAAGTTTCCGGATGACGGTGAATCAGTTCCAGCATGCGGTAAATCCGCTGATCCGAGAGTGCGAACAGAAAACCGGGCAGCTCCGGGTGTTCATCCACGAAGCGATAAAGCAGCTGCATGAACAACACCTCGGTAAGACGATCCACCAGCGTGGTTCGGGGTATGCCCGTGTTTTCCATCTGCGTGTCGATCAACTCGATTGTCGACCATATCGGGTCACTGGGCTTGATGCCGGAGAAGTGCATCACTTCCGGCAAGGCGTCCAGTAGCGGGTGGGCCATGGCCTCTTCATAGCGGACGATGCCGCAGATCAGCTTGTTGGTAATCTCGCCTTGCTGGAACATCGGCTGACCGAGTTCACAGGCCTCCCCGGCCATCTCGCTCGGCACCAGCTTCCGACCGGGATGGTCGGCGATCCAGTGCATGTTGCCGTGCGGCAGCATCACGATGTCCATGTTTTTGAGCTGAATCAGCCTGTCCCCTTTCCCCGCACCGATCACGCAGTCACCGTGCAGGGCAATGTGAAAGCGTGGCGCCATGACGGCATCCAGCTTCATGCCCCAGGGTGATGCCAGTTGTGAACGAAAGAAAATACTGCCGCGAAAGCGCAGGGTTTCCAGTACATCCCCCAGGACATCAAAGCCTTTGTTTGCCGATTCCGGCTTGTCGCTGTCGTGTTTTTTCATCCGGGCTTCGGGAACAGGGTGTGAGTATCCAATAAATACAAGGTTATCGGATATACCGTGGAAATGACATTCATCGTTTGACCGGTTTTATCAGATTGGAAAGTCATCCGGGAGTTTGATACGCCGGGACACCGATTTGATGCGCTCGAACCCCCCTGGTTTTTCATGGTGGCCCTAGAATCGACGAAATTGACCTGTTTGCCATCAGCAAGACACTGCCAGGAGCTGTCGAGTATGCACACAATCGAAATCTATTCCAGGGATTGGTGCCCCTACTGCAAGAAGGCCAAGGCCCTGCTCGGATCGAAAGGGCTGGACTATCAGGAGATCGATATCACCCATGACGAGGCGCTGGAGCAGGAGATGATCGAGCGCGCGCGGCGCCAGACCGTACCGCAGATTTTCGTCAACGGGGAGTCTATTGGCGGAAGTGGCCTGGGCCTTGTGCGCCGGCGCCGATTTCGCCGTATCCGCGCGCGGCTTCATGTTCTCCCTGGGCTGCATCCAGGCGCTGCAATGCGACAAGGACACCTGTCCCACCGGCATCACCACGCACAACCCGAAATTGCAGAAGGGGCTGGTGGTCGATGAAAAAGCCGCCCGCGTCGCCAACTATGTGAAAAACATGGTGTACGAAGTGGGCGTG
>CAZTOZ010000023.1:0-147149 GCA_964614535.1 uncultured Thiotrichales bacterium | reverse complement strand
AGAGGATCCGAAAGAGGACTACTATTACGGTTGGTTGTCTTCGGAAAAGCTCGAGGTGGCGTACAACGAACCGGGCCGCGAGCGCCTGCTTGTCGGTGAATCGTCCTACCTAATTTCCGCTCTCCAGTCGATGGGGTTGGATGTTCTTGTTCTTTCGCCGTGCTTGTTCGAAATCCGGTCGATGTCCCGGGAGGATCTTCCTCCTGTCTTTGCTCAGTGTGTGCCGGAGCCGGATCAACCGTCTGTTATCTCTCAGGCGGGGCTCCCGGCGGTTTCGCCGTTCTGATAATGAAGGATCAATATCTATTATGCGACGTTGCGGAGGGCGGCCTCACCACAACAATGGGGAATCGTGCGATCGGTGCGTTGGTTGGTGGATTGGTCTCGGTGCCCGGGTATTAGGCCGTGGCGTTGTTGGCGGTCTTGAGGGCTGCGATGACGTCGTTGACGATTCGTCGGATCTGTTCGATGTCGGCCGGTGGCGGTGCATCGTCGCGTTGGCGAAGTGCCTTGAGCTGGTGATCGGCGGCGGTGGCTTGCTGGTGGATGTCGGAGAAGCCGTAGGCTCCGGCGGAACCCGCCAGGCGGTGGATCAACGATGCCAGTGGCTCGAGTGCGTTGGGTTGCCAACCGGTCTGTTCGGCCTTGGCCAGCGCCTGTTCCAGGTCGCCGATCTTTTGTGGAAACGTTTCCCGATATTGCTGGATCAGTGCCACCAGTGCGTCGGTCACTTGTGTTCCTCCAGTTCCATTCTGATGATTTCGGCAAGGTTGGTGACGTCACGCGGTTTTTGCAGCAACCGGGTGCAGCCGGCTTCGAGCGCGCGTTGTTCGAGATGGCTGTTGATCGTCGAGGTGGCGGTGAACAGGATCAGTGGTCCGTGATAGTCGGCGGCCCGTGCCCGCCTTGCGAGGTCGATGCCATCGTCCTGCCCGAGATTGTAGTCGAGGACGATGATATCGGGACGAATGCGCTTGATGTTGTCGATGAAGTCTTCTCCGTCTGTGAAACAGACGGGTGACATATTGGCGTTCTTGAGAATGATCTGATAGAGCGTGGCAATGTCGATGTCATCCTCGATGATCATGACGACGGCCGATTTTTCGTCATCCGACCTGGATCGGGCGTTGTCGTCCGACCGGGTCTTTGGACGATGTCGTTTTGCGGGGATGTCGAGTCCAATGGTCGTCCCCTTCCCCGGGGCCGACTGAATCGTCATCTCTCCGTTCATTGCGGTGATGACCTCCTTGATGATGCTGAGTCCAAGGCCGGAACCTCGCCGTCCGCCAACATTGCTGGCACGGGAGAAGGGTTCGAGGATTTTTTCCAGTTCGTTTTCGGGGATGCCGATGCCGGTGTCGCGAACCTCGATGGTGAGGTGGTCGTCTTGCCAGCAGGCGGTGACGGTGACGCCGCCCCGGTCGGTGAATTTGATTGCGTTGCCGATGACGTTGACGAGTACGAGGTAGAGATGGTGTTCGTCGAGCAGCAGGGTCAGGCCGCTGTCGATATCGGCTTCGAAGTCGAGGCTCAGACTTTTTTCGGCGGCGACGATCTGGAAACTGTCGAGTACGAAATCGAAAAATCGGGAGATATCCAGGGGGGCCGGTGTGATGACCAGCCGTTTGGCGCTGATCTCGCCCTGCTCCAACAGGTTGTCGATGAGGGCCAGCAGGTATTTTGCGTTTTTGTCGATGGCCTGAAAGCTGTTTTGAATGTCGTCGTCCCCCTTCGTGCAGTAGGAGGCGAGCAGGTCGCAATGGCCAAGGATCGTGGTGATCGGTGTGCGGAATTCGTGCGATACGCCGGAGATGAACTGGTTGCGCGCATCGATGGCGTGCTCCAGCTCGATATTTTTTTGTTGCAGTTGTTCGGACAGCGACTGCAGTTTCTGATAGAGCAGCGTGATTTCGTGGCTGTGCTGTTGGACCGGCTGAATCGTGTCGTGGGTTTCCTGTGCCGCCAGCAGAAAGATACGGCTGCCGTCGCCGTTGGCATCGGGCTCGATGACGATATCCGCCGGCTGCCCGCCGGGAAGCTGGACGAGCGGCAGCGTCTGCGCGGTATCGAGATCCAGTCCGATAATGACCGGCAGGAGATCTTCCGCCGGTGTGCCGATCATTTCGGTGCGGGGTGCCAGGCCGTACCAGCCGAGATCGCCGCTCCAGCGCCGCAGGCTGCCGTTGCGGTCCACTTCGAGCATGGCGGGATGGTACCGGGCCGCCAGCAATGGATGAAAGCAGTTATCGAGCATCGTCCAGAAAGCGACGGGCCAACGTGAGAAATGCCTGCTCCACCCCTTCTCCCGATTTGGCGCTGGTTATTTGCCAGTCGGCCAAGCCATCCTGGTCGTCGGCCTCCCAGGCATCGGCCAGATCGTGCTTGTTGATCAGCTTGATGCTACGGGGATGGTTCAGCGCGGCATTGGCCGCCTTTTCCAGTTCCATCGCGGTTTCCAGCGTCTGCCGGCGCGTGCCGTCGGCCACCAGGATATAGCCGTTGGCGCCCGCCAGATAGGCGCGGGAGACGGTCGTCAGTTTGTCGGCGCCGGCGATGTCCCAGATGACCAGTTTGACCCGGGCATTGCGATCCAGTTGTACCTCACGGGTGACGATGCTGACGCCGACGGTGGTCATGTAGTCTTCGGAAAAGACATGATCGACGTATCGCCGGACCAGGCTCGTCTTGCCGACGGCAAAATCGCCGATCAGACAGATTTTCTTGCGGTAAGAGATCATGGTTCAGCCCGAGATGATGATTTTTGCCCGCGGCGCCAGCATGGTTGCGAGCCGTTCGATGGCGGCGGCCTTCTCCGCCGCGACGTCGCTACCGATCCTGATTTCCAGTATGCCTTGTGTGTTGCGGTGAATCTCAACCGGTTCGATCCCGGGCAGACGCGCCGCCAGCAGTGCCCTGACTTCATCGGGATCGAGTTCTAGGCCGGAGGGGGCGAGGCGGGCGCTGCCTGGCGGTAACCCGCCGGTCCGTGGCAGCGACAGATACCAGTCCAGCGGGGCGGGCCCCGACAGCCGCAGCGTCTCCCCTTCCAGTTCAGACGTCACCGTGGCCGGAATGTTCAATTTTTTTCGGGCGCGTTCGATCACCACCGCCGGGGAGAGGGAGAGGTAGGGCTCGAATTGCAGTTGGACGTCGTCGTCGAGGCCGAGTCGCGTAACGATGTCGTCGGGCGGAATGGCCGCCGGATCCCTGAGGCCGCTGATTCGCCACCGGCCATTGTGCTTGTCGAGGCGCGTGGTGACGATGCCGTCCCGCTGGGTGAGCTGGTCCATCAGCCGGTTGACGCGGGATTTTTCCCAGGCCCCCCAAGCGAGGTAGCCGGCCACCAGCAGCAGAGCCGCGGCCATTGATCCGCCGAGCATTTTGAGCCGTCTTGCCTTTTGTTCTTCGCTGCGCTTCTCCTGGACCTGGAATTCACGGGCCAGCCCTTGCGACAGCAGGTTTTTCAGACCATCGATGTCCCCTTCCCTGCCGGAAAAATAACGCAGCTGCCGGCTGTAGGCGGCATGCACCTCCTCGTTGATCTGTTTCAGCTTTTCCCGATAGGCCGGTGTCGCCACGCCCCGAACCACGCTGGCGACGATGGCATGGGGGCCGTGCTCCAGATAGACGATGCGGTCACCCACGGTGACGCGGTCGAGCCGGTCGTCGGCGTCGTTCTCGTCGGCGAACGATTCCCGAACGAACGATTCGATCGCCGTCAGCATCGCGGAGACGGCATCCTGGTCCCTGCCAATCTCCTCCGAGCAAGAGACATGCTCGATCAACAGCCCACTTTCACGATGGATCAGAAAGAGCTGCTCGACCTGGTAACGCAGCAGGTTGCGTAGCATGATCTCGTGAAAAGGCACGCCGGTCCGCAGGGACTCGAACCGCCATTTCAGCGAGTCGATCGAGAACTGCTGTTTCACCAGCAGATCGATGCCCTCCATGAAGTTCTGCATCGTCTGCTCGATGGATTTGCGGATGGCCGGCAGTACCGCCGGATAGAGGATGCCGGCTACGTGCTTACTGTCGCGTTGGATGGAGAGACGGATCGCTTCGGTCGTGGGTTCCGATATGACGCGGGAGAGGTTTTCCTTGTTGGGCGTGCGCTGCAACGCGTCGACGATGACGTCGGCGACGTCGTCGGCGCGCTGTTCCGGATCATTCAGCCGCGCGGCCAGCGTGTCGAGCCTCTCCTGCTGTGGCCCGAACAGCAGTGACTGCAGCTTTTTCAGGTCGGACGAGGTGGTCATCGGTCGGGGTTGCCATCGAGCAGCCGGGCGGCCATTTCCTGGAACAGCTTCGCCAGATCCCTGTCGTGACTGCGGGCACCTTCGCGCAGCGCCGCGGTCTCGGCATCGAGAGTGGCTTGCAGTGCCGACAGTTGTTGCTTCAGCGAGGCGTCCAGGGCATCGAACTCGGCGCGCAGAGCCCGGCTCTGATCGAGCAGCCGGGTGTCGAGATCGTCGATGGCGTGATCCTGGGCATCGAGCTTCTCCTGCAATCTGCTGATCCGGCTCTTCACCAGCTCCTCGACGACGGTGATCCGGCGGTCGAGTAACTTGAGCAGCCGGCTGTTGTGCGTCAGCACCATCTTTTCGACACGCCCAAAGCGCTCGTCGAGCGCGCGCAGTTGCGGGCCGATGAGAATTTCACGCACTTCGGCCAGAATCTGGTCGTCGGCGGTGGGGGATGGGACACCGCCCGCAGGGTCTCGGGAGGGCGTCGTCGGTGCCAGGTCACGCAGGTCGGATTCGGATGTCATGGGATCACCGTCAGAAGCTGTAGGCCCCCTATTCTACTACGTCAGGACCGGCGACTCGCCGTGCCCGTCACATGGCGTTGGCACCTGCCAGCACCATGCGACGCAAAGAGTATGGCCGTGATATCAGGGTTCGCCCGAGAGACGGGTCCGATCAGCCGGCGTTGCCAGCGTCCTGCATTTCCGCTGCACTGCTCATGCCACCACCGGAGGAGACCTGCTTGTCGATCTGGTCGAGACGGTAGCCGTGCTGATAGATGGAGGTGAGTACCCACCCGGTTTCCGGCCCCAGCCGGAGTTTCTTGCGCAGTCGGCTGATGTGCGTATCGACGGTTCGGGTGTTGAGATCGGGGGACATGCCCCAGACCGTGTCGAGGATATGACCGCGAGAGATCGCTCGCCCAAGGTTCTTGAACAGGAAGACCGCCAGATCGTACTCCTTCTGGGTGAGTTCGATCGGTATGCCGTCCAATGCGATGGTACGGTTGGCGAGGTCGATGGTGTATGGCGTGAACTCCAGCGATTGCGAGTTGCTTCTGCCCAACAGCATGCGGCGTTGTAACGCGCCGACGCGTGCGATCAGTTCCCGCTGGCTGAGCGGCTTTTCCATGTAGTCGTCGGCACCGGCTTCGAGCGCGCGGACGATGTCCTCCTCACTGCCCCGCTGGGAGCAGAACAGTACCGGCACGTTCCAGTCGTAATGGCTGCGTGTCCAGTCGAGTACCTCGATGCCGGACATATCGGGCACCATCCAGTCCAGCACCAACAGGTCGAAGCTCTCGGAACGCAGCACTCGCACCAGCTCGCGCCCCGTCTCGAAACAAGTTACCTGGTGACCGGCGTCTTCGAGCCAGAGGCGGCTCAGGCGCGCCTGGTCCGGGTCGTCTTCTAGGTAGGCTATTCTCAAGGCTCTCAGTCTCCCCCTGCGACGGGAATTGGGGCTTTGTGCCCGTTCATTATATTGTCAAATACACCGCCGGCTCCCTCCGGCTCCGTTCCATGATGTTGAAATTACAGATGTTTTCACAAACCGGGAAGCGACCCGGCCTGGATTCGCGGCGTATTTTACTGCGTACTACTGTATTGCATCGTAAACAGTTGTTTCCATTCGGATGGGAAAATGACATCTTGTCGTGCGAATCATACCACTAATCCCTTCTTGGCGCCTGGAACGGTTGCACATCCTCGTGTCTCCTGTCTCCGACGCCCGGGCTTTGAACCACGGTCACTGGTGGCAGTACCAGGGTACCGTTCATCTTGCTCAGATGACGGATACGTCGTCTTGTCGTTGCCGGCCATGCCCGTCGCCCCTACTATCCGCGACCGAGCGATGGGGTATCCACCCTTCAGGAATCGACACCCGGCAGGGAGGCCATGTGGGCGACACGGCTGTTGCCGACGCCTCCCCGCCAACGTTTTATCCAACGGCAGGACGATGACGTCCGCTCAGGATACTGATTCCCGGCAATGCTTTTGGTTCCCTCCCGAACCGTGGCACGTGGGTCACGAGGGCCACGGTTTGGCCGCGGCGAAAAGTGAATTTGTATTTCACTAGGGGTTACCCTAAAGCAGCCGTCGGCTGTCGTGGTTTTAGAGGAAATCTCCTTGATAACCAGTGACTTAAAAAGCTTGAGATACATCAAGCGGGAGCCGGTATCGGGTTTACTAAATTCGATATATTAGAATATACTTATGCAACGCTCGAGGAACGGCAACCGGGTTGTCAACGGACTGACGGAGAGGAATCCCCGCCGCGACTCTTGAGTTACCAACAACAACCTTCTTTTGTTCAAAAATACGAGGACATCGTAATGAAATACACCAAGCTTGCACTTGCAGCTGCAATCGCAGTTTCCACTTCCGCCGCCGTCGCTGGCGACTGGTTCGATGATGGCTCCGGCTGGGGCGATGGTCGCGGCTACGGCTACGGCGATACCCGTGGCTATGGCTATGGCGATACCCGTGGTTACGGCTATGGCGACACCCGCGGCTACGGTTCCGGTTACGGCACTTCCCGCGGCAGCGGCTATGGTTCCGGTTACACCGACGGCGATGTCGATGGTGATGTCGATGGTTCCTTCAACCTGAGCATCTCCGGCAAGGCTCGTGGCCGTGGCAAGGGTCGTGGTCATGGCTATGGCAGCGGTTACGGTGACGGTTATGGCAGCGGTTATGGCGACGGCTATGGCAGCGGCTACGGTTACGGTGACGGCTATGGCAGCGGTTATGGCGACGGTTATGGCAGCGGCTACGGTTATGGTGACGGCTACCAGAACTGGTCCGGCGACAACTACTACGGTCGTCCGTACTACGGCCGTGGCTACGGCTGGGCACCGGCTCCGGTCGCACCTGCTGCTGCGCCCGCAGCCGCACCTGCCGCAGCGGGGCAGGCTGCCGCCCCCGCGCCGATGATGGCACCGCCCCAGCGTCCTGCCATGCAGATGCCTCAGCGTCCCGCGCGTCCCGACAACAGCGCGATGATGCAGCAGATGCAGGCCCAGCGTAAGGCTGCCATGGAAGCCCAGCAGAAGGCCTTCGCCGAGTTCCAGAAGCAGATGCAGGCCCAGCGCCAGGCGTTCGAAGCCCAGTCCAAGAAAGCGGCTGCCGAAGCGCCGAAGCCGGCTGCAAAGGCCGAAGGCAAGTAAGCATCGCTTACTCGCCGCAAGGCACGTGGAAAAGGCCCGCATTCGCGGGCCTTTTCTTTTTGGTGTCGTTCGGGAATCACCACTGCCCCGCTGGCATCACTTCGCTATAATCCGCGCTTTCCCGTCGATCAGTCGCCAGCGACTGCCAATCCATCATGCACAACAGACACAAAACCCGTCCCGTCGATGTCGGCGGGGTCACCATTGGCGGTGATGCGCCGATCGTGGTGCAGTCGATGACCAGCACCGATACCGCCGACCCCATTCGTACCGCCGCACAGGTGGCGGAACTGGCCAACGCCGGTTCGGAGCTGGTGCGTATCACCGTCAACAACGAGGCATCGGCGGCCGCGGTACCCCAGATCCGCGAGCGGATGGCGAAGATGGGGTGCTACACGCCGCTGGTCGGCGACTTTCACTTCAACGGCCACAAACTGCTGGCGAAATATCCCGCCTGTGCCGAGGCGTTGGCCAAGTACCGGATCAATCCGGGCAATGTGGGCCGTGGCAAGAAACGCGACGAACAGTTCGCCCAGATGATCGAGTTTGCCTGCCGATACGACAAGCCGGTGCGCATCGGCGTCAACTGGGGATCGTTGGACCAACAGATCCTGGCGGAGAAGCTCGATGAGAACGCCGCCCGAGCCCAGCCGAAGGCGCTCGACGAAGTCACGCACGAGGCACTGATCGAATCGGCGCTCTCCAGCGCGCGCAAGGCGGAGGAACTGGGGCTGCCCGGCGACCATATCGTCCTCTCCTGCAAGATGAGCGGAGTGCAGGATCTGATCACCGTCTATCGGGCGCTGGCCAGCCAGTGTGACTATGCGCTCCATCTCGGCCTGACCGAGGCGGGCATGGGCAGCAAGGGGATCGTCGCCTCCACGGCGGCGCTCTCGATTCTGCTGCAAGAGGGTATCGGCGACACCATCCGCATCTCGCTGACGCCCGAGCCGGGTGGCTCGCGTACCGAGGAGGTGGTGGTCGCACAGCAGATTCTGCAGGCGCTGGAGCTACGGGCCTTCACCCCGGCCGTGGTCTCCTGCCCCGGTTGCGGCCGCACCACCAGTGACTATTTCCAGCGGCTCGCGGCCGACATCCAGCACTACCTGCGGGAGAAGATGCCGGACTGGCGCAGCCGTTATCCCGGTGTCGAGAACATGAGCGTGGCGGTCATGGGTTGCGTGGTCAACGGTCCCGGCGAGAGCAAGCAGGCCGACATTGGCATCAGCCTGCCCGGTACCGGAGAGCGGCCGGTGGCGCCGGTCTACATCGACGGACAAAAGGATGTCACGCTCAAGGGCGACAACATCGCCGTCGAGTTTCAGGCGATCGTCGAACGCTACGTCGAGCGCCGCTACGGCAACGGCCCGTAGCGCGGAGTCTACGGCACCACTTCGGCCAGATCGCCGCTGGCCTCCAGCCACTGTTTGCGGTCGGCGGCGCGTTTCTTTGCCAGCAGCATGTCCATGGTCTTCGAGGTCTCGTGCTCTTCGTCGATCGTCAGGCGGATCAGGCGGCGGGTCTCCGGCGCCATCGTCGTTTCCCGCAACTGCAACGGATTCATCTCCCCCAGCCCTTTGAAGCGGGTGACCGTGATCTTGCCTTTCTTCTTCTCTGCCTGCAGGCGGTTGAGAATGCCGTCGCGCTCGGCATCGTCCAGCGCATAGAACTTCTCCTTGCCGACGTCGATGCGATACAGCGGCGGCATGGCGACATAGACGTGTCCGGCCTCGACCAGCGGCCGGAAATGACGAAAGAAGAGCGCGCAGATCAGGGTGGCGATGTGCAGGCCGTCGGAGTCGGCATCGGCCAGAATACAGACTTTGCCGTAGCGAAGCCCCTTGAGATCACCCGATCCCGGTTCGACGCCGATGGCGACCGAGATATCGTGAATCTCCTGGGATGCGAGCACCTGGTCGGCGTCGACCTCCCAGGTGTTCAGAATCTTGCCCCGCAGCGGCATGATCGCCTGGAATTCGCGATCCCGCGCCTGCTTGGCCGAGCCGCCGGCGGAATCCCCTTCCACCAGAAACAGCTCGGTACGCGACAGGTCCTGCAGCGTGCAGTCGGCCAGCTTGCCGGGCAGCGCCGGGCCGCTGGTGACCTTTTTCCGCACCACCTTCTTGCCGGCCCGCTGACGTCGCTGGGCATTGTCGATCGCGAGCTGGGCGATCTGCTCGCCTATGCTCACATGCTGGTTCAGATAGACCGAGAAGGCGTCCTTGATCACGCCGGAGACGAACGCGGCCGCTTCCCGCGACGACAGCCGTTCCTTGGTCTGGCCGGCAAACTGCGGATCGGCCAGCTTGACCGACAGGATGAAGCTCAAGCGCTCCCAGACGTCGTCGGGCGCCAGCTTGACGCCGCGGGGCAACAGGTTGCGATACTCGCAGAATTCCCGCACCGCCTCGGTCAGCCCGGTGCGCAGCCCGTTCACATGGGTGCCACCCTGGGGGGTGGGGATCAGATTGACATAGCTCTCGGTGACCGCCTCCCCCCCTTCGGGTAGCCAGGACAGCGCCCACGCCACCGCGTCGCTCTCCCCCTCCATCGAGCCGGTGAACGGCCTCTCCGGCAGTCGTGGCGCATCGCCGATGGCTTCGAGCAGATAGTCCACCAGACCATCCTCGTAGTGCCACTCCAGCTTCTCCCCGGTGGTCTCGTCCTCGAAGGTGATATGCAGCCCTGGGCAGAGCACCGCCTTGGCGCGCAGCACATGCTTGAGCTGACGCACCGAGAACTTCGCCGAATCGAAATATTGCGGATCGGGCCAGAAGCGCAGGGTGGTGCCGGTATTGCGCTTGCCAACACTGCCCACCACCTCCAGCGGCGACACCAGCTCACCACCGCCGAATGCGATGTTGTACTCCTTGCCATCGCGCTTGACCCAGATCTCCAGATGTTTCGACAGTGCATTGACCACCGAGACGCCGACACCGTGCAGACCACCCGAGAATTGGTAGTTCTTGTTGGAGAACTTGCCACCGGCATGCAGCGTGGAGAGGATCACCTCGACCCCCGGACGGCCCTTCTCCGGATGGATGTCCACCGGCATCCCACGGCCGTCGTCGGCCACCGTCAGCGAGCCATCCTTGTGCAGCACCACGTCGATGCGTCTGGCATGGCCGGCGATGGCCTCGTCCACGCTGTTGTCGATCACCTCCTGCGCCAGATGGTTGGGACGGGTGGTGTCGGTGTACATGCCGGGGCGTTTGCGCACCGGCTCGAGGCCGCTCAGCACCTCGATGTCGGCGGCGTTGTAGCTGCTGCTCATGGTCGAAGAATCCAGGTTCCGGAGGCGGCATATCATAGCCTGTCCCCGCCCCGGGGGGTATTTCCCGGGACGGGAAGGCCGATGCCGGATCGGGGTCAGCCCAGCGCCCGCAGCGCGCGGCGCAATACCTTGCCGACGTTGGTCTTCGGCAGCTCCTCCAGAAAGGCGACTGCCTTGGGGCATTTGTAGGCGGTCAGCCGTTCATGGCAGTAGTCTTTCAGTTCCTGCTCGGTCAGTGACGCATCCTTTTTCACGACGAAGGCCTTGACCGCTTCACCCGAGTGTTCGTCCGGCACGCCGACCACCCCCACCTCCAGCACTTTCGGATGAGCCGCGATCACCTCTTCGATCTCGTTGGCGAAGACGTTGAAACCGGAGACGTTGATCATGTCCTTGAGCCGGTCGACGATCTTCACGTACCCCTCGTCGTCGATGATGGCGACGTCGCCGGTGCGCAGCCAGCCGTCGGCGTCGAAAACGTTGGCCGTCTCCTCGGGCCGGTTCCAGTAGCCCTTCATCACCTGCGGGCCGCGAATCCACAGCTCGCCCCGCTCTCCGGTTGGCAGTGGACGGCCGTCGGGGTCACGGACCTCCACCTCGGTGGAGGGCAACGGCAGGCCGATCATGCCGTTGAAGTGGTCGAGATCCAGCGGGTTGATGCAGACCGCCGGCGCGGTCTCGGTCAGGCCGTAGGCTTCGGTGATGTTGACCCCGGTGACCTTCTTCCAGCGTGCCGCCACCGGCTGCTGGACCGCCATGCCACCGCCCAGCGTCACCTTGAAAGCCGAAAAATCGAGGTCGTCGAAACCGGGGGTTTCGAGCAGGGCGTTGAACAGCGTGTTGACGCCGGTCATGAAGGTGAAACGCTCCGCGGCCAAGGTTTTGACGAAGCCGGAGAAATCGCGGGGATTGGTGATGAGGACGTTCTTCGCGCCGATCTCCAGCCCGTAGAGCAGGTTCGCCGTCAGCGCGAAGATGTGGTAGAGCGGCAGCGCGGCGATGAAGACCTCCTCCCCCTCGTTCATCTTCGCCGAGGCCCAGACCCCGGCCTGAAGCATGTTCGCCACCATGTTGCGGTGTGTCAGCTCCGCCCCCTTGGCCACGCCGGTGGTGCCGCCGGTGTACTGGAGAAAGGCGGTCTCCTCCGGCGCCGGGGAGGCATCGGTGAACGGCCGTCTCCGGCCGGCCCGCAGCACCGCGGGAAAGGTGGTCCGCCCCGGCAGTGAGAAGGGTGGCACCATCCGCTTCACCCGCTTGACGACGAAATTGACCAGCGCTGATTTGGGAAAGCCCGCCAGATCACCCACCTGGGTGGTCACCACCGTCTCGACCGCGGTGCGGTCGATCACCGCCGCCAGCTTGTCGGCAAAGTTTTCGAGAATGACGATGGCGCTGGCGCCGGAGTCCTTGAGCTGATGTTCCAGCTCCCGCGCGGTATAGAGCGGATTGACATTGACGACGACCAGCCCGGCCCGCAGCACGCCGAACAGGGCCACCGGATACTGCAGCAGGTTGGGCATCATCAGCGCCACCCGCTGACCCGGCTGTAACCCTGCCTCGGCCACCAGCCAGGCGGCGAAATCCCGTGACAGTCGATCGAGCTCGGCGAAGCGCAGTGTTCGCCCCAGATTGGACCAGGCCGGCAGCGAGGCGAACCGCGAAACGCTGTGTGCAAAGATCTCGGGTATGTTCCGGTACTTGTCGGGGTCGATCTCGGCCGGGATGCCGGGAGGATAGTTCTTCAGCCAGATTCTTTCCACGATGTGCCCCGCCGTCGTGCTGTTGTTATTGCTTTACCAATAGCCCCGACGGCGCCGAATTGCAATCGGCTTTCTTCCCGATGGATGCCACCGTCAGTCGAGTTCGCGCAGCAGCCGGAAGCCGAGATTGACGTCCAGCTCGTCCCGTAGCCGTGGCTTGCGGGCGGCACTGCGTGACCAGATGGCGGCATCGAACCAGGAGCCCCCCTTGGTCACGATCCAGTCGCTGGAAAGGTCGCGGGAGCGGCCATCGCGGCGGTTGTCGTGGTGGGAGTTGGACCACGGCGTCTCGGTCATCTCCCAGACGTTGCCGTGGACCTCGTGGAGACCCCAGAGATTGGGTGGCTTGCTGCCGACACGGATGGCCTTCGGCATCGGAAAACAGCGCGGCATGAACCAGCGCTTCTCCTGCCGGGCCTCCTCGTAGGGAAAGGCCGCGTTGAAGTGTACCTCTCTGCAGGTGACCGATTCGCCGAGCGAGAACGGCGTCAGCGAACCCGCCCGGGCAGCATATTCCCACTCCGCCTCGGTGGGCAGGCGGTAGCGTCGCCCCGTCTGCTCGCTGAGCCACCGGCAGTAGCGTTCGGCCACCTCGATGCGGATGTTGATCACCGGATGATCCTCCTTCGCCCAGATCAGCTCGGGACGTGGCCGATACCCCGTTTCGCGCTGGAACACGGCGAACTCGTCGGCCGTCACCACGTAGCGGCCCAGCGCAAAGTCCCGGTCGATGCCCACATAGTGCTGCGGCCCCTCCTCCGGCATGTAGCCGAACTCCTCGGGCGGCGCGCCCATTTCGAACATGCCCTGCGGAATGACCACCATCTCCGGTCCCGCCGGCATCGCCTGCGCCGGGTCGCGGAAGACGACCTCCAGTCCGTGCCGCTCGGCCGCTTCCCGCTGCAGCGCCAGCAGCTGTTCGGTGTCGAGATCGTGGACGTAGGGAAGACCACGCTTGATGACGTTGGGCGCCTGGCTCATTTGCTATAGTTGAAGTGAAGGGACGCAGGATTTTACGCCGAAAGACCCACGAACGTCGAAAATCCGGTGGCTGGCGCGGGAGTTCCCGGAAGGCGCCCCGATGCCAGACAGACTCAACCCGAGGGCCAACGATGATGGAACGACACGACCCCGATGAACTGCAACGCACCCGAGAGCTGCTGTCCGGCCTGATCCGGCAGCGGGAGGAGCTGGGCACGCTGGGTTACAGCCTGGTGATCGCGTTGCTGTCGGCCGGCATCCGGCCGGCCTTCCAGTCGGCGCTGGACAGCTGCTTTCACGCCGCGCCGCGACGCTGTCAATAATCCCCCAGAAACGCCGCCACCTGCGCGAACTGCCGGTGATGATCGTCGATGCGGTTGACCTGCCGCACCATCTCCCCGCCGCCGGGCAGCCCCGCCAGATACCAGCCGATGTGCTTGCGCGCGATCCGCACGCCCTGGACGACGCCGTAGAAGCGGTAGAGCGCCTCGAGATGTCCGAGCAACACCGCCCGCCGCTCCTCGGCCGTCGGTGGTGCCATCGTCTCGCCATCACTCAGCCAGGCGGCGATCTCCCGGAATATCCACGGATTGCCCTGGGCGGCGCGGCCGATCATCACCCCGGCGGCACCGGTATGGCGCAGCACTGCCTCGGCCTTTTGCGCACTGGTGATGTCGCCATTGGCGATCACCGGCAACGACGACGCGGCACAGACCTCGGCGATGGTGTCGTATTCGGCCGCGCCGTCGAAGCGGTCGGCGCGCGTGCGGCCGTGAATCGTCAACAGAGCGATACCGCACTGTTCCGCGATCCGGGCGATTCGCAAGGCATTGCGACGATCGGGATCGGTGCCGGTACGGATCTTCAGCGTCACCGGCGCCTCGACCGCCGCAACCACGGCCGTCAGAATCCGCCCCACCAACGCCTCGTCGGCCAGCAACGCCGAGCCGGCCGCCTTGCGACAGACCTTCTTCGCCGGACAACCCATGTTGATGTCGATGATCTGCGCGCCGCGCGCGACGTTGTAACGGGCTGCCTCGGCCATCGCCGACGGCTCGTTGCCGAGGATCTGCACCACCACCGGTGCCAGCTCCCCCGTGTGGTCGAGACGTTGCCGGCTTTTGCCGCTGCCGCGCAGCCGCGGGCTGGCATGCACCATCTCGGAGACGGCCATGCCCGCCCCGAGGCGGCGACAGAGGTTGCGAAACGGCAGGTCGGTGACGCCCGCCATCGGCGCCAGGATCAGATTGTTCTCCAGCCGGCAGGGGCCGATGACGAGCGGTTCGAGCAGAGACATGGGCATGATGCGGTCGGAAGACGACGGAGATTGTGCCGGCAAACCACCGGGAGGGCGAGAACCCTGCCACGCTGCATCGCGCTACGATGCCCCCTGCCTCACCGCGGGTCTGGGGCTGGGGAGGCCTGACCCCGGCCGGATCGTCGTGATCCGCTCGCGGCCAGCAAGGCTCAACGCCGGCGCCGCCGGTGTTCCCGGCGGGACGGTGCGCCACTGGCCGGTTTGCGTGGCTTGCGCCCGGCATAGGGGTTCTTGGTGGTCTTGAACTCCAGCCGGATCGGTGTGCCCACCAGCTTGAGCTGCTTGCGAAAGAAGTTCTCCAGGTAACGCTTGTAGGCGGCCGGCACCTGCTCGGTCTGGTTGCCATGGATGACGATCACCGGCGGCCGGCGCCCGCCCTGGTGGGCATAACGCAGTTTGATGCGACGCCCCCGAACCAGCGGGGGTTGGTGGCGGGCCACGGCCATCTCCAGCAGCTGCGTCATCCGGGTCGTGGAGATATCGACGGTGGCGGAACGCCAGGCCCGCCGCACGGCGTCGAACAGCAGGCCGACACCGGTACCATGCAGCGCCGAGATGGTGAAGTGTTCGGCGAAGTCGAGAAAAGCGAGGCGGCGGCCATAGTCCTGTTTGAGCTGCTTGCGCTGCTGTTCACCGAGGCCGTCCCATTTGTTGAGACAGACGATGACCGACTTGCCGGCGTTGACCGACAGGCCGATCAGGCTGACATCCTGGTCGGTGATGCCCTCCTGGCTGTCGATCAGGTGCAGCACGACATCGGCCGCGTCGATGGAGGCCAGCGTCTTGACGATGCTGAACTTCTCCACCGTCTCCTTCACCCTGCCACGGCGGCGCACCCCGGCCGTGTCGATCAGCGTGTAGCGCTGGCCGTCGCGCTCGAAGGGGACGGCGATGCTGTCCCGGGTCGTGCCCGGCAGGTCGCTGACGACGACGCGCTGCTCCCCGAGCATCCGGTTGAGCAGTGTCGATTTGCCCACGTTGGGCCGGCCGACGAAGGCGATGCGGATACCGGCCCGCTCCTCCTCGTCTGGCGTCGTCGCCGGGTCGAGGGCGTCGCTGTCCGCCAGCACCACCTCCATCAGTTTCAGCAGACCACGCCCGTGCGCCGCCGCAATGGGCAGCGGGGTGGAGAAACCGAGGCCGTGGAATTCCGCCAGCGCCTGTTCGGCGTCGAGCCCGTCGGTCTTGTTGACGGCCAGGAACACCGGTTTGCCGGCGCGCCGCAGCCGTTCGGCAATGGCTTCGTCGCCGGGGGTGAGGCCGGCGCGGGCATCGAGCAGCCAGACCACCCGGTCGGCCTCCTCGATTCCCTGCCAGGTCTGGGCCGACATCAGCTCGTCGATCTGCGCGCTCTCCTCGCCCACCCCGCCGGTGTCGATGACCAGATAGCGGCCGCCGAGTTTGCCGAAGCCGTACTGGCGGTCGCGCGTCAGGCCGGGGAAGTCGGCGACGATGGCGTCACGGGAACGGGTGAGCTGGTTGAACAGCGTGGACTTGCCGACATTGGGGCGGCCGACCAGGGCGATGACGGTGCTCATCGGGGTGACGCAATCTCCCAGGCGCTGAGCTTGCCATCGCTGGCGAGCACATAGAGCCGGTCGCCGGCCACCACCGGCGCCGCCAGAATTGCACTGCTGCTGGCACGGCTGCGGGCGACGATCCTGCCGGTCGCGGCGTCGAGCCAGTGGAGATAGCCTTCGTAGTCGCCGACCACGACGTGATCGCCGATGACGACCGGGCGGGTGAGCCGCCGGAACTTGAGGGCTTCCTGTTTCCATACCGGCACGCCGCTACCGGCATCGAGCGACCAGACCACGCTGTCCTCATCGCTGTAGAGCACGCGGCCACCGGCTTCGGTGACACCGGTGACCGAGGAGGCGTCGCGCATCCACAGCGTCTTGCCGCTGCGGGCGTCGATGGCCGCCACCTTGCCGTGGTAGCTGACGACGAAGACGATGGCGCCGCGCAGCGCCAGCGGGCCGTCGATGTCCACCATCCGCTCGATCTCGCTCCGCCCCTTCGGGATGGCGACGACCTTCTCCCAGGCGACATTGCCGTTGCGCGCCGATGCCAACAACAGGCGGCCGTTGTCCAGCCCCACCAGCACGGCGCCGCCGGCCAGCAGCGGTTCGCTCTGGCCGTGGAGCGACAATGCCGGCACGCTGCGGTTGATCTTCCACAGGATCTCGCCAGTGGCGGCATCGAGACCAACGATATAGCCGTCGCCGCTGCGGGCGACGAGCACACCGTCGCGCACCGGCGACAGCGCCGTGACGATGCTGCCGAGCCGTTGCCGCCAGCGGACCTCGCCGCTGTCGGCATCGACGGCGATCACTTCGCGCTCCTCGTTGCCGACGGCGACGGTGTTGCCGCCGCCGTTGACGCCGGCGGTGATCCCCGGCGAGAGGTTGGTCTTCCACAGTGGCTTGCCGTCACGATCCCAGGCCGAGAGTTCCCCGGCCTGACTGACGACGAAGATGCGGTCGCCCTCGACATGAGGACGCAACCGCTGGAAGTAGCCGCCCTCCCCCTTGCCCGTATCGTGCGACCACCGCTTTTTCACCGTCAGTGTGGCGTCGATCGGTTGCAGCGCCGTCGGCGGCGCGACGTTGTCGGTGCCGGCGCAGCCGGCCAGCAGCCAACCGGCCAGCAGGATCAGAACAAAGCGTTTCAAGAAGCCTCCTCCGCGGCAGCGGTGTCGGCGGTGCCGAGTGCAGCGCGCTTGAGTTGCAGATAGCTGGCCGGGCCGGCGGCCGTCAGCAGCGCCTTGTCGTAGGCCTGGCGCGCGGCATCGAGCCGCCCCTGGGCCACATAGGCGTCCCCACGCAGCTCCTCGCGCAGCGACGTCCAGGCGGCATTCCAGTCGCGATCGAGAATGGCCAGCGCCTCGTCCGGCTTGCCGGCGGCCGTCAGCACATAGGCCAGCCGCAGCTCGGCCAGTTCGCGGATGGCCTGCTGATCGGCCAGTTCGATGGCGCTACGCAGGTTCAGCGCCGCGGTGTCGAGATCGTCCCGCATCACGGCCAGCCGTGCCATCGTCATTTCGGCGGCGGCCGCGTAGGGGGTGGCGGCATAGTCGCCGACCAGTTGCCCGTGCAACACCCGCGCCTTGTCGGCGTCTCCGGCGGCGACGACCTGCTCCAGCTGGGTATAGAGACCCGAGGCGGCGCGCGCGCGGTTCTCCTTGTAGTCCTTCCACCCGTTCCAGCCGAACAGGATGGCGAGCCCCAGCACGACGCCCCCGATCAGGTAGTTGCCGTTCTCCTTCCACCACTTCTTGAGTTCCTCAACCCGTTGTTCGTCGGTTACGTAGTCGGTCATTTCCCTCTCTCCGGTTCAGCGGCTAGGCACGCAGCAAGCCGAGTGCTTCGTCGTAGGATACGGTTTGCTGCGCGGCCTCGCGATCACGCAGCGGTTTGACGGTGATGGTGCCGGCGGCCAGTTCGTCGTCACCGACGATCAGCGCCACCACGGCGCCGCTCTTGTCGGCGCGTTTCATCTGCGACTTGAAGCTGCCGCCACCGACGTTGATCTGCAACTTCAGCGCCGGCAGATCGTCGCGCAGCCGTTCGGCCAGTGTGAATCCCTGCCGTTGGGCCGCCTCGCCGGCCAGCACCAGATAGGCATCGGGGTGATAGCCCGGCGTTTCGCCGCCGGTGACGTGGATCAGCTCCAGCAGCCGCTCGACGCCCATCGCGAACCCGGCGGCCGGTGTCGGCCTGCCGCCGAGCTGGGTGACCAGTCCGTCGTAACGCCCGCCGGCGCAGACGGTGCCCTGGGCGCCCAGTGCCGTCGTGGTCCACTCGAAGACGGTGTGGGCATAGTAGTCGAGTCCGCGGACCAGATGGGGGTTGTGGACGTAGGCGATGCCGATGTCGTCGAGCAGCGCGCGGAGCGTATCGAAATGGGCCTTCGAGGCGTCGTCGAGGTGATCGTGCAGCAACGGTGCGTCGGCATTGAGCGCCACCACGTCGGGGTGCTTGCTGTCGAGGATCCGCAGCGGATTGGTCTCCAGGCGACGGCGGCTGTCGTCGTCTAGCCGCTCGTAGTGGTCACGGTAGAAGGCCACCAGCGTGTCGCGATAGGCCTGGCGGCTCTCGGGGGTGCCGAGGGTGTTGATCTCCAGCGTCACCGCGCCGATGCCGAGTTCGTCCCAGAGCCGCTTCGACAGCGCGATCAGTTCGGCCTCGATGTCGGGGCCGGCGAAGCCGAAGGTCTCGACCCCGATCTGGTGAAACTGGCGGTAGCGCCCCTTCTGTGGCCGTTCGTGGCGAAACATCGGGCCCTGATACCAGAGCCGCTGCTGCTGGTTGTGGAACAGCCCGTGCTGGATGCCGGCGCGGACGCAGCTGGCGGTGCCCTCGGGCCGCAGGCTGAGGCTGTCGCCATTGCGGTCGTCGAAGCTGTACATCTCCTTTTCGACGATGTCGGTCACCTCGCCGATCGACCGCTTGAACAGCTCGGTCTTCTCGACGATCGGGGTGCGGATCTCGCGGTAGCCATAGCGTTCGAGCACCGCGCGGGCGCGCCGCTCCAGCGCATGCCACCGGCCGCTCTGGTCCGGCAGGATGTCGTGCATCCCGCGTATCGATTGAATCTGTGTTGCCATCTAGTTGCCGGTTGTCGGATTGGGTACGGTGAAACGGGCCGTCTTGTTGGAACGCACGAACCCGGAGGGATCGAACGGCTTGCCATCGGCCTTGAGCGTCACCGCCGGGGCGTTGCCGAGAAACACCTGGAACGGCGCTTCGCCGATCAGTGTCTTGCTGGCGCCCTTGCGGTAGAGACCATACATCAACTGGCGATGATTGGCGTCCTTGACGACCACCCAGGAGTCGCCGTCGAGCGTGATCTCCAGCCGGTCGTCCCCCGCCGGCGCGCGAATCGGGTCGGGGGCGGCGGGGTCGGCCGTCGGGTGTTGCGTCGTCTTGCGCTGGCTCTCCAGTGATGCGGTCTCGGTGGTGGTGGGGGACGATGCCGTCGTGGTGTCGTCTGCTGCCCCTTCCGGTTCTTCCGGTGAATGTTGCTTCGCCACCGGCTCCGTCTCGTCGGGCACGCGTCCGGCCGACAGCTCGGGTGTCTCGTCGATCGCCGGTTCATCGGCTCCGGCGGGCGAAGCGATCGTGCTGACGGGTGGCGCGCCGGCCTCTGCCGTCACCGGCGTCACCGCCGGCGCATCGACGACCGTCGGCTCCTTGTCGAGATAGCCGCTGCCGAGGAACCAAGTGACGAACAGCGCGACCATCGTGGCCACGACCACGGCGGTGCCGATCACCAGCGGCAGCCGGGACGGCTCGATCTCCTCGTCCAGCGGCTTGCTGGCATGCCACTCCTCGCTTGGCGGTGCGGCACGTAGATAGGCCTTGAGCAGCGGTTCCGGGTCGGTTTCGAGGGCGCGTGCATAGGCACGAATGTAGCCCCGCGCAAAAGAGTGGCTGGGAAGGCGCTCGAAGGACTCCTCCTCCAGTGCGCGCAGATGGGCGGCATTGATGTGCAGTTCGGCGGCGATGTCGCCGAGCTGACGTCCGGCCTGTTCGCGCGCCTCGCGGAAGAGCGTGCCAAAGCTGTTGCCGTTGTCTTCCATCAGTAGAGTGATGAGGCTTCGTCCGATTCGGGGAACCGGGTTTTCAGGGTTTTCTCACAGCGGTCCGCTTCGTCATAGTTGCTCATGGCCCGCTCGGTGACGACGCAGAGCCACAACACCTTCGGTTGCGGCTTTTTCAACACATTGGCGAGGCGCTCGCGGAATGCCCGCGATGCCAGATAGCGCTTCTGCCGGTAAGTGAGCAGCGCCATCTGGTAGAGCGCCGAGGCATAGCGTGGATTTCTGTCCAGCGCCTTGCGGAAGTAGACCTCCGCCCGGGTTTCGTCGCCAGCCTCGAGCAGACAGAGGCCGGCGTTGGCCAGCGCATACTCGGGCGTTGGATAGAGCGGATCGGCAGCCGCTTTCTCGAAGTGCCCGAGCCCCTCCTCGATGCGCCCCTGGCGGCAGAGAAAGGCGCCAAAGTTGTTGTGTGCCTCGGCCGATGTCGGATCGGCCCGCATGGCACGGCGGAAAAAGGTTTCGGCCTTTTCCATGTCGCCGAGCTTTTCATAGAGCATCGCGTTGGCCCAGTTGACCTCGGCCGAATGGGGTTGTGCCTGCCGTGCGCGCTCCAGTTTCACCCGCGCCAGATCGAGCCGCCCCTGCTCCAGATACTCCAGGCCGAGACGGGTGTTGAGCTCGGCCACCTGGGCCTTGTCCACCGTCGGCTTGCCGGGGCCGACGCAAGCGGTCGCCAGCAGTATCGATACGATCAACAGAAGCGAACGGGCGGCTGTCATGAGGCGTGCTCTATGCGAGCGAAGTGGATCCTGCGGCGGCTGCGGTCGTTGACCTTGCCAGCCAGCTGGCCGCAGGCGGCATCGATGTCGTCGCCCCGGGTCTTGCGGGTGATGGTGTTGATCCCCTGGCGGTAGAGGATGTCCCGAAAGCGGTCGATCGCCGCTGGCGGTGAACGCCGATAGCGGGTCTCCGGGAACGGATTGAAGGGGATGAGATTGACCTTCGACGGCAGGCCGCGCAGCAGCCGGGCCAGTTCGTGGGCGTGCTCGGGGCTGTCGTTGACGCCGTCGAGCATGACGTATTCGATCGTCACCCGGTCGCGCTGCGCCTTGTGATCGAGAAAGCGCTTGCAGGCCGCCAGCAGCTCGGCGATCGGGTACTTCCGGTTCAGTGGCACCAGCTGGTCGCGCAGTGCATCGTTGGGCGCGTGCAGCGAGACGGCCAGCGCCACGTCGACTTCGGTGCCGAGCCGGTCCAAGGCCGGCACCACGCCGGAGGTACTCAACGTGACCCGCCGTTTCGACAGCCCGTAAGCGTTGTCGTCGAGCATGATCTTCAGCGCGGCGACGACGTTGTCGTAGTTGGCCAGTGGCTCGCCCATGCCCATCATCACCACGTTGCTGACGACCCGTTCGCCGCCCGACGCCTCCCGCAACCGGTGTTCGATCGACCAGAGCTGGCCGATGATCTCGTGTACCGCGAGGTTGCGGTTGAACCCCTGCCGCGCGGTGGAGCAGAAGGTGCAGTCCAGCGCGCAGCCCACCTGTGACGAGACGCAGAGCGTGCCGCGACCGGACTCGGGAATGAAGACCGCCTCGATGCACTGACCGTCATCGAGGCGCAGCAACCATTTGCGGGTGCCATCGCTGGAGGGTTGCTCCATGACGATCTCCGGGCCCCGGATCTGGGCGATGTCGGCCAGACGCGCCCGCAATGCCTTGCTGATATTGGTCATCCGGGCGAAGTCGCTGACCCCCTGCTGGTGCATCCACTTGAAGAGCTGTTGGGCGCGAAAGGCCGGCTCGCCCAGTTCACGGAACCAGGCGGTCAGCCCCTCGGGGGCGAAATCCAGCAGATTGACCTTCTTCTCCGGCGTATCCAAATGAGGCTCCAGCAGGGTTTCCCCCGGGTTCAGCGCGTGCGGGGGCAGATCTCTATCTCGGAAAAGAAATAGGCGATCTCGGTGGCTGCCGTCTCCGGCGCGTCGGAACCGTGGACGGCGTTCTCGTCGATGGTGGAGGCGTGATCGGCGCGAATCGTGCCCGGCGCGGCCTCGGCCGGGTTGGTGGCCCCCATCAGCTCGCGGTTTCTGGCAATGGCGTTCTCGCCTTCGAGCACCTGGATCATCACCGGCCCGGAGGTCATGAACTCGACCAGGTCGTTGAAGAACGGACGCTCCTTGTGAACGGCGTAGAAGCCCTCCGCCTCGCGGCGGCTCAGATGCTTCATCTTGGCGGCGACGATGCGGAGACCGGCCTCCTCGAAACGGCGGTAGATGTCGCCGATGACGTTCTTGGCTACTGCGTCGGGCTTGATGATGGAAATGGTGCGTTCGATCGCCATGAAAAACTCCAGTATTTTCAGGTGGACAAAATAACACAAACCCGCCTTGGCCGCGGGTTTGCGAGGATATTCGAAAGTGAGCGGATTCTACTGGCCGCGAGCGGTACAGGCAAACGGGCGTTGGCCCGATGGTTTCATGAGAATGCAGGATATTGAGAGGATCTCGGCGAGGCCATTGGTTCGATTCGCCGCAAAGCATGGCCGTCGCCATGCGTTACAGGTGGATCGGACAAGAAGGGGCCACTTGAGGTTCTTCCAATCACCGCATGGCGATGCTGGTGCCACCTCGCGCTTTACCGATACTCCGGAAAAGCAATATGAATCAGCGTGTTACGCGGATTTCTCCGTTTTCGTGAAATATTCGGTTTAGCTCCGCTCGTCGATCCAGGCCATCTGCACCGCCTCGAGGATGCGTTCGCCGGAGTGTTCCGGGTCGTCATCGAAGTCGTCGAGTCCGAGGATCCAGTTGCGCAGATCGACGAAGTTGACCGTCAGCGGATCGACGTCCGGATGCGCCTCGTCCAGCGCGATGGCGATATCGAGCGTATCGGTCCATTTCAGCCCCATCGTGTCACCTCCTCCGTCAATGGTTTTCGGATACCTGATTGATCGTGTATTTGGGGATCTCGACCACCAGATCCTCGTGGTCGACCACCGCCTGACAGCTCAGCCGGGAGTCGGGATCGACGCCCCAGGCCTTGTCGAGCATGTCCTCCTCGTCGTCACTGGCTTCGTTCAACGAGTCGAACCCCTCCCGCACGTAGACGTGGCAGGTGGTGCAGGCGCAGGACTTCTCGCAGGCGTGTTCAATCTCGATGCCGTGCGCCAGCGCTGCATCGCAGATGGTGGTGCCGGGCTCGGCTTCGATGACGGCCCCCTCGGGGCAGAGTTCCTCGTGCGGCAGAAAGATCAGTTTCGGCATGGTGTGTTTACTCGAATTCCTCGACGTTGTGACCCGCCATCGCCTGGCGGATATTGCTGTTCATGCGTCGCTCCACGTAGGTTTCGGCGCGTTTCTCGACGGTTTTGATGGCCGCCTTGATCGCGGCGGTGTCGCTGCCCTGGCGAGCCTCGATGAGCTGCTGACGGGCGTCGAGGATTGCGGCCTTCTCCTGTGCCGTCAGCAGTTCGTCGCCATCCTTGGCCAGCGCCGCGTCGAGCGCCTCGATGACCCGGTCGGCCTCCACCTGCTGCTCCCGCAGCATCCGGGCGGCCATGTCTTCGGCGGCGTGCTCCATCGAATCGCGCAGCATCGTTTCGATCTCCTCGTCCGACAGGCCGTAGGAGGGCTTGATCGTGATCGACGCCTCGACGCCGCTGGTCTCCTCGCGCGCGGAGACATTGAGCAGGCCGTCGGCATCCACCTGGAAGGTGACGCGGATCCGGGCCGCGCCGGCGACCATCGGCGGGATCCCGCGCAGCTCGAAACGGGCCAGCGAGCGATTGTCGGCGACCAGTTCCCGCTCGCCCTGGACGACGTGGATCGCCATCGCCGTCTGACCATCCTTGTAGGTGGTGAACTCCTGGGCGCGGGCCACCGGAATGGTGGTGTTGCGGGGGATGATCTTCTCCACCAGCCCGCCCATCGTCTCGATCCCGAGCGACAGCGGGATGACATCGAGCAGCAACAGGTCACCATCGGGTTTGTTGCCGACCAGCACGTCCGCTTGAATCGCGGCGCCGACGGCGACCACTTTGTCGGGGTCGATGCTCACCAGCGGTTCACGACCGAAGAACTCGCCCACCATCTGCCGCACCAGGGGTACCCGCGTCGAACCGCCGACCATCACCACCTCGCGCACTGCCGCCTTGTCGATGCCGGCGTCGCGCAGCACGCGGCGGCAGGCGCTGGTGGTCTTGCGGACCAGTGGTCGCACCAGCTCGTCGAAGCGCGCGCGCGTCAGCTCGGTCCGCCAGGTTGTGCCGTCGGGCAGCGTGATCTCGATGGTGGTCGCCTCGCCGGTGGTAAGAGCCTCCTTTGCCTGGCGGGCCGCCGTCATCAGCTGCCGCATCAGGCGGTGATCGTCGGACGATTCGATGCCGAGGGATTGCAGCAGCCATTCGGCGATGGCGTGATCGAGGTCGTCGCCACCGAGCGCCGAGTCGCCTCCGGTGGCCAGCACCTCGAAAACCCCCTTGTGGAGCCGGAGGATCGATATATCGAACGTGCCACCACCGAGGTCGTAGACCGCGATCACCCCTTCGTCGCCGCTCTCCAGCCCATAGGCGACCGCCGCTGCGGTGGGCTCATTGAGCAGCCGCAGCACCTCGAGCCCCGCCAGCCTGGCCGCATCCTTGGTTGCCTGCCGCTGGGCATCGTCGAAATAGGCGGGGACGGTGATGACCACCCCCTCCAGCTCGCCTCCCAGCGTGGCCTCGGCGCGATCCCTCAGCGCCTTGAGTATGTCGGCCGAGACCTCGACCGCCGTCTTCTCCCCGGCGGCGGTGACGATGCGTGGAACATGGCCCTCGCCTTCGGCGATGCGGTAGGAGAGCTGGCCGCCGAGTCGCTTCAGATCCTCGACGCCACGCCCCATCAGTCGTTTGACCGACGCAATGGTGTTCAGCGGATCGTCACTGGCCCGTTGCAGCGCCTCGTAGCCCACCAGCGGCGGCCCGTCTTCGCGGTAGTGGACCACCGACGGCAGCAGGTGCCGTCCCTGTTCATCGGGCAGCGTCTCGGCCACGCCGCTGCGGACCGAGGCCACCAGCGAATTGGTGGTGCCGAGGTCGATGCCCGCCGCCAGCTTGCGCTGATGGGGCGCGGTGGACATGCCAGGTTCGGAGATCTGCAGTAGTGCCATCGTCAATCCAATGTCTCTTCGAGCTGTTCTTCGGTTTCGTCGAGCTGTTGTTGCAGCCGGCGGATGAACATCACCTTGGTCAGGGCGTCGTTGGCGGCCTCGTAGTCGGCCACCGCCCAGGCATCGCGGAAGGCCGCCATCTGCGCCTGCTCCTCGGCCTCGACGGTGTCCCGCAGGCGATCCAGCGCGGCGAACGGGTCGTCCTGCCGGGGAATCTCCTCCAGCGCCTCGCGGTGGGCCAGTTGCTGCATCAGGAAGGTGCCGTCGGCCGTGGTGTAATCGTGATGGTCGGAACCGACGCCCTTGAGCTTGAGCATGTAGAAGCCGCGTCGCAGCGGATCCTTGAGCGTCTCGTAGGCCTCGTTGAGGTGGGTGGTGTGCTGCACCGAGGCACGCTGCGCCTGCGCGTCGGCGGCGGCAAAACGGTCGGGATGCACCGCCTGTTGCAGTGCGCGATACCGCTCGCCCAACTCGGCCAGGTCGATGTCGAAGGCCACCGGTAGTGAGAACAGCGCGAAATAGTTGTCGGTCAGATCAATCGGCATGGCTTGACTCGAATGCGTTGGAAGAAAAAAGCCGGCTCGGGCCGGCTTTTTTCGGGCTGGGTGCGGTCGGGCTGCGATCAGACGGTGAAGCTCTCTCCGCACCCACAGCGATCGGCCTCGTTCGGGTTGTTGAACTTGAAACCCTCATTGAGCCCCTCGCGGGCGAAATCCAGCTCGGTGCCGTCGAGGTAGGTCAGGCTCTTCGGATCGACGATGATCTTGACGCCCTTGTCCTCGAAGACCGTATCCTGCGGCTCCACCTGGTCGGCAAACTCCAGCACATAGGCCATCCCCGAGCAACCGGTGGTCTTGACCCCGAGCCGCAGGCCGATGCCCGAACCGCGCTTTTCGAGGAAGTTCCTGACGCGGTCGGCGGCCGCGTCGGTCAAGGTAATCGCCATGATCACACCTCTCTTGGCTATGGCCGTTCAGGCATCCCGCTTGCGCTTGCCCTGATAGTCCTCGATGGCGGCCTTGATCGCATCTTCCGCCAAAACGGAGCAGTGAACCTTGACCGGGGGCAAGGCCAGCTCTTCGGCAATGTCGGAATTCTTGATCTGCGCCGCCTCCTCCAGGGTCTTCCCCTTGACCCACTCGGTCAGCAGGCTGCTGGAGGCGATGGCGCTGCCGCAGCCGTAGGTCTTGAACTTGGCGTCCTCGATGACGCCATCGTCGTTGACCTTGATCTGCAGCCGCATGACGTCGCCACAGGCGGGCGCGCCGACCATGCCGGTGCCGACGTCGTCGGCGTCCTTGTCCAGCACGCCGACGTTGCGCGGATTCTCGTAATGGTCGATGACCTTTTCACTGTATGCCATTTTCGTACACCTCTGAATGCGTTGTGGTCGTCGTCCCGGCGACAGAACCGGGCGAAGACGTCAGTGCGCCGCCCACTGGATCGACTTGAGATCGATACCATCCTGATACATCTCCCACAGTGGGGACAGATCACGGAGTTTTCCAATGGCATCGCGCACTTTCTGGATCGTGTATTCGATCTCCTCGGCCGTGGTGTAGCGACCGATGGAAAAGCGGATCGACGAATGGGCCAGCTCATCGTCACGGCCGATGGCGCGCAGCACGTAGCTGGGCTCCAGCGAGGCCGAGGTGCAGGCCGAGCCGCTCGATACCGCCAGATCCTTCAACGCCATGATCAGGCTCTCGCCCTCGACGAAATTGAAGCTGACGTTGAGATTGCCGGCCACGCGGCGCTCCTCGTCACCGTTGAGATAGACCTCCTCCATGTCCTTGAAGCCTTCCCAGAGCCGCTTGCGCAGATTGAGAATCCGCTCGTTCTCACTCGCCATCTCTTCGCCGGCGATGCGGAAGGCCTCGCCCATGCCGACGCACTGGTGTGTCGCCAGCGTGCCGGAACGCATGCCGCGTTCATGCCCGCCCCCGTGCATCTGCGCCTCGATCCGCACCCGTGGCCGGCGCCGCACGTAGAGAGCGCCGACGCCCTTGGGCCCATAGATCTTGTGCGCCGAGAAGCTCATCAGGTCGACCTTGAGCTTCTGTAGGTCGATCGGCACCTTGCCGGCGCTCTGGGCGGCATCGACGTGATAGAGGATGCCACGGTCGCGGCAGAGTTCGCCGATGGCCTCGATGTCCTGGATGACGCCGATCTCGTTGTTGACATGCATGATCGAGACGAGAATGGTGTCGTCGCGCATCGCCGCCTCGAGCGTGGCCAGATCGATCAGGCCGTTCTCCTGCGGGTCGAGATAGGTCACTTCGTAACCTTCGCGCTCCAGCTGGCGACAGGTGTCGAGCACCGCCTTGTGTTCGGTCTTGCAGGTGATGATGTGCTGCCCCCGCTTGCGGTAGAAATGCGCCGCGCCTTTCAAGGCGAGGTTGTCGCTCTCGGTGGCGCCGCTGGTCCAGACGATCTCCTTGGGATCGGCATTGACCAGCTCGGCCACCTGGCGACGGGCATTCTCCACGCGCTCATCGGCGGCCCAGCCGAAGGCGTGGCTGCGCGATGCCGGATTACCGAACACGCCATCGATGGTCAGACACTCACTCATCTTTTCGGCGACACGCTCGTCCACTGGCGTGGTTGCGCTGTAATCCAGATAGATCGGGAGTTTTACGGACATGGGGTTTCTCCTGAAATCAGGCTGCGGGACGCGGAAAGACGAAATTCATGCGTTTGGCCTCCTCGTCCTGACGGCGGGCGATCTCGCGGATCTCCGGGCGCTCGACGAATTGATCCAGCGTGATGCCGTCGAGAAAATCGTACAGCCGCTGACTCAGTTCCGACCACAGCTCATGGGTCAGGCAGCGTTCGCCGTCCTGACAGTTGCCATCGCCGTGGCAGCGCATGACGTCGACGTTCTCGTCCACCGCGGTGATGATCTCCGCCACCGTGATCTGGTGGGGCATCCGCGCCAGACGGTAGCCACCGCCGGGACCACGCACCCCTTCGACCAGGCCGCGCTTGCGCAGCTTGGCGAAGAGTTGTTCGAGGTAGGATAGGGAGATGCCCTGTGTCTGCGAGATGTCTGCCAGTGTCACCGGACCCTCGCGATCGTGGATCGCCAGGTCCATCATTGCCGTTACGGCATAACGTCCTTTGGTTGATAGCTTCATGATTCTACTCCTCGGTAGTGCATTCAGACCAGACCCGAATGTATGTCTGGACTGAGTCTAGCAATTCCCGAGTAAAACAGTCAAGAATAAATATCAGTGATCGCTGATTTATAGCACAGTCGATGCCGCCACTCATCTGCCTTCCGCCCCGGCTCGGGCGGTCGCTGCTGGCATCGGGGCGCCATGCTTACCACGGAATGATCGATCCGTCGATCTCATAGAAGCTGCCGGCATCGTCGACTGTCACCCCGGCGAGGATCCGCCGCATGGCATCGACCGACTCGCTCACCGACAGCTCGCCGTTGGGGCCGCCCATGTCGGTCCGCACCCAGCCGGGATGGAGCACGACCGCGCTGATGCCGCGCGGCCTGAGGTCGTGGGCGGCGCTGACCATGACGGCGTTGAGCGCCGCTTTGGTGGAGCGATAGACGTAGCTTCCGCCGGAACGGTTGTCGGCCATGCTGCCCATCTTGCTGCTCAGCGTGGCGATGATCCGGCGCTCGCTGGCGGCAACGTTGTCCACCAGCGCCTCCATCACCTTCATCGGCGAGATGGTGTTGACGTTCAGGGCCGCCAGCCAGTCGTCGCGGCGGGTATTGCCAAACCAGGCGTCGGCCTGGCCATAGACGCCGGCGTTGTTGAACAGGATATCGATGGGACGGCCATCGAGGCGCTCGGCCAGCGCCTCGATCTGGGCGTCGTCGGTCACCTCCAGCGGGTGGATCCGCAGTTGCCCGGGGTGAGCTTGCGCCAGTGCTTGCAACGCCGGTGCCTGTTCGGGCCGCCGGCAGCAGGCGTGCACCCGCCAGCCGTCGGCGACGTATTGTCGCGCCAGTTCGAGGCCGATGCCCCGGTTGGCGCCGGTGACGAGCATTTCAGCCATCGTGGTTCCTCAGGCCTCGCAGAGTACGCATTCGCAGTGTCGTGACACCCGGTCACGAAAGCCGTGTCCCTGCCGGCCCACGTAGTTGAGCCATTTGTAGAGAAAGCGGTTGATCCTCCAGCGACAGGCCAGCGCCGCCTGTGTCGGGCTGCGTTCCGCCCGCATCAGCGCGCCATTGAGCTGGCAGCGGCGGCTGAGGACTTCCGCCTGCAACGCATCGTGATAGATCCGCAGCACCACGTCGGGTCGTAACGCCCCATCGTCCATCATATAGGTGAGCTTGACCGTGGTGGTATGTCGCGCCTGCTCCTGAACGATCAGATGCAGATCGTGGGCGCCGGGCACCCTCGAGACGTGGTGGCCATCGAGCCGGCGGATCTCCGGGCAGAGGCAACGCAGGCGGATGTAGTTCTGTTCGTACATCTCCATCAGCGCCGAAAAACTGCCTGGACGGGGGCTTTCGCAAATATGACAAACGTCGGGCCATCTCATGTAAAAAAGCTTAACATACCGGCCGTTGCCGGCGACGTATGATCGCAGGCGCAATCTTTCACTCATCACCACCAAAGCAGCACGACATGGACATCAGGATCGAGACCGTAACCACCACCCCGTTCGACGACCAGCGCCCTGGCACTTCCGGGTTGCGCAAGGCCACCACCGTATTTCAGCGCCCCCACTATCTGGAGAACTTCGTCCAGTGCATCCTCGACAGCCTGCCGCGGAAGCGCGGCGCGCGCCTGGTGGTCGGTGGCGATGGGCGCTTCCACAACCGCGAAGCCATCCAGACCATCGTGCGGATGGCTGCGGCCAATGGCCTGGGGGAAGTGATCGTCGGTCAGGGCGGGATCCTCTCCACCCCGGCGGCCTCGCACCTGATCCGCAAGTACCGGACCGACGGCGGCATCATCCTCTCGGCCAGTCACAACCCCGGTGGGCCGGAGGGTGATTTCGGCATCAAGTTCAACACACCCAACGGTGGCCCGGCGCCGGAGAAGGTCACCGAGGCCATCTACGCCGCCACCCGGACGATTCGGGAATACCAAATCGCCAGCGCTGGGCCGATCGACCTCGACCGCTGCGGAGAGGATCGGCTCGGCGACCTCGCCGTCCGCATCGTCGATCCGGTGGACGACTATGCCGCGTTGATGCAGACGCTGTTCGACTTCGACCGCATCCGCGACCACCTCCAGGGCCGCCGCATGATCTTCGACGCCATGCATGCGGTCACCGGCCCGTATGGCCGCCGCATTTTTGAGGAGCTGCTGGGCTGTCCCGAGGGCACGGTCTGGAACGGTGAGCCGTTGCCCGACTTCGGTGGTGGCCATCCCGACCCCAACCTCGCCCACGCCAAGGCGCTGGTCGAGGCGATGTTCGGCGACGACGCGCCTTTCTTCGGCGCCGCTTCCGACGGGGACGGCGATCGCAACATGATTCTTGGCCGGCAATGTTTCGTCACCCCCAGCGACAGCCTCGCGGTGCTGGCCGCCAACGCCACCGTCGCGCCGGGGTATCGCGATGGCATCGCCGGCATCGCCCGCTCGATGCCCACCTCCACCGCGGCCGATCGCGTGGCCGCCGGGCTGGGCGTCGATTGCTACGAAACCCCCACCGGCTGGAAGTTCTTCGGCAACCTGCTCGATGCCGGCAAGATCACCCTCTGCGGCGAGGAGAGCTTCGGCACCGGCTCCGATCACGTGCGTGAAAAGGACGGACTCTGGGCGGTGTTGTTCTGGCTCAACCTGCTGGCGGTGCGCCAGCAGTCGGTGGCCGAGATCCTGCGGGCCCACTGGCAGCAATACGGGCGCAACGTCTATGCCCGCCACGACTACGAGGGGGTGGACGCCGACGGCGCGCGGGCGCTGATGGAGGATCTCGGCACCCGCCTGCCCGGCCTCGCCGGTGGCCGCCTCGGCGGGCGCGCCGTCGCCTATGCCGACGATTTCAGCTACACCGACCCGGTGGATGGCTCGGTCAGCGAACACCAGGGCTTGCGGATCGGTTTCGAGGACGGCAGCCGCATCGTCTTCCGCCTTTCCGGCACCGGCACCAGCGGCGCCACACTGCGGGTCTATCTGGAGCAGTTCACCGACGATCCGGCCGACTATTCGCGGAACGCCCATGCCCTGCTCGCTCCGATCGCCGCGCTGGCCGGTGAGGTGGCAAGGATCGAACACTACACCGGCCGCGGCGAGCCGGACGTCGTCACCTGATGGACATCGGCGACTACCGGCGTGAGTACACCCGCGGGGGGCTGCATCGGCGGGATCTCTCCACCGACCCGGTGACGCAGTTCGAGCGCTGGTTCCAACAGGCCACGACGGCGGGGATCACCGATCCGAACGCCATGACCCTGGCCACCGTCTCGCCCGATTGCAGGCCATCGTTGCGGACGGTGCTGCTCAAGACCTTCGACCACCAGGGTTTCGTCTTCTACACCAACTATCGCAGTCAGAAGGCGCGGGAGATCGACGCCAACCCCAGCGTCTGCCTGCTGTTTCCGTGGACCGCCCTGGAGCGGCAGGTGGAGATCAGCGGCCGGGCCGAAAGGATATCGACCGCCGAATCGCTCAAGTACTTTCTCACCCGTCCCCGCGGCAGCCAGCTTGGCGCCTGGGTCTCCAACCAGAGCGAGGTCATCAGCGGCCGCAGGATACTGGAGCTGAAACTCGACGAAATGAAGCGCCGCTTTGGCGAGGGTCATGTGCCGCTGCCCGATTTCTGGGGCGGTTACCGTGTGGTGCCGGAAACGGTGGAATTCTGGCAGGGACGGCCGAATCGGCTGCATGACCGCTTCGAATATCGGCGTCGCGAGGATGGCTGGGAGATCGTGCGCCTGGCACCCTGACAACCCCGTTGATACAACCGGAAGAAAACCGACGATGAGCATTCCCTTCAGCGCCCGCCCCGGCGCACGCGAACGACATCTGAAACGCAAATACAACAATCCGCTGTTCGACGACTTCGACAGCGTCACGGCCGAGGCGGTCGAGACGGCCCGCCAGGCGGACGAGGCCGACTACGACGCCTTCCTCGCCGATTTCGAGACGCTGGTGGGAGAGATCGCCGCGCTCGAGCCACAGGCCGACACCCAGGTGGTGCTCGACCTGAAGACGCGGCTGGACCAGGCCTTCGAGGCCAGCGCCACGCTGCCCGGTGATCTGACCCCGATCCACGATGCCATCGCCAAGCTGATGGCACCGATGATGCAGGCCATCTACAAGAACGCCGAAAACGACCCGGTGGCGATCGCGACGCTGCAGGACGAGGACAACGCCCGCGCGGCCCACTACACCACCCTCTCCAATCCACTGGCTGCCGATCTGCTGGCCGAGAACTCCCCGATCGCGCCGGACGAACTGGCAGCCACGCTGTTGTCCGAACACCCGAAACTGGTCGAGCATGCGCTGACGCTCTTCTCCACAGCGCAGTGCGAGGCCATCCTCGACGACGCCACCAACCTGCTCGGCCGGCTGGAACAGGCCGGCCGCTCCACCGCCTTCGCCGCGCCACAGCTCGAACTGATCAAACGCGCCGCCAAGGCCTGCAACACTGGCGGCTGAGACGTGGCGACGACGCAACAGCGGTTGCGACGGCTACAAGAACGCCTCGAGGCCTGTCGCGCCTGCCCGAAGATGCACGGGCCGCCAGTGCACGGGGAAGCGGTGGCATCGAAGCTGCTGCTGGTGGGCCAGGCGCCGGGAGAAAAGGAGATCGAGCACCGTCGCCCCTTTGCCTGGACCGCGGGCAAGACACTGTTTCGATGGTTTTCGCAGATCGGTCTCGACGAGCCACGGTTCCGCCAGCGCGTCTATATGAGCGCCGTCTGCCGCTGCTTCCCCGGCAAGAAACCCCGGGGCGGCGATCGGGTACCCGATCGCGACGAAATCGCCCGCTGCCGGCAATGGCTCGACGGCGAGATCGAGATTCTCCGGCCTGAATTGATCATCCCCGTCGGCAAGCTCGCGATCGGCCGCTTCATGGCCGTCGACACGTTGAAGACGGTGATCGGTCAGCGGCACCGCATCGAATGTGATGGCCGGCCGGTGGACTTCATCCCGCTGCCCCACCCCTCCGGCGCCTCCACCTGGCATGTGACCGAACCGGGCAAGGGCTTATTGCAGGATGCGTTGGCATTGATCGCGGCCCATCCGGCCTATCGGGCCATCGTGGCCTAGAACGCAGGGGGGGACCGGCATAGGATCCTCCCCCTCTTCCCAACCTTCTCCCCTCGGGGAGAAGGGGCTTCCCTCCCCCTCCCAGGGGGAGGGCCAGGGAGGGGGTGAATACCCCACCGTCGCTCAGCTACGCTGCTCGATCTTGGCCCAGGAGTCGCGCAACGTGACGATGCGGTTGAACACCAGCTGGTCGTCGTTGCCACTGTCGCGGCAGAAGTACCCCTCCCGCTCGAACTGGTACTGGACGCCGGGCTTCGCATCGGCCAGCGACGGTTCGACATAGGCGGTGTCGATGACCACCAGCGATTCGGGGTTGAGATCGTTCTTCCAGTCGTCGCCGGCCTGGGGGGATTTCAGCAGCCGGTCGTAGAGGCGTATCTCGGCCAGGGCGCCGAATTGGGCCGAGACCCAGTGGATGACGCCTTTGACCTTGCGGCCCTCAGGGTTCTTGCCGAGGGTGTCGGGGTCGTAGCTGCAGATCAGTTCGACGATCTCGCCAGCGTCGTTCTTGATCACTTGGTCGCAACGGATGACGTAGGCGTTGCGCAGCCGCACCTCGCCGCCCGCCACCAGCCGCTTGAACTTTTTGTTGGGCGCCACCTCCATGAAGTCGCTGCGATCGATCCACACTTCACGGGTGAACGGCAGCGTGCGGGTGCCCATCGATTCGATCTTGGGGTGATTCGGCGCGGTCAACGCCTCGTGCCGTTCTTCCGGGTAGTTGCTGATGGTCACTTTCAGCGGGTTCAGCACCGCCATCCGGCGTGGGGCGCTGGCGTCGAGATCCTCACGGATGCAGCTTTCCAGCACGCCCATCTCGACGCTGCTGTCCTGCCGCGTGATACCGATACGGTTGCAGAACTCACGAATCGAGGCCGGGGTGAAACCCCGGCGCCGCAAACCGGCGATGGTCGGCATGCGCGGATCGTCCCAGCCATCGACCAGCCCCTCCTCCACCAGTTGGGTGAGCTTGCGCTTGCTCATCACCGTGTATTCCAGGTTGAGCCGGGCGAACTCGATCTGCTCCGGGTGGCAGTCGATGGAGATGTTGTCCAGCACCCAATCGTAGAGCGGCTTGTGGTCGGCGAACTCCAGCGTGCACAGCGAATGGGTGATCCCCTCGATGGCGTCGGAGATCGGATGGGTGAAGTCGTACATCGGGTAGAGGCACCAGGCATCGCCGGTCTGATGATGGACCAGTCCGCTGCGGATGCGGTAGAGCACCGGATCCCGCAGGTTCATATTGCCCGAGGCCATGTCGATCTTGGCACGCAGCACGCGGCTGCCATCGGGGAATTCGCCGGCCCGCATGCGACGGAACAGGTCGAGATTCTCCTCGACAGCGCGGTTGCGGTAGGGGCTCTCCCGTCCCGGCTCGGTCAGCGTGCCGCGATATTCGCGCATCTGCTCCGGTGTCAGTTCGCAGACATAGGCCAGTCCTTTCTCGATCAGTTCGACCGCGTAGCCATAGAGCCGTTCGAAGTAGTCGGAGGCGAAATAGAGTCCGTCCCACTGATAGCCGAGCCAGCGCACGTCGTGCTGGATCGCATCGATGAAGTGCTGCTCCTCCTTCTCCGGGTTGGTGTCATCGAAACGGAGGTTACAACGGCCGTCGTAGTCCTTGGCGATGCCGAAATTGAGCACGATCGACTTTGCATGGCCGATGTGCAGATAGCCGTTGGGCTCGGGCGGGAAGCGGGTGTGGACGCTGGCCACCTTGCCGCTGGCCAGATCGGCGTCGATGATCTGACGGATGAAGTTGGTGGTTCTCTTCTCTTCCATGGTGCGGGCCGGGTTTGGGCGAAAAAGGCGTTATTGTAACGGGAATCAGGCCGGCCTGAGAGCCGCGCTGGCAAAATGCCGTCCGGTGGCGGTCAGGCGGTGACCGCCGCCTGCCAGGCGTCGAGCCGTTCACGGCGGTGGAACACCGGCTCCTCGCAGAGGCGGGAGAGGCGGAACTGGCGGGCCAGCTCGTCGAAGTCCAGCACCAGCTCGCTGTCGTAACGGTGTCCGAGCCGGGCCAGATGGTTCAGCACCGCCTCCGGTCGGTAGCCCGCCCGGCGCAGCGAGGTCAGCGTGGGCAGGCCGTCTTGTTCCGACGCCGCCGGCAGCAGCCGCGGCAGATGTCCGTAGAGTGGCAACGGCAAACCCAGCGCATCGGCCAGCGCCAGTTGTTGCGGCACCTGCTGGCGTTCGTCGATGCCACGGAAGCGGTGGGTGACACCAAACAGCGCATCGTCCACCGTGGTAGTGAATACCCGCTGCGCATCCCCGTTGCGTCCACGGATCACGAAATCCCCCACCTCGTCGGGGCCGCAGTGGTACTGTCCCAGCAGCAGGTCGTCGTAGTGGCAACGCCAGTCCCGGCGGATGGCGAACCGCAGCACGGCGGGCAGGCCCTTGTCGATGCGGTGCTGGCGCCCCTGCCGGTTCAGCCGGTTGCAGCCACCGGCGTAGTGCGGCGTAATGCCGGACGCGATCTGGGCACGGCGCATGGCCTCCAGTTCCCGCTCGGTGCAGAAACAGGGGTAGGCGCGCCCCATCTCGATCAGTTTGACGTAGAAAGCGGCGTAGATGCTGCTGCGGTGTGAGCGGAGATAGGGGGCGTGTTCACCACCGACATCGGGGCCCGCCGTCCACTCCACCCCCAGCCAGCGCAGATCGTCCAGCATGGCCTCGGTGCCGGCGCCATCGTCGTCCATCGGATTGTCGATCCGCAGCACCAGCGGCTGGTCGTAGCGACGCGCCAGCAGGGCATTGAACAGCGCCAGCCGCGCGGCCTCCAGGGAGACGCCCGTGGTGGTGCGCAGCACGATGGCCGTGCGGACTCTGAGTTTTTCCTTCATCGGAGAACGCCCGTTGATTCAGCGGGTTATCGGCATGGCCCGACCCGTAATGCCCCATGTGACCGCAATCGGTCGACAACAGCGCGGTGCGTCGATTCGCCCGTCCCGCCGCAACGCATGGGCGTCGCCAGGGTCGCGGGTGAATCGAACAAAATGACCGCTGAGATTTCTTGGAGACCGCATGGCGGTGTCGGGGACGCCATGCGCCCTGCCAACCTCTCACCATGCGCACGGCAAATCAATGTATTGGGTCTTGTTTTCAGCGATCCGGTGAAACGACGGCCTCACCGGGACAGCACGATCCGCCGAGGACCATTCCCGCGCGACGGGATCGGCGGCGGTCGGCGCGATGCAAAGAAAAAGCCCGCCACCGGGGCGGGCTTTTATGAGAACAAAAAAGTCGCTTCCCTGCGACAAGGCTGAAAAACGTTCCGGATCCGTTGCTGTCAGTACCGCAGCATCAGCAACGCCGCCAGCAGCAGCAACAGGCCCAATACCCTGTCCATGTTCACTTTCACAACGGAACTCTTCCTGGTTTCCATGCTCTTCACCTCTAATCGAACCTTGTCATGCAGGGTGGCTCTCCTTGAGAATCAGGATGGTTGTTGTTCCGACATTTTTCTGTGACAACCATCACAATAAAGAACCGTCCCTGCCGGGATTTTCCCCGTTTATGGACTTTCCTCTCGAAAAATAGGGCATCGACGGGGAAATTCAACGAGTTGGAACCGGAAATTTACGAAGCTTTGCAAGAAGAAGGCGGAGGGGCCGCCTCTATTGACAACGGCGGTCACACTGACGGCAGAGCCGGACCATGTACATCATCATGATCAGGCTGATCAGGGCGACGAAGGCAATGATGATCCCCACCTCGGTCCAGAGACGGCGCTTGTACTCCGCCACCAGGGAGGAATCGGGGACATCGACCAGCATCCATTTGCTGCCGAGAATCGGTTTCATCGCCTTGGCCAGCCGCTGCTCCTCCTCGGTGAGGTGGATATCACGCCCCAGTACGTCCCGCGCGCCTTCGGCACCGATCTCGATGAGTCCCGGTTTGTCGATGTGGAGGAAATAGAGCTTGTGGCCGGGCGGTGCGTGGGTGGCGGCGATCTCGGCCAGATGGGTCGGGTAGAAGCTGACGAAAAAGATCCGTGCCACCCCGCCGACGTCGAATGGCACCATCACGTCGTAGTGATAACCCACTGGATTGGGATGGATGACCAGGCGGTTGTTGTTTCGCAGCGACTGCCCTTTGGCCACCCGCTCGGAAAATTCGGTCAGATCACGCTGACAGACCGCCCCCACTTTCGTCTCGATGTCGGAGAGCACCGGCAGCCCCTCCGGCGTGGCGATGGTGAAGGCGAAGACGTTGTCGAAACGCTCGTGGAGGCGCTGGCGCAGCGCGGACAGGGTGTATTCGTCCTGGGGATAGATGGCCAGACGGGTGATCATGTCGCGGTACTCGTCGGCGAACAGTGCCACCATCTTCTTGGTCTGCAGAATGTGCTTGGCCGCCGCGTAGGCCGCGCCATTGACCACCGTCTCCTGGATCTCGTACTGGGTCTTCTCGAAATCACGCACCCGCTCGACCGTGTTGATGGTCAGCACCATGGTCACGATCAGGATCATCAGTAGCGCCAGCGTGGCGGCGGGAAGTCTGCTCATCGTCGTTGTTGCCCCCAAAAAGCGGTTTCGCGCATTGGACCACGGACGTGGATCCGGGTTCCCGATGCAGCGGCGGTATTGGTCGCCCTATCGATTTTCACGGGTTACCGAATCTTCTCCCGGCAAGGGTGATCGAGCGTCGTCGGATACCCGATGCAACACGCCATCGAAAACGGCTGCCGCAACCCGGCGGAACGTTGCCGGCAACATGCCCGGCAGGGGCCGTGCGCTGTCCGGAGTATAGCAGGATGCCGGAAGAGACCGCCCATCCGCGCCCGTGGTGGAACAGGGGAGAATTGCATCGTTTCCATAGAGGTGACAAAATGAGCACCCCGACAGAACACGACAGGAAGACAGCATGCGATCCCTGACCCCCCGCCAGCGTGAAATCCTCCGTCTGATCCGCCGTCACCAGAAGAAGACCGGCATGCCCCCCACCCGGGCCGAGATCGCCGACCATTTCGGTTTCCGCTCCACCTATGCGGCGGAAAAACACCTCCAGGCGCTGGAGAAGAAAGGGGTGATCGAGCTGCTGTCCGGCACCTCCCGCGGTATCCGCCTGATCGAAGGGGAAGCGTCCGAGCCCACCGGCTTGCCGATGGTCGGCCGGGTGGCGGCGGGCGAGCCGATCCTCGCCGCGGAGTTCATCGAGGACTACTACGAGGTGGATCCGCGGCTGTTCCAGCCGCCGGCCGACTATCTGCTGCGTGTCCACGGCGACAGCATGATCGACGCCGGCATCTTCGACGGCGATCTGCTGGCGATCCACAAGACGGCGCATGCCGAGCACGGCCAGATCGTCGTCGCCCGTATCGATGGCGAGGTCACCGTCAAGCGGCTTCGCATCACGCCCAAGCAGATCCGTCTGCTACCGGAGAATCCGGCCTACAAGCCGATCATCGTCAGCGCGGCCAATATCGATTTCGGCATCGAAGGGATCGTCGTCGGCGTCATCCGCAATGAGCCTGCATGAGCTGCTTCGCCAGCCCGGTATCTGGCGTGGCCGCGACCATGATTTTCACCAGGCCCGCCCCGGCAGCGCCAACGGTCTGCCCAGCGGCCATCCCAACCTCGATGCCCGACTCCCCGACGGGGGTTGGCCGCGGGGCGCGCTGACCGAGATCCTCCACGACCATCCCGGCCAGGGGGAGTGGCAACTGCTGCTGCCGGCCCTGCGCCGGCTGACACGACAGCGCCACCATGTCGCCCTCGTGGCCCCGCCCTGGCCGCCCTACGCACCCGCATTACAACAAGCCGGTGTCGATCTCACCCGGCTCGTCGTGATTGCACCGCGCAACCGGGGCGACGACGAGTGGGCACTGGAGCAGACGCTGCGCGCCGGCCATTGCCGGGCCGTGCTTGCCTGGCCCGCCCCCGCCATCACCACCAAGGCCCTGCGACGCCTGCAACTGGCGGCCGAGGCCGGCGACGCCTGCGGTTTTCTGTTGCGTCACGCCGATGCCCGCCGACAACACTCCCCCGCCGCGCTACGGCTGCGGCTGCTGCCACCGGACAGGGTCGACATCATCAAATGCCGGGGACGCCATTTCAGCGCCCCGCTGCCGCTGGCCGGTCGGCGATGATCGCGGGGTCGCCGGCCCGTCCTGCTCACGGTGCCTGGACGAGCGGATCGAATACCGCCAGCGCTTTGTTCTCCAGTTTTCCCCGATAGGGCAGTTTGCGTTCGATCGCTTCGAGCAACGCCGTCGTGAATGGCACGCCCTCGAACTTCTCGGCCGCTGGCAGGCCGCCGGGTGTCTGGACATTGATCTCCATGATCTTGTCGCCAACGATATCGAGACCGGCAAGGAAAATGCCATCTTCCTTGAGACGCTCACTGGTCTGTCGGGCCAGCCCAAGCATGCCGGCATCCACCTTGGCAGGGGCGGCCTCGGCACCAGCGGTGAGGTTGCTGCGCATGTCGGCATCGCCACTGCGACGGCGGCGATGCAGTGCGGCATAGCGCCCCTCGACCTGAAACGGCTCGCCATTGAGCAGGAAGAGGCGGGTGTCGCCATGGATGGCATCGCGCAGATATTCCTGGACGATGAAGTAGTTGTCCCGTGCCACCGCATCGAGCATCTGGTTGATATTGGGCGTGTCGTGGGGGCGCACCAGAAAAACGCTCTGCCCGCCCGAGCCGGCCAGCGGCTTGAGTACGGCATACCCCCCCTGCCCGGCAATGAAATCCTTTGCCTCGTCCTTGTCTCGCGTCACCAGTGTCCGGGGCCGTACCGACTCGGGGAAATACTCCATATAGAGTTTCGTCAGGCCAAGGTCGAGCCCGTCGGGGTCGTTGAGCACCAATACGCCGGCACGCCGCGCCAGACGGGTGAAGTTGATGGCGGCCGTGCGTGCCCAGGGACGGCTGATGGCGTCCTGGCTGGGGTCGTTGCGTGGCATCAGCACGTCCAGCGCATGCAGGTCGATCTCACGCCGTGTTCCCGGCGCCTGCCGCCACATCGCCGCAAGGAACGTCGCGGGTTTGCGGTGGCGTTCGGCCGGCACCGGCCAGGCGTGGGCCCAGCTGTGGTCGTCCGGCCGCAGGGCGAAGGCGTCCACGTCGATGTACCACACCTCGTGTCCCAGATTGGCCGCGGTCATTGCGAGCGACGTGGTGGTGTAGCTCGCCTTCTCGGTGAACAGGCTGTTGACGATGATGCCGATCCGCATGGTGCTTTCTCCGTTTCAAGCCCGCTGATGCGGGCGGTCATTGCGCAGGCAACAAATCACTGACCAACAGCCCTTTTGCGAGACGCCGGATACGCGAGGCGGTTCGCGGATCGTCGAGGAAAGCGGGTATCAGCGCCGGCGGCCGGAGGATCCCGCGCCAGCGCAGCTCATCGATCAGCGACAGGCGCTGCTGCGCCAGTTTGCCGAGCCAGAGGTTCTCGAGCGCCCCCCCACGGCCGAGATGGTCGAGCAAATCCGCCAGCCCGCGCAGATAGATCACATCCTTGGTATATCCCCCGCCCCGCCAGACCCGCATGGTGATCATGAAGGCATCCCTGGCCGTAAACTGCCAGCCCCGATGCAGCTGGCGAAAGGCATCGATGAAGCTGGCGCCCGCACAGATCATCTGCACCGCGAGCACCCGGGCTGCCAGTTGCCGCATCCTGCCACGATCGAGCTGACCGACGAGAAACTCCGACAACACCGCCAGCCCTTCCTGCAGCCCCTCATAGTCGGCCATGCCGCTACGCAACTCCCGCAGCGGCTGCTTGCCGCCGTTGTGCCAGGTCAGCACATGGGTCCCGATTTCGTGGGCGAGTGCGGCATCGACCCTGGCGCGGGCCACCGTCGCCTGGGCACCGATCAGAAAATTACCGTGGGAGACCATGATACCGGCGATATCGTCGCGTACCTCCACCCGGCTGGCGAAGTCGGGATCGCGAGCCCGGTACCGGGCCATCTCGGCTTCGGCCAGGGCGGCGAAAGCGTTGGCGTCGAGCCGCTCGTCCCCCCCTTCCGGCTCGCTGGCGGGCGGCATCTCGAGAATCCGTCGCGCCTGTTCGATCAACCCCGTCGAGGGGTCGGGGAACAGTTGCCGGCTGCCGAGCAGAAAGCGGGGAGTATTGCGGTCTGCCACCAGCGTGATCTGACGATCCAGTTCATCACGCTTGGCACGGAAGATATCGGCCAGCGTGGGATCCTCGATGCTCTCCATCTCGATCTGGTAGAGGGCCCGTTTCATCCTGTCGGGATCGATGGTGCGTGGGCGGTAGAGAAATTCAGGGGCCTGCTCGAAGCGGCTCGCCTGGAATGCCGCCCAGGCCTGCGCCACATTGACCGGGGTGACGTGCAGCAACAGATCGAATCGTTCGCTGATCTCGGCAAGCCGGGCATCGACCGCCTTGACCGCCGGCGTGATCGAGCGCGGCCCGAGGGCATGGAAATGGGCGGGCCGATGCCGTGTGCAGCACTGAGAAAAACGGTAGAAAGCGCGCTTGAGCGCCGTATTGAGCCGTTGCCGGAAAACGCGCATCGCAAAGGTGAAGACCTCGCCGCTTTCGGGATCCCGATAGACTGGACTCACCTCCAGTCCGAGCCGCCGACATGGCCCGCCTGCCGGCAATGGCGGCAATCCCGGGGGCGACACTCGCTGCCGGTAGGCCACCTCGATACGGGGGGTACGGCGATGAATCGTCACCTTGACGAGGGCACTCTCCAGCTCGTCGATCACCTCCCGGGGCGGATGCCGTTGTGGCGCAACGATGCAAAAGGCGTGATCGGGCAACTGCTCGTCATCGTGCGGGGCAGCCCACAGCTCCAGCAACAGGCAGGCGCCAAACCGCGCCTGTTGGTAGTCCGCCAGCGCACTCAGCAATGCCTCGGGCGCTGCTGGCGCCGGCACCACCATCCAGGCCGACTGGGTAGCCACCAGCGCGGCCGTGACGTCGTCGGCGGCACCCTCTTCATTACGGTGGATGCAGAGAAAAGGCAGGGGACGGTCGATGTGCAGCCGGCCACCACCGGGCAAGGCAAGATCCACCGGCTCGCCATTGTCGAGCGTTTCGATGACCCGGTCGGCCAGTGCATCAACGCGCTGCATCGCCGCTGCTCCCGGGGGGCGTCTCATGCCGTTTTTTCTGGCACTGCGGGATCCGGTGCAGGGTCTCGACGATGCCGGGCAGCGTTGCCTGCAGCGCCTTGCGAATCTCCACCACCTGATCGATGTCGGCCACACCGGTCCACTCGTCCATGAAGAATTTCTTGAATTCGATGGCCAGGACACAGGCCGTATCGGGGAATTTCCGGTGGATCCATTCGGCCAGCTGACGCCCCTTGAACTTGACGTTCTCCCGCACATCGAGATGGTGACCGAGAAAATCGTAGTTGCGCAGATCCTCGATGAACCGCCTTACCACCGCACCACAACGCTTGTGATCCAGTGAACCGGTGCCCACATTGACATCGGGATTGCCAGCGGGATCCTCCGGTGGCGCATGTGGTCCCCGGCGGCGATGGTTGTAGCTGTGCAGGTCGAAGACGACGAAACAGCCATACCGCCGTTCGATCTTCTTCAGCAGTCGATAGAGTTCGTCATAGAAGGCGTCGTACTCCTCCAGCGAGCGTTCGATCTCGGTTTCATCGAGCGGTTTTTTCCAGACGTGCAACCCCCAGGCCATCTCCGGCGAGAGATAGACCGCTTCGTTCTTCGGCCGGTTGAGATCCACCTCGAAGCGGGAACGTTTGAACGCAATCCAGGACGGCACCACCTTGACCAGCGCGTCGGTATAGGGATCTTCCTCCCGCGCCCGGGTCGATTCGTCGATCGCCAGCAGTGGCAACAGATCACGCCGCACTTCGTGCCCGGCATGGATCGCGGTGGCCACCACCGGTCCATCACCCACCTGTTCGACCCAGAGCGGATCATCAAGGAGATTGCTGTCTCGCCGTTGCTCGCCCATATCGAAAAGCTGCGGTTGAGGGCGGCGATTTCAAGGTGCCGACGGCTACGGCCGGCGTGGCGGCGTATGGGGAAAGTAGCCGAGGAACTCCCGCTTCCACCACTGTCCGGTGCGGCGCCGTTCTTCCGGCGTGGTGAAGTGGTAGCGCCAGACGCGGACACGCAGATATCTTGGCGGCCGGTCCGGGAAGGGGTTTTCATCGAGCAGCGCCAGCACCTTTTTCTCGCCGGCGGCGATTTTGCCCATGAAGCGGTCGAACCACTCCAGCTGATCGGGGAACTGCGGTGGCAGAAACCACATCTGCCAGTCGAGCCGTGGCTGGTGCGGCACGTTGAACCGGGGTGGCCGATCGAGCGGCCCCGGCTTGTAACGAAAGCGGTATGCCAGCCATCGCTTGCCGTCGTTGGAGCCGACGATCTCCAGCTCCTGGCGTTCGGTCTGCATCGTCGGGAAGACGTGATAGACATGGCCGAGTCCGTAGTGACGCACCACGTCGGCGACGAAAGCAACCGACGGCGGCGGTATCTGGCCGATGACGCGGGCATGGATCGACAGCAGGCTGGTGGAGAAGACCAGCAGCCCACCCAGCAGCAGGGCGCCGCCCCAGCGCCGGTCGACGCGTGGCGTCGCGGCAAGAATCGAACGCACGAGGTTCTTCGGCATCAGTCGGCCGACGATGCGGTCGTCGAGCAGAAAGAGGCAGAGCACGATGGTCAGGATGTTGATCCAGTTGTGGTTGCTGGTGGCGATGATGACCAGCTGCAGCAGCGTGGTGACGATCGCCGCGACGATACGGAACGGCCGCGGCATGAAGATGAAGAACGGCACGATCAACTCGGCGAACAGCGTGAAGCCGGTACCGAAACGGTGCACCGCCTCTGGCAGATGGTGCGCATACCAGGAGCCGATATGGGGCAGCGGCTGGGTCTCGAAGTAGTAGTCGAGTGTCGTCAGATTGGCCCAGACCGGATCCCCGCTGAGGATTTTCGACAGGCCGGAGAGGAAACGCAGCCGGAACAGCAGCCAGTGGAAGAAGAAGATCACCAGCCGGCTCGGGTTGGCGGCGAGAAAGATGGCGAAGAACCCCGTCTCGAGCAGCAGGATGTCCCACTGGAAAGTGAGAAACGTCTGCCCCGCCGTCAGCAGTGACAGGTAGAGCACGAACATCAGCGTCAGGCAGAAGCGCGGATAGAAGCCGAACAGCAGCGACAGCGACAGCAGCATCCCGGCGAAGGTGGCGCCATGCAGCGCGGCATCGCTGGCGTCGATCCAGAACAGCGTCGGGAACATCCACCAGGCGTCGTGACCGAAGCGTTCGTAGCCCACCCTGGCCGCTTCGGTGAAGGGCAGGATGCCGTCCGGCCCGACCAGCCCGACGATCTGCACCGACAGCGAGGCGAAGGCGACGAAGTAGACGATGGCGAGCAGGCGCAGGAACAGCCAGCTCGTCAGCCGTTGTTCGGGATCGGTCTCGAGCAGATGGTCGATCCAGCGTTTCATTGGCGATCCCCCTCCCGCAGGTTGAGCCAGGCACGCAGACGGCGATGGACGTCGGCCGGAACGGCGTCGGCGGCAATGGCGATGGTGCGCGGCCACCGCCTTCCCTCGACGCGGAAACGGAGCGTCACCAGGTGGCGGAAGACCCGTCCCCCGCACACCCTGCCGCGCTCCTCCCGGTCGTGGTAACGCAGATGCCAGTCGTCCGCGGTCAACGGCGTCAATACCCAGCGTCCGCGCCGCTGCTCACGCCGCAACCCGAGCCACAGACTGGCGGCGACGACCAGCAGCAGCATGGCGGCCAGCGGTGTTGGCAGCCTCGCCAGCGCGATGGCGGCCGCCGCCAGCAGATGGGTGGCGATGCGCCACACGCCCATCGCCCGCGACGGGCGCAGTTTCAGCGTCGGCGGGCGTATGCTCACGCTGGCGCCGGTACGCCCCCGCCCCGTCGGCGGCACTCTGCGCCGGCGCTTGAGTTGGGGTAAAGTATCCGCATCTTTGTCAATGGCCCGTCCACCGTTGTCAGGACTACGATCCGGCCATTTTCCCATTTTTCAACGCCCCGCACCGGGGCCAGCCGACGACCACAACCACCAAAGAGAAACGAACAACCACTATGAAACCTGAATGGAAAGAGCTACTGATCGATAGCGGCGCCGAATTTGCCGATGACAACGAGCACGAAGTGGCCAGCTTCGGCAATGTCGAGCGGGAGCGCCGCGCCACCCTCGGCGGCACCGTCATCTGCGATCTCTCGCATGTCGGCCTTCTTCAGGCCTATGGCGACGACATGGAGACGTTCCTGCAGGGGCAGCTCACCGCCGACGTCCGCACCGTCGATGCCGGCCACTCCCGACTGGCGGCGTTCTGCACGCCGAAAGGTCGGGCGCTGGCCACTTTTCGCCTGTTCCGCCGCGATCGGACCATCTACATGACGGTGGCCTGCGATCTGCTGGAGGAGACGCTCAAGCGCCTGCGCATGTATGTGCTGCGCAGCGACGTGACGCTGGAGGATGGCAACGACGCGCTGGTGCGCTTCGGCATCTCCGGCGCCACCGCCGTGGAGGAGCTGGAACAGGCGCTCGGTGGCTGTCCCGGGGCGATCGACGAGGTGGCCACCCTCGGTGGCGTCACCGTGATCCGGGTGCCCGGCCCTCTGCCCCGCTTCGAGATGTTCGGCGAGCTGGACGAGATGACCTCGCTGTGGACCGCGCTGAACGTCCGCTGCGCACCGGTCGGTGCCGAAAACTGGCGGCTGCTGGACATCCTTGCCGGAATACCCACCGTCTCGGCCGGCACCCGGGAACTGTTCGTCCCGCAGATGATCAACTACGAGATCATCGGTGGCGTCAGCTTCCAGAAAGGTTGCTACACCGGTCAGGAGGTGGTGGCGCGCATGCACTATCTCGGCGCGCCCAAGCGACGCATGTACCGGCTCCACTTCGATATCGAGGCGCTGCCCGAACCGGGCACGAAGCTCTACTCCACCGAGGGGGAGCAGCCAGTCGGCAATGTCGTCATGGCGGCACACCATCCCGATGGCGGCATCGAGAGCCTGGCCGTGCTGAAGACCCACTATGCGGACGGCGACGGTCCGATTCTGCTGGGCGATCGCGACGGCCCCGCCGGTCGCGTGACGCCACCACCCTACGACTTTCCGCCACCGAAAGAGAAGAAAACCTGATGCGGCTGCTGTTCGTCCTGTTCGCCGTGGCGCTGGTCATGGCCTGGTACGCCTGGGCCATCCGGCCGCTGAAACGGCGGCAGTCCAACCTGCTGTTCGGGATCGCGGCGACCATGCTGGTGCTGCTGGCGGCCGGTTTCCTGCGCCTGGTGTGATCGTCCTGGACGGCGCCCGGGCAGGGTGAGAATTCGGCCGCTCTCGGCCATAATGTCGCCATGAGTCTCGCCACCCGCATCACGCTGTTGATTCTGGCCGTGGTCGCCACGATGCTGATGGCCGGCGCGCTGCTGGTCATCAAGAACGCCCGCGTGAGCGTCGCCAACGAGCTGGACAACGACGCCGAGGTGACGATGCAGCTGTTGTCCGCCGTCTTCCTCAGCAGTCAGGCCAGCGGCGGGCGCACCCCGATGGACGTGCTGGTCGAGCAGCTCGGCCGGATCGAGAGCATCCGCGACCTCAATCTGACGATCAACCAGGTCGGTTACGCCGCACCACGGATGGTCACCATCAGCAATCCTCACCACCAGGGCAGCGCGCCGTGGTGGTTCATGAAGATGGTGACACCGGGGCTGAGGGCGTACCACCGTCAGTTCGACGGCGCCGGCGGCACGCCGGTGGAGATCACCATCACCCCCGACCCGCGCCACGAGATCGGCCGGGTCTGGCGCGACACCCGCACCATCCTGCTGCTGATCGGCACCTTCACGGCCATCAGCATCGTCCTCACCTGGCTGATCGTGCGCCGTGCGCTGCGCCCGGTGAACGAGATCTCCTCCGGCCTCGACATCATCCAGGCCGGCGACTACAAGGCGCGGCTGCCGGCGTTCGATCTGCCGGAGCTGAACCAGTTGTCGCAGAAGTTCAACCACATGGCCTCGGTACTGGACCGGCAGAAGACCGAGAACAAGGCACTGAGCCGCCGCATGCTGCAGATGCTGGAGGCGAACCAGCGCCACATGGCACAGGAGTTGCACGACGAGCTGGGGCAGTCGATCACCGCCATCAAGGCACAGGCGGCGTCGCTGACCCGGGCCTGTCCGGAGAATGGTGCGGCGGCCGGTGCCATCACCGATATCTGCAACCACATGTATTCGGTGGTGCGCGGCATGATGAACCGCCTGCGGCCGGTGGTGCTCGACGAGCTGGGGCTGGTCACCGCCATCGAGCGTCTGGTCGACGGCTGGAACAGTATCCACGAGAACACCTTCACGGCACTGTCGATCAACGGCCGTTTCGAGGATCTGGACGACGACGTGAGCATCCACATCTATCGTATCGTGCAGGAGGCGCTGACCAATATCGCCAAGCATGCCCGGGCATCGAACGTCACCATCCTGCTGCAGCGCAGCGACGATGGCCGCATCAGCCTGCACATCGAGGACGACGGCCAGGGATTCGACCCGAAGACCCGGCCGCTGGGAATGGGGTTGTCCGGGATGCAGAATCGCGCCGACTCATGTAACGGGAGCCTCTCCCTTGTAGGCCGGCCCGGACGGGGTGTAAAGATCGACCTCGTCATTCCGGCATCTCCTGAAACCTGAACGAGAGGAGCGACGATGAAACAGCTCAAGGTACTGCTGGTAGACGATCATGCGGTGGTGCGCGCCGGGTATCGTTCCCTGCTCGACACCGCCCCCGACATCGAGGTGGTGGCCGAGGCCGAAAGCGGCGAACAGGCCTGCGAGTATTTCGCCAAGCTGCATCCGACCGTCGTCGTCATGGATCTGTCGTTGCCGGGCATCGGCGGCATGGAGGCGATCCGCCGCATCATTGCACGCGACAAGTCGGCCGCGATCCTGGTCTTCAGCATGCACGACGACATCGCCTTCGTGGAGAAGGCGATGCAAGCCGGCGCGCTCGGCTATATCACCAAGAACTGCGCACCCGAGGTCATGCTCGATGGCGTCCGCGCCGTGGCCGCCGGCAAGTCCTACCTGGACAAGGCGCTGGCGCAGAATCTGGCGTTGCGCAAGTCCCGCGGCGACGAGGACGTCTTCGCCTGTCTGACGACGCGTGAGTTCGAGATCTTCTGCCTGCTGGCACAGGGGATGTCGCCCCACGAGGCGGCCAAGGAGCTGGCGCTCAGCTACAAGACAGTCGCCAACTACAGCACCCAGATCAAGGCCAAGCTGCAGGTCCACAACAGCACCGAGCTGGTGCGACTGGCGATGCGCCATGGCATCATCAAGCCAGTGGAAGACATTCTCGGCGACCCCTCCTCCGCCTAGCCCGGATCTTTCACAAGATCGTTGGGAAAAACCGCTATGCTTTTCGGCGAATCAAACAAACGGTCTCGCCGAGATTCTCCCAACATCCTGTATTCTCGTGCAATATCCGGGCTGGCCGCCCGTGGCACCACCCGGAATCCTCACCCCGTCACACCCCACGCGGTTTCGCCGTGGGTTGGGGGCTGCGGCCGACCGGTTTTGTGATCAAGCCTATATACTCGGCTTGTAGGGCTCTGCTCTAATGCAGCGCTGACCGGCCCGAACGATTCGGCCGCGCAAGGAGCAGACGGTACAGGGAGATGCCGCACACCGACCAGGCAGGTTCTGGCGAGTGAGACGCCTCGGTGCGTTGCCAGCGCAACATGGTTCGTGTCGACCAAGGATCGGAACATCCGGCTGAACAACAACAACAAAAATAGCAACCAACGAGCCTGACTCGGGAACCCTGATCGCCAACAACCATGCAGACGCTCTCCTCAAGAACACCGATCGTGGCATCACAACATCCGCTGTCGCTGCTGGCACGGGTGCTCGACTCGCTCGCCATCGGCATCTCGCTGTTCATCGCCGTCAATATCACCGGCACCGCGGAGGAAGGCTGGATCCGCGTCCACGCCTTCTACGCGTTGCTGGCCATTCTGCTGATGCAGTTCTACGCCGAGTTCTTCCACGTCTATCAGAACTGGAAGATCACCAACACCTTTCTGTCCCGCTTCTGGATGGTGGCATTGGCGACCCTCGCCTGGATGTTCACCGGCCTGACGCTGCTGATCATCGCCCTGATCTTCGACCAGAGTATCGAACACCTGGACTGGGTGCTGGCCGGGGCCTGGTTCGTGATCTCGATCCTGGGGTTCATGCTGGTGCGGATCGTGCTCAATGCGTCGGTGCGCTTTCTGCGGGCCCACGGCATCAATACCCGCCGCATCGCCATCGCCGGTGCCGGGCCGATCGGCCGTCACGTCAAGAGCCAGATCGAGGACAACCCGTGGGTGGGCTACGAGCTGGTCGGCGTCTACGACAACCGCTCCCACCTCGATTACCACCACGTCGGCCGTATCATCAACCGGCGCAAGCAGGAGGCCGTGGGCCGCCTGAAACAGGGGCTGCCGGTGGACGGCACCTTCGAGGACATGGTCAAAGCGGCAGAGAAAGGCGAGTTCGACGTCGTTTTCATCACCATGCCGATGCGGGCGGAACACAAGATCCTGGAAATCACCCGGATGCTCTCCAACACCATGGTCGCGGTCTACGTGGTGCCCGACTTCTACTCGATGGAGACCCACTTCACCCATATCGTCGACATCAATGGCGTGCCGGCGGTGAGCGTCTATGAAAACCCGGTCTCAGGCCTGCGAGGGGTCGTCAAGCGCACCGAGGACATCGTCTTCTCGCTGGCGATCCTCACCGTCATCGCCGTGCCGATGATTCTGATCGCCATCGGCATCAAGGCCACCTCCAAGGGCCCCATCATCTTCAAGCAGACCCGCTACGGGCTCGACGGCAAGCCGATCAAGGTGTGGAAGTTCCGCACCATGCGGGTGCTGGAGGATGGCACCGACTTCCGTCAGGTGACGAAGGACGATCCCCGGGTGACGCGTTTCGGCGCCTATCTGCGCCGGACCTCGCTGGACGAACTGCCCCAGTTCATCAATGTGTTGATGGGGACGATGTCGATCGTCGGCCCGCGTCCGCACGCGGTGGCCCACAACGAGGCCTACCGCAACATCATCGGGGGCTACATGCTGCGGCACAAGATCAAGCCGGGGATCACCGGCTGGGCCCAGGTCAACGGCCTGCGGGGCGAGACCGACTCCCTCGACAAGATGCAGCGCCGTGTCATCTACGACATCGACTACATTCGCAAGTGGTCGATATTCCTCGACATCAAGATCATTCTGATGACCATCATCAAAGGGTTCACCGGCGAGACGGCCTACTGACGGGCCACCGCATCGAAGGACAACAACTACAATCGGGAAGAACAACGGTGACCCTGGTCACCCTCGACCAATCATGGAGCAACACGGCATGACAGCAAGCACTCGCATCGGCATCATCGGCACCGGCTTCATCGCCCGGGCCGTCTCCCGGCTGATCGTCAACCACCACCCGGATCTGCGGATCACCGGTGCCTACACCCGGCGCGACATCGACAGCATCGACGACTATCCGCTGCCCGGGGTACTGAGCAATTCGCTCGACCAGGTGATCGACAACGCCGATCTGATCCTCGAATGCAGCGGTGACGTGCTCAATGCCACGGTGGCGGTCGACAAGGCCTTCTCCGCCGGCCTGCCGGTGGTGACGATGGACACCGAATTCCATGTCACCACCGGTTCCTGGTTTGCCGACAAGGGGTATCTGACCGAGGCCGAGGGCGACCAGCCCGGCTGCCTCGCCGCGCTGCACGAAGACATCGTGCAGATGGGGTTCGAGCCGCTGGTCTACGGCAACATGAAGGGGTATCTGAACCACAACCCATCGCGGGAGGACATGGAGTTCTGGTCGAAGAAGCAGGGCTTCAGCCTAGACCAGACCACTTCGTTCACCGACGGCACCAAGCTCCAGTTCGAACAGGCCTTCATCGCCAACGGGCTCGGCGCCACCATCACCAAACAGGGCATGGAGGGGCCGCGCACCGACGACACCACCGAGACGGCCAAGCAGCTGGCGGAAATCGCCGTCGAGCTGGGCCAGCCCATCGCCGATTTCATCGTCTCGATGGGACAGCCGCCGGGGGTCTTCATCACCGCCAAACACGACGAGGCCGAACGCGGGATGCTCGCCAACATCAAGATGGGCGAGGGGCCCTACTACGTCCTGATGCGCAACTATCACCTCTGTGCCATCGAGATCGTCAAGACCATTCGCCGCGTCATGGCCGGAGGGCCGGTGCTGCTGAACAATTCACCGACGCCGACGATCGGCATGGTGTCGATCGCCAAGACCGACCTCGAGGCAGGAACGACGATCAAGCGCGGCATCGGCGGCTTCGAGGTGCGCGGCGAGGCGGCCCGGCTGTCGGAGGCACCGGAGAAGCACGTGCCCATCGGATTGCTCTCCAACGCGGTGTTGACCCGTGATATCGAAGCTGGCGAAATCCTCACTTGGGACGATGTGGATCTGCCCGAATCGATGGCACTGGACATCGTGATGAAGCTCAAGGAACAACAAGAAAAGGCTGCCTAGATGGAACTGATCGATACCGAGATTCCCGAGGTCAAAATCATCCAGCCCCGGGTCTTCCGCGACGACCGCGGCTATTTCATGGAGACATGGAACTACCGCACTCTCCATGAGGCGGGGCTGGACGTCCGCTTCGTCCAGGACAACGAAAGCTACTCCACCCGAGGGACGCTGCGAGGCATCCACTACCAGCTGAAGAATCCCCAGGGCAAGCTGGTACGGGCCGTCGTCGGCAGCGTCTATGACATCGCCGTCGATCTGCGCCGCGACTCCCCCACCTTCGGCAAGAGTGTCGGCACGATCCTCTCCGAGGACAACAAACGTCAGCTGTGGGTACCGGAAGGCTTCGGTCACGCCTACTACACCATCAGCCAGACGGCGATCTTCGCCTACAAATGCACCGACTACTATCACGCCGATGACTCCTACGAGCTGCGCTGGAACGACCCGGAACTGAACATCACCTGGCCGATCGAAGATGGTCAGCAGGTGATTCTCTCCGCCAAGGATCGCGACGCGCCGACGCTGCAGGCGCTGCTGGAGGCCGGGGCGCTCTACTGAGACCCGCCATCGGCCTGGCCGGGTGCCCTGCTCAGGCGTCGAGAAAACGCAGGATCTCCTGCTCGATGCTCCCCTTGTCGATGACCGTCTTCTGTGCGATCTCCTTGTCGAACAGGGCGGCGATCTGCGGCGGAATGGCGATGCCGGCCCGGGTGGCGACCGTCTCCAGCGCCTCGATGTCGCTCAATCCCGCCTGCCCGGTCAGGGCCGCGGCGATCGTCGGCGAGAACTTGGTCCACTCGGCGGTCGAGTAGGCGATGGTCGGAATCGACTGGTCGGCCCGTGTCTCCCACGCCTTGAAGCAGGTGGCGGTGTGAGGATCCATCAGATAACCGTCTTCGTCGAAGGTCTGGCGGATATAGGCGAGTCCCTCTTCGTCACTGCAATAGTCGGCGGAGAAGACGGCCTGCAGCCGCTCCAGTTCGTCCGCCGTCAGCCGGTAGTACCCCGTCTCGTCCAGTTGCTGCATCAGCTCGCGGGTACGCCCGGCGCCATAGAAGTCGAACAGGATGCGTTCCACGTTGGAGGATTTGAGGATGTCCATGGCCGGCGAGGTGGTGGCGACCAGTGACGTGCCGCGCATGTCGTACTCCCCGTCGTTGATGAGCCGCGTGAGCACGTTGTTGCGGTTGGAGGCGATGAGAATCTTCTCCACCGGCAGTCCCATCTTCATGGCGTAGTAGCCGCCCAGCGCATTGCCGAAGTTGCCGCTGGGTACGTCGAGGTAGACCTTCTCCCCCAGCTCGATCGCCCCCTGCCGCACCAACTCCAGGTAGCTGTGCACATGGTAGATGAGCTGGAAGATGATGCGACCGAAGTTGACGGAGTTGGCGGCGGACAGCGAAATCCCCTGCTGTTGCAGCGTGGCGTTGAAACGCTCGGAACCAAGTAATGTCTTCAGCGCGCTCTGGGCGTCGTCGAAATCGCCGTGGATGCCGATGACCTTCAGATTCGGCGCTTCTTCGGTGACCATCTGCAGACGCTGCACATCGGAGGTGCCGCCATCGGGATAGAGGCAGGCGACCCGAACGTTGTCGCGGTTCTTGAAGGTTTCCAGCGCGGCCGGCCCGGTGTCGCCGCTGGTGGCGGCGAGAATCAGATACTGCTCGTCGCGCTGCCGCGCCAAGGCCGCCAGCAGATAGCCGAAGGGCTGCAACGCCATGTCCTTGAAGGCCCGCGTCGGCCCGTGCCACAACTCGCTGACGTAGAGGCCGTCACGCACCCTGGTCACCGGCGCGGGGTTGGCGGGATCGTCGAAACGGTCGTACAGATCCAGGGCCGCATCGATCACTTCTGTCTCGATGTCGATATCGAACAAGGCCAGCAGGTCACGGGCCAGCGTCTTGTACCCCGCCTCGAGATGCCGTTCGAGGAAACCCGCCCCCATCGTCGGCAACCGCCGTGGCGAGTAGATACCGCCATAGGAGGACATCGGCGACAGAATGGCGCTCGAGAAGCTCACCTGCTCGGGGCGTTGCCCGTCGTTGCCACGGGTTTCGATGAATTGCATGGGGTGGAACTCCCAAAACGGTGGAAACGGCGGATTATCGCTGTTTTGCCCCGCCCGTGCCACCGGCGCACACCCGTCCAGCGTGAACCGATAGCGGATGGTCCGGCCCCTCCATGGCAGCCGGCCCGCAGAGGCTTCGCGCTTGACTTGACCGCCCGGTCAAGTCATAGTGAACGGCATGAAACACGCCGTCGGTACCAGGGAACGCATCATCGAAGTGGCCAAGCAGCGCTTCCATTCGCGCAGCTATGCCGATGTCGGCATCAAGGAGATCTGCGACGCCGCAGAGATTCAGAAAGGGAGTTTCTACCACTTCTTCCCTTCCAAGCGCGACCTGGCGCTGACGGTCATCGAGGCGTTCGCCGCCGACTGGGCCAGCGGCTTCATCGCCGAGGCCTTCGACCCTGCCCTGCCGCCGATGGAGCGGTTCGACTACTTGGTCGATGCCGCCTATTTCTGGCAGAAGGCCAGCCAGAGCAAGGATGCCGATGGTCGCATGCCGGGGTGTCTGTTTGGCAATCTCGCGCTGGAGGTCAGCACCAAGGACGAGGTGTTGCGCGCCAGGCTGTCGGCCTTCTTTCGTCTGGCCCGCGACCGCTTTCGCGAGGCACTGGAGGAGGCGGTGGAGCGAGGAGACGTCGCTCCCCTGGACACCACCAGCACCGCCGAGGCGATGCTTGCCTACCTCGAAGGGATGATTCTGCTCGCCAAGACACAGAACGACCCCGAGCTCATCCATCGCCTGGGGCCGGCGCTCCGCTCGCTCCGCATCGAACGCCAGCAGTAGATCCGAACGATGTCGCCCAGCCACCCCACCCGCCGCACCCACCAGCTTGACCGATCGGTCGTCCAAGTCCCCTGCACCTGCGGTTCGATAGCAGGCGTGCCGGGTCATGGCTGGCCGGTTTTTTTCACCCACGGCTTGACCGTACGGTCAGCCAACCCATCCGAGAGGTATTCACCATGAACCAACCGACCGTAACCACCCTCGACACCAGCGGCCTCAACTGCCCATTACCGATTCTGAAGACGAAAAAGGCCATCGCCGCGCTCGACAGCGGCGCCTTGCTGAAGGTCGTCGCCACCGATCCCGGCTCGGTCAAGGACATCCGCTCGTTCTGCCAACAGACCGGGCATGCCCTGCTCGAGTCGATGGAACAGGATGGCGCGTTCCATTTCGTCATTCGCAAACAGTGAGGAGATCCCGATGAGCACCGCAGAAGTCACCTCGACCGACAAATCCACCCTGCCCGACGACCTCGATGCCTGGTTCGACGAGAGATTCGACCGGAAGATGGCCGAACGGGCAGCGGCCCACCAACCATCGATGACGATCATCGCCACCAAGGGAACGCTGGACATGGCCTATCCGCCGTTCATTCTCGCCTCGACCGCCGCGGCGCTGGGCTGGGAGGTGTCGATATTCTTCACCTTCTACGGCCTGGCGCTGCTGAAAAAGGAGCTCGATCTGAAGATCAGCCCGCTCGGCAATCCGGCGATGCCGATGAAAATGCCCGAAGGGCCACAGTGGCTGCAGGAGAAGGAACTGTCGATACCCAACGCCATCATGTCCATCGTCCCCGGCTTCGAGTCGATGGCCACCGCGATGATGAAAAAGACGATCGAGAAAAAAGGGGTCGCCAGCATCGAGCAGCTGCGCGAACTCTCGATCGAGGCCGACGTGAAGATGATCGCCTGCCAGATGACGGTCGATCTGTTCGGCTGGGATCAGGCGGACTTCATCGACGAAGTGAGCGACTGGGTCGGCGCCGCGTCGTTTCTGCCCCGCGCCCAGAAAGCGGACGTCAATCTGTTCATATGAGCCCGTTGCGTAGGGTTCGATGGCGGCCGGCCGGTAAATGCGCCAGCCGGCTGGACGATCCGGTTTCCGGGTGCCGCCGTCGAGGCGGCCATCGCTGCGCATTTCGGCGCATCGGCAAACCAGCCAGGGCCGGAAGCCAGCGTGCTTCCGGCCGGGTCGGGTAGTGACAACCCGTATCGCCCGCTGTACATTCCCTCCCGTATGCCAACAACCATCAGGAGACTGCGATGAAACTGGTCACTGCCATTATCAAGCCGTTCAAGCTGGATGATGTCCGCGAGGCGTTGTCCGAGATCGGCGTTCAGGGGATCACTGTAACCGAGGTCAAAGGGTTCGGGCGGCAGAAGGGCCACACCGAACTCTACCGGGGGGCGGAGTACGTGGTCGATTTTCTCCCCAAAGTGAAGATGGAGATCGCCGTGGCCGAGGAGATCGTCGACAACGTGGTCGAGACGATCCAGAAATCGGCGGCCACCGGCAAGATCGGGGATGGCAAGATCTTCGTCAGTCCGATCGAGCAGGTCATTCGTATCCGTACCGGCGAAACCGGGCCCAGCGCACTCTGACCGGGCGCCGAAGGCACCCCGCCGGCACACCGCCGCCAACGCGGACCCGGCCGTCTATTTCATGGTTTCCCCTACACGCCTACACCTCAACCCGACTGGAGAGTCCCTTGAACATGCGTCTGTTTTCCCAACGCTTCGCCATGGCTCTGGGCGGCCTGCTGTTGCCCGGGGTTCTGTTCGCCGGCGAAGCAACCCTCAACGGCGGCGATACCGCCTGGATCCTCACCTCTACCGCACTGGTACTGTTCATGACCCTGCCCGGCCTCGCCCTCTTCTACGGCGGGCTGGTGCGGAGCAAGAACGTGCTGTCGATTCTGATGCAGTGCTTCGTCATTGCCGGCCTGGTCACGGTGCTGTGGCTGGTGGCCGGTTACAGCCTCTCCTTCGCGCCAGGCAACGCCTTCGTCGGCGGCCTGTCGAAGGCGATGTTCGCCGGCATCGGCGAAGAGACGCTCTCGGGCGGCATTCCCGAATCGCTGTTTGTGCTGTTCCAGATGACGTTCGCCATCATCACCCCGGCGCTGGTCGTCGGCGGCTACGCCGAACGCATGAAGTTCAGCGCCGTCGTGCTGTTCTCCTGCCTTTGGTTGCTGGCGGTCTATGCACCGGTGACCCACTGGGTATGGGGTGGCGGCTGGCTCGGTGAAATGGGATTGCTGGACTTCGCCGGCGGGACCGTCGTCCACATCACCGCCGGTGTCGCGGCACTGGTGGCTGCCATCGTGCTCGGACCGCGCCGTGGCTTCCCCGAGACACCGATGATGCCGCACAACCTCACCATGGTGGTGACCGGCGCCGGCATGCTCTGGGTGGGCTGGTTCGGCTTCAATGGCGGCAGCGCACTGGCGGCCAACGGCGACGCGGCGATGGCGATGCTGGTAACCCACATCTCCGCCGCCGCCGGTGCCATGACCTGGATGTTCATCGAATGGATCCGCTTCAAGAAACCGACCGTGCTGGGCACCGTCACGGGCATGGTGGCCGGGCTTGGCACCATCACGCCGGCTTCCGGTTACGTCGGTCCCGCGGCCGCGCTGGTGATCGGCGTGCTGGCCGGTTTCGTCTGCTTCAATGCAACGATGTTCATCAAGCGCGTGCTGAAGATCGACGATTCGCTCGATGTCTTTCCCGTGCACGGTGTCGGCGGCATACTCGGCACCTTTCTGGCCGGAATATTCGCCTCCACCCAACTGGGGCTGTTCAGTGGCCAGGGCTTCGCCGACGGCATCGACTCGATACCGGCGCAGCTCAAGGTGCAGGTCATCGGCATCGTGGCGACACTGCTCTATACCGCTGTGGTCAGCTGGGTACTGCTGAAGATCGTCGGCCTGCTGGTCGGACTGCGGATCTCCCCCGAAGAGGAGACCGAAGGTCTCGACATCTCCGCCCACGAGGAGCGCGGCTACGACATCCACTGACCCGGAGACTCCATGAGATGGGGCAATCCTGGCGAGGGTGGCGCCGACAGCGGCGCTGCCGAACCGGTCACAACCCGGGCCAGTCCACGGTCCCGCCCACGCAAAGTGCGTGACCAGCGTACGTGGCAGGTATGCCGATATCCGCGACAATCTCGGCGCGCTACAACAATAACAACAAGCACACTACGCCTAGAGATTCATCGGGCATATTCCTCCAACCCGGACAGCGTCGGCTGCCCGGGTTTTTTTGTGCCGGATCACTGCGCCTGCCATCCATCACAGCTTCCGCACCAATCGGCCCCACCCCCGCGAGGGGTGCGCCAATTGAAATCGACCGCTGTCAACCAGTATGATCGTCGGCTGTGTCACACGATTGGAACCGTTGGGATGACAACAGGCGAATCGGCGGAGGAGAAACGCGCCCGGATCGTGGCCCGGGCCCGGCAGGAGATGGAGGCCAGGGAACGTGGCTACCGCGAACAGGCGCTCAAGATGTACCCCTGGGTCTGTGGACGTTGTGGCCGGGCGTTCGATCACAAGAACTTGCGGGAGCTGACGGTTCATCATCGCGACCACAATCACGACAACAATCCGCCCGATGGCAGCAACTGGGAGTTGCTCTGCATCTATTGCCACGACAACGAACACTCCCGCTACGAAGACCATATCGCCGCCGCTTCCGGTGCAGGCGACGGCACATCCCGGAAACCGGGTGCCACGCACAATCCATTCGCCGGCCTCAAGGATCTGCTCGGCGACGACTGACAACCTCTCGCCCTATCCGGCGCCGGGTTTCCTCCCCCTTCCCGACGGGGCGAGCGATTCCCGCCGGCACCAGCGGTGCACCGCACCATGGCCGCTACTCAGGAGGCGGATACGGCCTCGACAACAACAAGAGGCTCCACCGGCCGGAAACGCTGTTGCAGCAGCGAGCCGCAGAGCCATAGCCAGACAATAAAATGACAGGAAACGCAGTGAATTCGAATTCGGTACTACTCATCATCTTCGATGGCTTCGGCGTCAATCCCAGCCGCAAGTACAACGCCTGGGCGCAGTCCCGCACGCCCCACCTGGATGAGTACTTCGCCACCAATCCGCATACGCTGCTGCAAGCCTCGGGGCATGCCGTCGGCCTGCCGGACGGACAGTTCGGCAACTCCGAGGTCGGCCATCTGACCATGGGGGCCGGCCGGGTGCTGGAACAGGAGCTGCTCCGGGTCGCGGAAGCGATTCACGACGGCGATCTGGAGAAACACCCCGACTGGCAGGCGCTGCTCGAAAGTGGCTCGCGACTGCATCTGGTCGGGCTGGTCTCCGACGGTGGTGTCCATTCTCACATCGCCCACCTGCTCGACCTGCTGCCGCTGATCGTCAAGGCGGGCGTCGAGCCGGTGATCCACATGATCACCGATGGCCGCGACACGCCGCCGAAATCGGCCCTGAGCTATCTGGAGCAACTGGAGAAGAAACTGGAGAGCCTCGGCAGCGGCCATATCGCCACGGTCTGCGGCCGATACTGGGCGATGGATCGCGCCAAACACCGCGAGCGGACCGAGCGCGCCTGGCGCGCCATCGTACTTGGATCGGGCGAACGCGCCAACACGCCGCGCGAAGCGATCGAAAACGCCTACGCTCGCGGCGAAACCGATGAATTCCTCAAACCGACCGTCATCGACCACCCCAAGCCGCCACTGATCAAGGCGAACGAGCATGTGCTGTTCTTCAACTTTCGCAGCGACCGCGCGCGGCAGCTCGCCGCCGCCATCGGCCTGCCGGATTTCAGCGACTTCGACCGTGGCGACATCGGTCCGCGCCCGATCACCTGCCTGACCCAGTACAACGCCCGCTTCCCGTTTCCGGTGCTGTTCCCGCCGATCCACCCGAAGAAAGTGCTGGCGGAGGTGATCAGCAACGCCGGCATGCGGCAGTTTCACTGCGCCGAGACTGAAAAATTCCCCCATGTCACCTATTTTTTCAATGGGGGCTGGGAAAAACCGTTCCCCGGCGAGGATCGGGAGGTGATACCGTCACCCGAGGTCGCCACCTACGACCAACAACCGGAGATGAGTTCGCCGAAGGTCGCCGATCGTGTGATCGAGGCCATCGAAACCGAGAAATACAACTTCGTGCTGGTGAACTTCGCCAATGGCGACATGGTCGGACATACGGCGGATCTCGATGCGGTCGTCAAGGCGGTGGAGGCGCTGGACGTGCAGGTGCATCGCGTGATCGAGGCCGCAAAAAGACACGGTTTCCGTATCCTGCTGACCGCCGATCACGGAAACTGTGACGAAATGGTCGATCCCCTGACCGGCGAGCCGCACACGCAGCACACCGCCTATCCGGTGCCGCTGTTGATGATCGGCGCCGGCGACGTCCAGCTCGGCACCGGCCGGGGGCTCGCCGACATCGCACCGACGGTGCTGGAGCTGCTGGGGTTGTCCAAACCGGTGAACATGACCGGCCGCAGCCTCATCCTGAAAAAACACTCACTGGGATTCTGAACATGGCAGACAACAAGCCCATCGCGACCCTGGCCCTCAACCCCGCCATCGACCTCTCCTATCTGGTCTCGGAGTTGGTGCCATTTCGCAAGACCAAGGCCCGACACGCCCGCTACGACTGCGGTGGCAATGCCATCAACGTCTCACGGGCGCTGAAGCGGCTCGGCAAGGAGGCCCACACCTGCTGCATCCTCGCCGGCGAGAGTGGTGCCATGCTCAAGCACCTGCTCGGCCTGGAGGGCATCGTCCCCGAGTTCATCACCGTCGAGGGCGAGACCCGCATCAACAGCACCATTCAACAGCGTCGGCCGCCCACCGAATTCAAGATCAGCGGCGTCGCCCCCGAAAGCATCGGTAGCGACGAGATCGCCACCATCACCCGGCGCTTTCTCAAGCTCGCCGGCGACGGGTACGGCGTGCTCACCGGCTCACTGCCCAACGGCGTGCCAACCGACCTCTATGCCAAACTCAGCGCCCAGCTCAGTGAACAGGGCGCGAAGGTGGTCATCGACACCAAGGACGACATGCTGATCAGCGCGCTCGAGACGCGCCCCTATCTCATCAAGCCCAATGTCTATGAACTGGAGATCACCAGCGGCAAGGCATTGCCGACCATCGAATCGATTGCCAAGCAGGCGCGGCAGCTGCAGCGCGGTGGCGTCGCCAACGTCTGTGTCTCGATGGGGGCCGAAGGCGCCGTCTTCGTCAACGACGAGGACAGCTTCTATGCGCCGGCACCGAAGATCCGCATCATGTGCTCCGTCGGCGCGGGGGACGCAATGGTGGCGGGGCTGCTCGATGCACTGGCCGATGGCCGCTCCGCCGAGGAGGTGTTGCTACAGGGGTTGGCCTGCGGCAGCGGCGCCGTGACCCAGCCGGGCACGATGCTGTTCGACCCGGATCAGCTGGAAGGGTTGAAAGAGGGGCTGGAGGTCAAGCGCCTCGGGATCTGATGGCGTTGCATTCTTCTACCGGCCGCGGGCCGTGCCCTGGCGCGAGACCGGGCCGGGAGAAACCGCCCGCCGCCCGGTGAAGACGGCGACGCTCACTTGATCCCGCAATCCTCGATCTTGCGCAGCAGCGGGTAGAGCTTCTCGCTCTCGTCCTGGACGCGGTTGAGGACGAAGTCGAACATCTCCTCGGTCTCTTTCAGAAACGTCTCGTGATCGGCTACGTGCAGACGCTTGTGACGGGTCCATTTCCGCACGTACTTGTCGAAGATGCGGCGGATTTCGGACGCGCCGGACATGAACAGCTTGGCGGTGTTGTTGATGTTGCTGTCGCGATGGGTGATGAGGCAGGTATAGACCGACTTGTCTTCGAGGTCGAGGTGCTCCTTGACGGCATCGACGAAGCGAAAGAACATTTCGCTGACCACCCGGTTGTCCAGCGACGCGCGATCGCGGATCAACACGTCGAGCACGTTGATGAGCTCCGAGATCTTGTGGTTCTGTTCGTTCAACAAGTCGAAAGTGACCATATTCTTTTCCTCCATTCTCTGATCACCAGCGCGGCGGGCAGATCTGCCAAACCCACCCGCCGATGCCCGGCAAGCGGAATATACGCCCAATGAAATCAGGGTAGAACCCCGCTCATGACCGAAGCGCCACAGCCTGCCCCGTAATTCTCCGGAATCATGATAAATATCATGCCGATGGGGCATTCTAGCCATCCCCGGCCCGTTGGGAATTAACCTGTGGTCGCTTTTCCGCCTCGTGGGCCCAGGCAATCAGGGTGCCATGCCAATAGAGGGATTCCTCCAATGCCCGCGTGGCCGTCGTCAGCACCTGCCGGAGCCGGCGTTGCAGCGTGGGATCGGTCTTGTGCCGCAGGCTCAGCGCGGTGGCTCGCAACAACACCACCTCGGCCGACGGCAGCGCGCCATCGGGTATGTGACGCTGGCGGATCGGCGCCGGCAACAACGTCTCTTCGGTCTCGCGCCAGCCATCGGCGTCGTGAAAACGGCGCCACCCCTGCTGCACCAGCTCGTGGCCCAGTCGCGCGGCGGCCGCATCGCCACTGGCCTCGGCCCAGCGCAGCAGACCCAGCGCGGCCCAGGCATAGTCATCGAGCCCGCCCGGCCCGATGCCACCACCGTCGGCATCGACCGCCCGGTACAACGCCCTGCCATTCCACAGCGTCTCGGCGATGAAGCGCCGCACACGCTTGCCCCGGGCCCGCAGGCGCTCGTCCATCGCGGCGGCATCGGCCAGCGCCGCCAGCGCCATGCCGTTCCAGGCCGCCAACCTTTTGTCGTCCCGTGGCAGGCTGCGGCTGCGCTCACGCGCCTGCCGCAGTTTCTGCCGGATCCGCTCCATTCTGACACCAAGTTCCGCCGGCTCGAGGCCGAACTGCTCGGCCAGTGACTCTTCATCCACCCGCTGCAACGGCAACACCTCCACCTCGTCATCGTCGTAGCGATTCATCGCCCATCCGACATTGACGAGGTCCATCTCCTGCGGGGTCAGATGGCGGCGCAGCTGTTGCTGGCTCCAGAGATAGTAGGCGCCCTCGATGCCCTCGTCGTCGACGGCGGAGAGACTGGCGATGAAGGCGCCACCCCTGCCCGTCATCTCCCGTGTCATGAAGCGCAGCGTCTCGAGCGCGATGTCGCGGTAGCGTGGCTCGTCGAAGCGTTCGGCCGCACGGAAATAGAGCATGGCCAGCAAGGCGTTGGTATAGAGCATCTTCTCGTAGTGGGGCGTCTCCCAGTCGGGATCGACGGTATAGCGGAAAAAGCCGCCGCCGACGGCGTCGTGCAGCCCGTGGGTCGCCATCACATCCAGCGTCAGCCGCAGGAATTCGTCACTTTCCGCATCGGGCGCAAGCATCATCAGCGCCCAGAGCTGGGGGACCGACGGAAACTTGGCCTGATCGCCGAACCCCCCCTTGAGCCGGTCGGCGACCTGCATCAGTGCCTGTCGAAGCGGCTCGGCCAGGGCGGCGGGTGGCCGCGCGTCGGTGGTGGCGTTCTGTTGCGCACGACGCGCCGCCAGCTCCCGGTCGACATCGCGCGCGGCCGCCTCGAGTTCATCCCGGTCACGCTGCCAGCGTTGCTGAAGATCCTCGATGATGCGCTTGAAACGCCCTGGTGGCGCATAGGTGAGCCCGGCGATGGGATAACCGCTGGGCGTGAGAAAGACATTCATCGGCCAGCCACCCCGCCCGCTCGTGGCCTGGACGAAATCCAACAGCCGTCGGTCGAGTGCCGGATTCAGCTCGCGATCCACCTTGATCGAGACGTAGTGGCGGTTGAGAACCTCGGCGATGGCCGGGTCGGAGAACGATTCACGCTGCATCACATGGCACCAGTGGCAGGAGAAATAGCCCACCGAGACGAAGATCAGCCGCTTCTCCTTCCGTGCCTTCTCTAGCGCCTCGGCGCCCCAGGGAAGCCATGCCACCGGATCGTCGCCGTGCAACGCCAGGTAGGGTGACGGATGGTGTTTGAGCTGGTTGGCACCGGCCAGCGGCAGCAGCGACGCCAGCAGCGCCACCAGCAGAATGGATCGAAAGTGTTGCATTGTGATCTCCCCCGCTCCGGGTATGTGGATCGCTCATGATAAGATCGGCCCTGGCCAACGACGGAAAAACGCGTTGTCTCACCAACCCGTTCATCGTTCGTTCACTCGCCTGTCACCAAGCTGCCGGGCAACATCGGTAACCGGAAACCCCATGAGACGGATCTTCTTCACCCTGCTGCTCGGCATCGCCACGCTGTTGCCCGCCCTGGCCGGCCCGCGGTCGCTGCCGCCGGCGTTCACTGCCGTCTATACGGTGAAAAAGGCGGGACTGACGCTGGGTGACGTGAAAATCTCATTACGTTACGACAACGACCGCTATCGCTACCACAAGGAGACACGCAGCCGCGGGCTGCTGGCACTGTTTCGCCGGGACGTCATCAACGAAACCAGCGAGGGGCGCGTCGAAGATGGCCGGTTGACGATGGATCGCTACCGCTACGTCCGTGACGACGGCAAGCGGCGCCTGCGCAACACCATCCGGCTGCTCGAGGGCGATCGCATCGTCGAGCGTTACAAAGAGAAGGACTACGACTATCAGGTGCCCGCCAACACCCTGGACCGCGCGTCGGTGGAGATTGCGCTGATGCGCGACGCGGGACTCGACAGGGAGCGCTTCGGCTACGACATTGCCGAACGGGGGCGCTCGAAACGGCTCGAATTCCAGCGTGTGGGGAAACGCCGGGTGGACACGCCGGCGGGCCGTTTCGACTGCGTCGAATACCGCGTCGAGCGCCACAGTAGGAAACGCAGCACCAGCCTCTGTCTCGCCCCCGAGTTGAACTATCTGCCGGTGACGATCACCCATGTGGAGAAGGGGACGTCGTTCACGATGTTCCTCAAGGCCTACCACCCGATCGACGGGTGACACGCCCCCCCGGTTCCATTCCGTCCGCCGTCCTCAACGCGCCATATCGAGCGGTGGTGTCTCGTCCGCTGCCTCGGCCTTGCGCACCGGCAACACGTCCCGCACCATCTGTGACAGATGCAGCAACGAATCGGCGTGCATCTTCTCCATCACCCGGGCCCGATGAAACTCCACCGTCTTGATACTGACGCCCAGCGTCTGCGCGATCTGCTTGTTGGAGTTGTCGCTGATGACCAGATCCAGCACCTGCTTCTCCCGCGGCGTCAGGTTGGAGATGCGCGCCTCCACCGCGTCGTAGGCCAGCCGCTCGTAGCGGTATTTCTTGTCCAGCGCGATGCCGGCATTGACGCGGGCCAGCACATCCTCGGTGTTGAACGGTTTCTCGATGAAGTCGAATGCGCCGGTCTTGATCGACCGCACCGCCAGGCTCACGTCGCCGTGGCCGGTGATGATGATGATCGGCAAGAAGAATTTGCGCTCGGCGAGCCGCTCCAGCAACTCCATTCCGCCCATGCCGGGCATGCGGATATCGAGCAGCAGACAGCCGACGCGGTAGGGGGAGTAGACCTCGAGAAATTCCTCGGCGCTGGCGAAGTCCTCGACCCGCAGGTCGGCGGATTCCAGCAGGTATCGGAGCGAGTCTCTGACGGCGTCGTCGTCGTCGACGATGAATACGGTTGGGTCAATCACACTATCCACCTCTGGCCTGTGGAGATCGGGCGCCACCCCACCGCGCAGACCGAGCCCTGTCCGCGACGAGCCGCTATGCCGATCTCTCCGTTCGGGCTGGCAGGGTGAACGTGAATTCCGCCCCGCCGCCCCGCTCGTCGTTGGCCGCCACGATCTGGCCGCGATGAGCTTCGATGATCGAACGGCAGATAGGCAGTCCCATCCCCATGCCGTCTTTTTTGGTTGTTACAAATTGGTTCCAGATGTCGTTTTCACGGCCTTGGGGTAAACCCGAGCCGTTGTCCCTGACCGTGATTTTTACCATATTCCCTTCGGCTTTTTCGGTTGTGATCGTGATCACGGGAATTTTTCCCCCGGCGCCCTCCTCCAGCACCGCCTCCTCGGCATTGCGGATGAGGTTGAGCAGCACCTGTTCGATCTGCACCGCGTTGGCGAGCACCGGCGGCAACCCCGGATCGAGCGCCAGGTCGAACCGGGTCGTCTGCGACATCGTCAGCGTCTGCCACAGATGGACGGCGTTGCGAACGATGGTGTTGACGTCCTCCTCGACGATCCGACTGTCATCCTTGCGAAAGAAATAGCGCACCTCGTTGAGGGTGCCGACGGCCCGGTTGATCTGCCCGGCCATGCGCTCCAGCACGAAGAGAAAGTCGGATTTGTCGCAACTGCTGTTCTCGATACGGCGCTGACACCCCTCGATATAGCCCTGGATCGCCGCCAGTGGCTGGTTCAGCTCATGGGCCATCCCGGTGGCCATCTCGCCCAGTGTGTTGATGCGCATGATTCGCGCCAGTTCGTTCTTGCGCTGGGCCAACTCACGCTGGACGAGCTTCTCCTGTGTGCGGTCGGTCAGTATCGAGAAATAGCGCTCCTCGCCCGGCTCGTCGTCCGGGAAACGCACCAGCAGCACCTCCAGCCAGCGGCGGTTGCCCCGAAAGGTCTGCAACTCGATCATCGAACGCGATTGCCGCGCCTGCATCAACTGCGCCTCGCAGGCGCCGATGCCGGCCTTGTCGCCGTACACCAGATCGGGCAGGCGCTTGCCGATGAGCTGCTCGGGGGAATCCGCCTCCATGATGTCCAGACCGGCTTGGTTGACCTCGAGAATGGTGCAATGGCTGTCGCAGATGTTGATCCAGGTGGAACCCGACTCGAACAGCACCCGCCACCGTTTTTCGTAGATCCGCGCCTGTCGTTCACCGCTCATCCGCCCGATGCCTCCATCGCCAGGGCCTCGACCACCGCGCACCAGGCGGCGGCGATATTGTCCGCATTGTAGCCACCGCCCCCGGTCACCAGCAGGCGGCCATTGGCATGGTCGTCGGCAATGCGGCACAACCCCCGCGCGGCGGTCCGGTGCGCCTCGGCGCTGAACGCCAGATGGGTCAGTGGATCCCCCGCCAGGCTGTCGGCACCACATTGGAGAATGATGAATTCCGGCCGCCTCTCGCGCAGGAAGGCCTCCACCCTCGCCCAGGCCTCGAGGAAGGCACCGTCGTCGGCACGCCGCGGCATCGGCAGGTTGAGCTTGGTGCCGACCGCCGTCGCCCGCCCGGTCTCCCCGGCATCCCCGGTTCCGGGATAGAGGTGACGGCCGTCTTCGTGGATATCCGCAATGATCACGCCGGGATCGAATTCGAAGGCGTAGAAGACACCGTCGCCATGGTGGGCGTCGATGTCCACGTAGGCGATCCGTTGCAGGCCGTAACGCTGTTTCAGCACCTCGATGGCGACACCGCAATCGTTGAGCAGACAGAAACCGGCGGCGCTGCCCCGCCCGGCGTGGTGCAGGCCCGCGATGGGCACGAAGGCACGGCGGTAGCGGCGGTCCATCAGATCGTCCACCGCCCGGATCACGGTGCCCACCACCGTCGAGGCCACCGCCCAGGCGTCCTTGAACACCGGGGTGTCGCCGTCGAAATGGCCGACGCCCTCGGCGCTGCGACGCTTCACCTCGGCAATGAACTCGGGCTGGTGGAACAGGAGGATGTCGGCTTCATTGGCCGGATAGGCCTTTTCCCGCACCACCTGCCGCGCCACCTCGCTGCGCTCGAAACCATCCATGAAGGCCTGATAGCGGTAGGGGCCGAAGGGGTGCTCCGGGCCGAAGTGGTAGTCGGCCAGACGCTCGCCCACATAGACAGCCAGTTGTTTCATTCGCTCATCCGTTCTCGGTTGATGGTTTCCTGGACAGCAGATGGATATAGCGCGCCGTCGAGCGGAATGCCTCGATCCTGCTCACCTTCAGTTCGGCCGCGACGATCTCCTCCCGCGACCATTCTTCCCGCCGCCTGGCAGGGACATAGTCGTGAAAGCAGCGCACGCCACTGCGGCAAACGGTCTCGAACCCCCAATCGTCGAACCAGCCGAAGACCGTCTCCGGCGCCTGGGGATTGGTGGGGGTCAGGCTGTTGCCCCAACCGGCGATCCGCTCCGACGTCAGCTTGTCGAAACGGCCCCGCAGCAGGTAGAGCATCATCAGGCTGTATCGATTGTAAAACAGTGTGGACATCAGTCCACCGGGGCGCAACCGTCCCGTCAGGGCCGCCAGCGTCTCCCGCGGGTCGGCCAGCCACTCGACCACGGCATGACAGAGTATCAGATCGAAAGGCGGCAGCTCATACGCACCCAACGACTGCATCGGGCCATGGATGAAGCGGACCTCGGCGGCGGGTGCCTGGGCGGCATAGTGCGCTCGCGCCTTCTCCAGCATCCGCGCCGAGATGTCGCAGTGGACGATGCGATGCCCCCGCGCGGCCAGTGTGGCGCCGAACTGGCCGACGCCACCACCGGCATCGAGGATCTCCAGCGGCCGCTCCCGGCCGGCGGCATCGACCAGCGGCAGCAGATCGCGCGCCAGCACCGCCAGGCGGATCTCCCCCTTGAGGCTGCCGTAGATCCTGCGTGTCAGCTTGTCGGCGATATCATCGAAATTGCGATCCTCGGACACCATGGTCAATCCCGCAGTCGCAGCATGTACGCGCGGGCTCCGGCCGCCTTTCCGGCGCGAGCCTGCTTTCCGGGAGCAATAGGGATAAAATAGCGCGCCATCCCTCAGCATCCGCGGACCAGAACAATGACAGAATCCCGAGCCAGCATCCAGAACCCGGAAAAAGTGATCTTCGGCTTTTTCATCGTGTTCGCATTGACCATCAACTTCGGCTTTTTCATCGGTGAAATCGACAACCCGGCCCACCACAACGTCTTCGAACTCTATGCCGCCATCGTCGTCAGTGTCATCGCCACCATTCTCAAGCTCGGCGACAGCACCCATATCGGCGCCGTCTTCCTCGCCACCAGCCTGGTCGCCGACCTGCAACTGATTGCCGCCGCCGCGGTCTGGGGCATCGCCGAATACCTGTCGGCCTCCGAGATCACGCCCAGCCAGATGGTCGTCGTGGTATCGCTGTCGGGCGGCGCACTGCTGGCCAATGGCATCTCCGTGGTATTGCTCGTGGCAGAGACGATCTCGGTCCGGCGCTGATGCCCAATCTCGTCTATGTGCTGCTGCGGCGCCTGCGCGTGCCGCTGATCGTCCTGGTCATCGTCTATGCCGTCTCGATTCTCGGCTTCGTGCTGATTCCCGGCAAGGACGACCAGGGCAACGTCTGGTACATGGACTTCTTCCACGCCTTCTACTTCGTCAGCTTCATGGGCTCCACCATCGGCTTCGGCGAGATCCCCTACCCCTTCACCGTGCCGCAGCGCCTCTGGGCCACCGTCTGCATCTACGCCACCGTCATCGCCTGGTTGTTCGGCATCGGCTCGCTGGTCAACACCATGCAGGATCAGGCCTTTCGCCGGCTGATGAAACGCAACGCCTTCATTCGCCACGTGCGCTCGCTCACCGATCCGTTCTACCTGATCTGCGGCTTTGGCGACACCGGCCGGTTACTGGCCCAGGCGCTGGCCCACGAGGGGATCCACTCGGTGGTGGTCGATGAATCGGAAGACAACATCAACTCGCTCGAACTGACCGATTACGGCGTCAAGGTACCGGGCATCATCGGCGAGAGCTCCCGGCCACAGACACTCATCGACGCCGGCCTGCGCCATCCCAAATGCCGGGGCATCGTCGCGTTGACCAACGACGACCAGGTGAATCTCAAGATCGCGCTGACCGGCTACCTGATCCGGCCCGAACTGCCGATCATCGTCCGCGCCGAACACGAGGCGGTGGCGCGCAACATCGCCTCGTTCGGTGACAACCGCATCATCGACCCGTTCCAGACCTTCGCCAAGAAGCTGGCGCTGGCCTTCCACTCCCCCGGGATGTACCTGCTCTACGACTGGATGACCGGCGTGCCCTACGAAAAGCTCCACGAGCCGCTGTTCCCGCCGAAGGGCAAATGGATTCTCTGCAGCTACGGCCGTTTCGGCAAGGCCGTCTACGACGAGTTGATCGAGGAGGGGATCGTCCCGGTGATCATCGAGGCCAACCCCGAACTGATCGATGCCGACGACAACACCTCGCTGGAGAAAGTGATACAGGGCGACGGCACCGAAGCCGAAACGCTGATCGAGGCCGGCGTGCGCGAGGCCGTCGGCATCGTCGCCGGCACCGACAACGACGCCAACAACCTCTCGATCCTGATGACCGCGCGTGAACTCAACCCCAAACTGTTCACGATTGCGCGGCAGAACCGCCGCCGCAACGACCTGCTGTTCGACGAAGCGCAGATCGACCTGGTGATGCAGCGCGGCTCGGTCATCGCCCACAAGATCTTCGCGCTGATCCGCAATCCGCTGATCGAGGATTTTCTCAACAAGGCACAGCAGCACGACAACGCCTGGGCGAACGAACTGGTCTCCCGCATCGGCGGCGTGGTGCGGGACATGGTGCCGGAGGTTTGGGAGGTCGATATCACCGAAGCGGACATGCCCGCCTTCCATGCGGTCGCCGGGGACAGTCGGCACATGCTTTTCGTCCGTGATCTCTACCGCGACCCACGCAATCGTGACGACGTGCTGCCGTGCGTCCCCCTGCTGGTCAAACGCGGCTACGAGGACATTCTGTTGCCGCCGGACAATTTCAAACTGGAGCGCAACGACCGCCTGCTGTTCTGCGGGCGTAGCGTCGCCCAACGCCAGATGGAGTGGAACGGACGCAACTACGACGTGCTGATGTACGTCCTCACCGGAGAGGAACACCCCAGCGGGATGCTGTGGAAGTGGCTAAGAAAACGTCAGCAGCAGGAGTCCGCCGCGCCCGCCGACGAGCGCTAGCCCGAAGGAAAAACAGCGTCCGTCGACATCCCCGGCGCCCCGTGCAGGGTTCCCGCCGCGGTGCTCAGGCCTCCTCGACGGTGGCCGAGGCCGCCTTCGCCTTGAGGGCATCGATGGCGGCCCGGCGCTCGGCGTCGCTGGCAAACATCGGCGAGGTGCCGATGATCTGTCCATTGGCCGCCTTCAGGTTGAAAAAGAACTTGCCGTTGCTGGAGGTCTTCAGCTCGTAGCGGGCATCGTTGTCACAATTTTTCTTGACCGATTCGATGCCATTGACCGCGCTGCGTTTCTCCTTGTAATTCTCGCTGCGAAGTATCGACTTGCCATCGTCCTGGAACGTCCAGGAAAAAGGCTCCTTGGCATCCGACTTTTTCATTACGACTTTCATGATCTCCTCCGGGAGTCTGGTTGACGAGCGTTACCCGTCAATTAGACCGCATCGCCCGGCTTTTCGCAAAAATGAAAAAGTGTTACCGGCGGAAGAGCCAGAGAAGCAGCGAAACGACGATACTGACGACGATCGATGTCGTCACCGGAAAATAGAGCTTCATCCCCGGACGGTCGATGACGATGTCGCCCGGCAAGCGGCCCAGCGGCAACTTCGACAGCCACGGCCACAACAGCCCCAACGCAACGACGGCGATGCCGATGATAATCAGTGTCTTCTGCATGCCGGCAGTATGGTCACAGGAACGCGGTTTTCCAAGGGCGCCCCTCCGACTGGCGCTGCAAAAAGGCGAGCAGCGGCTCGGCGGGCCAGGCATCGCCTTTCTGCAACGTCCAGACGCTGATCCAGCAGCGACTCCAGATCGTGCGTCCTCGGCGCCAGCGGCACTGTGCCGGATGCAACGGCCGTTGGCAGTGGTCGCAGTACAGTGGTTCCGCCGTGCTCGTCAACGGCTGACCGCAGTCGGGGCAGCGTGGAACGCCCGCCTCGGCCGAGCGGACGAACCGGGGCGTCGCCGCGAGCGACAACTGGAGATGACAGAAATCGAGATCATCGCGCGGCTCGACCCGCAGAAAGGGAGAACAGCCAACGAAGACGATCTCCTGCATGAAGCGGCGGCCGACCCGGTAGCGGCCGTCGCGCCAGTGGCTGCCGAACAACCCCCGCTCGGTCAATGCCACGATGAAGGCGTCACGATCCGCGGGCAGCCAGTCGGGATCGGCCGCGATCACGAGGCGGTGTGATCCGCCGGCATTGTCGAGCATCGGTGGCCCCCTTTCCGCCAGGAAGAGGTCAGAGCCTGCCACGACCGCGCCGTGGCGACAACGCCATGGCGTCAGAAGTCCCGGACCGTCTTCGGGATGTCGGCAAAACCGGTGGCCGACCCCGGGTCGATCCGGAACGTCAGATAGCGCTGGTGACGATAGCGTTTCTGCACCTTGGCCAGTTTGAACGCAGTACTGGCCAGCGCCTTGCCCCACATCACCGGGCCCGAGGTCGCATTGGAACGCGCCGGCCGTCCGAAACGGCGGCGCATCACGGCATTGGTGTAATAGACGGCATAGCGCTTCCAGGCAATGGGCTGGAAATACTCCATCACCATCGACACGCTCAACTCGGGATCGTTGACGATCCGGTGCGGGCCGTTGATCGGCCAGGTCACCATCATCCCGGGACGCAGATCGACCACCTGGGCCTCGGCATCGAAGGCCGGATCATAGGGAATCGCCTCCTGGGTCTCGCCAAGGAAAACCCCTTCCAGCGCCTCCTCCGAGAGGAACGGCTCCCGAGCCGGATAGACGTAGACCTTCTTGCCGCCACGAATCTGCCACAGCGCATTGCGCGGTATGTCGGCGTGGTAGGAGACGTGGATCGATGGTGATGAAATCAGCAACGACAGCCGGCAACCGAAGACCCGGAACTCCCTCACCTGGCGCTTCCACTCACCGATGATCCGCCGCTCCAGATCGGCAAACGCCGGATGGACCTTGTTCAGGCGCAGCAGCTGCACCCAGAGCTGACCATTGCGCACCGCCTCGAGGACATCGGCGCCCGTCGAGCCGCGCAGGTCCCCCTCACGGAAACCAGTGTATCCGACCGCATCCTTCGGCATCGCATAGACCATCGACAACTCGTCAGGATGGGTCTCGATCAGTCTTGCCAGCGCCGCGTCGGAGAACATCTCCATCTCCGGCAGACGATGGTGTACGACCATCGTGCCATTACGGAAATCAGCCGCCCGTTGCGCGGAAAAGTCTTTGAAAATCGTATTTCCAGTCATGATTTCTCAATCCTTCGCTCCTCAGGGAACGGAAGAAGCGGTAGCAGGCGAAGGCCCGCGGGGAGTGCTTGATCTTTCGGGCGGCGGCGGTCCGCACCGTGATCAGCGCCGCGGCCAACTGCCCCTGCAGCGTTCGACCGCGAATCGTCTCGTAGGTTTCCATCCGCTGGTTGCACCAGGCCGTCTTGTAATTGCTGTCCTCGGCGAGGCCGAAATCGATGGCCTGGAGTTTCCGGTCACAGGCATCCCGAATCAGGTGGCGCAACAGATAGTCGCCGGGGGACCATCGGCTGTAGCGCGACAACGTCATCGAATTGATCAGCGGATAGGCGATGCCCTCCTTCTCGGCGACCAACAGCGCCGCCAGCATCTCACCATCGAGGGTCAGACGCAGCAGGTAATAGCGATCGGGAGCCGTCTCGCCCGCCACCGACGCCCGCAACAGGCCGAGATAGAAGCGGCGGTAGTCGTCGAGACGTGACTCGACCGGGATGCCAAGGGCTCGAAAACGGGCATTGCGCTGCACAAACAGCGCATCGAGCGCTTCCGCCAGGCGGTCGGCATCGTCGACCACCTCGAAGGCCACCTCGCCTTCGCGTGACAGCCGGCTCTCCTCGTTGCGCATTCGCTTGCGTGTCTTCTTGCCACGCAGCTCCGCCAGCAGCCGGGGCCAGTCGTGGTGCGCGAAGGCGAGCCGGTGGGCCGAGTTGGGCGCGGGACGACGATCCAGCCACTGCCACGGGGACACGGCCCCGCCCACCGATGGCAACTGGCTGTTGAACCAGACGACGTCGTGGCGCGGCAATACCGCATCGATGCGTCGCCACAGCGCGCGAAAGCGGGTCTCGTCGAGCGAACCGAGAAACGAGGGATCGAACAGAGGGCCGGGGTAGTTGAAATGGCGGTCGCCCAGCCAGGAGAGGATCCGCAACCCCTTTTCGCGGCGGATGGACAAAGGCAGCAGCGCCAGCGGCCGCTCACCGTCGGACACGGTGACCAGCGCCAACCGCGAACCGCATCCGTTACCGAGGCTGCGATGCCAACCGGCCACCCAGGGCCACGATTGATAGACCGTCGGCGCCCCGCCGGCCGCTTCCAGCCTCCGCCAGAGGCACTCGACCTCCTGGAGGTGGGCGTGGCAACGAAGTGTCGGTCGGTCGATCCCTGGCATCTGGGGCGTTGACTCCTTCCATCTGAGAATGCATCGAGACCTTTCGACAAACGATGTGACAGAAAGTTTCCCCCGGCCCGAAAGCCGGGCTCGTCATGATTCCTCAACCGAGCTTCAGGCCCCCGCGGAACGGCGCATAGCCGGTGCCGAAGATCAGCCCGGCATCGAGAAGGTCGGCATCCTCGACGATGCCCTCGTCGAGGCATCGCCGCGCCTCATCGACGAGGCGCCCGATCAGCCGCTGTTGCAGCAGCTCCCGATCACCGTCCCAGTCGCCTTTTTCACGCGGCACCGCCTTGCCGTTGCGGTAGAGGTAGAACCCCTGCCCCGATTTCTTTCCGAGCCAACCTTTCGCCACCATGGCATCGAGCCGATCGGGCACCTCTAGCCCCATCTTTTCCCCGAGAATCCGCCCGACATGCTGGCAGATGTCCAAGCCGACCGTGTCGGCCAGCGCCAACGGTCCCATCGGCATGCCCCAGTCGGTGGCGGCCCGGTCGATGACGACGGCCGGAATGCCCTCCTCGTGGCATTCGACCGCTTCCATCAGATAGGGCATCAGAATCCGGTTGACGAGGAACCCGGGCGCGCTCTTCACCGGCAGCGGCAGCTTGTGGAGATGGCGCGTCACCGAGGCGGCGCGGGCACGCTCGGTGGCGCTGGTCGAGTCGGGATCGAAGACCACCTCCACCAGCGGCATCTTCGCCACCGGATTGAAGAAATGGAGCCCGACCAGCCGCTCCGGCCGCTCCATCACCGCGGCGATCTCCGCCAGCGGAATGCTGGAGGTGTTGGTGGCGAGAATCGCATCGTCCCGCGCCCGCGCCTCCACCTCGCGAAAGATCGACTGTTTGACCGCCAGATCCTCGAACACCGCCTCGATCACCAGGTCGGCCCTGGCGATGCCCCACCCCTCACGATCCGGCACCAGCCGGTCGATGGCCCGCTGCCGTGCGAAACGGTCGTGACGATAGCGCTTGCCGAACTGCCCGGCCGCCCGGCCGACCGCCCGCGCCAGTGCTTCCTCCCGAGTGTCCTGGAGCGTCACCGTCATCCCCTGCATCACGCACCAGGCAGCGATGTCGCCCCCCATCACCCCCGCGCCAACCACATGGACGTGGCGCGGTTGGGTGAGCGACCGGTCGCCCAGCCCCTTCAGACGCTCCTGCAGAAAAAACACCCGCACCAGGTTTTTCGCCGTCTCGCCGACGATCAGCCGCGCGACCGATTCTGCCTCCGCCCGATACATCGCCGGGTCGTGACTGCCGTGCCGTGCCCACAGGTCGATCAGCGCATAGGGTGCCGGGTAGTGGCGGGGATCGGCCTTCTTTCCCACTTGCCGGCGCAGTGCCCCGGCCACCAGCGGCCGCAACGGTGACGATTCGAGCAGCCCCCCGTACCACGGCGCCTTCCGCCGTGGTGGCCGCCGCCGCAATATCGAACGCGCGGCGTTGTGCAGCGAGCGTTCGGGCAGAGACTCATCGACCAGGCCCAGTTTCTTCGCCTGATGTCCCCCGACGGCGCGGCCGGTCAGCATCAGATTCATCGCCGGCAGCACACCGAGCAGACGGATCGAGCGCACGCTGCCGCCGAAGCCCGGATGGATCCCCAGCTTCACTTCGGGCAGGCCGATCCGGGTCCGGGGCGCATCGCAGGCGATACGGTAATCGCAGGCCAGCGCCCACTCCAGGCCGCCACCGAGGCAGAAACCGTGGACGATGACCAGCGTCGGCATCGGCAGGCGCTCGTATTGCGCGAAGATCTCCTGACCACGCAAGATGAACGCCAGTGCCTGGCGTTGGTCGCGGACATCACGAAAGTGACCGATGTCGGCGCCGGCGACGAACCCGCTGGGCTTCGACGAGTGGATCACCAACCCCGCCGCGCCCGAGCGGTGGATCTCTTCACAGGCGGCCCCGATCTCGTCGAGCACCGCTGGCGACAGAACGTTGACCGACTTGCCGGCCACGTCGAGATCGAGCCAGAGCAGATCGTGTTCGTCGCGCGTCAGTGTCAGGTGTTCATAGTCGCCCATCTGCCTGCTCCCGTTTCCGAGGTTGTCACTCCTACCCGCTCCACCAGCATCGCGCCCCCCTGCCCCCCGCCGATGCAGAGGCTGGCGATCCCCTTGTGGCCGCCCTCGCGTTGCAACACCTTCGCCAAATGAAGCACGATCCGCGCACCACTGGCCCCCACCGGATGGCCGAGACTGATGCCACCGCCATCGACGTTGAGCCGCTCCATCGGGATTTCGCCGATGGCGCCCTCCAGGCCCAACTGGTCTCGGCAGTAGTCGTTGTCGGCCAGAGTCTTGACGCAGGCCAGCACCTGGGCGGCGAAGGCTTCGTTGATCTCGAACCAGTCGATCTGCTGCAACGCCAGATCGTGGTGTTGCAACAGCGCGGCGATGGCGTGGGTCGGCCCGAGTCCCATCTGTGCCGGATCGAGTCCGGCCCAGCTGGCGGGGTGGATCCGCGCCAGCACGGGCAGGTCGTGGGCCTCCACCGCCCGTTCGCTGGCAAGGATCAGGCAGGCGGCACCATCGGTGATCTGGGCGCTGTTGCCGGCCGTCACCAGCCCGTAGGGCCTGTCGAAGACCGGCGCAAGACGGGCCAGCTTCTCCATCGACGTATCGCGCCGCAGCCCGTCGTCCCGCGCGTACAGCGTGCCCGACAACCCGTACAGCGGCACGATCTCGTCGAGGCGCCCGTCGTCGATGGCCGCCGCCAGCCGTTGGTGGCTGCGCAGCGCGTAGGCGTCCATCGCCTCGCGCGAGATGTCGAAACGCCAGGCGAGATTCTCGGCCGTCTGTCCCATGCTCAGCCCCACCACCGGGTCGCTCAGTCCCTCGAGCAGCGCGATCACCGGCGCCAGATGGCGAGCCCGCAACCGTCCGAGCAATTTCAGCCGGGCGCCGATCCGCCTGGTCGCGCGCCAGTCGGCCAGCCAGGCCACCATCTCCTCGCGCAGCAGCAACGGCGCATGACTCATCGCCTCTACCCCGGCGGCCAGCACCAGATCGGCATGGCCGTGGGCGATATTGCGAGCGGCCGTATCCAGCGCCTGCATGCCCGAGGCGCAGTTGCGCTGTACCGTGAAGGCGGGAACCCGTTCACCGCAACCGAGCCGCAACGCCAGAATCCGGGCAATATTGGCTTCATCCGGCCGCGGCATGACACAGCCGGCGATCACCTCGTCGAAGGCATCCGGCGCAAATGGCTGGCGCAGCAGCAGCGGCCGCGCCGCGCCGAGCAGCAGATCGGCGGCATGAAACGGGTTCGGTCTGCCCGCCGCGCGCAGAAACGGTGTGCGGGCTCCATCGATGAGATAGACGGCTTCAGCCATGGTGTTCAACCTCGTTTCATCGTTTCGCAGCGGCGCGGGGCCGGGGCGTGAAATAGTCGGCATCGAAGGCATCGACCGCGATGGCCCGACGCATCGCCCGCCACGCCTCGCGCAGTGCCGCCGCCTCGTCGTCGTCGATCAACCCCTTGACGTGGGCATCGTCGATCTTCTCCAGCCAGCCGTGACCCGTCACCGCCCCCTGGCGGATCTTCTGTCGCAAGCGCTTCTCCACCACCTCACAGGCCTGCGCCCGGGCAAAGGCCGCCTCGATCCGGCCGGTGCGGTCGTCGGGGTCGGTGGTGACGAAGATGCCCCGGGTGAGCCGGTCACGGGTCGGTGAGTCGCGCAGTGCCAGCTCGGCCACCGCGTGGATCTGCCGATCGTCGGGCGGGCCGTAGGGTTTGCCGAACGGAAACATCGCCGCGCGCAGCACTCTTCCGAGCCACGGCAGCGGCAGGTTGTGAAAGACGGCCAGCATCCCTTGCTGGGCACGGTGCCGGGTCAGGGTACAGGCATAGTCGAGCAGCGGCAGATCCGCCTCCGGCTCCCCCTCGCATTCGAAATGCTTCAGCACGGCGGAGCAGAGATAGAGGTTGGCGAGAATGTCGGCAAAGCGGCCGGACAGCCGCTCACGCCGTTTCAGCGAACCACCGAGCGTCAGCAGCGCATAGTCGGTCAACAGTGCAAAGCCGGCACTCAGCCGGGTGAGGTGGCGATAGTAGCGCCGGGTCGATGGGGAACCGGCGGTCTCGAACACCCCCCCGGTCAGGCCGAACCAGACGCTGCGCACCAGATTGCTGAACAGGAACAGGCTGTGACCCAGGAGCGCCCGGTCGAAGGCATCGAGGTCGTTATCGGAGACCGCCTGCATCTCCCGATAGAGCCACGGATGCCCACGCAACGCCCCCTGACCGAAGACGATGAGACTGCGGGTGAGGATATTGGCACCCTCGACGGTGATGGCAATCGGAATCGACTGGTAGGTGCGGCCCAGATAGTTGGAGGGTCCCAGGCAGATGCCGCTGCCCCCCTGGATATCCATCGCGTCGTTGACGACGCGCCGCAGCCGTTCGGTGAGCTGATACTTGAGCAGCGCGGTGACGATGGCCGGCCGGTGCCCCTGGTCGAGCGCCATCAGCGTCAACCGGCGCCCGGCGTCCATCAGGTAGGTATTGCCGAGGATCCGCGCCAGCGGCATCTCCACCCCCTCGAAGCGGCCGATCGGCAGACCGAACTGGGTACGCACGCGCGCGTAGGCGCCGGTGATGCGGCTGGCCAGCTTGGCGCCGCCCACCGACAGCGCCGGCAGCGAGATCCCCCGCCCCTCGCCGAGGCACTCCACCAGCATCCGCCAGCCACGGCCGGCCTGGGCCACGCCCCCGATGAGCCAGTCGAGCGGAATGAAGACGTCACGGCCACGGTTGGGGCCATTCTGAAACGGGATGTCGAGCGGAAAATGGCGCCGCCCGATTTCGACCCCCGGGTGGTCGGTGGGAATCAGCGCCAGCGAGATGCCGACGTCCTCGACGTCACCGATGAGGTGATCGGGATCGTAGAGGTGGAAGGCCAGACCCAACAGCGTCGCCACCGGCCCCAGGGTGATATAGCGCTTCTCCCAGTTCAGCAGGATGCCCAGCTCGCCATCACGCTCGACGACGATCCCGGTGTCGGGAATGGCGCTGGCATCGCTGCCCGCCTCCGGCCCGGTGAGGGCGAAACAGGGGATCTCCCGGCCTTCGGCGAGCCGGCGCAGGTACTTCTCCTTCTGCGCCTCGGTGCCGTAGTTGAGCAACAGCTGGCCCGGGCCGAGGGAGTTGGGCACCATCACCGTGACCGCCGCGGTGATGCTGCGGCTGGCGATCTTGACGATGACCTCGGAGTGGGCCAGCGCCGAAAAACCCAGCCCGCCGTAGGCCTCCGGCAGGATCATCCCGAAGAAGCGTTCGCGCCGCAGCCACTCCCACACCTCGGGCGGCAGGTCATACCGCTCGTGGGTGATCTCCCAGTCGTCGAGCATGCGGCAGAGGGTTTCCACCTGATCGTCGAGGAACGCCTGCTCGCGGCGCGTCAGGCGTGGCGGCGGCCAGTCCCGCAGCCGTTGCCAGTCTGGCTTGCCGGAGAAGAGTTCCCCGTCCCACCAGACGTCGCCGCTCTCCAGCGCCTCCCGCTCGGTCTCGGAAATCGGTGGCAGCGCATCGCGCAGCAGCCCCATCACCGGCCGGCTGACCAGCCGTTTGCGGACCGGGTCGATGCCGATGAGTACGACATTGAGCGCCACCAGCAGCCACGGCAGGATCAGCCAGCCATCGAGCGCGCCAAAGACCACCACCAGCACCAGCCAGGCCGTCATTGCGGCGATCAATGGCAACAGCGGGGCGCGGCGATAGCCGGCCACCGCAAAGATCAGCAGCAACAGGATCAGCCAGACCATTTGAACCTCCCGGCCACCTGGCCGCCGAGCGAACGGGTCGCCAGCCGCACCACGCTGGCCGCCATCCCCTGGGCGCCTACGCCGCTGGCGGCAACCGGCGCCGTCGTACCGGCCTCGCCGGCCCAGTCGATGCGGCGGTAGGCCGCCTCCTCATTGCCACCCCACCAGGAAAACTTGACGATTTCGAAATAGGGTGAGTAGTCGAAGTCAGACGGCACGAACAGACGGAAATTGCGTTGGTAGAAACGCACCCTCTCGCCGTCTTCACCGATGCGGACGATCGGCAGGATCGGATACCCCACCTGCTGAAAACAGCGCGCGATCATACTGGAGCAGACGATGTGGGTCGGCTTGCCGGCGTTGTGCTGAAACAGACTGGACCGCCAGCGCCGCGGCAACACGGCATAGGGGAAGCCGAGCCGCGCCAGGTCGAGCAGTTGACGGACATCGTAATCGGTGCCGAGCTGTTCGATGGCGAAATCGACCACCTTCCGCACATCGTCGAGCAGCAACCCGGTCGGCCGGCAGACCCGCACATGATCCTTTTCATAGACCGACAGCGGCCGGACGATGGTGCCGCGACCGAGCAGCGATTCGACCAGTAGCGGCTCCCACGGATCACCGTCGTGGTGCCGTGCCAGCCGCGCCCGCATGCCCGGGTCGTCGATATCGACGGGACGACCGATATAGAGCCCGGCATGGGTCCACGGCGACAGGGTGACGATCTTGATCACCTCGCTGACGCGCGAACGCCCCTCCACCAGCAACACGTCGGCGGGACGGATCTCGCGCTTGAGACGCTCGAAATTGCACAGCGAATGGGCCGGCTCGCCCTCCGGGCGGGCATTGAGCCAAGCGACGATTCGCTGCCAAATCCTCTCTCGCCATCGCCCCGTCATAGACTGCTCCGCCTTGTGATTGTTGTTGTCGCCCCGCGCCTCCGACAGACCGGAAAACAGCGGATCGGGAGAACGCCGGTTCACAGACCCCTGTAATTCTTAGTGTAGATCAGCCCACGGACAATTCCGCCGGCGCCTCCTTCTCGGGCAATATTCCCGGATCACCCGGACCTGGCTGCTATCATTCCGCCACCGGACACGACGACCCCACGATGAGCGATCTCGGCATCTTCCTCCTTCTGGCCGCGGCCGGCGCCGCCGCCGGTTTCCTCAATGTGTTGGCCGGCGGCGGCTCGGCACTGACCATTCCGCTACTGATCTTCATGGGCTACGACCCGACGGTGGCCAACGGCAGCAACCGCATTGCGATCCAGGTCGAGGCGCTGATGGCGGTGGCCACCTTCCGCCACAACGAACGGTCCGATTTTCCGCTGAGCACGAAGCTGGCGCTGATGACACTGCCCGGCGGGATTCTCGGCGCCTTCTATGCCGTCAGGATCGACGATGCGCTGTTCACCCGCATTCTCGGTGTCGTGATGATTCTCATCGTGTTGTCGTTGCTGCTGCCCAAGGCCCGGATCGTCGAGCACGCGGCTACCCACCGCTGGCGGCGCTGGCTGGCCTGGCCGGTGATGTTCGGTGTCGGTTTCTACGGCGGGTTCGTCCAGGCGGGCGTCGGCTTCGTCATCATGGCGACGCTGCTGCACCTGTTTCGGATGCAACTCACCGACGTCAATGTGCACAAGGTCTTCATCGTCATGGTGTTCACCGTGCCGGCGGTGGCCTTGTTCATCGCCACCGGCAACGTGGACTGGTTCGCTGCCACCGCGCTCTCCATCGGCATGGCGCTGGGCACCTGGACGGCGGTCAAGGCATCGATCCGCGGCGGAGAAAAGATCATCCGCGCGACCTTGGCGGTGGCCCTGCTGGTGATCGCAGTGAAACTGTTCGGCGCCTGAACGGACGGTCTGTCAAAAAATCCCGCAATGGTGCTATGGTTGGGCTCCGATCTCATCCGACCATCACAGGAGAACCACCATGCCGCAGACCAAGATCCTGCTCGACGAGAACGAGATTCCCACCCACTGGTACAACGTCGTCGCCGACATGCCCAATCCGCCAGCGCCGCCACTGGGACCGGACGGCCAGCCCATCGGACCGGATGCGCTGGCGGCGATCTTCCCGCAGGCGTTGATCGAGCAGGAGGTGAGCGCCGAACGCTGGATCGAGATTCCCGAACCGGTGCGCCAGGCATTGACGATGTGGCGCCCATCGCCGCTGATCCGTGCCCACCGTCTGGAAGCGGCGCTCGGCACGCCGGCAAGGATCTACTACAAATACGAAGGTGTCAGCCCGGCCGGCTCGCACAAACCCAACACCGCAGTACCGCAGGCGTGGTACAACCGGCAGGAGGGCATCAAAAGGCTCTCCACCGAGACCGGCGCCGGCCAGTGGGGGTCGTCGCTGGCGCTGGCCGGACAGATGTTCGGCCTCGAGGTGCGTGTCTACATGGTCAAGGTAAGCTACGAGCAGAAGCCGTTTCGCCGCTCGATGATGCACAGCTGGGGCGCCGAGGTGCTCGCCAGCCCCACCGACCGGACCGAGGCTGGCAGAAAGATACTGGCCGAGGATCCCGATTCACCGGGTTCGCTCGGCATCGCCATCTCCGAGGCCGTCGAGGAGGCCGCGTCACGCAAGGACACCAACTATGCGCTGGGCTCGGTGCTCAACCACGTCCTGCTGCATCAGACCGTCATCGGCCAGGAGGCGAAGAAACAGTTCGAGAAAGTGGGAGACTATCCCGACGTGGTCTATGCGCCTTGCGGCGGCGGCTCCAACTTCGGCGGCGTCGCCTTCCCCTTTTTCGCCGACAAGGCCGCCGGCCGGGATGTCACGCTGGTGGCGGTGGAGCCCACCTCCTGTCCGACGCTCACCAAGGGTCACTACGCCTACGATTTCGGTGACGCCATCGGCATGACGCCGCTGCTGCTGATGTACACACTGGGCCACGACTTCATGCCCCCCGGCATCCATGCCGGCGGCCTGCGCTACCACGGCGACTCGGCGCTGGTCTCCCAGCTCTATCACGAGGGGCTGATCGAGGCCCGTGCCGTGCCCCAGCTGGCCACCTTCGAGGCCGGCGTCACCTTCGCCCGCGCCGAGGGCATCATCCCCGCCCCCGAGTCCAACCACGCCATTCGCGCGGTCATCGACGATGCGCTGGCCTGCAAGGAGAGCGGAGAGGCGAAAACGCTGTTCTTCAACCTCTCCGGCCACGGTCATTTCGACATGGCTGCCTACGACAAGTATTTCTCCGGCGAGCTGGAAGACTTCGAGTATCCCGAGACGGCCATCGCCGAGGCTCTGGATCATCTGCCGAAGGTGGCGCGGGGCTGACCCGCCCCGGGCTCAGAACACCCCCTTGCCGTCGGTGAGCCAGCGGGTGGTATGAAAGGCGGCGACCATGGCCACCGCGACACCGGCAAGGTAGAGCGCGATCGACAGCGGTGTCGCGTCGTACCCCCAGGTGGCGCGCAACAGCTTGGCGACGACGAGCGCGAAGAAGGCGGTGCTGATGACGAACAGGGCGGCGCGAATGGCCAGCAGCGGGAACGGCTGCATCTCATCGAGGCGGATACGCCCGCTTGCCTTGAGGTAGAGGTAGAAGGCGACGATGGCGACCAGCAGGGTCATGAGCAGATAGGTTTTCATGGCATGGTCTCGGCTTGACGGTATCCGTGATTCCTCACGCCGGCGGCGTGCGGAAACATACGGTGCAACAGCCGATACCATGCAAAATCGGGCCAAGCGATGCAAGCACCACGGAGCGTCGGGCGGTGCCTATTCGAACTTGAGCTTGAAGCCGATGGCCTTGAGATCCTGCGCTTCCTGCGCCAGATCCGCCGACAGCAACAGGCGGTTGTCGAGTTCATGCTTGCGGAAACGGATCTTCAGCTTGTCCTTGCCGGCCTTCAGCTTCTTGATCCGGGCGGTCTCGTCGTCGCGCGAGCGGTGCAGCACGGTGGCCAGGCGCAGCAGCACGGTGAGCTTCCGGGCGGCATCGCGATCCGCCTCGGGGAGGGCTTCGTAGAGCGCATGGCCGATCTTGCGGCGATGGCAGCGCACCAGCACGCTCATCCAGTCCTGCTCCTCCAGTGAGAAACCCGGCAGGTCGGCATTGTCGATCATGTAGGCGCCGTGGCGCTGATAGCCGCTGTGGGAGATGATCAGCCCCACTTCGTGGAGGCTGGCGGCCCAGTGCAGCAACTCGCCGTGGGCCAGTGTCAGGTTCCATTTCTCCTCGACGCGCGAAAACAGCTCGTGGGCCGTCTTGCTGACCCGCCGTGCATGGCTGGTGCTGACCTGAAAACGCTTCTGCATGTCGGCGACGGTCTTGACCCGGATGTCCTCGTGCTGGAAGCGTCCGATGCGGTCGTAGAGCAGCCCTTCGCGCAGCGCGCCGTCGGAGACCCGCATCGTGTCGATCCGCAGTGCCTCGAAGGTGGCGATCAGCACCGCAAGCCCGCCGGCAAACACCGGCTTGCGTTCGTCACTGAGCCCCGGCAGCGCCAGCGCGTCGAGCGAACCGGCCTCGATCATCGCATCACGCACCTGGTACATGCCGTCGAGGGTGATCCGATACGGGTCGATCGCCATCGCCTGGATGACGCCGTGAACGGCCTTGATCGTCCCCGAAGCGCCGGTGGCCGACTCCCAGCCGATCTGGCGAAAACGCTTCTTGAACGGCCGTAGCTCCAGATGGGCGGCGGTGCTGGCGCGGTGCCAACGTTTCTTGTCGAGCCGGCCGTCGTCGAAGAAGCGCCGGCTCATGCTGACGCAGCCCATGTGCAGACTCTCCAGATGGAGTGGCTCGTAGCCTTCGCCGATGATCAGTTCGGTACTGCCGCCGCCGATGTCCATGACGAACCGGCGCCCCTCGTCGCTGGCCAGCGAGTGGGAGACGCCCAGATAGATGAGCCGCGCCTCTTCCCGGCCACCGATGACCGAGATGGGGTGTCCCAGCGCCAGCTGGGCACGAAACAGGAACTCGCGAGCATTGTTGGACTGCCGCAGCGTATTGGTGCCGACGGCGGCGACGTTGCCGTAGGGCAGATCCTTGACCCTTTCACCGAAGCGCCGCAGGCAGGCCAGCGCCCGCGCCTGCGCCTCTTCGCTGAGATTGTTGTCTGCATCGAGCCCACCGCCGAGACGCACCATCTCCTTGATGCGGTCGATGATCTTGAGATGGCCGTCGTCGAGCCGGGCGACCACCATATGAAAGCTGTTGGAGCCCAGATCGACCGCGGCCAGATGCTGGGAGACGGGATCGTGATCACTCATGCGTTACAGCTCCGTTGATCGTTGCAGGGGCTGGCGCGCGACGACCTGCGCGCCATCCGGATCACTGGCGAGGGGCGGCGACGATCCGGCGAGACCACGCAACGCGCCATGCCGGCGATGTGCCGCTCAATGATCCGGTGATGAGAGAAAACCGACAAAGGGGTAGAGGGTGAGATAGAGCAGGAAGCCGATGAACGCCATCGTGATCAGGAAGCGCAGCGGATATTCCCGGATCTCGTCGATCACGGTGCGATGCCTGCCGGCACGTCTGCGCCGCTCGTACTCGGCGCGGACCCGCTGCTGGCGGGCGGCGCCATATTCGTCCAGCAATGCGCGGGCGCGCGGGTAGTCCTCGTCTCGCTCCACCCAGAAGGCGGGCATCGATATGCCCCAATTGCCCGGCGGGGTCTGGTAGAAGGGGATGTCATGCGCCGACAGCAGCGCCTCGATCTCCTCGACCTCGTCGTCGGGCATATTGCGCATCACAATGAGTTTTCTTGCCATGCAGGCCCGGCTCAGGACATGCCCGGCTTCCAGATCCCGAATGCGCTGGCGGCCGACGGCGGTGGCGGCACATGCTGCGCGTTGCGCTGCTCCACCTGACGCATGATATCGACGGCAAAACCGCCGAGCTGGTCGAGGATCGACTGCTTGCGATCGACCGGCAGGTTCAGTTCCCCGAGCATGTAGCCCATGATCGCCGCGGTGTACTGCACCCCGATCAATCCTTCTTTCGCCTGTGGGTCGTGCTTTTCCAGCACCGCTTTGACATCGTTGATCAGCTGATCCGAAAGCACCAGTTCTTCACTCATTCCTCTATCCTGCTTCGGTTGTGTCTCGAACGGCGAACTCTACCACAGCCGGTGGCCACCGGCCCCCTCCACGCGGCGGATCAGCACTGTTCCCAGGGCAACCCTTCATATCGCCAGCCGGCAATGGTGCTACGGTGGTGGGCCTCGTCCCGCGGGCCTTCGAAGCCATCGGCAATGTTGTAGACATTGCCGATGCCCGCCTCCACCAACACCTTGCCAGCGGCCAGCGAACGGTTGCCACTGCGGCAGATCAGCAATAGCGGCGGGCACCCACCTTCCGCGCAGGCCACCTGTCCGAGCATGATTTCGCGAACACCGGCGACGAACGCCGCCGGCTTCTCCTGCCAGTCGGGCTCGTCGATCCACGCCAGATGGATCGCGCCGACCGGGTGGCCGATCATCAGAAACTCCAGCGTGGCGCGGACATCGATGAGAATGGCCGAAGGATCCCGCTGCAGGATATCGTAGGCCTGTCGGGAGGAGATGGTCTGTACGGCGCCGCGACCGGAATGCTCCGCCTTGGGCATGGTGTCACCACCCTGTCGGTTGTTTCGGTACCCCCAAGGTAGCCCGACTCGAAGGGGATTTGTTCCCTTTCATTGCTCACCGCCTGGGGACGATGGGCGATGACCACGACGCCCCTGCCTATTTGACCGAACTCGATCGCGTCGCCTCACTGAGCACCCAGGCACCATCGGAGCGCACCGGGCCGATGCGGTGGTAGGCGGCATCGATCTCCCTTCTTTTCAATCGCTTGAACAACAGCCGCGCCGCCGTGGTGGTCACCCCCAGCATCAGGCGCAGGGGATTCCTCGTTCCGCCGAGTTTCTCCGCGGCGCCGCTCAATCGGCCATCGGCGGAGACGGCCCGGCCGGACAGCCCGCGCTGCCGGTTGTATTGCCGGATCTGCTCGTTCTGCCAGCGGATGCGTCCAAGATATCGGTAGTAGTCATCGAAGCTGGGCGGTTCATAGCGGACCTTGGCATCGACGAGCACAAACCGGTCCCGCGGCACCAACTGATCGAGGAAGGCATCGTCTCCGGCGATGCCGGCCGGCAAGCCATCGCTGCCCAACGCCTCGAAATGCCGCTGAAACGCCAGCCGGCGGATGCCATAGAAGTGGCCGATCAGAAAATCCTGACGCAGCGGAATCTGCAACAGGCCGGTAACGATCTGCTCGAAGGCCACGCCACGCAGTAGCGGCCACGATTCACAGCAGGCGATCTCGGCACTCGGGTGGCGCTCGAACGCGGCGACGATCTTCGCCACCGCGCCGGGTTCGGGCAGCACATCGGCATCGGCGAAAATCACGATCTCCCCTTGGTGGTCGTGAAAGGCGCGGTTCCAGGCGTCGGGTTTCGACGGCTTCTCCAGCACCACCAGTTCGACATCGGGATCATCCCGCGCGATCGCCTCGACGATCTCGTGGGTACGATCGGTGCAGCCATTGGCATACACCCGGATCAACGGCCGGCTGTCTCGGTTGCCGGAAACGATCCGTTCGATCACTTCGGCGATCCGCGCCTCCTCGTTGTAGGCGAGCAGGCAGACCACGGGACGTCGGTCGTCAGCCACGCAGCACCTCCTGATAGATTCCGATCATCTCGTCCGCCTGCCGCTTGGGGCTGAAGCGCGGATAGAGCATTTCCCGCGCACGGCGCCCGCTCGCCCGCAGCCGCCCCCGATCCTTGAGCAGCGAGGCCACCGTGGCGGCCAGCAGATCGGGCTGCCCCCGGGGCACGAGCCAGCCGTTGACCCCCTCGTCGATGACCTCGGGCAGCGCGCCGACGCGGCTGGCGACCACCGGCCGCTCCAGTGCCATCGCCTCCAGCGCCACGAATGGCAGACCCTCCGACAACGATGGCAGCACGAACAGGTCGATGGCTTCGTAATAGTCACGCATGTTCTGCCGCTGCCCGGCGAAATGGACGCGATCCTCGATCTCCAGCGCCGCCGCCAGCGCTTCGAGGCTGGCCCGCTCCTGGCCGTCACCAACGATGACCAGTGCCACCGGCAGCCCCTTGAGTCGCGCCATCGCCTCGAGCAGATAGCGGTGCCCTTTTTCCGGACTGAGGCGGCCGAAACTCCCCAGCAGGACACCGTCGCCGATCCCCGACAGGCAGTGCCGGCGAATCTCAGTGGCACGCCCCTCCCCTTGCAGCATGGTGGCATCGACGGCGTTGAGCACCAGCGAGACGGGCCGGTCGCCCCGCAGCCGGCGCATCGTCTCGGCCAGCGCCGGCGAGACCGAGACGACATGATCGGCGGAGCGCAACAGCCGCTTCTCCAGTCGGTTGTAGAGCCGGATTCTGGCATTCTCGTCGGTCCAGCCATGGGTCATGCCGACCCAGCGGACCGGCAGCAGCCGGCGCATCAGCGCGGCGATGAGGTGGCCTTTGTAGCCGTGGGTCTCGATGATGTCGAAACGGCCCCGCTGCAAGAGCCGATAGACCTGCCACAACGGCGCCGGGTCCAGGTTGAAGCGCTGATCGAACAGGGCGATGTCGAACCCCCGCGCGCGCGCCGCATCGATGAACTCGGTGCTCGGCGGATGGCGGTAGCGGAAACTGCCCAGCGTGCAACGAACCCGCGCATCGGCATGGGTCATGAACTGCAACACTACCTTGCCGGCCCCACCGATGTAGTAGGTGTCGATGAGGTTGAGCACACGGATCGGTTTCATGCCGCCGCGTCCGCCGTATCGGTGAAGAGGTTGGCTGGCCGGGGCAACCGATAGTCGCGATAGTCACCCGGGTTGCCGCGTTCGCCCGCCTCGGCCGCCTTGACGATGTTGTACATCTCCCGCGCCGAGACATAGTGGAGCTGATAGCGCTCGCCGTCGTTGTAGTGTCTGTCGAGGTAGTCGAACATCTGCGCCAGTCCGCCCTCTTCGAGCAGGTATTGGGCGTCGTGGTCCTGCGCGCAGTGGCCATGTACCTTGATGAAGATCCATTCGGGGCGTCCCTCCACATGGATCGCGGTATCGACCCAGAGATCGATCCGGTCCGGCGTCGGTTTGGCCGAGAGACTGACATCGGCATTTTCGATGCGTGGCAGCAGCCCCAGCTTGCGGTTGCGCAGATTGAAACCCAGCGGCCCCTGGATGCACATCAGATCCCCCCACGGTCGGCCACCGACCCGCACCGGCTCGCCGCTGTCGTGGGACTTGCACTGCTCGGGATCGTCCTTGACGTAGTAGATGCTGTTGATGGTCGAGGTCTGGCAGGGATCGGGGGCGCAGGGCAGCGTCATGTCGGCGTAGCAGCCCAGTTCGCGCAGAATCGTGATCTCGTTGTCGATGCCGCAGAAATGGCCGTCGGGATGGGCGTTGTCCAACGCCCAGTTGCCGTGGATGAAGGCGAAGGCCGGCCGGCCGGTGTCGGGATCCAGCGGCAACGCGCCGTGGCGGCTGTGCAGCGTGTCGATGAAGCCGGCCATGGTCTGGCGGAAGTTGGCCTCGGTATCGTCGTGGTGATGGAGGTGGATCTCGATCTCGCCGAGCCCCTGATTGCAGAGCCGCTCGATCTTGCGCAGATGTTCCTCCCGATACTCCTCCTCGGGATAGAAGAAGCTGTGGACCGGATGTCGGCCGTCGGCGTCGGTGAAGCGGCGGGCGATCGCCGGATAGCGCCGCGCCCAGACATCGACCCGAGCTGCCTCGGTCTCCCGGTCCGGGGACGCCCACTGGGGTTCGAAATGGTCGGTGAAGGCAAACATCAGATGCACCGTCCGGCCCGGCTCTGGCCGGACCCGCCGGCGGCGCAGCCAGGGCACGAACCACTGATGGATGTTCTTCTGATGAATCTCACGAGCAAGGAGGATCAGTACCAGACCCACCACGAGCAGAAAGAGGACCGCTGTCATTCCGATATGCCTTTGTTGTTTTCTCGATGACGCCAGCGCGACGGCTTGCCGATTTGGCCGGCCATTGCGGCTGCCGGCCGGTTCGGACCAGCCGGACACGGCGTCTTCTGTTGGACTACACCGTGACGAAACGGTTCAGCCCCGGTACGCGCGACGACAGATAGCGCAGCACCTCCCGATCCTGCGCCCTGATCAAGCCGGCCAGGAACAGCCCCGCCAGAAACAGCGCCACATACAGCGCACCACCCAGGAAAATGGACAACGCCGGCGGAAAGTGGTTCTTCAGCAGCAGGAAAGGCGCGGCAGTGATCACACCGACGAGGGTGACACGCAGGTAATAGCCCCATTCCAGCCCCGTTCCCAACGCGCGCGAGGCGATACGGATGTTGTAGGCCGAGATGAACAGCAGCGTGGTGATGAATCCAGCCAGCGCGCCCCACAATCCATAGAGCGGAATCGCGGCGAAATCGATGACGATGTTGATCACCGCGCCGATCGCCACTCCCTTGAGCATCTTGTGCTGCATGTCGCGGGTCAGCAGCACGCTGTTGGCACTGTGCACCATGATGGTGATCCCGGAGGCCACCAACACGATGGCGAAGGCGGCGGCCGAACGGGAGAAGGCTTCACCGAAGACCAGCTCGATGATCTCCACCGACAGCGCCACGCCATAGCAGACCAGCGGCACCGCCAGCAGCACCAGATAGCGGGAGAACTCGCGATACTTGTAGGCCTGCGCCTCATCCCCATCGGCGCCGGCCCGCGCCATGACCGGCAAAATGATGCCGCTGAGCACGCCCGGCACCAGCCCCATCGCGCTGACGCCAAGAATGAAGCCGGCATTGTAGAGCCCGGCCTCGGTCGGCATCTGGTAGAAGTTCAGGACGAAGACCTCCAGCTGTTTTTCGACGATGAAGCCGAGAAACAGCGTCAGCGTCATCAGCTTGACACTGCGCCGCACCGGATCGATCGCCCCTTCGCGGCGGAACCTCGACGCCGGCCCCCGCGGGTAGACGTCGAGCCGGCTCGACACCAGCCGCCACGAGACGATGGCATAGGCCAGCGACACCAGCAGATAGGCGAATACGAACTCCCGCACCCCGCCCCCGCTGAGCGCCACCACCGATACCGCCAGCAGATTGAAGGGGTTGACCAGCAGATTGATACGGAACTGCGTCGTGTACTCCTCGATCCCCTTCGCCACGTTGACGTAAAAAATGTTGATCGCCTTGGGAATGAACGAGGCGATGACGAAGGCCGCCACCCAGTAGTAGCCCGGCATCCCAGGATCGGCGGTCACGCCGTAGACCAGTAACAGCAGCACCACCACCGGCACCGTTCCCAACAGCAGCAACCACAGCAACCAGGCCACCAGCGGTCGCACCAGGTCCTCGCGACCCTCCCCCCGCAGCTCGGCCAGAAAACGGATCGCGGTGACGCCGAGCCCGTCCGACAACAGCGCCACGCCAAACGCCGACAGCCAGAGAATGAAACTGTAGATGCCGTACTGCTCGGCGCCGAGGGAACGCGCAATGATCGTCGTGATGATCAGGCCGAGGAAGTATTCGAGATAGGACGACAGGCCATAGAAAAATGTGTTGTCGATCAGTTTCTTCGATTTGCTCATGGCGCAGCGTCCTCAATAGGAAAGGGTGAACAGGATACGGATCAGCAGCCACAGCGGAACGACGCTGGCCACCGCCAGCGCCATCGATCGCGGCACCACTACCCAGGCACCGCTGGCGTCCTTCTCCTCCGGGTGCTGCGCCCGATGGGCGATCAACCAGGCGGCCGTGGCAAAGGCCGCCAGCAAAAAGAGGTAGATGGAATAGGTCTGACTGAGGAAGAACGAGCCGAACAGATAACCCGCCAGCGACAGGAAAAAGACCCAGCTCATCTTCTGCCGCGGATCGAGCGCATCCCACGGCTCCGCTTCGATGATCTTCACCTTCCCGTCCGGCAGGCTCGCCTTGAACAACAGCGTCATCAGCACGATGAAGAAACTCACCCACAACACATAGCCCACCAGCCCGGTCTCCGACAGCACCAGCACCAGCGAATTGTGCGCGGTGAGATAATAGTGATCCATGTAATGCCCGTAACCGACGCCGAACAGCGGATTGGACTGGAACAGCTCCATCCCCAACGCCCAGCCATCGATGCGGTCGAGCGACGACTGGTCACCACCGCCGATCGATTCCTTGCGCAGTTGCAGGCCCGCGCCGACGACCGCGAGCACGCCGGTGACGATGGCCGCCTTGAGATAGTCGAAATGGCGCCACAGCGCCAGCATCAGGATAAAACCCAGCGACAGCATCCCGCCCCGGGACTTGGTGAGATAGAGTGCATAGACGATAACCAGCGCCGCCGCGAAAAAGACGTACTGCAGCAGCGATTCACGATGTTCCCTGGCGGCATACCAGGCCAGCGGCAACGCCGAGATCAGAAAGACGCCGAGGTCGTTGGGATCGTGAAAAATGCCGAGATAGCGTACCCGGCGGACACCATTCTCGATCAGAATATGGGCACCGGCCCAGCCGACGTCGTTGAAATACTGGTAGATCGAATCGACCGCAACGAAGAATGCCAGAAACACCAGAAAATAGACGAAGCGCCGCAACTGCCCGAGCGTCTCGACCGAACTGGAGATGACGACGAACAGCAACCACGCCGGAAAGAACTCGCTCAGCGCCGTCGAGGCATCGCCACCGTTGCCGCTGAAGATCTCACTCAATGGCAGGGCGATGAAAAACGCCGTCAGCAGCGTGATCTGCGGGTACGAGAGATCCTTCCATTTGCCGATGATCCATGCCACGGCCGCCGCCCCGAGCATCAGCATGACGACGCCAGCGCTGCCGGGCGGTAGCAGGAACTCCTGTGGCCGCACCACCACCAGCAGCAGATTGATGGCGATCAACAGCTGCGGTGAGACGACGATCAGAAAGACGGCAACACCAAGGAGAAGATAGAACACAGTAGTTTTTTCTTGTTATTCGGACAGATCGGACCGGGTACGGTTCACGTCTCCGCCACCGGCTTCTTCCAACGCACGTCATAGTCGTTGGCGAGAAAACGCTTCAATGCGATCACGGCCGCGACATTCATGTCCCAGAAGACATTGCAGAAACTCACCAGGCGATTGTGCCGCGAAGCCGGCACCAGTTTCGCCAGGGCCACCACCGAATAGAACCCCGCCTCGGTCAGCAGAAAGAGCTGGTAGAAGCCGCCGGAGAGCCACAACGGCGTGACCACCAGCACCGCCATCCAGTACGGCACGATCAACCGCAGCACCTTGTGCGAGACAAACTGCACCCAGATGGGATTGCGCCGCGGATCGAACAGCCAGCGGTTGCGCGAGAACGACTGATAGTTGCCCAGCAACGTACGGATTTTCCGGCGCTGTTCATCGACCGACGCCGCTTCGACCCGATCGTACATGATCGCGCCGCTTTCGAACTTGATCTGCTTGCCCTGGCGCAGAATGGCGATCGGTACCTCGAAATCGTCGAGAATCGCGTCGGCCGGCAGCACAGGGAAATCCTCGCTACGGATGGCATAGAGCGCGCCACTGACGCCGGGCACGGAGTGAACGATCGATTCGTTGCGGCGAATCCACTTCTCATACTTCCAGTAGAGCCCCACCGAGACGCTCTCGTTGGTGCCGGCGTCGAGCTGCACCAGCTCGCCACTGACGGCGCCGACTGCCGGATCGGCCAACGCCTCGATGAGCCGGCGGATGGCATCGGCCTTCAGCGTCTGGCGGGCATCGGTGAAAACCACGTAGGGCGTGGTCACATGCCGCATCGCCGCGTTGAGCGCCGACGGCTTGCCCTGTCGAGCCGGTAGTTTCACCAGATCGACGTTGTCGAAGGGGCGCAGCACCTCCTCGGTATCGTCGTCGGAACCGTCCGACGCAACGATGATGCGGATGCGGTCGCTGGGGTAGTCGGAAGCGTTGATCGACTCGATCTTGCGCGGCAGGTTGGCCGCCTCGTTCCACGCCGCGACCACCACCGTGAGCGGCGGGAGCCGGTGATCCGGGATCGCCGGCACCGGCCTGGGCCGGCGCCTTCGCGCCACCACTGCCAGCCCGAGCGGATAGCCCAGATAGGTGTAGACGACGAAACCCAGCGCGGTCCAAAACAGCAGCGTCATCGAAACCCTAGCCCGAATGATTCATGAAACTGCGGGATGTTGCGGAAACCTCGGCGAGGCCATTTTGTTCGATTCGCTGCACAGCATGACCGTCGCCACGGTTACCGGCGAATCGGGCAAAACGACCGCCGAGATTCTTCCAATCACCGCAAAGCGGCGCTGGGGGCACTTCGCATTTTGCAAATATTCGATCAGTTCCTGTGTTCATCATGACGTTATGATTGATTTTCAGCGTTCTCGTGAACTATGCGGGCTAGTCCTCGGCCGGTTTGTAGTAGCCGTAGCGGTATTCGTTGTCCTTGTCCGACACCATCGTCTTGTTGAGAATCAGCCGTACCGGCTTCTCCTCGGGGATGTTCTTCAGCGATTCGTCGAGGCTGTTCATCGAGGTGTCGTTGGCGGCGACGATGACGATCACCTGCCCAGCCAGTTCGGCCAGCACCCGGGCGGCCGAACTGGCCAGCAGCGGTGCCGAATCGACGATGACCAGCCGGTCCGGATAGCGGCTGGCGGTCTCCTCGACGAACGCCTTCATGCGACTGCTGGCGAGCAGTTCGGACGCATCGTGGCGCAGCGGCCCCGATGGCATCACCCGCAGGCGTTCCACCCCGTTCACCTTGAACATCGTGCTCGCCACCGTGACGCGGTCGTCGAGCAGATAGTTCGACAGGCCGATCCGTTTCGACACCCCGAGCGTTCGCGACAGGCCGGCACGCTCGATGTCACCATCGATCAGCAGCACATGGTGGTCCCGCTCCATCGCCACGCTCAACGCAAGGTTGATGGCGTTGAAGGTCTTGCCCTCACCGGGATGGCTGCTGGTGATGACCACCAGGTTCGGGTATTTCTCCTTGCTGGGGGCGCCAAAGGTGGCGGCCAGCAACGACCGCTTGATATAGCGGTATTCCTCGACCACCCGGGTATTCTCCAACCCCGGCGTGACCATGCCGAGGCGGGCCAGCCGTTCGAGATTGAGACGCAGGGTCGGCACCGCGAGCGGCTGGGGACGCTTCGTCGTGGCGGCATCACCCGGCGTACGTCGGGTTTCCGCCGGCCGTTCGATCGTGGCCAGCGGTTCCTTCTTCGCCACCGCCGGTCTGTCAGTGGCTTGAGGCTTTTGCGCCAGCAGCTCGGAAAATACGTTCATCGATCAGCTCCTCCTGTTGTCGGGCCATTCATACGCTGTGGCGGTAGAGCACGGCCAGCAGCAGCGCCAGCGTGCCGAGCATCGACCAGGCCAGCACCAGCTTGATGCGCTCGGCACGGGCCCGGGCCAGCGCCTCCCGGTTGCGAAACAACGACACGGCGCCCAGCACGGGCAGCTCGACCTGACGCCGCAGCTCTTTCACCGTGGCCACCACCTGCTTCTGCCGTGAGCGGAAGGCCGCCATGGCGACCCCGGCGAGTACGCCGATCACCGTCACCGCAACGATCAGCTTGAGCCGTTTCGGACCCACCGGCAGCGGCGATACCGACGGCTGCTCCACCACCCGTACCTTGGCAATGGCCTTGTCCCGGTCCACCTGATTGGTGATGAGGGCAGCCTCGTAGCGCCGCACGATGTCGTCGTAGGTCTTCTGTAACGATTCGTAGCGCTGCTCGATCACGGCCAGCTCCGACTCGACACGTGGCACGATGCTGACCTTCGATTCGAGATCGTTGACGATGTCCTCATAGGACTTCACCCGAACCCGCAGGGCATCGACGTCCCCCCGCGCCTTGGCGATGGCGACGGCAAGGGTCTGCGCCGAATTGCTGCCGCGCTGCGGGCCGCCCTTGGCCGGTTTGACCAGATGGTTGCCACCGAGCCTGCGCTTGCGCTCGCGCAGGATGTTGATCTCCTCCTCCAGCGCCATCGCATCGGGGTGGAACTCGGTGTACTTGAGTTTGATGCTGGCCAGTTCCCGTTCCAGCCGCGCCAGCTCATCGTCGATGGTGATGCCGCCGGCAGCGCCACCACCGCGGCTCTTGCGTTTCTGCGCTTCCAGCGCCTCCAGGCGGCGTTCCGACTCGTCCAGCTCCAGGCGTGCCTTGGTGAGCGCCTGTTTCCAGGAATCGAGTTCGGAATAGTAGCTCTCGCCGCTGGACGGCAGCACCTTACGGTAACGCTTTTTGAAAGCCTCGAGGTTCTTGCGTTCCTCGGTCAGCAGTTTCCAGTACCGCTCTTTCTCCTGCGCGAGAAACCGCTCCATCGCCAGCGAATCCTTCAGCGGGCCACTGCTCGAGGCTTCGACGAAGCGGCGTGTCAGGGCGGCGACGACGCGGCGGGCCCGCTCTGGCTGGCCGTCGAAATAGGTGATGGTGTAGATATTGGTCTTCGGATCCCCGGCCACCCACACTTCTTTCATCAGGTGCCTGACGATGGCCTCGCGCCCCTTGTCGTTCTTGATCCTGAAGCCCAGATCGTCCTCTTCGAGGATCGACAGCAGATTCTCGCGATTGAGCAGCGTATGCTGGATCACCACCGCCATCGCCTTGGGCGCCGGGCCATCGGCGGCCAGCCCCTTGAGCAGCGGCTCCCGGATCGACTCGCTGGGAACGTGGAGCGTCGATTGCGCGCGATAGGCATCCGGCATCATGACGACGACGAGCCAGCCGAGCAGCATTACCACTGCGGCCGTGGCCAGCGTGGTCCACGGATAACGTCTGACCGAGTTGAGGTAGTAGAACAGCAGTTCGAAGTGTTGGTTCATGGACGGTTTCCATCAGTTGCGATGCGGCTGCCCAGCTACCTGGGCGGGCAGGCCGGTGTCGAACGACCGAGAGAATGGGTTGCCTTCGCAGTGGCTTTCCGGCTTGTTCATCGGCCTGTTACTACGACTCGGCCAGGCCCCGGAAGTTCGCCTCCACGCGCCTGCCGCCGGTTACTTCGGTCGCTCTGGGGCGGGCTTCACAAAAGCGTCGTCTTCGACCCCGGCGACGATGATGGCCGCCAACGCCCGGCGCGCCTCTTCCCAGGCATCGGGCTCGTCCGGCCAGCTGATGTCGGCGCGCACCCAGGTGGGATCCCGGCGGCTCGTAACGCCATACTCCCACAACACTTTCGGCACCATGCGCTGGAGGATACGCCGGGTGGCGGCCGGATCGACCGCCTCGGCCAGCGCCAGATACTCCACATCCTGCAAGCCGCGGCGCCATTGCTTGAGGCGCAACGACGGCACCGGCCAGGCGGTGCTTGGCGCCGAGGCCGGAAAGCGGCGGTCGGTACCCGGGTAGAACAGCACGCCATCGCCGTTGAAATAGTTGTATCCCCGTTCACCGAGCAACGGATCGCCGCCTTTGCGGCAGCCGAAGGTGCGGGCCTGACGATAGACGTCGGTGGCCACGTCCGAGCGGCCGTCATTGCACTGGGTGTTGTTGTAGTAGGTTGCGTTCCAGTAGAACCAGCGGTCGATCCCCTTCTTGTACTGCGCCCACGCCAGCTGGCGCAGCGCGGTGCCGTCGTCCTCCAGCGCGAAGGAGCCCGTGGCCGGCCGGCGACCGTTGTAGAGATAGAGCTTCCGTTCGGGATCGTCGAGAATCCGCCGGGCGGCCCTTTCACGGCGATCACGCAGACCGAAGTCGGCCAGCGTCGCCACGATCGAGAGCGATGGAATCTCGCGCGCCGCCACCAGCAGATCGACCGTGGCCATCGATGGCAGCGCATGCCCCGGCCCGGGGTTTTCCCGCAACCAGCGTGCCCACCGCTCCAGCTGGCGGCTGTTCTTCGATTCATCGTCGAGGTAGAGAAAGAACTCGGTCGAATCGGTCAGCCCCCGTTTGCGGAACCACTCGACCCAGGCATCGGCATGCCGCCACATGGCGTTGCGATCCCCGCTCTTCCACGGCCAGAAGCCGAACAAGCCCACCGCGTAGACGTTGTTGCCGACCCCCTCCCCCGGGCCGCGGTAACCCCGCGCAGCGGTGAACAGACTGCCGTCGAGGCGGGGCAGCATCAGCCGATCCATCAGCGGCAACGGGGTATACCCCTCCACCAGCGAGATGCGGTGGCGATGGGCGAGCTGATAGTGGCGGTCGATGATGCGCTGCAGTTTGCGATGGGCCGGCGTGCCCGGATCGGGGTAGGCATTGCCGAGATAGCGCTCGGCGATGTCCTCGGTGGTGATGGCCAGCATCGTCCTGGCCGTCGGCCTGTCGGGCAGAACGAAGGGCAGCACCTCCAGCGTCACCGGAAGCCGCCATACCCGCTTGCCTTTTTCACTGACGACCACCTCACCACGATAGCGGCCCGGCTTCGCATCCTTTGGGATATAGATATCGACCCAGAGGGTCTGGCTCCTGCCGGCGGCAATCGAAAACGGTGTCGTCAACGCCAGCGGCACGGCAATGTCGGGGATATGACGATCGGCGCAGGGCCGATCCCGCCAGCCACCACGTCCCTCGCCATCGGCGTCGTGCGGACGCCGACACTTGCGCGGGAGATGGCGCTCGTCGTAGGTGTCCCAGGCCAGCCCCTTGCTCAGGCCCTTCAGTTGCAGGTAGCCGACGTGAAACAGCTCGATATCGGGAAAATAGGGGGTGTCCTTGGGCGCCCGGGAGGAAATCACCGCGCCGTGCCGCCCCTCCAGCCGGGCCAGCGTCACCTCGACCGCCTCGGCGGCACGGGCACCGGTCTCGAGGATCAAGGCGAAAGAGACCGTCTCGTTGGCGGCGCCGAAAAGGGAAATCCGCTCTCCGTCCCAGACGCTGTTGATTACATCGCCCCGCCGCTCCAGCGCGGGCCGCTCCTCCTGGTAGATCTTCTCTCCGCCATCGTTGGCCCAGACGGCGCGGATGGCCGTGGCCCCCAGCGGCATCGGGCTACCGAGCGGAACCGCCGCTGCCTGCTCCACCTCGGCCGGCATCACGCTCTTCGAGCGGTCGAGACCGATGAACAATGCCGCCATCAGCAGCGTCAGGCCAAACATCGCCAGCGCCGCGGGAAGAATCGTCCGCAGCTCGGCACGGGCTCTTTTCACGGCAGCCACGTCGACGGGGGATTCATTGGGCCGCGACGGCCTCGACGACGGGTGTCTCCGGTCGCCGCAGACCAAGCACATCCATGAAGCGGTCCACCATGGTGTCGAAACGGAAATGGCGGTTGGCCTCGATCAGGGCGGCCCGGCCCATGCGCTCGCGGAGACGGTCGTCCTCGACCAGCCGCAACATCGCCTGGGCCAGCAGATCCGGCGCCTTGGGCGGCACCACGACCCCGCTCTCCCGGCTGACGATGTCGGCAACACCGCCGACATCGGTGGCGACGCACGGCAGGCCCGAAGCCATCGCCTCGAGCAGCACCAACGGGACGCCCTCCTTGTAGGAGGAGGAGACATAGAGGTCGAAGTCACGCATCAATGGCGGAATGTCGTTACGCGGCCCGAGGAAATGCACCCGATCGGCAATGCCCAGTTGCGCGGCCAGCGCCCGCGCCATCGGCGCATCCTCACCGTCGCCAGCCATCACCAACGCCACCGGCCGCTCGGCCTGCGTCACCACCACCGCAAAGGCCCGCAGCAACGTGCCGACATCCTTTGCTTCATGGAAACGTCCGACCCAGCCGAGCACGATGCCGTCATCCGCCAGTCCCAGCGTTGCGCGCAACCCGCTGCCGTCCGGGCCGGGACGGAACAGCGTGGTATCGACACTGTTGTGGATCAGCTCGATTCGCTCCGCGCCCACCCCCAGTTCCCGCTGGAAATAGTCGCCCATGCCCCGATGGATCACCGTCACCGCGTCGGCCCGGTTACCGAAATAGTGGCCATCCCGGCGCAGCCCGGCGTGGCCACGGAACTCGTGATCCGAATGCTCGGTGACGACGATGCGGCGGATACCGGCCAGCCTCGCGGCACGGTAGCAGTGCCGCAGCACGAAAATGTGATGGACATGCATCACGTCGAAACGGTGGCGTTTCAGATAGCGGTAGAGCTGCAGCGGAAACAGCAGCTTGCCGAGCTTGCTACGGTGCTCCAGGTCGAAGGCATGGCAGTCGATACCCGCCTTTTCCAGATCGTCGCTGATGACGCCTTTTTCGGTATGCAGCGAACAGGTGGCCACCTCGACCCCCCGTGCCTGCAACGCTTTCGCCAGCCGGGCGGCCAGCGTCTCCGACCCGCCCATGCGGTAGGAGTAGAGTACCTCCAGTACCCGGGGCTTGCTGGTCCGGGCCGGTGTGACGACGGGCAGTGGCGGGGCCGCGGACATCAGCGGGCTCCCTTGCCGAAGAGAACGATCTCGACCGTCTGCAGCAAGATGATGAGATCGAGCATCAGCGAATGATTCTTGGTGTAGTAGAGGTCGAACTGCAGCTTTTCCATCGAGTCGATATCGGAGGCACCATAGGGATAGTTGAGTTGGGCCCAGCCGGTGACACCCGGTTTTACGCGATGGCGTTCGTTGTAGTAGGGAATCTTCTTCGACAGGCTCTCGACGAACTCCGGGCGCTCCGGACGCGGGCCGACGAAACTCATCTCCCCCTTGAGCACATTGAGCAGTTGGGGCAGTTCGTCGAGCCGGAGCAGGCGGATGACGCTTCCGACCCGGGTGATGCGCGGATCGTTGGTGGTGGCCCACTGCGGTTTCCGCCCCTTTTCGGCATCGACCCGCATGCTGCGGAACTTGTAGATCTCGAACGGCTTGCCCTCCTTGCCGATTCTCACCTGCTTGTAGATCACCGGCGCCGACAGGCCGTCCTCCAGCTTGATGGCGATGGCGACCAGCAACATGAAGGGCCAGCTGATCAGCAGCAGCAACAGGCTGGCGGCCAGATCGATGCCACGCTTGACCACGTCCGAGGCCTGCCCCTTGCCAAAGCCCGATCCAAAGATCAGCCAGCTGGGCGGCATCAGATCGAGCCGAACCTTGGCGGCACTGGTCTCGAAGAAGGTCGGCAGATCGACGATCTCGACCCCTTCGAGGCGACATTCGATGAGATCGTCGATGGGCAGCCGGCCCCGGCGGTCGTCCAGGGCGACGACGATCTGATCGATCTGCTGCTCGCGGACATACCGCGCCAGAGAGTCGCCGGGATCGAGCACCGTCAGCGCACCGGTCACCGGCGCGCCCCGTTCCACGGCGACGAAGCCGCTGATACTGATGCCCATCTTCTCCAGCTGCGGTGCAACCTTCTCGATACTGGCCGCGTTGTGGCCGGCGCCATAGACCAGTACGCGCCGGTTGAGCTGGCTCGATTTCATCAGCGATACGAAGACATGCCGGCTCATGACGACGAACAGCAGCGACAGCACCACCGAGGTGATCATCAGCCCGCGACCGAGAAACAGCGAAGGCATCAGGTAGGCGAGAAAGACGAAGACCACGAAACCAACCAGATGGCTGACAATCAGCCGCAGATGCACCCCGACGACGCCAAGCAGCATGTTGCGCGCGCTGTAGAGCCCCATGGCCATCATGCTGAGAAAGAGCACGCTGGCGAACAGCAGCGCCTTGGCATGGAGGGGCCCGATGATTTCACGAATGGTCTCGTCGCTGAACGGCTCGCCGGCGAAGAAATGGCTGAAGCGCAGCCAGGTGGCCAGATAGACGGCGGCAACGAGCAGCAGGAATTCGACGACACCGAGAACGACGAAGGGAACCGGCGTCGATTGATTGAATAACTTGATGGTCTTCAAGGCAGATCGTCGTATGTCGTTGTGGATGTCCCCGGGAACAGGCCGGGGCGCCGGGGCCGGCCGTGGCTCAGGCCGTCAGGGCGTCGTGCCCCCGGTTCAGCCATTGGCGCATGGCGGCCTCGAGGGCCGGTCCCACGCCGAAGGAGAAGCCGACGACGAGCGTGTCGTCACGCCTGTCCAGCAGATGAACGGCCTCCCGGAAGCGTTTGATCCCGCCATCGAGCGGAAGTTCAAACGCGAGCTCCAGATAGGCGTGGCGGGGAATCCGCCGAACGTCGCAGCACAGGGCCACCGACGCCTCGTCGACGATCCGCATCCGGCAGCGGCTCAGCGGATAACTGTGACAGTAGAGGCTGGCCTCGACCGTACCGGCCAGCGGCTCCGCGGGTGTCTCCAATTCATTCGGCTCGAAGGCAGGCGACATTGTCATCGTGGGCACTGGCTGGATCATCTCATTCCTCACACTGAAAGGTTTGTCTGCTGGACTGACGACGCCCCAAGGCCGAAAAGCGGCGGGCCGAGCCGGTTTGCGGTACCGCAGTACCCGGCAAAGCGGCCCAGGCGGCGCCGTTCGGGCGCCTGGCGGCGGGCAGATTCAGTGGTTAGGACAGGACGTGCCCGGGAAGGTTCAGGAAAAACGGAATCGGCAGCCCGGCCGAAACAATCTTTTGCATACGGGCGGAGGATGGCTCAGAGCCGGTATGACGACTCGATGGCGGCTCGATCGATGACCCCCTTGATGCGCCGCATCGCCGGGGCCGGCATGTCGTAGACATAGAGCATGTCCACGCCAAGCGAGCGCATTGCCCGCTCGGCCTCCAGTAGCGAAGCGCGTTTGTGGATGCCGGTGATGTCCATGCGTTTGGCCGGAATATTCGCCAGATCCAGCTGGTCGATGTCGGGGAACTCCTCCAGGTAGCGCACCACGTCGATGGCGGGCAGCGCCACCTCGGGGGTCTCGCCGGACTGTAGCAGAACCCAGTGGGGCCCATCGGCCAACGCGCGGCGCAACGCATCGCTGTCCACCACCGGTGGCAGCACTGCAAACCGCAGCGACATCTGGCTGGCGACACCGATGCGTTGCAACGCCTGGGTCATGGGATTCATGTTGATGTCCAGCCCCCGCGCCTGCAGCAATGAGCGGAAGAACGACACCTGATGGAAGGCCTCGCTGCGGGTCAGCTCGGCGACGACGATCGCCAGCATCCCGGGAAAGATCACGGTGGGGCTGTAGGTCATCTCCAGGATCGCCAGCAACGCCGCCAGCGGCGCGCGGAACATCGCCCCCATCGTCGCCGTCATCCCGAGCAATGCATAGAAGCCGACGTCGGGCGACAGTTCGGGCGCGGCGACGATCACCAGATACCCCATCGCGCTGCCGAGCATCGCCCCCATGAAGAGCGTGGGGCCGACGACGCCACCGGGCACCCCGAGCGCGACGGCGGCGCCGGTGGCGACGATCTTGGCGGCGAGAATGACGAGCAACAGCAGCAACCCCAACCGTCCGGAGAGCGCCTCACCAACGGTGTCGTAGCCGATGCCGAGCACCTGTGGAACGGCCAGCCCGATGACGCCGACGACCACACCGGCCATCGTCGTCTTGACGACGAACGGCCACTCCCGGGTCCAGGCCGCCAGGCTGGCCACCAGCCGGATGAAGCCGACCGCCAGGACGCCACACAGCAGCCCCAGCAACACCATATAGGGCAACTCCCAGAGAGAGTTGAGCCCGAGCCGTGGAATGGTGAACACCGGATCGTTGCCATAGACCGCAATGGTGACACCGGTGGCGCTGACCGCCGCGAGAATGACCGGAATGAAGCTGCTGATGGTGTATTCGAGCATCACCACCTCCATCGCAAAGACCACGCCGGCGAGCGGTGTGTTGAACGAGGCGGCGATGGCGGCGGCGGTACCGCTGGCCACGAGAATACGGATGTTGTTGTTGGGGACGCCGAGCCGCTGACCCAGCAACGACCCGGTGGCGGCGCCGAGATGGACGCTCGGCCCCTCCCGGCCGATCGAGTGACCGCCGATGATGGCCAACGCGGCACCGGCGAACTGCAGCAGAAACTTGCGCAGCGGCAGCCGCCCCTGATGGTAGGCGAGCCGCTCCATCACATGGATGATGCCGACCACCTGATCGTCCCTGGTCAGGAACTGGAACAGCAGCCCGATGAGCAGGCCCGAGGCCACCGGCAGCAGGAAGCGCCACAGCAGCGAGAGCTGCTCGAATCCCTCGGGGTCCCGCCCCGGCAGGATCCCCGCCTGGGACGACTCCACCAGATACCGGAAGGCGACGATGACCGCGCCAGTCAACAGCCCCACCAGCAACCCCAGCGCCGCCGGTTGCAATTGTGCATCGGCCCGGGACAGGCGGGTGACGAACTGGTCGTGCCAATGGTCGAGACGTTTCCTGAGCTGCGCTGACAGGGCCATGGCGGGCATTATGCCAGCGCACAACAGCGGCCGCATGGCAACCCCGCCACCGGCCGGGCGGGAGATGGTCACACTTCCTCCGGGGTGTCGGTGGCCACGTCGAACTTTGGCCAGCGGCATCGTTCTATACTTTCCATCGACGATTACCCGCTCGGGCAAACGAACATGAAACAATTCCATTTCGGCTGCGCCACCCACACCGGACTCGTGCGTCAGCGTAACGAAGACTGTTACGGCATGGACGAACAGCAGCGGCTGTGGCTGGTGGCCGATGGCCTGGGCGGGCACGACGCCGGTGACATCGCCAGCCACATCGCAGTGGAACGGATACTCGACAGGGTGCGCCACGGCGCATCACTGGAGGAGGCGATCGCCGCGGCCCATCAGGCCATCATCGATGCCATCCACCGCGGTATCGGCCGGCCGGAGATGGGTACCACCGCGGTGGCGCTGAAGATCAACGAGCGCGACTATGAGGTGGCCTGGGTCGGCGACAGCCGCGCCTATCTGTGGGCCGACGGGCGCCTGATCCAGGTCTCGCGGGATCACACGGTGGTCCAGGAACTGGCCGACCAAGGCTTCATTCCCCGCTCCCATCTGAAGAATCATCCCTACGCCAATATTCTCAACCGCACCCTCGGCGTCACCAACGAAAGACCGTTGAACGTGGAGAAGATCAGCGGGGCACTGAAGGGCAACGAGCTTTTTCTGCTGTGCAGCGACGGCTTGACCAACGAGCTGGACGACGAGGTGATCGAGGAGGTGCTCGCCGGCACCGGCGACGAACAGGAGAAGGTGGATCAGCTGGTGGAGCTGGCCCTCTGCAGCGGCGGCTCCGACAACATCACCGCCATCCTGGTCAATACCACCACCTCGTTCAACGGGCGGGCGCTGCCAAGGTGAAGGCAGCGGGCGGCAGCCTGCGGTCCGGCGCTGCCCGCTGGCACTGTCGGACCAGGCGCCGCAACGCCGCGCGATAGCGGGGGTTGCGCGGATACCGGCCGACCATCGACCGTGCCAACGGGACGTAGCGGCAGGCTTCACCGTCGTGAAAATCCACCTCCAGCAACAGCGCGTCGGCCGCCTGGGGCGCCGCCACCGGCGCCGACGCCACCGCCCGTTCGAGGTAGTCGATGCCACGCTGCCGATCGCCGGAGAAATCCACCAGCAACGCCAGCCAGCGCACCACCGCCGGCACCGTCCCGGTGAAGTACTCGAACAGCCCCATGATGAGATAACCGTCGGCAAACGCCGGGCGCTCCCGCAGCAGCGCGCGGATGGCATTACGCGCCGCCTTGCCATGACGGTAGGCACGGATCCAGCGGCCCTGCTCCATCAGCAGCCGACCGGCGATCGCCTGCGCCGTCGCCTTGGCCCCACGCGCCGGGAAATCGTCGGGGGAGCCGGCCAGCACCTCATCGGCGGCCGCCATGGCGGCCTCGAGACGCACCAGCGGCAGATCGTATTTTGCGGTGTCGCGCACTGGCGCATAGTCGGCCCGCGCCACCTCGATGATGGCCTCGTACAATACGATCACGGCCTGGCGCCGCGAAGTCCGCCGCCAGTCGTCCAACCGCCGTTCCGCCAACGGAAGATTCCAGTCGAGCAACGCATCGACCACCGCCCGGGCGTGGGCGTCCTCCGGCACGGCCGTCGCGCCACCCGACGCCGGCGGCAGCGCGGCAGCGAGGAAAACCAGCAAGTGAAGAAGCCGCATGATCATGGCCGGCAATGTACCAGCTGGCGAGGTGATATATACTCTGCTCCCCCTCGAACCACCCATCGACCGGTATCAATGGATCAGGATCCCATCTTCGCCTTTCAATACTCCACGCTGCTGCGGGCGCTGGAGGCGTGGAAAGCGGAGCAGCTCGATGCCTATCCTCACCGTGAGGAGCTGATCGAAACCGTCGCCGTGGCGATGCGTGATTTCATGACGTCCCGCCACGTCCACGACTACAAGATGCTGGTGGAGGCGCCGTCGTCACGGAAGGAGTGACGATCGGACACCACCCGCCAACCATAACGAGACCGCTCGGGCCGCCATCGGACGGCCGGAATATTCCCCCCTTCGGACTTTTCAATAGTCACTATTGGATCAGAAGATTACAACCTGTTAATCATTTGCGGAACTGGTCTATACTGATAACTGTTTCACATTGTTGAAACGCTCGTACACCAACCAACAACAAAAAGAGCCGTACATGATGGTGGCAGTTTCAATCCCTTTGGCGGGCCGTCTCGAAGCACTCCCCCCGGCCACCGTTGTCCGCTCGTCCCCGTCGGCATCCCGTCCGGCATCCTTCCACGAGAACCCCTCAATCTTTATCAGGAGACCTATCCAATGATCCACGAAAAACTGGCACTGACCGGCGCTGTATTGCTCGCGACCAGCTTGGCGCCGTCCGCGCAGGCCGTCGATTTCGCCATTTCCGGCCAGGTCAGCCGCGCCATTCTGTTCCCGGACGACGCTGCCGGCAGCGAGGTACAGCATGTCGACAACAACGCCTCCGGCTCGCGTTTTCGCATCAAGGCCAAACAAGACATCGGTAACGGCATGGCCATGGGCGCCCGCTATGAAATGCAGCTGCAGGAGAACAAGGGAAACGCCGTCAACGGCGGCTCGCTGAAGGAGGAGGCCAACAGCACACTGGACGTCCGCTACAGCGACATCTGGGTGAGCGGCAGCTTCGGCAAACTCAGCCTCGGCAAGGGCGACGGCGCCTCCAACGGCACCACCGAAATGGATATGTCCGGCACCTATATGGCCGCGCCGGCCAATATGATGGACATGCTCGGCGGGCTGCAATACGAAGCCGGCAAGAAGGTCGGTTCCGTCTATACGATGTTCGACGGCTACAGCCGCAACAACCGGCTGCGTTACGATTCACCGAAGGTCTCCGGTTTCTCGGTGGCGGTCAGCTCGGCACAGGGCAATTCCACCGAGCTTGCGCTGCGCTACTCCGGCAGTGTCGGCGGCACGAAGATCCAGGCGGCATTGTTCACCGACGATGCAGGCGACCATCCGTCCCGTAAGGACACCCAAGGCGGCTCGATCGCCTTCAAACTGGCGAGCGGCTTCAATTTTCTGGTGGCCTACAGCACCCGCGACGGTGGCACCGCCGACGACCCGACGGTACTGTGGAGCAAGCTCGGCTACCGCACCGGAAAACACGCCATGTCCATCGACTACGGCCAGTCTTCCGACGTGACCACGGGCGTCGATGGCGATACCCAGGCCGTCTCCTACACCTTTTACCCGGCCAAGGGGATCGAAACCTACGCAACCTATCGCCTGTTCAACGTGGACACCGCCAATTCGGTGGATCCGACCGTCTTCTTCATCGGCAGTCGGGTAAAGTTCTGATCCTGTCACGGGCAGAAGCGGCTGCCCATGCCGCGGTCGCTTCCGCCCAGGCGCGAGGAAATCGTCTTTCATGCGTATTGCGCTCATCACTGCCATACTGCTATCACTGCATGGCTGTGCCGGCATGACGGTCGAACCCGCCGACGATCAGTGGGATCGACCGCAGGAGGCCATGCCTGGCGTGATCTCCGGCGACAAAGGGGTATTCACCTTTTCCGCTACGTCACGCCATGGTGACGCTGCCGGTGACGAACACCCCGATAATGCCGAATTCCGCCAGTGGCAAGCCTGGCACAAGGCACGACGCGAACGCACGGAGGACTATATCGAATTCCTGCAGTGGCTGGATTTTCAGAAGGCGCGGCGGGATTTCACCGCTGTGACACACCCCAAACCCTGACCCCTGGTCTATATTGAACAGGGTAAGCAAACCATTCAGAGGAAACTCCATGAAATTTCGATTGACCAAATCCCTTCTCACCGTGGCGGCCATCACCGCTTCCACCTTCTCCGGCAGTGGCATTGCCGTCGAACAGAAATTCATCACCATCGGCACCGGTGGCGTCACCGGCGTCTACTATCCAACCGGTGGTGCGATCTGCCGCCTGGTCAACAAGGGTCGCAAGGAACACGGTATCCGCTGCTCGGTGGAATCCACCGGCGGCTCGGTCTACAACCTCAATACCATTCGCGCCGGTGAACTGGATTTCGGTGTCGCCCAGTCGGACTGGCAATATCACGCCTATCACGGCACCAGCAAGTTCGAGAAGGCCGGCCCGTTCAAGGAGCTGCGTTCGGTCTTCTCGATGCACCCGGAGCCGTTCACCGTGGTGGCGCGCAAGGATGCCGGCATCAAGACCTTCCAGGATCTCAAGGGCAAACGCGTCAATATCGGCAATCCCGGCTCCGGCCAACGCGGCACGATGGAAGTGGTCATGAACGCGCTGGGCTGGAAAAAATCGGATTTCAAACTGGCTTCGGAACTGAAGTCTTCGGAGCAGTCCAAGGCGCTGTGTGACAACAAGATCGACGCCATCGTCTTTACCGTCGGCCACCCCAGCGGCTCCATCAAGGAGGCAAGCACCTCCTGCGACACCGTTCTGGTTCCGGTCACCGGCCCGGAGATCGACAAGCTGGTCGCGGAGCACGACTACTACCGCAAGGCCGTGATTCCTGGGGGCATGTACCGTGGCACAGACACCGACACACCCACCTTTGGCGTCGGCGCCACCATCGTCACTTCCACCAAGGTGCCAGATGACGTGGTCTATCACGTGGTGAAAGCGGTGTTCGAGAACTTCGACAGCTTCAAGAAACTCCATCCGGCCTTCGCCATTCTGAAAAAGGAGGAGATGGTGAAAGACGGTCTCTCCGCACCGCTGCATCCGGGCGCCGAGAAATACTACAAGGAAGCAGGCCTGATCAAATAACGCAGGGCCGGACACACGTCGCATCCCGGGCGGGGCCTCCACCCCGCCCGGGAGGACGATAGGCCACTCGGTACGGTCTGCCGACACACCCTGTTTGAAACCAACGATGAGCCGGACGATCGACATTGATCCAGGCATTACCACCAAACCAGTTCGAGACTCGCTGGCATACACGGTCGATGACTTGGCAGGCCTCTGCCGGCCGGGAACGGTATTATTGGCCGGCTACCCGATAAAGCACGACCGCCCCATGCCCCGCAGTCCCGACCATCCGTGAGGGGACACACCATGACAACCAATACCGACCTGCCCGACGAGCAGCTCGAGAACCAGCTGGAGGAGATGATCGCGGAGTCGGACACGGGGGGCCGGCACCCGACCAATCCCGTCGCCATCAAGGTGCTTTTTCTGGTACCACTGGCATGGACGCTGTTCCAGCTCTGGATTGCCTCTCCCCTGCCCTATATTCTCAACTTCGGCCTCTTCAACGGCAACGAGACCCGTTCGATCCACCTGGCCTTTGCCGTTTTTCTGGCCTATACCGCCTTTCCCACCTTCCGCTCGTCACCGCGTGACTATATCCCGATCCAGGACTGGGTCGCCGCCTTCGTCGCCGCCTTCTGCGCCGCCTACATCTACCTCTTCGCCGCCGAACTGGCCGACCGGCCCGGCTCACCGACGACCTTCGATCTGGTGGTCGCCGTCGCTGGCATGGTGCTGTTGCTGGAAGCCACGCGACGGGTACTGGGACCGGCACTGATGATCGTCGCCGGCATCATTCTCGTCTACACCTTCGGCGGCCCGTACATGCCCGACGTCATCGCCCACAAGGGTGCTTCGCTGTCGAAGGCCATGTCGCACTTCTGGCTGGGCTCGGAGGGGGTCTTCGGCGTCGCGCTGTCGGTGTCCACCGACACGGTTTTTCTGTTCGTCCTGTTCGGTGCCCTGCTGGAGCGCGCCGGTGCTGGCAACTATTTCATCAAGGTGGCTTTCTCACTGCTCGGTCACATGAAAGGGGGACCGGCCAAGGCGGCAGTGGTCTCGTCGGCCCTCACCGGCCTGATCTCCGGCAGCTCGATCGCCAACGTGGTCACCACCGGCACCTTCACCATCCCGCTGATGAAGCGCGTCGGCTTCAAACCGACCAAGGCCGCGGCGGTGGAGGTGGCCTCCTCCACCAACGGCCAGCTGATGCCGCCGATCATGGGCGCCGCCGCCTTCCTGATGGTCGAATATGTCGGCGTCTCCTTCGCCGAGGTGGTCAAGGCGGCATTTCTTCCAGCGTTCGTCTCCTACGTGGCGCTGGTCTACATCGTCCATCTGGAAGCGATGAAGGCCGATCTGAAGGGGTTGCCGCGGCGCATTACCCCAGCCCAACTGCTGCTCGCCTTCGTCACCATCGTTCTCGGCGTCATCGTCATCGCCTTCGTCATGAGCTACGGCCTCGGATTCCTGAAGGCCGTGCTGGGCGACAACTGGCTCTGGGGCGCCGGCGGGCTGGCGGTGATCGCCTATTTCTACCTGCTGTTCGTGGCTGCCGGCGTACCGCCGCTGGATCACCCCGACAAGGAGATGACCGAACTGCCCCTGCCCGGCCCGACGGCCAAGTCCGGCCTCTATTTTCTGCTGCCGATCCTCGTGCTGATCGGCTGCATGGTGGAAAAGCTCTCCGCCGGCGTGGCCGCCTTCTGGGCGACGATCGCAATGATGGCGATCATCGTCACCCACCGCCCGTTGCTGGCGATGTTCCGTCGTGCCGGCGACGTCCCGGCGGCGATGCGCCAGGGCTTCGACGATCTCACCGACGGCATGGTATCGGGTGCCCGCAACATGATCACCATCGGCGTGGCCACGGCGGCCGCCGGCATCGTCGTCGGCGGCGTCACCCTGACCGGCATCGGCCAGGTGATGACGGAGTTCGTCGAATTCGTCTCCGGCGGCAACCTGCTGATCATGCTGCTGTTCACCGCCCTCATCAGCCTGTTGCTGGGCCTCGGCCTGCCGACCACCGCCAACTACATCGTAGTCTCCACGCTGATGGCACCGGTCATCGTCACCCTCGGGGCCCAGAGCGGTCTCATCGTGCCGCTGCTGGCCGTCCACATGTTCGTCTTCTATTTCGGCATTCTCGCCGACGATACGCCACCGGTGGGGTTGGCGGCCTATGCCGGTGCCGCCATTGCCAAGTCCGATCCGGTCAAGACCGGCCTGCAGGGCTTCGTCTACGATATCCGCACCGCCATCCTGCCATTCATGTTCATCTTCAACACCGAGCTGCTGATGTTCGGCGTCGATTCCTGGTGGCACATGGCGCTGGTCTGGTTCGCCACCATTGCGGGGATGCTGAGCTTCTCCGCCGCGACCCAGGGCTTCATGCTGGTGAAGAACCGGCTCTGGGAGTCACTGCTGCTGGTGCTGGCCGCCTTCGTCTTCATGCAACCCGGTTACTTCATGGAAAAGATCGCGCCGAGCGTGGAACTCGTCCCCGCCAGCCGGATCCATGAAGTCGCCGAGTCCATCCCGGAAAACGGGACGCTGCGGATGGTGACTCGTGGTGAAAACCTCGTCGATGGGAAAATCGTCACCCAGACGGTCGTCTTGCCACTGGGCGCGCCTGGCGACGGCAAGCAACGGCTCAACGATGCAGGGCTGGTACTGGTGGAGGACGATGGCAAGATGATCGTCGACGATCTCGTCTTCGGCACGCCGGCCGAAAAACTTGGCCTCGGCGGCAAGGAGAAGGATCTGGGCACCAAGGTCGATCTCGGCTGGGAGATCCTCGAGGTCTATCGTCCGACTCATGCACCGGCCAAGCACTGGATCTACATTCCCGCGCTGGCGCTCGTCGGCCTGGTCGTCCTGCTGCAACGCCGCCGACGTGCCCGGGCCGCCGCCCTTTCACCCGCCACCCCCTGATCCGAGGAACGCCACCATGTACAGAGACATTCTGATCTACATCGACCAGGAGCGGCCCCGCTCCTGGCAGCACGTGCTGCCGGAAGCGATCCTCGTCGCCCGCCAGCACAAAGCCAACCTCAATGTCATGTCGGTGGTGCCCGACTTCGGCATGACCGTGGTCGAACAGTTTTTTCCGGAAGATGCCGATGAAAAGCTCAACCGGGTGGTGATGAAGGGGCTGAAGAGATTCATCAGGGAACATCTACCCACCGACATCCCGGTCCGTCCGATCGTCGCCGAGGGGAGTGTGCGCGAGGCGATACTGAAGATCTCGGAAAAGATCGAAGCCGATCTCATCATCCTGCCGCCGAAGATCCGTCGCAGCCCGTTGGCCGAGCTGGGCGCCACCTCGGCACACGTCATCCGCCACGCCAAGTGTTCCGTGCTGCTGGTCCGCCCGCCACGGGTATCCAGCCAACCGGACGACTGATGGGAACGGACGAGCGGTGAGGCGCGGCGTTCCACCGGCCGGCGGCGCCGGTACGTTCCACCAACCATCCGCCGTGACGCCGGCGCAGGCCCTTTCGCCGCGCCGGCGACCGTGGTGACCGTCCGCGTTGGAGCAACACCTTGCGCCAACCCGCCTCCCCCGCCTGACGACCTTGCGGCAGCCCGTCCGCGATAGGGTCAGGCCGGCGGCCTGAGGTCGGCCACCAGACTCCGGCGCGCCGCCTCGTCCAGCGTGGTCTCGTGCCGATAGTTTTCGTGATCGATGCCGACCTTGATCGGCGCGCCGGCAATGGCCGACTCGACCATTTCAGGCGTCAGCTCGAAGCGCATGAAGTGGACACTGGAGGTCTTCTCCTCCGTTTCACGCTCCAGATCCTCATCGGAGATGGCATATACCTTGTCGTGATCGTCCACCTGGACCCAGGTCTTGCGATCGATGCCCACCAGTTCCGACAGCGCCTTTTTCCGCTCCTCCGGGTCGGGGAACTCGATCATCTGGGTCGCCTTCCAGTTGCTGCCCGTCGGCACCATCGGATTGTAGGCATCGAGTTCATCCTGGATGCCCGCGGCATCGAAGATCCTCTCGATCCGCAGCATCTCCTGAATCTGGTACTGCATCAGAAACCGGTTCTCGAAGTGCATGGTCACATGCGGGCCGACCGGAACGATGCGAATCTTCTTCTCTTCCATCGCCTTGCGGCGAAATTCGTCACGCCGTTCGTCGTAGGCCTCCAGCGAAAGCAGGTCTTCTCGTTTCAATTCCATCGTCGCCCCTCCTGACAGGGTGTTGAGATACAGGGTGTCGCCGCCGTCCACTCAGATGCCGTAGGCACGGCGCAGCAGCTTCAGCGGATGCTCGGCGGCAGACCCGTCGTCGACGCCATGGGCGATCTGCGCGCCGGCCATGGGACAGTCGCTGCTGTAGTGGTCCGGCCGGTCTTTTTTCACCTTGTTGAACACCGGCCGGCAGATCTTCATCGACACATCGTGGAATTCCGATTTCACCGCATAGGTGCCATCGTGGCCGGAACAACGCTCGATGACGTCGACCTCGGTGTCCGGAATCTTTTTCAGCAGATCCCGGGTCTTCAAACCAATCCGCTGCACCCGCAGATGGCAGGCGGCATGGTAATCGATCTTGCCGAGGGCGTTCTTGAAATCGGTATTGAGCAGACCCTCCTTGTCCCGAAGCATCAGGTACTCGAAGGGATCGAAGATGTGGGCCTGTACCCGGGCCACGTCGGCATCGTCGGGGAACAGCAACGGCAGCTCCTGCTTGAACATCAATACGCAGGAGGGAATCGGCGCGACGATGTCGTATCCGGCGTCGATTGCCGCGATCATGCTCGGAATATTGACCCGGCGCGCCTCGTCCACCGCCTCCAGGTCACCCAGTTCCAGCTTCGGCATGCCACAGCAGCGCTCTTTTTCGAGCAATGTCACCGCAATGCCGTTGTGCTCGAACACCGCCACCAGATCCTCGGCCAGCTCGGGCTGGTTGCGGTTGCCATAGCAGGTCGCAAACAACGCCACCTTGCCGGTGGTGCGACCCGCCGGCTTCGGCTGGGCCGAGGAGCGGTGTCCGGCCAGCCGCTTGCGCGCCGATTTGCTGTGGAACACCGGCAGCACGGCGTTTTCGTGGACGCCGAAGAACCTGTCCAGCTGCTTGCGGAACGGCTTGTTGCGGTTCATCGCGTTGACGACACCAGCCACGACGGGAATACCGGCCAGTGACCCAACCCGGTCGGTCGAGCTGAGTACCTTGTCCCGCAGCCTCTCCTTCCCTTTCTTGTGCTTGACCGCCTTGGCGCGCAACATCAGATGAGGGTAGTCCACGTTCCACTCGTGCGGCGGCACGTAGGGACACTTGGTGAGGTAGCAGAGATCACAGAGATAGCAGTGATCGACCACCTTCCAGTAGTCCTCCTTGGCGACGCCATCCACCTCCATCGTCTCCGACTCGTCCACCAGGTCGAACAGCGTCGGAAAGGAGTTGCAGAGGCTGACACAACGGCGACAGCCGTGACAGATGTCGAAGACACGCTCCAGCTCGGCAAACAGGGCGCCCTCGTCGTAGAAGTCGGGATTCTTCCAGTCGATCGGATGGCGCGTGGGCGCCTCCAGACTGCCTTCGCGGTATCCGCCACCAGTGCCGGCCATATTGATCACCTCGGTATGTTCGCGCCCGCCCGGATCGGGCCGGCGCAGTGAATTTGGGAACATCGGGGTTGCGGACGGCCGCCCGCAACCCCCCGCGACCCATTCAGGGCCGCGGATGATTCTCCTGCCGGAAAATCAGTCGTCCATCGAATCCAGTGCTTTCTGGAAACGGTTGGCGTGGGAACGCTCGGCCTTCGCCAGGGTCTCGAACCAGTCGGCGATTTCGTCGAAGCCTTCCTCGCGCGCAGTCTTGGCCATGCCCGGATACATATCGGTGTATTCGTGAGTCTCGCCAGCGATCGCCGCGCGCAGGTTGTCGGCCGTGCTGCCGATCGGCAGGCCGGTGGCGGGATCACCGGACGCCTCCAGGTACTCCAGGTGGCCGTGGGCATGGCCGGTCTCGCCTTCGGCGGTGGAGCGGAAAACGGCGGAGATGTCGTTGTACCCCTCGACATCCGCCTTGGCGGCGAAGTAGAGGTAACGGCGGTTGGCCTGGGATTCCCCGGCGAATGCGTCTTTGAGCGCCTGCTCAGTCTTGCTGCCTTTCAATTCCATCGTGTTGTCTCCTGTTTGAACGGTTGGATGGTCGTACCGCGCTCCCGTAGCGATGGCGACGAAGCCACCCGAGCGCATTTAGAATTAGTCTAAACACCGACTAATGTAGCAGATCGGCCGATGGTGTCAACCGCCCGCGGGCACGTCCGACCGCAGTGTCGCATTGACCGATTTCGGGATCTCCAGTAGCTTTGCAGCACCGTCATCACAGGCAAGTCCGATGCCCAGAAAAAAGAGTGAAGAGAAGGCCGATTTCGAGACCTCGCTACAGGCGCTGGAGGCACTGGTGGAACGGATGGAGAGCGGCGAACTGACGCTCGAGGCATCGCTGCAGGAGTACGAGCGCGGCATGAAGCTGCTGCAGACCTGTCAGCGACTGCTCGACGAAGCGGAACAGCGGGTCCGGATACTCAACGGCGAGGAGGAGACGCTCGAACCGTTCGACCAGGCGCCGGCACGATGACCCGCCTCGACACCGTCATGCCACAGTGGCTGGCACGCATCGAGGATCGCCTCGCCCACTGGCTGCCACCACGCAAACGCTACAACGCCCGCTTTCACGAAGCGATGCGCTACAGCACGCTGGATGGCGGCAAGCGTATCCGGCCCCTGCTGATCTACGCCACCGGACTGGCCACCGGCCAGAACCTGGATGAGCTCGACGGCCCCGCCTGCGCCGTGGAGATGATCCACGTCTATTCACTGATCCACGACGACCTGCCCTGCATGGACGACGACGATCTGCGCCGCGGCAAGCCCACCTGCCACAAGGCCTTCGGCGAAGCCACCGCGGTGCTGGCCGGAGACGCGCTGCAGGCGCTGGCCTTCAAGGTTCTCGCCACCGACCCGGCGATGACCGACGATCCGGCGGTCCGCCTGAAGATGATCGCCACCATCGCCACCGCGGCCGGCTATCAGGGCATGGCCGGCGGGCAGGCCATCGACCTGGACTCGGTGGGCAAGAGGCTCTCGCTGGTCGAGCTGGAGGAGATGCACATCTACAAAACCGGCGAGCTGATCCGTGCCGCCGTCAACATGGCCGCAGCCAACCGCCCCGACCTCCCGCCCGCCCTCGCGCAAGGGCTGAACCGCTACGCCGAGTGCATCGGTCTGGCCTTCCAGATCCGCGACGACATTCTCGACATCGAGGGGGACACCGAAACCCTCGGCAAACAGAGCGGCGCCGACCGGGCACTGGGCAAGCCCACCTTCCCCGACATCATCGGCCTGAAGGAGTCGAAAGCCCGGCTGCGAGAACTGCACGAGCAAGCGCTGGAGGCCCTCGCCGGCTTCGACGACCAGGCCGGTGTCCTGCGCGACATCGCCAACTACATCGTCGATCGCATCCGCTGAGATCGACACCGCAGGCGGCGATTCCGGCCGGTTGTTTTCGGGCGCGTATCGTCCGATACTGTCTCTCTTTATTTATCGACCCCGTACCGTGAGTTTCAGCCTGCTCTCCAAGATCGACACCCCGGAAGACCTGCGCCGGCTGCCCGAATCCCGGCTGCCGCAACTGGCGTCGGAGCTGCGCGAATACATCATCGATTCGGTATCGCAGAGCGGCGGGCACCTCGCCTCGGGGCTCGGTGTCGTCGAACTGACGATCGCGCTGCACTACGTCTTCGACACCCCCAATGACGCCCTGGTCTGGGACGTCGGCCACCAGTGCTATCCCCACAAGGTACTCACCGGCCGGCGCGACGCCCTGCCAACGATTCGCCAGCGCGGCGGCTTGGCCGGATTCCCCAATATCGACGAGAGCGAATACGATGCCTTCGGCGCCGGCCATTCCAGCACCTCGATCAGCGCCGCGCTGGGGATGGCGATCGCGGCACGCGCCCGCGGCAAGCGACAGAAGGCCATCGCCGTCATCGGCGACGGCGCCATGACCGCCGGGATGGCCTTCGAGGCGCTGAACCACGCCGGCGATCTCGACGAAGACCTGATCGTCATTCTGAACGACAACGAGATGTCGATCTCACCCAACGTCGGCGGTCTCTCCAACTACTTCACCCGCGTCCTCTCCAGCCACCTCTACAGCACCGTGCGCCAGGAGAGCAAGCGGCTGCTCCGGCATCTGCCGCCAATCGAGGAGTTCGCCCGCCGTGCCGAAGAACACATGAAAGGGATGGTAATGCCCGGTACGCTGTTCGAAGAGCTGGGGTTCAACACCATCGGTCCGATCGACGGTCACGACCTGCCGACCCTGCTGCGCACACTGCGCAACGTCCGCGACATGCCCGGCCCGGTGCTGCTCCACGCCATCACCAAAAAGGGCAAGGGCTATCACCACGCCGAGCGCGAGCCGGTGCGCTATCACGGCGTCGGCCGCTTCGACCGCGACGCCGGCATCGCACGGGAACGGCAAGCGGCCCCGAAGACCTACACCGATGTCTTCAGCGACTGGCTCTGCGACCAGGCCGATGCCGACGCACGGTTGGTCGGGATCACCCCGGCGATGCGCGAGGGCTCGGGTCTGGTGGCCTTCTCCGAACGCTTCCCCGAACGCTATTTCGATGTCGCCATCGCCGAGCAACACGCGCTGACGCTGGCCGCCGGCATGGCGGTACGCGGGCTCAAACCGGTGGTGGCGATCTACTCCACCTTCCTGCAACGCGCCTACGACCAATTGATCCACGACATCGCGCTGCAGGACCTGCCGGTGCTGCTGGCCATCGATCGCGGTGGCGTCGTCGGCCCCGACGGCCCCACCCACGCTGGCAGCTTCGACCTCGCCTTCCTGCGCTGCGTACCCAACATGGTCATCATGGCACCGGCCGACGAGGCCGAGTGCCGACGCATGCTCAGCACCGGCTTCGCCCACGACGGGCCTGCCGCCGTGCGATATCCCCGAGGCCGCGGCATCGGCATCGAACCCGACCACGATCTGGCGACGCTGCCGCTCGGCCGCGGGGAGATCGTTCGCCAGGGCCACGACACCGCCCTGCTGGTTTTCGGCGCGCCGTTGGCCGCGGCGCGGGAAGCAGCCGAGCGGCTCGACGCCACCGTCGCCAACATGCGCTTCGTCAAACCGCTCGACGAGGCGCTGGTGCGGGAGCTGGCCGCCAGCCACGAACGGCTGGTGACGATCGAGGACGGCTGCATCGCCGGGGGCGCCGGCAGCGCCGTCACCGAACTGCTGCACCGCGAGGGCATCACACGGCCGGTATTGCAACTTGGCCTGCCCGACCGCTTCCTCGCCCACGGCAGCCGCGAGGAGCTGCTGGCCGAGGCCGGTCTCGACGCCGAAGGCATCCATGACAGCATTTGCAGGCGATTCTCCCCGGGAAATTGCATTCCCCTGGCCGCTCAGATAGCATCCCGCTGAATTTTTCCAGCCACCCATCCATGCCCGCGCTCTTTACACTCAAGGTCATCGCCGATTTCGCCTCCGCCCATACGCTGCGCGACTATCCCGGCGCCTGCAGCCGCATGCACGGGCACAACTGGAAGGTGGAGACCGAGGTGGAGGCGACCCGCCTGGACGAGATCGGGATGGCGATCGACTTCAAGGAGATCAAGCGTGCCACCCGTGAAATCGCCGAGCGGCTCGATCACCGCTATCTGAACGAGCTGCCCCCCTTCACCGAAAAGAATCCGACAGCGGAACACATCGCCGAGTATTTCTTCGACGAGTTGTCGAAACGGCTCGATGCCGATCACGTCCGCGTCAGTGCCGTCACGCTCTGGGAAACCGAACGCGCCTGCGTCCGCTATACCCGGGAACAGGAGTAACCCCCATGGCCAGCCATTGCGAGATTCCCGACGTCCAGGGCGCCGCCGACAGTCGCCAGATCCCAATCGACAAGGTCGGCATCAAGGGCATCAGGCACCCGGTGCGCATCGCCGAGCGCAGCGGCGGAGAACAACACACCGTCGCCGAGTTCAACATGTACGTCAACCTGCCCCACGACTTCAAGGGCACGCACATGTCGCGCTTCGTCGAGATCCTGAACAATCACGAGCGGGAGATTACCGTCGACACCTTCCACGCCATGCTGCGGGAGATCAGCGAGAAACTGGAAGCGCGCTCCGGCCACGTGGAGATGACCTTCCCCTACTTCGTCAACAAGACCGCGCCGGTCTCGGGCGTGCAGAGCCTGATGGACTATGAGGTGACGTTGATCGGGGAGATCCACGACGACGTCGTCACTTCATGGATCAAGGTGGTGGTGCCGGTGACCAGCCTCTGCCCCTGCTCGAAGAAGATCGCCGACTACGGCGCCCACAACCAGCGCTCGCACATCACCGTGAACGCCCGGCTCAAAAGCTTCATCTGGGTCGAGGACATCATCGACCTGGTAGAGAGGGAGGCCTCTTGCGAACTCTACAGCCTGCTGAAGCGGCCGGACGAAAAATACGTCACCGAACGCGCCTACGACAATCCCAAGTTCGTCGAGGATCTCATCCGCGACATCGCCGCCAGGCTCAACGACGACGACCGCATCGCTGCCTACGAGCTGGAATCGGAGAACTTCGAGTCCATCCACAACCACTCGGCCTACGCCTACATCGAGAAGGTGAAATAGCCCCTCGGCCTGTCGGAACGTCGCTTCTCGACGGGCCCCGCTATTTCGATTGGGAATCCCGTTCGGTACGGTTCCAGTCGGCACCCTTGCCGGCGGTCCTGACGATGCCGGCGAGATTGGCGATCTTCCAGAGAATGTAGAACGGCGCCGACGCCAGCGCCTTCCAGTCGTCCGCCGAAGCACGGCCCACCACCATCGCCACGATCACATGCAGCACGACGAGGCCGAGCGCAACCAGCGCATAGCCGCTGAAGAATCCCCCCATCCCCACCAGCAGCAAGACCACCAACAGGAGCAAGTGATACGAGAGCGGCAGCAGCAACAGCTCCAGCAATGGCTCGATCAGCCGCCAGCGCCCGGACAGCACGCCGGCCAGCAGCTTCGGCGCCTGCTCCAGCGTCATCCGCAACCGTCCCCCCTCCCAGCGCTCGCGCTGGGTCTGCGCCGCCTCGGCGGTGACCGGCATGTCGGACCAGACCGCGGTTTCGGCGAGAAACACCACCCGCTTGCCGGCGCGCACCAGCCGCGTGTGGTACTCCAGATCCTCGACGATGGAAAAGCTGTCGTAGGGTATCTCGCGCACCGTCGCCATCGACAGGCCGAAGCCGTTGCCGAGGATTCCGGCCGAAAATCCAAGGTTTTGGCGCGACAGCGGACGCAGATAGTTGAACGCCAGAAAGGCGATGTGCATCAGACGGGTGCGGAAGTTGGCCTGCGGATTGCCGACCCGATAGACCGCCTGCCCGGCATCGGCGCCGTGGGCAATGAGATTGCGCCAGACGTCGAGGAAATTGGCATCGACCCGGGTATCGGCATCGACGACGATCAGCGCGTCGTAGCCTTTGTCCTGAATCTGTTCGAAGGCCCAGTTGAGCGCATAGCCCTTGCCCCGCCGCGACAGGTCGTGCCGCTCCAGCACGGTGCAACCGGCGGCACGGGCGATGCCGGCGGTGTCATCGCTACAGTTGTCGGCAATGACATGCAGATCGTGGTCCGGCAACGGATTGCTACAGGCCTTGAGGCTGGCGAGCGTGATCGGCAACCCGCTCTCCTCGTTGTGGGCCGGTATGACGACGGTGAGCCTGATGCCGCTGGTGTCGAGCGGCGGCCGCCGCTCACGAACGCCGAGCAGGCCAGGGAAAGTGACCAGGGCCAGCTCCAGCGTCCCCGGCAGCGTGACGAGAAAGAGGATCAGTCCGATGATCCAGAGAATGCCTTCCATAGCCCTCCCTCCGGGTCAGGTCAGGCGCTGCCTTGCTGCGCCTGCTGCTGGGCGATCTCCTCGTGGACCTTGGCCATGTCGAGTTCCTTGACCTGACCGATGATCTCCTCGAGCTGCCCGTCGGTCAGCGCACCCGGCTGGGAGTAGAGGATGACCTGCTCGCGAAAGATCATCAACGTGGGGATGGAGCGAATCTGGAAGGAGGCTGCCAGCTCCTGCTCTTCCTCGGTGTTGATCTTGCCGAACACGATATCGGGATGCTTTTCGGAAGCCGCCTCGAAAACAGGACCGAACGACTTGCAGGGGCCACACCACTCTGCCCAGAAGTCGAGGATGACGATGTCGTTGTCCTTGATCGTGGATTCGAAGTTTTCCGAGGTGAGGTTGATGGTCGCCATGACAGGCTCCTTGGGATCATGAAAGGATTGAAGATATTCGCAACCTGCCGCGGCCGGCCGCGAGGTGGAAACGTGGCGCGCACTGTGCCACAGATCGGCGGCGCTGGCCAGCCGGCGGGCCCGGCTCGCCGGTGGTTTCGTGGCCTTGGTCAGATGATCTCCAGATCGAGCATATCGTCGCGCAGCATGAACAGCCGCGTCAGCGGATCGTTCAGCTCCAGCAACGCCTGCTTGCGCTCCAGCTTGAGCGGCATCAGTTCGGTGAGGCGGCCGCCGACCCAGGCGGCATCGTCCAGCCGGACCTCGTCATTGTATGGCGCGCCGAGTGCGTCGAGAGTGCGCCCCAGCATCCGCGCCATGCTGTCGAACTCCGGCGGCAACGCCCGCGCCGGCTCGTCCGGCAGCCGCTCGATCTTGCCGACCATCAGGCCGTCGTCGCGGCTCCAGTGCATGCCGATCTCCACCTTGCGCCGGGCCCTGACGACGATGTTCAGCAGGCCATTCTCCCCCTGGCCCCAGTCGGTGATCGCCACCTCGACACCGGTGGTGAAGATCTCGGGATCGGGCTGCACCTCGTCACCGTGTTCGATCAGCGTGATGACGAACCCGCTGTTCTCCCGCAGGCAACGGCTGACCATGTCGATATAGCGCGGCTCGAAGATCTGCAGTGACTGCACGCCACCGGGCAGCAGGACGACATTGAGCGGAAAGATCGGCAGGCTATCCATCGCCGACGCCCCAGACCGGCAACAAGTCGTGCTCGATGTCGAGATGATCGAGCGTCCGCGCCACGACGAAATCGATCACCGCCTCCACCGACGCCGGCCGGTGGTAGAAGCCGGGGTTGGCCGGCAACACCACCGCGCCCATCCGGGTCAATGTCAGCATGTGTTGCAGATGGATCTCCGACAGCGGCGTCTCACGCACGACGACGATCAGCCTGCGACGTTCCTTCAGCGTCACATCGGCGGCCCGTTCGAGCAGATTGCGGCTCTGACCGGTGGCCACGGTGGCGAGCGTGCCGGTGGTACAGGGGCAGATCACCATCGCGCGATTGACGCCCGAGCCGCTGGCGAACGGCGCGGTCCACTGCCTTTCGCCCCAGACGGCGAGCAGGCCGGGAGCGACATCGAAGCGCTCGGTGAAGAAGCGCCCGATCTCGGCCGCCCGTCCCGGCAGCGACCAGTCGGTCTCCATCCCGATCACCACCTGTGCCGGCTGCGAGATCATCAGGTCCACCGGCGTGCCGCCGCGCAGCAGGCATTCCAGCAGACGCAGGCCGTATTGCGCGCCCGACGCCCCGGTCAGGGCCAGCGTGATCGCCCGTTTGTGCCTCATGCGCCGAGCGCCTCCAACAGGCGCTGGTGGAGGCCGCCGAAACCGCCGTTGCTCATGATCACGATATGGTCGCCGGGACGGACGGTTGCAAGAAGCCGCGTCAACACGCCCTCCACCGTCGGCGCAAAGGCCGCCGGCAGCGGATAGTCGAGCGCGTCGATCTCCCAGCCGAGATCGTCGGGTGCCAGCACCAGCAGCCGGTCGGCCGCGGCAAAACTGGCCGCGAGCGTGTCGCGGTGCACACCCCGGCGCATGGTATTGGAGCGGGGCTCGAACACCGCAATGATGCGCTGCCCGCCGACCCGCTGGCGCAGCGCGGCCAGCGTGGTGGCTATGGCCGTGGGATGGTGGGCAAAATCGTCATAGACACGGACGCCACCCACCTCACCGCGCAACTCGAGGCGCCGCTTGATCCCTTCGAAGCGACTCAACGCCTCGATGGCCAGCTCCACCGGCACGCCGGCATGACGCGCCGCCACGCAGGCCGAGAGCGCATTCATCGCATTGTGGTGACCGAGCAACGGCCATCGCAACACGCCGACCGGCTGGTCGTCGAGGTAGATCTCCAGCGCGCTGCCGTCGGCCAGCAGCGGCTCGTAGCGCCAACCGGAGCCGGGCGCCCGCCCCGTCTGGCGGGTCTCCGTCCAGCAACCCATTGCCACGGTTTCGGCGACGGCCTCGTCGTCGGCCGGATGGATGATCTGGCCGCTGGGCGGCACCATCCGGATCAGATGATGGAACTGGCGCTGGATGTCGGCGAGCGAATCGTAGATGTCGGCATGGTCGAACTCCAGATTGTTGATGACCAACGTGCGCGGATGGTAGTGGACGAACTTGGCGCGTTTGTCGAAGAAGGCCGTGTCGTATTCATCGGCCTCGATGACGAAGAACGGCGCCTCGCCGAGCCGGGCCGAGACGCCGAAGTTCTCCGGCACGCCGCCGATCAGAAAACCGGGGTTCATCCCGGCGTACTCGAGAATCCAGGCCAGCATCGAGGCCGTCGAGGTCTTGCCGTGGGTGCCGGAGACCGCCAGCACCCAGCGGTCTTGGAGAATGTGCTCGTAGAGCCATTGCGGCCCGGAGGTGTAGCGCCGGTTGCCGTCGAGCAGCCGCTCGATGACCGGCATTCCCCGCGTCATCACATTGCCGACGACGACGACATCGGGGTCCTCCTCGTCGAGCTGGGCCGGATCGAAGCCTTCGCGAAAGCCGATGCCCGCCTGGGCCAGCTGGTCGCTCATCGGCGGATAGACCTGTTGGTCCGCGCCCGTGACCCGGTGCCCCGCGGCCTGGGCGAGCTGCGCGATCCCGCCCATGAAGGTCCCTGCGATGCCGAGAATGTGCAGATGCATCAGTTGCGCCACTTCGTCGTCCGTCGGGCGCACACTATAGCAAACCACCGCGCCACGGTGCGCGGCGGCCGGCGTCAGATCAGCCGGGCGATCTCCGCCGCCGTCCGCTTGACGTCGAGAAAGATCAGGCCGAGACGGGCGGTGCGCGAGGTGAGCACCGTGAGCACCGCATCACGGCCGGCGTGGATGAGAATGATGAAGCCGTCGCGCCCCTTGACCAGCACCTGCTCCAGCTCACCGCGCCCCAGTTCCATCGCCGCCCGCTCGCCCAGCGACAACATCGCCGCGCTCATCGCTCCCAGACGGTCGTCGTCGATGCCCTCCGGGATATAGGAGGCCATCACCAGGCCATCGGTAGAGACGATCGCGGCCGCCTCGACCTCCCCCGAGGCGGCGTTGAGCTTGCGAAGAATCGCATGGAGTTGTTCTGCACGCATCGATCTGCCTCCCAAGGTTGCGCCGGCCATCGATCACCGGCGCGTCTGTTGTATTTCTGTTGTCTGCGCCCGCCCGGCCTGGACCCTACGGGTCGGCGCCACCGATGCCGGGATCGATGCAGTAGAGCAGCGCCTCCACCAACAGCGCCACGTCACGGGGCGAGCGCGCATCGGCCTCCAGCACCGGCGCCCGGATGCCCGCCGACGACAGCCGGCGCAGATAGTCGGCGAGTGTCGGCTGCGGGGCCAGATCCATCTTGGTGACGCCCACCACCAACCGGGTCCGTTCGATCACTTCGGCAAAGACCCGCAGAAACTGGCGCAGCCGATACATGGCATCGGGGGCGCTGTTGTCGATCAGCAGGACGATGCCCAGACCGCCTTCGGCGAGAATCTCCCACATGAAATCGAAACGGGGCTGTCCCGGCGTGCCATAGAGATGGACCTTCTCCCCACCTTCGAGTTCCATCACCCCGTAGTCCATCGCCACCGTCGTATGGGGCTTGAGCAGACGGGTACGGTCTCGCGCCCGCGCTTCGGTCGCCACCGGCGTGGTGTCGCTGATGGCGGCGATGGCAGTGGTCTTGCCGGCCCCGACCGGGCCGGTAAAGAGAATCTTGTGGTGCATCATGCCCCCTTGAGGCGTCGCCGCAGGTAGTTGACCATCTTGCCGAGCAACCCTCTGTCGGCCTGCCGTTCGTGCTGCTGCTGAAACACCACGGGCCGCGAATGTTCCCGGATCAGCCCGAGCTGGAGACAGGTGCTGTAGAACGTGAAGACATAGCGGTAGGAGATGTCCAGCAACGCCGCCGTGGCCCGCGGGCTGATGGCCTGGCGATGCCACAACGCCGCCAGCTGCACGGCATGCGGAAACAACTCCAGCCGCGTCAGATTGGGCCAGGCCGCAATGCTCACCGGGGTGTCGAGATCGGTACCGACTGGCAAGCGCCCCTGGGAGGACCACAGCGCGCTCTTCCACAGCAGCGATTCACTGGAGACCGCGCGTCGCCGCAAGGCCGCCATGTCGATGGCCGATTCACGGAGCAACAGAAACACCAGCATGCGGCGGTCGATCGGCTCCCCCGCCAGCCGTCGCAACTGGAGATCACTCAGTTCGGTCGCCACCAGCCGCCCACCGTCGAACGCCACCAGATCGCGCCCCAGCCCCCGCAGCACCACCGCCCGGTCCCGCTTGCGCGATTCGTCGATGAGCGCCTGAACGACGCTCTGAAGATGGGCCTGCGGATCGTAGCGCAACACCGCCGGCAGTTGCGCCGACAGATAGAGCGATTCCGGAAAGGCTCCACAGCACGACGGCTCCTCTTCGTCACGGCGGCTGGCGCGGGCCGCCAGCGCCGCCGTCTGTACCGGCGGGCGGGTTCCCAGCTGGAAATCGACCTCACGCCGAACACGCCGGCTGCCGGCCAGCAGGCTCTCCCGGCGCCGCCGTTGCACATGCCGTCGCTGCTGCCGGCCCAGCTTCCAGATCGACTGCAACAGTACCCGTGCCTGTACCGGCTTGAGCACCCAGGTGAGATTCGGCCCCCGGACGGGCGTCTCCGACAGCACGATGACGGGCTGACGAGCGCCCTCGTAGAGTGCGAGCAGCTCCGCCTCGGGCAGATGGCCATCGCGGTCGACGACGAGCACGTCGGCCTCGTCACTGGCCACGATCGTACATCGCGGCGTTTCGGCCGACGTGATGATGCGCTCCAGTATCCGCCGCGAGCGTGCCTCCACGCCGACGAGCGCCACCTTCGTGGACTCCTGAGCCATTGGATCTCTTGTCGTTATGGCGCCGTTCTCCGGCCGCCTGGTTGACTCCGCCTGAATCGTGGTCATTGTTGTTCTCCGAGGCTGTCGCAAAGATCCACCCGGAACCTTCCCAACGATGGAAGCAGGCCATCTCGTCGCCCGCCCCCCCTCTTCGACGACCTAGACATCGAAGAGGACGGCACGCCCCTGCCCCCACCGGGGCCGGAGAGGCATGCCGCTCATCGGCCAATTTGCACCGCTTATTATGCGGATATAAGGACCCAGGTCTAACAAAAGTCGTTGCGCGCAGCGGCAACGGAGGGAAGGCAATGGGGGGAGCCGTCTGCCGGATCGAGACGGTGGTCGGACATCGGAGCTTGGCACAAGGGGGGCGGCCAAGACCCTTGTGGTGCCCCTGAGAGCACACCGGGCATTCCAGTCGATCTCCGCGGACAGCGGAAAAGAAAAACGGCGCCAGAGGCGCCGATTGTCAATGGTGCTACCGGAAGGAGGATTCCATTCCGATCCGACGGTAGCCGATCTGCATGAGCAAGCGCCGTTGCTGGCGATACGTCCCTATCGCCCGAGGCCACACTCCCTGTGCCGGCCCGGCGTGAAAAAACGTGGGCATCCTTTTCCGCTGCTCACTCCCTTGATCGAGGGCTATCTATTGCTGTTTTTCTTCCTTGAAGATGCATCGATCCTCCCTGTGGCGCGCATAGTATCAAACACAAATATTAAATTATTGTTAATTCAATGACTTACACTACCCACTTGATGTCACTTATCCGCATTATACGACCGTTCATCCCCTGGCATCTGCCTCCACAGAACGAGACATCGGCATACAAATCGCGGAATGATAAGGAAAATCCGGGACAACAATACGGCGTCAGTCGTCGAGTTCCTCGAGCTCCCGGATCATCGCATCGTCATCGTCGTCGTTGCCGACCCCTTGACCGTCGGCAATGAGAAGCTCGCGCCGCTCGAGGTAGGCATCCCTCAAGACGGCATAGGGGTCGAAGAATTCGGTGCCGATCGCCTCTTCGGCATAGAGCAGATAGGAGCGCTGGTCGATGTAATACATCGCCGACAGCTCCCAGCGGGTGAGATCGTGTGAAACATAGGCCAGCGGATAGCTGTAGTAGTCGACAGCGAGCGCCGGCGCATCACGCAACGTGGAGGGACCAAAAAACGGCAACATCAGATAGGGCCCCGACTCGACGCCCCAGACCGCCAGTGTCTGACCGAAATCCTCCTGATGTTTCGTCAGCCCGGTCTTGCTGGCGACGTCGAACAGCCCGAGTACGCCGAGGGTGGAATTGATGACGAAGCGGGCCGCGTCGCTGCCGGCCATTTTCGGCTTGCCCTGGAGCAGATTGTTCAGCGAGCTGGAGATATCGAACAGGTTGGAGTAGACATTGGCCACCCCCTTTTCGATGAAATCGGGCGTGATCGCCTGATAGGCCTTGGCCACCGGTTTGAAAACGGCGTCGTCGAGCGCCTTGTTGAACTGGAAGACCTTGCGGTTGTAGCGCTCCCACGGGTCCGGGTTGTCTGCTTGGGGGGAGCCGGTGGTGGCACAACCGGAGACCGCCACCACCAGCGCCACCAGCCCGACCCGAAAGCAGCGCCTCATCGCGGCGGCCCTATCCCCGCCGCGCCGCCGCGACCCTGAGCCGCAGCGCATTGAGCTTGATGAAGCCTTCGGCGTCCTTCTGATCGTAGGCGCCTTCGTCCGCCTCGAAGGTGGCGATGCTCTCGTCGAAGAGGCTGTCGGTCTCGGAACGACGACCGACGACCGAGACGCTGCCCTTGTAGAGCTTCAAGCGAACCTCGCCATTGACGTGGCGTTGCGATTCATCGATCAGCTTCTGCAGCATTTCACGCTCCGGGCTCCACCAGTACCCGTTGTAGATCAGCGTGGCGTAGCGTGGCATCAGCTCGTCCTTCAGGTGGGCCGCCTCGCGATCGAGCGTGATCGATTCGATGGCACGATGCGCCTTCAGCAACACCGTGCCGCCGGGGGTCTCGTAGCAACCGCGCGACTTCATGCCGACATAGCGGTTCTCCATGATGTCGATACGGCCGATGCCATTCTCCCCGGCGATCCGGTTCAGCGTCGCCAGCACGGCCGCCGGCGTCATCTCCTGCCCGTCGATGGCGACCACGTCGCCCTGCTCGTAGCGCAGTTCGAGGTAGGTGGGTTCGTCGGGCGCCTGCTCCGGCGCGGTCGTCCACTTCCACATCGACGCCTCCGGCTCCCGCCAGGGGTCCTCCAGCGGCCCGCCCTCGTAGGAGATGTGCAGCAGATTGGCATCCATCGAATAGGGCGACTTGCGGCCCCGCTTCTGCTCGACGGCGATGCCATGCTTCTCGCAGTAGGCCAGCAGAGACTCGCGCGAGTTGAGATCCCACTCCCGCCACGGCGCGATGATGTGGATGCCCGGCTTGAGCGCATAGGCCCCCAGCTCGAAACGGATCTGGTCGTTGCCCTTCCCGGTGGCACCGTGGGCGATCGCATCGGCGCCGGTCTCGTTGGCGATCTCCACCAGCCGCTTGGCGATCAGCGGACGCGCGATCGAGGTGCCGAGCAGGTACTCCCCTTCGTAGATGGCGTTGGCGCGAAACATCGGATAGACGAAATCACGGACGAACTCCTCGGTAAGATCCTCGATGTAGATCTCCTCGATCCCCATCGCCTCGGCCTTCGCGCGGGCCGGTTCCACCTCCTCGCCCTGACCGATGTCGGCGGTGAACGTCACCACCTCGCATTGATACTCCTCCTGCAGCCATTTGACGATGACCGAGGTATCGAGCCCGCCGGAATAGGCCAGAACGACCTTCTTGATGTTCTTTTTCGACATGAAAGATCCGCTTGATCCTGAGAGAGGGAAAGAATCGGCGGATTATAACGGATTCGCGGCAGCGGGCGTTACCCGCGGCCGGATACGGCCACGGGCCGCGATTTTCAGGGGCGCTCTTCGTAATAGAGGTAAGGATAGTAATCGGCACTGCCGAGGCGGGAGAGGATCTCGTCGTCGTAGGGCTCGTCCGCGTAGCCGGCGGCGGCCGCTTCGGGGAGATACTCTTCGTAGTAGGGCTCACTGACCTCGGTGGCTTCATGAGTATCGACCCAGGCAACGGCCTGATGGATGGAGCCGTCCAGCATCGGCCGGATGTCCATCGCCGACAGCGACACCGAGTAGTCGTCGAGGCGGATGATCTCGCCCCCGGCGCTGATTGCGCCGAAGCCGGTGGTCATCCCGGCCAGCACGTGCCGCCCATCCTCACAGGCGATCAGTCCACCCCCCGACTGCCCATGATCCACCGATGCCGTGGTATGCAACGTGCCATCCTCGATCACGCCCTCGAACTCCCCCTGATTGACCACCTGCTCGCCACCGAGCGGGAAGCCGACGGCCCAGACGGTGTCGGATGGCTCCATCGGGCGGCTGCGCAGCGGGATCACATACTGACCGCCGGTGCTGACTTCGAGCAGGGCGAAATCCTTGGCTTCATTGATGAAACTGACGCTGGCGGGACGCCTGACGCCGTTGATGTCCACCATCGGCACACGGATGGCGGTAACCACATGGGCAGCGGTAATGACGCGATCGGGCGCGATGACGACACCGCTCCCCTCGGTGTTCTCACCGGAGATCCGGACGATGGAATCGAGCACCTTCTCAGGCGGCGTATCACAGAATTCGGCATTGGCCAGTCCCGGCCCACACAATGCGAGCACGATGCCCGCCATCCACTTCCCCAGCATTGCTCTCACCCCGCTTCGGTCGTCTCCCTTGGATGGGATCGATCATCGCGGGTTTCGCCGGGCGGTTCTGTTAGCTGTTTCCTGTTTTCGGGTCGGGGTGCTGGTCTTTCCGGGCGAAATGTGATCGGCAACCGGCGCCGGGCGGCGGCGCGTAGAGGCGTTCGGCCACCGCACGCATCTCCACCGTCTCCGGATCCAGCCTGCCGAGACGCAGCAGCAGATCGATCAGCACCAGGTTGCAGTTGGGCTTGAAGCGGCGCGTGCCGGCGACGATCGGCACCAGTTCGTCGAGTGTCCAGAGAAAGAACGACGCCACCTCCCCATCGGTATTGCGCGGCACGAAATCCTCCGGCAGCCACAGGTCATAGACGGCGATGGTGTCGGGCTTGAGCCCGCTCGCCGTCTCGCAGCAGTAGTGCAGCTCGCGGACGAAGCGCGCGTTGCGGGCCAGTTCAGGCGGCACGCCCGCCTCCTCCCCGCACTCCTTGACCACATTGTCGAGGCGGTCGATGCCCACCGGCTGGCCACCGGCGGCGAGATGGTCCAGCATCCCGGGAAAGGTCTCCTTGTCGGCCGCCCGCTGCGCGATCCAGACCAGCGTTTCATCGCCCTGGCGCACCAGTCCATTGACATGGACGCCCCAGGCACGAAAACCGAAGTGGGGCACGGCCGCCCGCTCGATCTCGAACACCGGCGCCTCTCCCGCCTCCAGTGCCACCGGATAGTTCTCATCACGCCAGCCCCGGATCACGCCTGCCTTGGCCAGCTCAGCGACCACGGCGGCGACGGCCTCGGTGCGCTGCTCGTAATCCGTCAGCCGGGGATGCAGGCCGACCGATGCATCGTCCACCTCGAACACCCCGGGGAAGCGGCGCAGCCGCTCGGCGAACGCCGGCCGCACCCAGCCATAGGCGACCCCATCGACGAGGAACGGGAGAAAACGGGAGAGATCGAAGCGATGGCAGGCTTCGACACGATCGAGATAGGTCATCGAACTCGTCAGGCTGTGTTGGAAACGGCCATGGTACCTGAAATCAGGGAATCCCTGATGAATCATCGGGCACGGCCATCAATACCGACACCTCGCCACGGGCGGCGGCGGTGACCTCGGCGACCGGCAGCGCTTCGCCCGCGCGCCAGCGCCGCAGCGCCTCGGCCTTGCCCGCCCCGGTGGCCATCACGATCATCCGCCGGCAGGCGGCGAGTGCGGCGACACTCAGCGAAACCCGCTCCGGCGGTGGCTTGGGTGCGTCGTGCACCGGCACCACCAGCGTATCGGCGGGGTGGTGGTGGCCAGGGAAAAGACTGGCGGTGTGACCATCCTCGCCGACGCCAAGCAGCACCAGATCGAACGGCAGCGCATCGCCAACGGTGGGGGCGTAGGCGGCCGCCCCCGCCACCGGCCCGAGCTCGGCCGGGATCGGGTGATGCTCGCCGGCCAGCGCCGCAAGCCCCGTCCCGGCCACCATGCGGCTGTTGCGCCCGGGGTCGTCGGGCGGCAGACAGCGCTCGTCACCGTAGTAGAGCCGCCACGCTTCCCAGCGCTGATCGCTCTGCGCGAGCAACCGGTAGAGTTCCCGCGGGGTCGTGCCACCGGCCAGCACCAGGGAGAACCGGCCCCGCGCCTCGATCGCCCGACCGGCCGCCTCGCCGATCATCCGGGCCGCATGACGGGCCACCTGCCCGGCGGAAGCGAGCGACCGCCACTGTATCGGCTGTTGCTCCCCGGTCGTCATTCCGGGTCGAGGCTGTGGCGCCACTGACACTGCTCGCGATCAAAGATCCGCCGCGACTCCTCCGGCCCCCAGCTGCCGGCCGGATAGGTCGGGATATAGTCTCGTTCGGTGGACCAGACCTCGATGATCGGATCGACCACCCGCCATGCCGCCTCCACCTCGTCATAGCGCAGGTAGAGCGAGCGGTCCCCCTGGAACAGATCGAGCAGCAGGTCCTCGTAGGCATCCATCTTCTCGTGCGTCTCGTCGCGAAAATGGGCGTCGAGGCTGATCTGGCGGGTGCGCATCTCCAGCCCCGGCACCTTGGCGGTGATCTCCATCCGCAGGGTCTCGGTGGGCTGGATGCCGAGCAGAAACCAGTTGGGCTGCATCCGTTCGAGCTGGGTGCCGCGAAAGAACTGCTGTGGCGGATGCTTGAAGCAGATCGAGATCATCGACTGCTTCTCCTTCAAGCGCTTGCCGGTGCGCAGATAGAACGGCACCCCGCGCCAGCGCCAGTTGTCGATATAGAGCTTCACCGCGGCGTAGGTCTCGGTGACGCTGCGCGGGTCGATCCCCGGCTCGTCGAGATACCCCGGCACCGGCCGGCCATCGATCTTCCCGGCGGTATACTGCGCGCGATAGGCGTGGGCATGGACGGCCGAGCGGGGAATCGGCCGGATCAGCTTCAGCACCTTGACCTTTTCGTCACGCAGATCCTCGTCGCGCATCGACACCGGCGGCTCCATCGCCACCAGCGTCAACAACTGCAGCAGATGGCTCTGGATCATATCCCGCAACGCACCGGCACCGTCGTAGAAACCGCCCCGGCTGCCGACCCCGAGCTTCTCCGAATGGGTGATCTGCACATGGTCGATGTAGTTGCGGTTCCACAGCGGCTCGACCATCAGGTTGGCGAAGCGGAACACCAGCACGTTCTGCACCATCGCCTTGCCGAGATAGTGGTCGATGCGGTAGATCTGGTCCTCCCGCAACCAGCGCGACAACCGCCGCTGCAGATTCTGGGCGCTGATGAGGTCGTAGCCGAAGGGCTTTTCGATGACGACACGGCGCCACCCCTTCTCCTCGCCAAACATCCCCGCCTCGCCGAGACGTTCCACCACATCCCCATAGGTCGAGGGCGGCAGCGACATATAGAAGGCGGCATTGCCGTTGCCGAGTGCCGCCATCTCCGTCGCCAGGCCGCCATACATCGCGTCGTCGTTGAGGTCGCCGCGGAAATAGCGGATACGCGCGGTGAAACGCGCGAGACAATCGCCATCGATGCTATCCCGGGCGCGCTCGGTGATCACCGTCTCCACATGGGCGACCCACTCCTTCTGGGCAAAGGGCTTGCGACCGCAGCAGACGATCCGGGTATCCGCCGCCAGCCGTCCCGCCACTTCGAGATGGTAGAGCGATGGCAGCAGTTTCACCGTCGCCAGATTGCCGGTGGCGCCAAAGATCACCAGTGTGCAGGCGTCGTCGTGTGATGGATCGTTCATTGCCATTGCTCCTCCACGCCATCCTCGGTCCAGCGGGTATGGAACACCGCGGCCGGATCACGATCGCTGCGGTGGTAGCTATGGGCACCGAAATAGTCACGCTGCGCCTGGATGAGACTGGCCGGCAACGTAGCACTGCGAAAACCGTCGTAGAAGGCCAGCGCCGTCGAGAACGCCGGCAGTGGCACGCCGCTCGATATGCCGGTGGCCACCGCCTGCCGCCAGCCCGGCTCGGCGGCATTGACGGCAGCGGCGAAAAAGTCGTCGAACAGCAGGTTCTCCAGCGCCGGATCATTGTCGAATGCCACCTTGATGTCGTTGAGAAAGCGGCTGCGGATGATGCACCCGGCGCGCCACAGCAAGGCGATGTCGCCATAGCGGAGCCCCCAGCCGAAACGCTCGCTGGCCTCGCGCATCAGCATGAAACCCTGGGCATAGGAGATGATCTTCGAGGCATAGAGCCCATCATGCACCTGCTGGACGAAGCGCGGCGGGGCCGCCACCTCCCCCCCGCCACGCAGCAGCTGCGCAGCGCGTTCGCGCTGGCGCTTCAGGGCGGAGAGGAATCGCGCGTTGACGGCGGCATCGATCAGCGTCAGCGGCACCCCCTGCTCCAGCGCGTCGATGGCGGTCCACTTGCCCGTGCCCTTTTGTCCGGCACTGTCGAGGATGTGATCGACACGCCAGCTTCCATCCGCCTCCCGTAGCGTGAGAATCCGCGCCGTGATCTCGATCAGATAGGAGTCGAGCACGCCACGGTTCCAACCGGAGAACACCTCGGCCAACGCATCGTTGTCGAGGCCCGCCACCTGGCGCATCAGCTGCCAGGCCTCGGCGATCAGTTGCATGTCGCCATACTCGATGCCGTTGTGCACCATCTTCACATAGTGGCCGGCACCCCCCTCGCCCACCCACTGGCAGCAGGGCTCGCCATCGGCCTTGGCGGCGATCGCCTGAAACATCTCCCGCACCACCGGCCAGGCCTCGGGATCGCCCCCCGGCATCAGCGACGGACCGTGGCGCGCGCCCTCCTCGCCACCGGAGATTCCCATGCCGAGGAAGCGTATCCCCTTCGCCTTCAGCTCGTGATAGCGGCGCTCAGTGTCGGGGTAGTGGGAATTGCCGCCATCGACGATGATGTCGCCCGGCGACAGCAGCGGCAGCAGTTGCTCGATCACCGCATCGACCGGTTTGCCCGCCTTCACCATCAGCAGCACCACACGCGGCGTCCCCAGGCTGGCGACGAACGTCTCCAGCATCGGCATGCCACTGATCTTGCGTCCCGCCGCCTCCGACTGGAGAAACGCCTCGGTACGCGACCAGGTGCGGTTGTACACCGCCACCCGATAGCCGTGATCGGAGAGGTTGAGCACCAGATTCCGGCCCATGACGGCCAGCCCGATGACGCCGATATCCGCTTTTTCCATTGTTCTCCTCACTCCTCGAACGTCCGTCGAACCCCGAGCATACCCAAGCCACCGGCGACGTACCATCGTCAGCGCCGAAGGCGGATTCCGGCCGGATCGTCCACCTCGACGACGAAGCCGGTGGCTGAATGGAAATTCGTTGGTGCCTCGAAAGGCCTGAGCGTGCCGGTGACCTCGATACGCAAGCCGGGCGGGTCCCGCCGCGCAAGGGTGAGCAGGCGCTGGAAGAACGGCCGAAAGGCCTGCTCGTTGGCCACGATCAGCACCCGCGTCGATTCACCCGTCTTATCGTCGATGCGCGACTTGAGATCGAAATAGGGATGCGGCGCGGTCGGCGGCAACCACCAGCCGCGCTCGAGGCCGGGAAAGCGGTCGCGGCGAACCGCGATATTGGCAACGTCCAGATAGCCCCAGATCGTGAGGCGACGTCCATCCAGGGAACGAATCAGCGCGGGATCGATGGCATAACCGTGGCGCGCCAACCGCCACAGCGGCACCGGCTCGTCCGCGACGATGTCGGGCCGCGGCGGCAGACAGCCGGCCAACGACAGCACGGCGACGAGCCAGCCCAGCCAGCGCCTCATGCCCGCAGGCGAAACGTGGGCCGGCCATCGTGGATCAGACCATGCCGCAGCAACCACTGCCGGGCATCGTCGGCATCCTCCTCGAACCAGCGCCGGGCGCTACCGAGACGGAAAGTGTAGCCCCAGGTGTCCATGTCGGCGAACATCCGCTCCCGACCCATGCCGGGGATCTCATCGGCCAACAGGACCTGGAGGTAACAGACACCGTTCTCCTCGTCGTAGTCGCCACCGGCATCGGTATCCAGCGTTGCGCGGCGCGCACCGTCCATACAGACGTAGTGACAACTCTCGTGCAGCAGCGAGTGGATCGGCGTATCACCACGGACGTAGACCACGTCCCCGATCAGACCGGCCTCGGCATCGCCCCAGAAGCTGCCCGGAATCCCGACGCCCGGCGCCACCATCCGCAGTTCGAGACCGTAGCGCGCCAGCAGAGCCACCACGGCGTCGAACGCCATATCGTCGATCGTCAATACGGAGCCGGGCATGATGAGGGCATGAAAACAGTGAGGTAAGACAGTAATACGTCAGTGTAACAGAGTGACGGAAAAGGCGGCGTTTGCGACACGCCGCACGCGCCCCCCGGAGACAGGACGAAACGGCAAACCGGATTTTCCGTTGCCGTCGTTGAAAAAGGCCATGGATGGCCTTTCCCACCGCCTGATAAGATGGATCCCATCGACCGGAAACCAGTGCAAACGCTCGTTCGCATGAGAAGAACCCTCATCGCCACCGCGCTCTCGGTAACCGTCCACCTGGTCCTGTTCGTCTCGATCTGGACGGTATGGCACCGGCATCGGCCGGAGACGCCGGTCGATCGCCTGTTGCCGCTGCGGCTCACCCATCTGGCCAGTGCGGGTGGCCGGATCGACCACCCACCACGACCGCCGGCAGCGCCGGCAACAAAGCCCCACACCGAGAAGCAGGTCGAGAGCGCAGCCAAACCCCGTCCGGCAACCACCGACAAACCCAGGCCAAAGAGGAAACCCCAACCGACACGGCCCACGCCGCGTCCCCGCCCGAAAGCGGTGTTCACCGAGCCTGCGCCCATCGAGCAACCACGCCCCGAGTCCCCTCCACCCCCAGTGGCGGAACCCGAAGCACCCCCACCCGCTCCGACACCCCGGCCCGCTTCATCAACGACCAGGGGCCGATCGGGAGGCGAGGCCAGAGTGGCCGACTTCCGCGCCGCACTGCAGCAGGGCATCGAACGCAACAAACGCTACCCGTTGCGGGAGCGCCGGCGCCGCCATCAGGGCCGCAGCGTCGTCGCCTTCACGCTGCACCGCAACGGCGACATCAGCGATATCCGCATCGTGACCGGCTCGGGTCATCCCGGTCTCGATCGCGCGGCCGTCTCGGCAGTGGAGAAAATCGACGGTCAGTTCCCGATTCCCCCGGAGCTGGCACGTGAGTCGTGGCAATTCACCGTACCGGTGATCTACCGGCTCCAATGAGAGGCGCCGCGGCGCTCAGGCCATCGAACGCCCGCCGGGCCCGGGCATCGACACGACGGGGCGGTCACGGCCGGCGGCCGGCGTTCGCCCGGGCACGAAGCGGCCGGTGAGCCAGCGCAATATCGGCCGCTCCAGCAGATAGTACATCGCCATCCCCGCCCCAGTGCCGACGGCCATCGCAACGACGAAGAAGAGATCGTCGCCAATCACCCCCTGCCACCCCAGCAGCTCGACCGCCTTGCGGAATACCGAGACGACCGGCTGATGAATCAGATAGATCGAAAACGACGCGGCGCCGATGGCATTGAGCAGACGGCGTCTGCCCAGCACCCGTTCCACCGCACCACTGCCGGACTGGCGGACGATGAGAAACGAGGCCAGCCCCAGCAGCAGGATCTCGATCCGAAACAGCCGCGTCGACGCATGACCGGCCGACTCGACCAGATTGGCGGCAACGCCAACCGCCATGAAGGCGACCGCCCCCAGCGCCACCAGCCACCCACCCCGGTCCTTTTCCGGCGGGACGGAACGCACGCTGACCGCTGCGACGATGCCAAACCCAAACAGCAGGTTGTTGATCGAAAAGAGAAACGACCAGGGGAACGCCGGATCGTCGGCGGTGGCGACCGTCACCCCGGCGATCGCGATGAACCAAAGCGAGAGGACCATCATGCCGAGGCGGCGGTTCAGCACCAGCAGCGTGAACAACAGATAGAACAGCATCTCGTGGGTCAGCGTCCAGGCCACGCCGAGATGCGGCACATGATCCTGCGGCAGCAGTAACAGGCTGTAGATGAACGGCATCAGCTCCTTGTGATACCAGGCACCGAACCCTGGCACGAAGGCCCAGAACGGCGTCAGCATCAGCGTCACCAGGATATAGATCGGATAGACACGAATGACCCGCTTGAGCAGGAAACGGCGGGCCTGCGCCGGCTGGCCGATGTCCCGGCGATGCACGTGGTAGATGATGAAACCGCTCAGGACGAAGAAGAACTGCACCCCGGCGTCCCCCAGATCGAACAGGCTGCGCAGCCAGTTGTCGCCAAACATCTCCACCACTTCGCGATTGGCATGGTGATAGACCACCAGCAGTGCGGCAAGACCACGAAAGACCTGGAGCAGGGAGATCATCGACGTTCAAAGTCCATTTGGCCCGACATACCCGGGGGAAATAGCCTTTTGACCACTGTGACGGGCAATCGTTCCCGGAACGCCAAAACGCTCGCATCGTCAGGCCGGCCGACTTGTTATGCTGCCATCCGCTCCAACGAAAAGGACATCGTCATGCTTGCTACCCTGCCCCTTCTCATCGGCCTGCCCATGGTGATGATCTGGCCGGTCTGGTATCTGCGCAACCGCAAACGTCCCAGCAGCCCGCTGATCGTGCTGCTGCCGCTACCGGGGCTGGTTCTGTGGTTTCTGCTGTTCTTTCTCGGGGTCGGCGGGACGAGCCGGCAGCTGCTCTACGAACCCCTCGGCGTCGGCATGATTGCGGTGATGATCGCCTACTGGAAGCTCTTCAAACTGGACGTGACCCATCCCGGGCGCGCCGGCCAGACCGCGCTGCTGCTGATACTGCTGGCCACGTTGGCGGTGCGGCTGACGGCCCCCGGCTGATACCGCCCCGCTACTCCAGGCCGTACCACCCCGGAAACAGCAACAGCGAGATCACGACCCCCACCTGGATCAGAATGAACGGCACGACGCCGCGGTAGATGTCGATGGTTCGAACCTCAGGCGGCGCCACCCCCTTCAGATAGAACAGGCTGAAACCGAACGGCGGGGTGAGGAACGACGACTGCAGGTTCATCGCAATCAGAATGGCGAACCACAGTGGCGCAACACCCAGCGCATCGGCCACTGGCGCCAGAATCGGCACGATGATGAAACTGATCTCGACAAAATCGATGAAAAAACCCAGCAGCATGATCGCCAGCATCGACAAAACCAGAAAGCCGACCTGGCCACCGGGCAGATCGGAGAGCACCTCCTCGACGATCGCATCCCCCCCGGTATAGGTGAACGCCATCGAAAAGGCGGTTGCGCCGAGCAGAATGGCAAACACCATCGCCGTCACCTTCACCGTCTCCAGCGCCGACTGATAGACCATGCGCCAACTGAACTGACGATAGATGGCAGCAAGAATCAGCGCGCCGACGCCGCCGAGCGCCGATGACTCGGTGGGCGTCGCGATGCCCATGAAGATCGAACCCAGCACCACCAGCATCAGCGCCAGCGGCGGAATGATCGCCACCAGCGCGTGCCAGTAGTGCTGACGGCGGCTGGTGACACCGGCCTCCATCGGCAACGCCGGCGCCGCCGCCGGCCGGCGAAAGCTCACCCAGAGGATATAGAGCACATACAGCCCCACCAGCACGACGCCCGGCGCCACCGCCGCCTTGAACAGATCACCAACCGGAATGCCCAGCACATCACCGAGAATGATCAGAATGATCGATGGCGGAATGATCTGCCCCAACGTCCCGGCCGCGCAGATGGTGCCGCAGGCCAGCGGCTTGTCGTAGCTGTACTTGAGCATCACCGGCAGCGAGATCAACCCCATCGCCACCACCGACGCGCCGACGACGCCGGTCGAAGCCGCCAGCAGTGCCCCCACCAGCACGGTGGAGATGGCCAGCCCGCCCCGCACGCGACCGAACAGCCGACCCATCGCCTCGAGCAACTGCTCCGCCAGCTTCGTCTTCTGCAACACGATGCCCATGAAAATGAACAGCGGCACCGCCATCAGCACCGTGTTCTCCATGATGCTCTGAATGCGAAACGGCATGAAGGCAAACAACTCGGGCCCTTCGGAGAACACCCCGAACAGCAATGCCACCCCACCAAAGGTGAACGCCACCGGGAACCCCGCCAGCAGCATCAGCAGGGCAACGACGAACATGACGATACCGATCATCGCACCCTCCCGATCAGGCCGGCGGCACGGCGCTGTAGTCCGCCTCGCGCCGCCCCAGCAGGATATTGACCGACTTCAGCATCAGACCGATCCCGCTGACCGCCATCGAGAAGAACGCAAACGGAATCACCGCCTTGATGATCCAGCGATACGGCAACCCGCCCGGGTCGCCGGAGCGCTCCCCGAGCGCCCATGCCTCATGGGCGAAACCAACCCCATACCACCCCACCAGCAATGCGAACGGCAACAACAACACCACGCTGCCGACGATGTCGATCCACGCCCGTGCCCGCGGCGACAACCGCTCATAAATCACATCGACCCGAACATGACCCTCGGTACGCAGCGCATAGGGCACACCGAGCAGAAACATCGCCGCATAGAGATGCCACTCCATCTCCTGCATCCCGATGGAGACATCGTTGAAGACATAACGGGTGATGACATCGTAGAAGACGTTGAACAACAGCAAGATGAAGAGAATCGCCGCAAGCCGACCAAGAAAATCGGAAAAGCGGTTGATGAGCGCCTCGAACTTCAACAGGGTCATGGCAGGAGGATCGGGTTGTTGGGCGGCCCAGGATCATACTCCATTTTGACCAGAAAGCCGCAGCCCGCGGTCAGCGACAAGAATTGCGCCCCGCATCCAATCCGGCCGATGCCGGGGCAGACACGGGCTTACGCCCGTCCCCCTCTTCCCAACCTTCTCCCCCCAGGGGAGAAGGCGTATTCCCTCCCCCTGCCAGGGGGAGGGCCAGGCCCGCCTCAGCTCATTCGGTCGACAGGCTGTTCAGGTAGGCCCGGTCGGAGATATCGGTCCATTTTCGTACTTTCGCCATATAGGCCCTCTGCGACTCGATGATCTCCTTGGCGAGCGGATCGGCCGCCGCCCGTTCGGCCAGCAGTTCGTCGTTGGCCTTGCGCAGCGCATCCATCACCTCCTTGGGGAAGGTCTTGACCTTGATGTTTGGATACTCTGTCTTCATCTTGGCCCAGTTTTCCGCGCTTTCGTGGTAGGACTGGATGTACATGTCGTAGGCGGCGGTCTTCATCGCCACTTTCAGGATCTCCTGCAGGTCCGGTGGCAGTTTGTCCCAGCTCTTCTTGTTGATGAGAAACTGCAGCTCGGTGGCGGGTTCATGCCAGCCGGTGTAGTAGTACGGAGCGATCTTGTGGAACCCCATCCGCAGATCGAGCGACGGGCCGACCCACTCCAGCGCGTCGATGGTGTTACGCTCCAGCGCAGTGTAGAGCTCGCCGGCCGGGATGTTGGTCGGTTTGGCGCCCACCTTGGCCAGCACGTCGCCAGCGAAGCCCGGTATCCGCATTTTCAGCCCCTTGAGGTCGTCGAGGCTCTTGATCTCCTTCTTGAACCAGCCGCCCATCTGGTTGCCGGTGTTACCCCCCGGGAACGACAGCAGACCGTATTTGGAATAGACCTTCTCCATCAGCGCCATGCCGCCGCCGTGATAGAACCAGGCGTATTGTTCCGGCGCGATCATGCCGAACGGCATCGTCGTGAAGTAGAGGGTATTGGGTACCTTGCCCTTCCAGTAGTACGACGCCGAATGCCCCATGTCGTACTGGCCGGCGCGTACCATGTCGAAGACACCAAACGGTGCCTTGTGCTTGTTCTTGGCGTCGATGGTGATCTTCAGGCGGCCGTTGGACATCTTCTCGGCCATCGCTGCCATGTTCTTGGTGGCGTCACCGAAGATCGGGAAGTTGGGTGGCCAGGATTCGGCCAGCTTGAGTTTATAGACCTTTTCGGCCGCCATCGCCGGTGCGGCCAGTATCGCGGCCAGCGCGAGTGCGGCCAGTGTCTTGAGCGTTTTGCCGGTTGTCTTCAGTTGGATCATGATGCTTCCGTCCCAGAGTTCATTGGTGGTCGCGCGCGTCTCTGCCCGGCCAGGGAACGACGGCAGGATGCGAACGTTCCGCCGGGTGGTCTTCGCCTCGCTACAGAGTCTGCATCATACCCAAAAGCACCCTGTGACGGCAGGGTGAAACCCTTTTCACCGGGACGAGCCACCATGCTATAAACCACCGATGCCCCGGACCCGCCACGACATCGTTCTCGCCACGCTGAACGCCCGCTATATCCACACCGCCTTTGGGCTTCGCTATCTCTACGCCAATCTGGGCGCGCTGCGCGATCGTGCCGTCATCGCCGAGTTCACGATCAACCAGCAGCCGGCGGATATCGTCGAGCAGCTGCTGGCCCACACGCCGCGCATCGTCGCGCTGGGGGTCTATATCTGGAACGTGGCCGAGACCGAAGCGGTCGTCACGCTGTTACGCACGGTCGCCCCGGAGGTCGTCATCGTCGTCGGCGGGCCAGAGGTGAGCCATCCGCCCGACCTGCCGGCGCTCGCCAGCCGCGTCGACCACATCGTCACTGGGCCCGGCGAACACACCTTGCCCGAGCTCTGCCGGCAGATCCTCGAAGGCAACGCGCCGGCACGGCGGATCGTTCCCGGCCTGCCCGTGCCGCTCGAACAGCTCGAACTCCCCTACCGTGATTACACCGACGAGGACATCCGCCACCGCATCGTCTATGTGGAGGCCTCACGGGGTTGCCCGTTCAAATGCGAGTTCTGCCTCTCGTCGCTGGACAAGACCGCCAAACCCTTTCCCCTGCCACGCTTCCTCGACGAGATGGCGCGCTTGCTCGAGCGCGGCGCACGCCATTTCAAGTTCATCGACCGGACCTTCAATCTCAGGGTGGACAGCAGCGTTGCCATTCTGACGTTCTTTCTGCAGCGGTTGAGCGACGATCTCTACCTCCATTTCGAGGTCGTCCCCGACAACCTGCCCGACCCGCTCAAGGCAGTGCTGCAACGCTTTCCGCCCGGCGTTTTACAGTTCGAGGTGGGCGTCCAGAGTTTCGATCCCGTCATCCAGCAACGCATCAACCGCCGGCAAAACAACGACAGGACCCGCGCCAACCTGCGCTGGCTGCGGCGCCACACCGGCGCCCACATCCACGCCGACCTGATCTTCGGTCTGCCTGGCGACACGCTGGAGAATTTCGCCGCCAGTTTCGACGAGCTGGTCGCCCTCGGTCCCCAGGAGATCCAGCTCGGCATTCTCAAGCGACTCCGCGGCGCGCCGCTCGAACGCCACACCGAGCCCTTCGGCATGCGCTACAACCCACTGCCCCCGTACAACGTACTGGCCACCGCCGATCTCGATTTCGCCACGATACAGCGGATGAACCGCTTTGCCCGCCACTGGGACCTGATCGGCAACAGCGGCCACTTTCACCACACGCTCCCGCTGCTGTTGGAGACGGCGCCTTTCCACCGCTTCCTGCGCCTGAGCGACACCCTCTACGAGACCACCCGCGCCACCACCGGCATCGCCCTGCGCCGGCTGTTCCTGCTGCTCGCTCAGGTGGTGCCCGAGGCGCTGGAGATCGACACCACCGAACTGACCGACGCCCTCCACCGTGACTGGAACGCCAGCCCGCTGAAAGGCGAGCCCCCGTTCCGCTCCGCGGCAGAGACGACGCTGGCGCACAACAACCCGCTGAGCGCCAACCGGCGCCAACGCCGTCATCTGCCGGCAACCGGGAAAGAACGACACTCATAGACACGGCGACGGCACGGAATTGACCGTACTCGCGGAGGCTTCGGGCATAATAACGCCCATGTCCCGACAAGCCGCCTACCAAGCCCGTTTTCCCGCCCTCGTCGAGAACACCCTCTTTTCCCGGCTGCCCGAGCAACAGCAATCGTTTCTCGCCCACCAGGCGGAGAGATTCCAATTCAGCCACCAGGAACTGCGTCAGCTGGCCGAAATCGCGCTCGACCTCAATATGTGGCAAACCGGCGACATCACGACACTGTGGCCGGACGAGGCGGCGCTCACCGCCCAGGGCAAGCAACGCCGGCGACAACTGCTGGGGTTGCTCGTCACCCGCTGGGAAGCGCTGCGGGCCGCGCCCAACCGCTACCGACCGACCAGCATCCGTCGCATCGGCGCCGCCGCCATCCCCATCGAGAAAACCAAGGGCAGACTCGGCCTTGGCTACTGTCCGGTGGCCTCACCCAAGACCCGGTGCTGCAATCTGCTCACCCTCGACGCGGTGGACAACTGCGGCTACGGTTGCAGCTATTGCAGCATCCAGTCTTTCTACGACGGCAAAGAGATCAGCTTCGACCGCGACTTTGCCCGCAAGCTCGCCACGCTGGAGATCGACCCCAACCAGACCTACCACATCGGCACCGGCCAATCGTCCGACTCCCTGATGTGGGGCAACAGCCACGGCGTGCTCGAAGCACTGCTCAAATTCGCCCGACGCCACCCCAACGTCATTCTCGAATTCAAGACCAAATCGGCCAACGTCAAATACCTGCTGGAACATCCCCTGCCGGCCAACGTCATCTGCACCTGGTCGTTGAACACGCCGACCATCATCGAACACGAGGAACACGGCACCGCGCCACTGCACAAGCGTCTCGCCGCCGCCCGCGCCATTGCCGACAAAGGCGGGCTCGTCGGCTTCCATTTTCACCCAATGGTTCACTACGACCACTGGCGTGACGACTACCGCGCGGTCATCGACCAACTGGTGAACCGCTTTTCACCGCAGGAGGTGGCACTGGTCTCCCTCGGCACCCTCACCTTCATCAAACCGGTAATGCGGCAGATCCGCGAACGCGGCATCGAAACCCAAATCCTCAAAATGCCGCTGACCGATGCCGAGGGAAAGCTCTCCTACCCCGACGACATCAAACTCGAACTCTTCCGCCATGCCTATGACCATTTTCCCGAACAGTGGAAGAACGGCGTCTTCTTCTACCTCTGCATGGAACACCAACGCTTCTGGAAACCGGTGTTCGGCTTCGAATGGGAGAGCAACAAGGCATTCGAAGAGGCGATGAAAACCGCCTACCGGAAAAAGATCGCCGCCGCGCAACGCCACACAGAGGGCGCCTGAGCGCAGCCCGAACGGCGAACAGAAAACATCAGCGACGCGTCATCAGCCAGGCACCGGCAACCACCGGCAACATCCCGAGTAACTGCCGCATCCCCGGCCACTCCCCCAGCAACAACCAGGCAAAGCCAACCGTGAACACCGGAATGAACGACGCCATCGCACTCAACCGCGTCACACTGATATGATGCAACGCCTCCACCCAGAGAATCTTCGCCAACACGAAAATCAGCAACGCATTACACAGCAGCCAGCCGAACACGACCGGGTCCGACCACGGCACCGCCGGCGGCTCCAGCCACCACGCCAGCACCCCCAGTACCGGCAACGCCACCACATTACGAAACGTCAACACCGCCAGACTCGACACCCGGCGCCGGGCACGCTGCTGAAAATGGTTGGCCACCGGTGCGATCGCCGCCGCCACGAGCGCCAGCCAATCCCCCGGATTGATCCGCAAATCCTCCGGAAACAGAATGACGACCGCCCCCAGCCCCATCGCCGCCGCACCCACCGTATGCCGCAACGACATCGGCTCACCACCGATCGCATTGAAATAGAGCCAGGAAAAAAACAGCTGCAACACCAGAATCACCGCCACATGACCGGCCGAGGTATAACGCAGCGACAGGAAGATCAGCACGAACAGCGTCGAAATGAACAGCGACGTCAACAGCAGATCCCGCCGCGCCGCGCGGTCGAACAGCTCGTGCCACAACCCCCGCCACCACAACAACAACGACAACGCAACCGTCGCTACGACGATGGTATAAAAATAGGCATGTAACGCCCCCAGCGCCGCCACCGTCACCAGCGTCAGAACCGGAAACACCCCCTCCAGCACGGAGAGCAGCAGCGCATAGAAATCACCACGGCGCTGCGAACCCTGCTGTATCGAAGAATGAGACATCGGCGGAAACCACAAAAAACCCGGACGCCAAGCCTGAAGCCATCGAACCCCGAATACAAGCCGCCAAACCGATATGCCGGGGCATGCGCTCTCCGCCGGGCACGGGGAGAAGGCCATGGACAAACTGGCGGATAAGGGCACAGCGGAACGAGAGGCCGCCATCGATATGGTCGAAGCGCTCATCGGCACGCACCGGGTGACGGGGCCGGCGCGGACAAAAACTATTATGATACGAAGGCTTTCGTGGAGGCCATGCGTTGTGCCAACGCCATGCCCCATGTTGCCCAGAACACCAGCAACGGCCATCCATGGGCGCAGCACCCGCCATGAGGGCTACAAGCTCAGCCAGATCATCCGCAAGCGAATAGAAGAATGTTTTGGCTGGGGCAAGACCATCGGTGGTTTGCGCAAGATCCGGTTTGTCGGCCTGGAGAAACTGGACTTCCCGTTTGTTCTGACCAAAATCAGGCGAATTCGCCAATGACTTCCAGGCGGTGGGTTTTCATGGTCGGCTCAACTCCTTGTCGGCAGTTGTATGGGCGCACAGGTGGCCCTGCCTCGCATAATCCAGAATCTTTCGGTCCTCGGTGATCAGCGCAAGGCCATGATGACGAGCGGTGGCAACGATGAGGCGGTCGGCCGGGTCGGCGTGGAAGTGGCCGGGTAGTCGGTGGGCGTCGAGAATCACCCCAACCTCCAGCGGCATGACATGCAGGCCGGGCAATGCCAGCGCCTGCTCCACCCAATGCTCGACGCGGCTTCCCAAACGAAGCTGCCCCTTGGATTCCAGCAGACTGATCTCCCAGATCGACATGGCGGAAACATAAACCCCCCGCCTTTGGTTCACCGCATTGTCAATGGCTTCTCTCGCCGGTTGCTTGAGGCGTGGACTGGGGATGGCATACCAAAGCCACACATGGGTATCAAGCAGCAGGCCGTGGCTCATTTCTTTTGCCTTCCACCTTTTTCCGGTGCTGGTTCCGCCACGCCCATGCCCTCGTAGAAATGCGCCTCTTCGCCCAGGCAGGCCTCCCAGTCTTCGTCGATGGGCGCCATGATATCCCCGGTGATCTCAATAGTGCCGGCCATGTAGCCAAACCAGGATTCCGGCTCCTCCGGCTCGACAGGCACCAGCTTGGCCACGGGCTTGCCTCGCTTGGTGATGATTACGGGGTCATGGGTTTTCTGCACCTCGTCCATCAGTTTCAGGCACTTGGCCTTGAATTCGGTTGCGCTGACTTTCATCACCTCTCTCCAAGTGGTCAGATTGACATGACCATTATACACAGGCGGTGATTTCTATATGACCAGATCGCCCCCGCCTCGACGAGCTGGGTGCTTACCACCCGTACTGGCTCACCCTGCTGGAGCTTCCCCAAAGCCATTAGATAACCGAGCGGCGTATCGAGGCTGGGATAGTCGCCGCGTTGCCCGGAGCGCCACCGGGCACCCGGAATTCCGGCCGTTCGACCCGAAGCAAGTCGTCAGGGATACCGGCCGCCAGCGCCTCGTCCAGCAACTCACCCCTGGCCAGACGCTCCTTGAGACTGCCGCCAGCGCCCTCTTCCAGCTTCTCCCAATCGGGCAATCCGGCAGCGCATGGGTCCGCCAGCACCCCGTCTGCTCGTCACACAGCACATGGGCAATGGCGGCAGCGCGTTCGTTGACGCCCCCCATCATCAATCCTCTTCTTGTTGTGCCGCCAACGTAGCATGCCAAATCGGATGACAAATTTCCGCGACCATATGCCCACGGAGCCCCCCGTCCGCCCCCTACGTCTTTGGCAGTTCGACTCCCCAATGGTCGAAGCGGTGCAGCGGGTCGCAGAG
>CAZTOZ010000022.1:0-73614 GCA_964614535.1 uncultured Thiotrichales bacterium | reverse complement strand
TTGTGTCACGAAAATATCACTGCCGTGAAACAAATCCCTGAAGAAGAGGATGGATGACCACTGTGTGGGCCGGTGCTGGATGGTCTTTCGGCTCTTGAAACTCGGTTCTCCCATCCGGCCGCCTTGGGTGTTACCCATAAGGTGGCGTTTCGGCAATTACCCGATCAACGATTTTCTCCACCGCGCCGCGGTTCTCCTCTACCAACTGCATTGCCTTTTGGCCGCGGAGGTGCCGCTCGTTGTCGTTCTGCATCCAGTCGATTAGTGTGCTGGCCAATTTCGCTGGCTCTTCCAGGATGCGTGCTGCGCCTTTGTTTGCGAGTGCCTGGTAGGGTGCCTCGAAGTTGTGGATGGTTGGTCCGGTGACTACGGGTAGGCCAAGGGCGGCGGGTTCCAGGGGGTTGTGGCCGCCCGTGGGGGTGAAGCTGCCGCCGACGAAGGCGATGTCGCTGGCTGCATAAAGAAGGATGAGTTCGCCCATGGTGTCGGCCAGGTAGATGGCGGTGTCGTTGTCGGGTCGTTCGTCTCGGCTGCGGCGTTTGCAGGTGAGGCCCGGTGCCGAGCACCGTTCGGCTACGGCGTCGAATCGCTCGGGGTGGCGGGGAACGAGGATCAGCAGTGCGTTGCCGAAGATTTTTCGCAGTCTCTTGTGTGCGTCTATGCAGATCTTCTCTTCGCCTTCGTGGGTCGAGGCGGCGATCCAAACCGGGCGGGTTTCGCCCAGGGTTTTTCTCAACGCCCGGCCGGCGTCGATTTGCCCTTGGTTCAGGGTGAGGTCGTATTTGATGTTGCCGATATTCCGTACCTTGTCCGGTGAGGCGCCAAGTTGTATGAAACGCTGGTGGTCGGCCTGGCTTTGGGCGGCGATGTGGCTCACGTCTCGTAGCGTCTGTTTTATGAACCAGCCGATCTTTCGGTAGCCATCGAAGGTGCTTGGTGAGAGGCGGGCGTTGGCGATGATGATGGGTATGCGCCGCCGCCGGCAGTGGTGGAAGCAGTTGGGCCACAGCTCCGTTTCCATGACGACCAGCAGCGCGGGCCGGGTCTTGTCTAGGAACCGGCGGACGACGCCGGGTAGATCGTAGGGGAAGTAGAGGTGTTCCACGCGGTTTCCAAACAGTCGTTGCACTTGTTCCGAACCGGTTGGCGTGGTGGTGGTGACGAGCAGCGCATGGTTGGGGAAGCGTTCCAGTAGTGTGTTGACCAGCGGGGCGGCGGCAATGGTCTCGCCGACCGAGACGGCGTGCAGCCAGATTCGTGGTTTGTCGGGCAGGTGCTGGAAAAGGGCCAGTCTTTCCCCCCAGCGGCGCCGGTAGGCCGGCAGCTTGCGACCGCGCCACCACAGTTTGATGAACGGTAGCGGGGCGAGCAGATAGAGCAGGGCGCTGTAGAGGTATCGGGTCACGGAGTGGCTATCGAGGTTGGGGGTTTTGGTCGTCGGAGTCCGGCAGGAGCCGCCGGTAGATGGCGAGATTGCCGTCGATCATTTGTTCGATCGAGAATTCGGTTTCAGTGATTTTTCTTCCGGCTGCGCCCATCTCTTTTCGCAGCGATGCGTCGTCGATGAGTTCGCTCAGGGCATTGGTCAGTTCGGTGGTGTCGCCCGGTTCGATCAGCCGTCCGTTGATTCCATCACGAACGATTTCCGGAATGCCGCCGACCCGGCTGGCGACGATGGGTACGCCGCTGGCGGCGGCCTGGATCAACGAGATGCCGAGGCCTTCCATGTCGGCGGGGTGGACGACGAGGTCGATGCAAGGCAGCCACCGCGGCAGATCGTCGCGGAATCCCGCAAAGCGCACGATGCTGGAAAGCCCCAGCCGTTCGACCTCTGCCTCGAGCGCTTCCGCTTCCGGGCCGCGGCCGAAGAGGAGTACGCGGATCTTGGGGTATTTTTCGACGAGTTGGGGAAGGATGTGGAGCAGATGACGATGGCCCTTGCGTGGAATCAGTTGCGCGATGACGGCGATGACGAGGCTGCCGGCGGGCAGGTTGAACGCTTGCTCGAAGTCGCTGCGCCGGCAGTGGGTGGTGAATTCATCGATGTCGATGGCGCTGCGGACGGTGGTGACTTTTTCGTCACGCAGGCCTTCGCTCAGCAGCACGTTGCGGATGCCGTCCGAAATGGCGATGACATGATCGAACAGGCGGTACTTCAGTCGCACGACGGCCGTGCTCTCCGGGTTGTCGACACGGCGCGACAGAACCGCCGGCAGGTTTTTTTTTCGTGCCGCCAGGCCGCCCCAAAAATCGACCGCCAGCCGCCGGCTGTGGATGTGGAGGAGGTCGGGGTGGTGGCGATCGATGGCTTCGACCAGTTCGCGGTAGAGGCTGTAACCGCTGCCACGCCGGGTCTGCAGCGGGACGGTGGCGGTACACTGTTGCGCCAGTGCGGTGAGAATGGCGCTGTCGGCTGGCGCGGCGAGGAGGTTGTCGATGCCCCGCGCCTGCAAGCCGGCGACGATGTAGCCGACCTGGCGCGCGCCGCCGTAGAGATGCCGCCCGGTTTCGACATGCAGGATTCTCATGCGGACAGTGCCTTTTTCGCTTCGTCGCGGACCTCGTCGGCGGTGATCTCGCGCAGGCAGGGGAACGCGCCATTGCAGGTGGGAGAGCGGCGGCAGGGGGAGCAGGGCAGTGCGTGGTAGATGACACGCGTGCGCGGGCTGTCGGTTTGCAGGTAGGGGCGCGTCGAGCCGAACAGGCAGACGGTGGGTTTGTGCCAGGCGGTGCCGAGGTGAGTGAGGCCGGTATCGACGCCGACCAGTAGCGTGCAGCGGGCGATCAGCGCATTGGCCTCCAGCAGCGTGGTTTCGCCGGTGAAGTCGATGATGTCGGTGCCGGCGGCGATTCGCCGGGCGGCATCGCGATCGGCCGGGCCGCCGAGCATGACCACCGGCAGCCCGAACGTCTCGCGGAGTTTCTTCGCGAGTGTTTGCCAGGCGTCGTCGAACCAGTGTTTCTGCGGGCGGGTGGTGAACGGGCAGATGATGGCGAACCCCGCCGTCAGGCCGTGGTTTTCGATCACTGCGTCGGCGTGGCGGATCGATTTCAGGTCGCTTTGCACCAGCATCGGGAAGGGATCCGATTCGAGCCCGAGCACAGCGGCGAGGTGGCGGTATTCGGAGCCGATCATGTGTTCGTCGCCGCCTTTTTCCACCACTTGCGTCATCAGGTGCCGGCTGCCCTCCCGCGAGCCGAGGCCGATCCGCGTTGGTGCGCCCGACAGCCGCGCCCAGAGGCCGCTCTTGAGCAGCCCCTGCATGTCGATGGCGGTGTCGAAGCGGCGTGCCTTCAGCGCCGCGGCGAAAACCCGCAGCCGGCGCCACAGCGTGAGGTAACGGCGTTGCCGCCAGAGCGCCTTCCACTCCGCTTTCGGCCAGACGATCACTTCGTCGAGGCCGGGGTGGTGTTCCAGCAGCGATTGCTGCGCCGGCTCCGTCAGCCAGGCGATGTGGGCCTCCGGGTAGCGGCGGCGCAAGGCGTTGATCATCGGTGAGGCGAAGACGATGTCGCCAATGGCGCTGAGGCGGATCAGCAGTATCCGTTGCATGGCGTCAGTCGGGGTCGAAACGGTAGCCGAGCATTTCGATGTCGCGGGCAAAGTGCCGGGCCACCAGCTCCGCCACGTCATCGTCGTAATAACTACGATAGTCCTTTTTGCGGTCCTTCGCTTCGCGCTTGCGCGGCAACGTGGTCCGTGGAATGCCGATGTTGTCGCAGACCTCGTCGAAATCCTGCTGCAGCCGTTCGGTGTGGCCGATGAAGTCGGTCAGCAGCTCGCCTTCCAGATCGACCAGATAATCGGTCTGCCGCTGCAGCGAGGTGTCGATGTGATACTGGTAGGGACGGCCCGGGTCGAACTTGTAGCGCATGAACTGGTTGAAGTCGTCGATGCCGTTCATCACCTGCGGTCGCTCGCGGCGGATGTGGTGGAACGAACTCACCTGCAGATCCCATGGGTTGCGAACGAAGGCGAACTTGTAGAGCCGACCGAAGAACTCCGCCGGCAACATCTCCTTGGCGGCGATGATCTTGCTGTGGCGGGGGAACCTGGTGCCGATGCGGTGGCCGGTGGCCTGGCTGAGTTTGTGGCAGGGAAACATCAGCCAGTACATCGGATCACGCCAGCGCAGTTTGTTGAGCGCGGCGCGGACGCTGGTCCCGCCGGTCTTGGCGATGTGCACGAACAGGAAGTTGTAGCGGTGGGAGAGCAGCATGGATCGGGCAGTCGATGAAAAGTCGGAATTGTACAGCACCGACGGGCTATTGCCCGCATGCCAGTGACAGCGCGTCGATGTAACGGTCGGCGGCGGTAGCGGTGGTGAATTCGGTCAATCCCGCCTGGAGCGTCTCGGGGGCGGGGGGCGAGGCCAGTGTCCGGACCATGGCCTCGGCCAGCGCGGTTGGGTTTTGCATCGGTACCAGCGGGCCGAGCCGTCCATCGTGCAGAATCTCGCGTGGGCCGTGGGGGCAGTCGGTGGCCACGACCGGCGTACCGACGGCCATGGCCTCGGCCAGTACATTGCCGAAGCCCTCCCAGATCGACGAGAGAACGAAGAGGTCGGCGGCGGCCATCCAGGCCAGGGGATCGTCCACATGCCCTGGCAGCGCCACCTTTTGTTGCAGCCCCAGGGTGGCGATCAACGCCTCCAGCGCGGGCCGCTCCTTGCCTTCGCCAAGAATGATCAGGCGGGCAGGCCGGTTTTTTGCGACGATTGCGAAGGCGCGGATGAGGGTGGGAAAGTCCTTCTGCCGTGTCAGCCTGCCGGCGCTGAGGACGACGGGCGGTCCAGGCGGGTGGAGCCAGGGGTGGTCGGGCAACCGTGGCAACGCCGACATCGTCTCCGTGGTGATGATCGGGTTGTAGATGGCAGTCACTCTGTCGGCCGGCAGCCCGGCCATCTGGCGGATGTCGTCGGCAACCCCCCGTGAAACCCCAACCATCAGATCGCAATGGTGGTAGTAGCGCCGCGTTTCGCGTCGCCAGCGCCAGCGCTTGATGGCGTTCCAGTTTTGCATCGCGACCGAGGCGGTGGTGTGAATCTGGCCGACGATGCGCGTGTCGGCACCGCTGATGCGGCGTGCCAGCACCGCCACCTTGATGGCCCGGTGACGCACGGCCATCAACACCGGCGGTCGGTTCTTCCGCAGGTAGCCGGTCAGTTCGGGCAACGCCGTCAATGCGTGGCGGCTGCGCAGCCGGACGATGCGCACGTTGGGCGGGAAGCGCTCGGCCACCAGCCCCTTGTCACGAATCAGCAGCAGATCGATTCGACAGCCGCGATCCGCCAGCGCCGGCAGCAGGTTGTCGATGACCTTCTCCACGCCGCCCTGGCCGGAGTAGGAGACGAGGATGGCGAGGTGTGGGGAGCGGTGGCTCATTTCGGTTGGTCGTTGGTGGCGAAGGATTCGTAGGAGACAGGGTGGCCGTTGGTACCCAGGAGATAGCGTGTGGATGGTGGTTCGAAGCTGGGATTGGCGATGCTGGTGGACGGTTGGTCCCCAGGGTAGTCGATAGCCATCATGTCGGCCAACAGATCGAACAGATGCTCGGTTGAAAACGGAAGATGGCGGTTGGCGGACAAGCGCGCCCAGACGTCGGGGTGTCGCTGTCGATAGGACTGGCTGCACCAGACGATGAATGGGATTTCTGCTTCCGGACGCTGGACGGTGGGGAAGCCGTGGGTCGTGCGTCCATTGACCTCTCCCAGAATTTCACCATGGTCGGGGCTGTAGATCGCGCAGCCGAGGGCTTTGGTTTTTTCGAGAATGCGAATGATCTGGTCGATGATGCTGTCGGTGTAACGAAGCGAGTTGTCGTAGGCGTTGATGGCGTTTTTCAACGACTCGTTCATCCCATCGCTGCCGGGTGGGGTGTCGTGGAAATAGTCAAATGCGGGTGGATAGCGGCGAAAGTATGAGCCATGGCTTCCCAGCAGGTGGACGACTGTAAAACGGGGTTTGCTCCTATCGCTTGCGATATTGTGGAATGGGCTGATGAGTCGTTCATCCAGCGAGTGAGTATCCCAATCGGTGTTGGTGAATACCCGCAGGTCGGCGTCGCGTCCAATACTGCTTACCTCGGTGTCATGTTGGCCATAGCGTCCCTGATTCGACAGCCACGTTGTGTGGAACCCCGCCTCGTTCGCCAGATTGACGATGGTCCCCTTGCGGTAGAAATCTGAAAGGTCGAGGGCGGTGGCTGGGGAGAGCATCATTTTTACCGAACGCCGGGTCTGATTGGCGGGTGACACGACATCGGTAAAGAGCAGCAGGTCATCTCGCTTGGTCAGCTGGGGGGACGTTGGACGCGGGTAGCCATACGGCTGGAGATGGTCTCGCCGGACCGACTCACCCAAGATGAGCACGAAATGTTCGTCTGGCGCTGCCGGCACGTTACGATGCGCGTCAAAGCGAAAATGTTTGCGCTCGCGAGACAGTTGTTGCGCATGTTCTTTTTCGTGCCAATAGTCGTAGATTGCTTTGATTGGGCGTATTGGGGCCGAGTTCCAGCTGCTGCCCTTGGCGGCAAAGTCGATTATTGGCAGTACCAGCATCAGCGTTGTGATCCAGCGATGGTTTGTTGATATTGGCTGGTTATTGGTTTTTCGATGGAGTAGCACCAATAGTGCCGCCAGTATCGCAAAGCCTATTGATACCGGAATGGTGGCGTTCGAGACTGAAAGGAAGAATTCACTGGCTTCTTTGGGATCGGTATCGAAAATGGCCCCGATGGCACCGGCCGAGATGTGGGCGCCGTAGTCCAGCAGGTGAATGGTGTCGATGGCTGCCAGTATGGCCAACACGATGCTCACGCTCGCCAGCAACCAGGGGTGGTTTTGCAGTAGGCGCATCAGGCCCGCCAACAGAATGAGTGACAGCAGCAAAGCGGTGGCGGCTTTCGTGTCGGGCGACTGAAAAAGATAGACCGCATTGGGGAAGGCCAGCCCGACGATGAAGAGAAGGCTGGGCAGCCAGCTTCCTTTGGTGTTGCCTTTTTTCATGAGGCCAGGGGGTGATTACTATCGGGTGGACTATACCTGACTGTTGCTCGTTCTTCCGCTGCTTGCTTGTGACACAAAATCACATGGGTAGCACCGGGGCTTTGGTCCAGAGTGCTACACTTACTGTTTTGTGAGGGCCGTCACATGCATGTTTGGACGGGATGGCCCCGGCGTATGAACAACCAAAGGCAAGGTGGAAAGCATGAGTCTGGTAGGAACGCTTGGAAAGGTGGCAATCGGCATGATCGCGGCGCGCGGTATCGGCAAGATGATGGGAGGCAGCAGCGCGGGCAGCAGCGGCCTGGGCGGCCTGCTCGGCAGTGTGCTTGGTGGGTCCAGTGGCTCTAGCGGAGGGGCCGGTGACATGTTGCGTGGCTTGATGGGCGGTGGCAGCCAGCAGGCTGGGGGACTGGGTTCGATTCTCTCGGGGATGATGGGCGGTCAGCAGGCGGGTGGCCAGTCGTCCAGTGGTCTGGGCGGCCTGCTCGACTCGCTAGGTGGCGGCGGCGCTGGCGGTGGCTTGGGGGCATTGCTCAACCAGGCGTTGTCCGGTGCGCCGGCCAGCCAGATCGAGGCGACACCCGATCAGGAGAAGGAGGCGGAGCTGATGCTGCGGGCGATGATTGCGGCGGCCAAGGCCGATGGCGAGATCGATGCCGAGGAGCAGCGCAAGCTGACCGAGCATCTGGGAGATGACGTTTCTCCCGAGGAGTTGGCGCTGGTCAAGCGGGAGATGGCTTCGCAGACCAGTCTGGAGGATCTGATCGCCGAGGTGCCGAAGGGGATGGAGCAGCAGATCTATCTGATGTCGCTGTTGGCCATCGACCTCGACCATCAGGCCGAGGCGGAGTATCTCGACAAGCTGGCCAAGGGGCTGAACATCTCCCCGCAGCAGGCCAATGCGATCCATGAGCAGTTGGGGGTGCCGACGCTCTATTCCTGATACCCGTCGTATATCTTGCTGCCGGCATGGTGCCGGCGGCTATTTCACGTACCCCAGCTGCTCCAGCGTCAGCATGATGCGGTTGGCGGCCTCGACCGGCGACACCGTGCTGGTGTCGATGACCACTTCGGCCTTTTCCGGCGCTTCGTAGGGATCGCTGATGCCAGTGAAGGCCTCGATCAGGCCCTTGCGCGCCTTGGCGTAGAGTCCCTTGCGATCGCGCGCCTCGCAGACGTCGAGCGGCGTGGCGACATGGACCTCGATGAAGCCGCCGTGAGCCGATACCATCCGTCGGACCTGACGTCGTGTCTCGCGATAGGGGGCGATGGGGGCGCAGATGGCGACGCCGCCGGCCTTGGTGATCTCGCTGGCGACGAAGCCGATGCGGCGGATGTTGAGATTCCGGTGTTCGCGCGAGAAACCCAGCTCCGATGAGAGGTTGTGGCGGACGATGTCGCCATCGAGCAGGCTGACGCTGCGGCTGCCGTGCTCACGCAGTTTGTGCATCAGCGCATGGGCGAGGGTCGATTTGCCCGAGCCCGACAGGCCGGTGAAAAAGACGGTGAAGCCCTGTCGGTGTCGCGGCGGGCGGGCGCGGCGTATCTCGTCGAGAATCGGCCGTGGCGCGAACCAGTCCGGGATCGGCAGATCGAGTTCGAGCCGTCGCGTCAGCTCGTCGTCGTCCAGCGTGACGGTGGTCGTTTCAGCCGGCACTTCGCTCACGGGCAGGAATTCGGCGCGCTGCTGGACGAAAACCGTCTCCTCCACCGGGACGATGCCGATCTCCAATTCGTCGTCGTACCGCCGGATCAGTCGTTGTGCCGCCCTGGGGTCGGCCCACGGGCCGCCGGCGCCGGCGTGGTCGTCACCGACGATCATCAGCGTCAGGCCGAAGTTTTGGCGGACGATGGCGTGCAGCAGTGCCTCGCGTGGGCCGGCGTAGCGGCTGACGAGCGGCACGGCGGCCAGCAGCGTGGTCTGTTCGGGCAGCGCCTGTAATGCCAGTTCGTAGCACCGCATCCGGGTAAAGTCGTCCACCAGCGCGTCGCGGCCATTGTCCACCGTGGGGTGGATGACGAGGTTGGCGCGTTGCTCGCGGGCGCTGCGGGCGGCCAGTTCGATCTGGGCTGCGAACATGGGGCGGCTGCTGTGAAAGGCCAGTGTCCGTCCCCAGCTGCGGCGCTTGAATTCCCGGCGGAGCTCGCCGGGAGTGAATCGGTAGCGGCTGAAGGCGTAGCGGGGAGGTGGGGTGATCCCGTGGAGTTTGCCGCCGAGACAGACGGGGTTGCGTTGGCGCAGTCGCTGGACGCCTGGGTGATCGTCCGCATCGGTGCCAAGGCAGTGCCGGGCCTCCCGGTCGATGTCGGGTCGCCAGCACTCCTCTACGTCGAGGGTGGCGATCAGCAGTCCTTCGGGATCGTGGAGCGCGATGGCGTCACCCGGCTCGATCGCAGTGGCGAAATCGTCGGTGACATCGAGCACGATCGGCAGGGGCCATGGTAGGCCGTCGGCCAACCGCAGTGCCTCGACGACCCGGTCGTAGTCGCTTCGGGTCAGGTAGCCGGTGAGTGGCGAGAAACCGCCGTTGAGCAGCAGCTCGATATCGCTCAGTTGCGATTCGTTCAGGGTCCAGGCGGGGTAGCTGGCCGCGCGTGCTTTCTCCTGTTCCAGTTCTTCGCCTTGCAGGTAGAGGTCGATCAGCGTCCCGCCATGGGGGGCGGGAATCGGGCTCATCCTTGTTGCTCCTGATGCAGTCTGGCGGCGTAAAGAGTGTTCTTGAGCAGGATCGCGACCGTCATTGGCCCGACGCCACCGGGCACTGGGGTGATGTAGGCGGCGCGTTCCCGCGCGCTATCGAAATCGACGTCGCCCACCAGCTTGCCGTCGTCGGTGCGGTTGATGCCGACGTCGATGACGGTGGCGCCCGGCTTGATCCAGTCGCCGGCGACGATGCCGGGCTTGCCGACCGCGACCACGAGGATGTCGGCACGGCGCACATGGGCTTCGAGATCACTGGTGAAGCGGTGGCAGACGGTGACGGTGGCGCCGGCGAGCAGCAGTTCCAGCGACATCGGTCGGCCGACGATATTGGAGGCGCCGACGATGACGGCGTTGCGCCCTTTGTAGGTTTCGCCCACGCTGTCGAGCAGGTGAATGACGCCGTAAGGGGTGCAGGAGCGCAGCAGCGGCAGACGCACGGCCAGCCGGCCGACATTATATGGATGGAATCCGTCCACGTCCTTTGATGGCAGGATCGCCTCGATGATGGTTTCGGTGTCGATGTGGTCCGGCAGTGGCAGCTGTACGAGGATGCCGTCGATGCGTTCGTCGTCGTTGAGACGCCCGATCAGCGCCAAAAGCTCCGCCTCGGAGACGTCGGCGTCGAGGTTGTGCGCCTCGGAGTGGAAGCCGACTTCTTCGCAGGCGCGCCGCTTGTGGCCGACGTAGACTTCGGAGGCGGGGTTGTTGCCCACGAGGATCACCGCCAGCCCCGGTGGCCGCTGGCCGCTTGCCACCTGCTGGGCAACGGTTTGCTTGATTTCGGCGCGGATCTGCTGGGCGATGGCTTTGCCGTCGATGATTGCTGCGGTCATGGCTGGATTCCCGTGGTGGCGAGGGGGATATTCCCCGGGGCGGGATGATATAGCAGCGCGGTGGCGTTTAACAAAAAAGTTCAGGGGGCGGGTTGATTGCGCTGGAAGGGGTGCGTATCATTCTCGCCCTCTTGAAATGCAGTAGCGGAGTGTAGCGCAGCTTGGTAGCGCATCTGCTTTGGGAGCAGAGGGTCGGGGGTTCGAATCCCTCCACTCCGACCACCCGGTCCAGCGGGCTGCTGGTGCATCTCAGGTGTAAGGAAAGGGCAGTGGACAGATCCAGCACATGCGCCCGTAGCTCAGCTGGATAGAGCATCGGCCTTCTAAGCCGAGGGTCGCAGGTTCGAATCCTGCCGGGCGTGCCATTTGCGCCTGCTGGATTTGCCAACCGCTGACTCGACAGGCTGTCTGCTGTTGTTCCCGGATTATGGTGGGTGTAGCTCAGGTGGTAGAGCCCTGGATTGTGATTCCAGTGGTCGTGGGTTCAAGTCCCATCACCCACCCCATTTTCTTTCCTTCTATATTTTGATGACAGCATCCCGGCCGGACGTCGGCGGGGATCTCGCTATGCGAGAGTGGCGGAATTGGTAGACGCGCTGGATTTAGGTTCCAGTGGGGCAACCTGTGAGAGTTCGAGTCTCTCCTCTCGCACCATCCCGTTTTCAGTCCCGCTCCTCCCGGACGAAACATCGAGCGAAGCAATCTAAAGGTCGTGACACAAATGCAAGTATCAGTCGAATCCACGAGCAGCATCGAACGCCAGATGACTGTGCAAGTGCCTGCCGAGCGCGTCGACGAGGCGGTCGATGCGCGTCTGAAGTCCCTGCGCGGCAGGGTGCGAATCAACGGCTTTCGTCCGGGCAAGGTTCCGCTGAAGATCGTCAAGCAGCAATATGGCGCCAGCGTCTATCAAGAGGTGCTGAGCGAGGTGTTGCAGAGCAGTTTCCAGGAGGCCGTCGAGCAGGAGAAGCTGCAGCCGGCCGGTGGGCCGTCGATCGAGCCGATCAACGTCAAGCAGGGGGAACCGCTGGAGTACAAGGCGACGTTCGAGGTCTACCCCGAGATCGAGGTGGCCGATGTCTCCTCTCTCGAGATCACCCGCTACGATGCCGAGATTGCCGAGAGCGACATCGACAAGATGATCGAGAACCTGCGTAAGCAGCGTCAGACCTGGGAGGCGGTGGAGCGTGCCTCGCAGAGCGGCGACGAGATCGTCATCGACTTCAAGGGCTATATTGGCGATGAGGCCTTCGACGGTGGCGAGGCCGAGGATCTGCCGGTCGTCATTGGCGAGGGGCGGATGATCTCCGATTTCGAGGACCAACTCGTCGGCCTCTCGGCGGGGGACGAGAAGGAGATTCAGGTTACCTTTCCCGAGGACTACCACGTCAAGGATCTGGCCGGCAAGGAAGCACGCTTCGAGGTGAAGGTGAAAGAGGTGCGCGAGCCACGCCTGCCAGCGGTGGACGATGCCTTTCTCGAGGCCTTCGGCATCACGGAAGGCGGTGTCGAGAAGCTGCGTGAGGATATCCGCGAGAACATGCAGCGGGAACTCAAGGCGAAGCTGAAGTCGAAGGTCAAGGCGCAGGTGATGGATGGATTGCTGGCGCTGCACCAGATCGATGTGCCCAAGGCGCTGGTCGCCGAGGAGATCGGTCGCATGCGGCAACAGGCGATGGCCAGCGCCCAGGGCGCCAATGAATCGATGTTCCCCGACGAGCTGTTCGAGGAGGAGGCGCGGAAGCGCGTCGCGCTCGGCCTCATCGTCGGTGAGATCATCCGTGCCAGGGAGATCGAGCTCGACAAGGACCGGGTCGAGGCCGAACTGGACGAGCTGGCCGCCAGCTATGAAGACGCCGACGAGGTCAAGAAGTACTACCGCTCCAATCCGGGGCAGATGGCCATGCTCGAAGCCATGGTGCTCGAAGACCAGGTGGTGGACTGGGTTCTCAATAATGCGAAGGTCTCCGACGAGAAAACGTCGTTTGCAGATATAATGGAACCAGGAAAGTAATCGGAACCTTCAGGGAGAAACCTATGAGCCGGAATTCACCGTTCGACCATGGCGCGCTGGACACCCAGGCGCTCAACCTCATCCCGATGGTCGTGGAGCAGACCTCGCGGGGCGAGCGTTCCTACGACATCTATTCCCGGCTGCTCAAGGAGCGCGTCGTGTTCGCCGTGGGTCCGGTCGAAGACTACATGGCCAATCTGATCGTGGCACAGCTGCTGTTCCTCGAGTCGGAGAATCCGGACAAGGACATTCACCTCTACATCAACTCTCCGGGCGGTTCCGTCACCGCCGGCATGGCCATCTACGACACCATGCAGTTCATCAAGCCCGACGTCAGCACGCTCTGCATCGGTCAGGCCGCCAGCATGGGGGCCGTGTTGCTGGCCGGTGGCGCGGCCGGCAAGCGCTTCTGCCTGCCACACTCTCGGGTGATGATCCACCAGCCGCTCGGTGGTTTTCAGGGCCAGGCCACGGATATCGACATCCATGCCCGTGAGATCCTCAAGGTCAAGGCCACACTGAACCAGATTCTGGCGCGCCATACCGGGCAGTCGGTCGAGAAGATCGACGAAGACACCGAGCGCGACCGCTTCATGAGCGCCAGTGAAGCCGCCGACTACGGATTGATCGATACCGTGCTCGATTCCCGCTCTGCCGAGGAAAAAGATTAGATCAGGTCTCGCTACGATCTAAAGACAATATCCGCACTGCGGATCGGCTTGATTCTTATGGCGAAACGCGGCAAGGTTGATCCAGAATCAACTGGCAGGGCATTGTAGATGAGTGACAAGAAAGACGATCAGGGCAACGGCAAGCTGCTGTACTGTTCCTTCTGCGGAAAGAGTCAGCACGAGGTGAAGAAGCTGATTGCCGGCCCCTCCGTGTTCATCTGTGACGAGTGTGTCGAGCTCTGCAACGACATCATTCGCGAGGAGATGCAGGAGCAGACGGTAGCCGAGCATTCGTCGCTTCCAAAACCCAAGGAAATCAATGCCATACTCGATGAATATGTCATTGGGCAGGAGCGCGCGAAGAAGGTGCTGTCGGTGGCGGTTTACAACCACTACAAGCGCCTCGAGTCCCGCAGCGACAACGACGACGTCGAACTCTCCAAGAGCAACATCCTGCTGATTGGGCCCACCGGCTCCGGCAAGACCCTGTTGGCCGAGACGTTGGCGCGGCTGCTCAACGTCCCGTTCACCATCGCCGATGCCACCACGCTGACCGAAGCGGGTTACGTCGGCGAGGATGTCGAGAACATCATTCAGAAATTGTTGCAGAAATGCGACTACGACGTGGAGAAGGCCCAGACGGGCATCGTCTACATCGACGAGATCGACAAGATCTCGCGCAAGTCGGACAATCCGTCGATCACCCGTGACGTCTCCGGCGAGGGCGTGCAGCAGGCGCTGCTGAAGCTGATCGAAGGCACCGTTGCCTCGGTACCGCCCCAGGGTGGCCGCAAGCATCCGCAGCAGGAATTCCTGCAGGTCGATACCTCCAACATCCTGTTCATTTGCGGCGGTGCTTTTGCCGGTCTCGACAAGGTCGTCCGTGACCGGACCGAGAAGAGCGGCATCGGCTTCTCGGCCGAGGTCAAGGGCAAGGACGAGGAGCGTTCGCTCGGTGATCTGTTGGTCGATGTCGAGCCGGGCGATCTCGTTCGTTACGGCCTGATTCCCGAGTTCGTCGGTCGCCTGCCGGTGGTGGCGACGCTGACCGAGCTGGACGAGGATGCGCTGGTCGAGATCCTCTCCAAGCCCAAGAATGCCATCACCAAGCAGTATCAGAAACTCTTCGAGATGGAAAACGTCGAACTGGAGTTTCGCAAGGACGCCCTGCACGCGGTGGCGCGCCGGGCAATGGAACGGAAGACCGGCGCCAGGGGGTTGCGCACGATTCTCGAATCGGTGCTGCTCGATACCATGTACGACCTTCCTTCCAATGAAGACGTCACCAAGATCGTCATCGACGAGGCCGTCATCAACGGTGATGCCCAGCCGTACCTCATCTATGAGGGCGGCGACCTCAAGACGGCGGTGGGTGACTGAGCCTTCCGTTGGCGGAATCCGGGTTGCGAGGGGTTGAAGCCGCCCCCTCGCGGCCCCATATACCGATAGTGATTACCGCAGGCTCTGCCGTGCCAACGAATGGCGACGGCCCCGGTGGCATTGCTATAACCAAACTGACGGGGAGCGTTCCCGTCCGGACCAGATATCTATGACCAATCCTTCCTCGTTGAAGATCGTTCCTGTACTCCCGCTCCGGGACGTCGTCGTTTACCCGCACATGGTGATTCCGCTGTTCGTCGGTCGCGAGAAGTCGATCAATGCGCTCGACGCCGCCATGTCGGACAACAAGCAGATCCTGCTGGTGGCCCAGAAGAGCGCCGAGGTGGACGAACCTGGAGCCGACGAGATCCATCGCATCGGCACGCTCTCCAATATTCTTCAGTTGCTGAAATTGCCCGACGGCACGATCAAGGTGCTGGTCGAGGGGGAGCAGCGCGTCCAGGTCATGGAACTCAACGAGGGAGGGGACCATTTCACCGCCCAGATCTCGGTCATCGAGCCGGTGCCGAACGAGAACGAGCGCGAGCTGGAGGTGTTGGGGCGCAGCGTCATCAACCTCTTCGATCAGTACGTCAAACTCAACAAGAAGGTGCCCCCGGAGATCCTGACGTCGTTGTCGGGTATCGACGATCCGGCGCGGCTGGCCGATACCATTGCCGCCCATATGTCGTTGAAGCTGGACGAGAAGCAGCAGGTGCTGGAGATCCGCAGCGTCAAGGAGCGGCTCGAACACATCATGGGGCTGATCGAAGGGGAGATCGACATACTCCAGGTGGAGAAGCGTATCCGTGGCCGCGTCAAGCAGCAGATGGAGAAGAGCCAGCGCGAGTACTATCTCAACGAACAGATGAAGGCCATCCAGAAGGAGCTGGGTGATCTGGAAGACGCGCCCAACGAGGTCGAGGAGCTGGCGGCCAAGATCGAAAAGTCCGGCATGCCGAAAGAAGCGCGCGAGAAGGCCGAGGCCGAGCTCAACAAACTCAAGATGATGTCGCCAATGTCGGCCGAGGCGACGGTGGTGCGCAACTACATCGACTGGCTCGTGGCCGTGCCGTGGAAGAAAAAGACCAAGGTCCGCAACGATCTGGCCAAGGCGCAGCAGGTGCTGGACGAGGACCACTACGGGCTGGAGAAGGTCAAGGAGCGGATCCTCGAATATCTGGCGGTGCAGCAGCGTGTGCGCAAGCTGAAGGGGCCGATTCTCTGCCTGGTGGGGCCGCCGGGTGTCGGCAAGACCTCGCTGGGACAGTCCATCGCCAGGGCGACCAATCGCAAGTTCACCCGCATGTCGTTGGGGGGTGTCCGCGACGAGGCCGAGATCCGCGGCCATCGCCGTACCTATATCGGGTCGATGCCGGGGAAGATCATCCAGAACCTGTCGAAGGTCGAGGTGCGCAATCCACTGTTTCTGCTCGATGAGATCGACAAGATGGCGATGGATTTTCGTGGCGATCCGGCGTCGGCGCTGTTGGAGGTTCTCGACCCTGAGCAGAACAACACCTTCGCGGATCACTATCTGGAAGTGGACTACGACCTCTCCGACGTCATGTTTGTGGCCACCTCCAACAGCCTGAACATTCCCGGTCCGCTGCTGGATCGTATGGAGGTGATCCGGCTGGCGGGCTATACCGAGGACGAAAAGTTTCACATCGCCCACGACTACCTCATTCCCAAGCAGATGAAGAACAACGGCCTGAAAGAGGGCGAGGTGGTGTTCTACGAGTCGGCGGTGCGGGAAATCATCCAGCACTACACCCGCGAGGCGGGCGTGCGCGGGCTGGAGCGTGAAATCTCGAAGATCTGTCGCAAGATCGTCAAGGATCATCTGCTCAAGCCCAGGAAAAAGAAGACGGTGGTGACGCCCCGCAATCTCGAGAAGTATCTCGGCGTCAAGCGTTTTCGCTATGGCGTGGCCGAGGAGGAGGATCAGGTTGGTCAGGTCACCGGGCTGGCGTGGACCGAGGTGGGTGGCGAGCTGCTGACGATCGAGTCGGCCGTCATGCCGGGCAAGGGGGCGATCATTCGCACCGGCCAGCTTGGCGACGTGATGAAGGAGTCGATCGAGGCGGCGCGGACCGTCGTGCGTAGCCGGGCAGCCGTGCTCGGCATCGAGGAGGATTTCTTCGACAAGCACGACATCCATATCCATGTGCCCGAGGGTGCCACGCCGAAGGATGGCCCCAGTGCCGGCATCGGCATGTGCACGGCGCTGGTCTCGGCCATCACCGAGATTCCCGTGAAGGCCAGTGTGGCGATGACGGGCGAGATCACCCTGCGCGGGGAGGTGTTGCCGATCGGCGGCCTCAAGGAAAAGCTGCTGGCGGCGCATCGTGGCGGGATCACCACCATCGTCATTCCCGAGGAGAACGAGAAGGATCTGGTCGAGATCCCGAAGAACATCAAGAACAGACTGGAGATCATCCCGGTTCGATGGATCGACCAGGTGCTCGAGGTGGCGCTGGTGCGTCAGCCCGAGCCGCTGAGCAAGCCGGCGGCGAAGCCGGGGCCGGTCAAGGCCAAGCGCTCCACGTCGAAAAAGAAGTCGTCACGAGTAAGAGCGCACTGAAACAACCTCCCGTAACCGTTTGAATGGCGGCGGGAGGGTGCGTTTTCACTGTAATAATTTTGTGAACACGTTGACAGTCGCGAAGCGCGATTGTTATAAATCGCGCTTCGCGGCATCGGTCGCGACCTCTCAGGAGGATGCACCTTGAATCGAAGGCGTCCTTCAAAATCAACCAAGGCAAGTATTTTCGCCACCGGGTGTCACCGTTTCCGACACCGGTTGTGGGCAGATATTTGATCAACACGTTAGGGACACCCATGAACAAATCAGAATTTGTAGACGCTATCGCGAAAGCGGCCGATTTCACCAAGGCAGACGCGGCAAAGGCGGTAGACGCGATGATCGACGTCGTTACTGATACACTCAAGGCCGGTGATCAGATCACGCTGGTGGGTTTCGGCTCCTTCCAGGTCAAGACCCGCGAAGCACGCACTGGCCGCAATCCGCGTACCGGTGAGACAATCCAGATCAAGGCCAGCAAGATTCCTTCATTCAAGGCTGGCAAAGCGCTGAAAGATGCCGTAAACTAGCGCGCTCGTTGAGGGGGGAGGGTCGAATATCCTCTCCCCGGCGCGGGTGCTTAGCTCAGTTGGTAGAGCACCTCCCTTACAAGGAGGGGGTCGGGAGTTCGAGCCTCTCAGCACCCACCATACAAGTTTCCGGAGCGGTAGTTCAGTTGGTTAGAATACCGGCCTGTCACGCCGGGGGTCGCGGGTTCGAGTCCCGTCCGCTCCGCCATCATCCCAAAAGGGCGTCTTGCACGAGACGCCCTTTTTTTATTCTTTTCCGGCGCGCTGAATTATACTGTCGGATCCGCACAACAGTCGTACAACAACCATGCTGCAGAGTATTCGAGACAAGGCCACCGGCTGGCTGGCCTATGCCATCGTCGGATTGATCGCCATCCCCTTCATGTTCTGGGGTATCCAGTCGTATCTTGGCGTTGGGGGCGCGGTCGATGTGGCGACCGTCAACGACACGGAGATCACGGTTCAACAGTTCCAGCGGGAGCTGCAGCAACAGCAACGGCAGTTGCGGGAGATGTTCGGTGGCAAGATTCCGCCCGAGCTTGCCGAGGGCGAGGCGATGAAGCAGAGCGTGCTGGGCAACATGATTCGTCGTGAAGTGTTGCGGCAGGTGACCCTGGACGGCGGGTGGCGCGTCAGCGACCTGGCCATTGCCGAAGCGATCAAGTCCTCACCCCAGTTTCAGGTCGATGGGCGTTTCAGCAAGCAGCGCTACGAGCAGCTACTGGCGTCGCAGCGAATCAGCAAGCCGGCCTACGAGGCCTTTGTCCGTGCCGACCTGCAGCTCGACCAGCTGCGCGACACGGTGAATGCCAGCGGTTTTCTGGTCAAGGCGGATCGCCGCCGCTTCCTCGAGTTGCAGGGGCAGAAGCGCGTCGTCGACTATGCCATCATCGACAAAAAAAAGGTCGGTGGTGATGTGGCGGTCGGCGAAGAAGAGATCGAGACCTATTACGAGCAGAACAAAGCCCGTTTCATGACGCCCGAAAAGGTCAAACTGGAATATCTGGCGCTGGATCGGGAAAAAATGGCCGAGGCCATCGAGGTCAGCGACGACGAGGCGCGCGCCGTCTATGCCCGGGACAAGGCATCTTTTCGAACGCCCGAGACACGCAAGGCCAGCCACATCCTTCTACGGGTCGGGGCCGGCGACGATCCGGAGAAGAAAAAGGCGGCCGCCGAAAAGGCGGAAAAAATCTATCAGGAACTGACCTCGGGCGCCGACTTTGCCGAGGCGGCAAAAAAATATTCCGATGACAAACTCTCTCGTGACAACGGCGGCAGCCTCGGCAGCATCTCCAGAGGCGATATGCCGAAGGCTTTCGAGGAGGCGCTCTTCTCTTTGAAGGAGGGTGAGATCAGCCGGCCGGTCAAGACCGCGCAGGGATACGAGATCATCCGCCTCGATGCCGTCGAGGGGGGAGAGCAGAAACCCTATGACGAGGTGAAGGCGCAGATCGTCGCCGACATCCGCAGCCAGGCGGTGGACAGCCGTTTTTCCGATCTCTCCGACCAGCTCGTGACGTTGACCTACGAGAATCCCGAGACGCTCGATGTGGCCGCGGAAGATCTGCGGCTGGAGATTCAGGAGACCGATTGGGTCACCCGTGAAAAGGGAGAAGGCATTGCCGCCGATCCCAAGGTGCTGCGAATGGCTTTTTCCGAGGACGTGCTCGGCAACGGGCAGAACAGTGAAGCCATCGAATTGGACGACGGTACCGTGGTCGTGATTCGCGTCAAGGCGCACGAGCCCGCGGCACCGCGCCCGCTCGAGGCGGTCCGCGCCGATATTGCCGAACTGCTACGGGCGAAGAAGCTGGCCGCCAAGGCCCGGGAAACGGGCAGGGCGATGGTGCAGAAGCTGAAGAACGGTACGCCGCTGCAAACGGTGGCGGCCGAAGTGGGGGCCGAGGTGAAGTCGGCGGAGGTGTCGCGGCAGACCACCGACCTGCCGCTGGCGCTGATGCAGCGCGTGTTCACGATGACGGCGCCGGTGGAAGGAAAGCCCGCCTACGAGGGGGTGGCGTTGCCGGATGGTAATTTCGCCCTCGTCGTGCTGAAGCGTGTCGTCGTGCCGAAAGTCACCGACGAACAGTTGCGGAAAAATCCTGAACTCGATCGCCTGCTGGCCGAATACAACGACAGGTACTATCAGGGGCTCTACAAGGCCATCGAGTCGCGGCAGGATATCGAGGTCTTCTCGGAGCAGTTGCAATAGCGCGAAAACGGCCGTTGCGAGCGTCGGTCTGGCCCGGGACAGGACGGATTTTCGCTTCAGCAGCCCCCAACGACAAAGCCCCGGCATCGGGAGATGCCGGGGCTTTGTCGTTGGGGGGAGGCTATTTCGAGGTCAGCATCGCCACCAATTGGTCTTTCAGGTGCAGCCGCAGCTTCTTGCGGCTTTCCAGATAGGCGTCGTCCGGTGTTTCGATGCCTTCCTCGATACGATGAATTTCATGATCCACTTCGTGGTACTCGTCGAACAGACGGGCGAAATGGCGGTCGGTGGTTTTCAGCCGGTGAATCTCCTCCTTGTATTCAGGCAGTTCGTGCACCAGATCGTGTTTTTCTCCAAACATCGTCGTTCTCCCATGGTTCTCAATGACGCCATCATAGCGCCCGAGGAGAAAAGGGAAATGCCAAAGGTCAAGGCCGGCCGGATATCTTCCCGCCATCCGCGGTCGTTGGCCCCGTTGGAGGACTCGGAATCGCGGACGGCGAGGCGCGCCACGTGCCGACTCTTCGTCGTCGCCATTCAGTCGGTGGTCGTGTCGGGGCAACCCCCGGTCGCCACCGTGTGATAGCCACCGTCCACGTAGATGATCTCGCTGGTGATGCCGCTGGCCAGCTCGGAGCAGAGGAAGGCGCCGACATTGCCCACCTCGTCGATGGTGACGTTGCGGCGCAGCGGTGCATGCTGGGCCACCTGGTCCTGGAGCTTGCGGAAACCGCCGATACCCGATGCGGCCAGGGTCCGGATCGGGCCGGCGGAGATGGCGTTGACGCGGATGCCCTCGCCGCCGAGGGTGTAACCGAGATAGCGGACGTTGGCTTCCAGGCTCGCCTTGGCGAGCCCCATGACGTTGTAGCTCGGCATCGCCCGTTCGGCGCCCAGGTAGGTGAGGGTGAGGATGGCCGCGTTGCGATGCTGCATCATCTGCCGGGCTGCCTTGGCGAAGGCCGCCAGGCTGTAGGAGCTGATGTCATGAGCGATGCGGAAGCCCTCGCGGGTGACGTTGTCGAGAAAGTCCCCTTCCAGCAGCTCCTTCGGGGCGAAGGCGACGGAGTGGACGAGGATGTCCAGATGGTCCCAGAAGTCGTCCAGATGCTCGAAGACGCCTTCGATGTCGTCGTCGCTCTCGACATTGCAGGGGATGGTGATGTCGGAGTCGAATTCCCCCGCCAGTTTCTCGATCCGGTCTCCCAGCTTGTGGTTCTGATAGGTGAAGGCGAGCTCGGCGCCTTCACGGTGCATGGCCCTGGCGATGCCGTAGGCGATCGAGCGGTGGCTGGCCACGCCGACGATCAGTGCCTTCTTGCCCTGCAGAAAACCCATGGCCCGTCTCCACTGACTGAAGCTGAGGTACGGCTTCGAGTGTACACCCCTGCCTTCGGCTTGGCATCCATCGATGCTGTGGCTGGCCCGCATGGGGCAGCGGTGCCGATGGTGGATTGCGCCGTCGTCATGTGACGCGCCGCAGGGCAGGTGATAACATCGCCGGACCGTTCCGACCACAGCCGGGTCTCTATGGAAAATCGCTTCACCGCAAAGGATTTCTACCTCTTTCTGGCGCTGTTCGTGCTGCTGCTCGTGCTGGTCACCACCATGTATATGATCGACCGCCAGTGGCAGAAGCTCACCCGGGTCGAAGCCGCCATCACCGAGCAGGCCGAGGACATCCGGCGGTTGCGCCAAGCCTACGCGGAGTTGCGTCGCAGCCGGCTTGCCGTATCGCAAGCCGATGACGATGCCGACCCGTCGGCGCCCGGCAGCGAGATTCCGCCCGCGTTTCGTCGTGCCTGGGCGGTGACGCAACGGCCCGACTACGCCGAGGGGGATTGGTTGGTACGCGCTTTCGGGCAGTCGATCAAGACGATCACGCCGCTGGTTTCCTCCGACGTCTACGCCTCGATGGTGCAGGGCTATGTGCTCGAATCGCTGCTCGACCGCGACCCGGAGACCCTCGAATGGGAGGGGCGTCTGGCCGAGAGCTGGACGGTCAGTGATGATGGCTTGACGATCACCTTCCGGCTGCGGCCCGAGGCGGCTTTCTCCGATGGCCGGCCGGTGACCGCCGAGGATGTGGTCTTCTCCTACGAGTTCATCATGAACCCGAAGATCAAGGCGCCGCGTGAACGTGCCTACTACGAGAAGCTCGCCTCGGTCGAGGCGCGCGGACCACATGAGGTGGTCTTCCGCTTCAAGGAGCCGTACTACAACAGCCTGACGCTGGCTGGCGGCATGGCGATCATGGCCAAGCATTTCTATGCGCCCTATCTGCAAGAGCCGGAGCGCTTCAATCAGTCCAAGGGGTTGCTGTTCGGCTCCGGCCCCTACCGCCTCGCCGATCCAAAAGGGTGGACGCCGGATTCGGGGCTGATCGAGCTGGAGCGCAATCCCCGATACTGGGCCCCGGTCCAGCCCTCGTTCGACCGGATGATCTGGAAGGTGATCGAGAACGAGACCGCGCGGCTGACCGCCTACCGCAATGGCGAGATCGACACCTACGGCGCCAAGCCGCGGGAGTACAAGAACAAGCTGCTCGACGATGAACAGTTGATGTCCCGCAGCCGGAATTTCGAATATCTTGCGCCGACGGCGGGCTACCGTTACATCGGCTGGAACCAGATGCGCAAGGGCAAGCCGACCCGCTTCGCCGACCGCCGCGTACGGGTGGCGATGACCTACCTCACCGACCGGCAGCGCATCGTCGATGAGATCATGCTCGGTTACGGCGAGGTGGCGGTGGGGCCGTTCAACCCGCAGGGCAAGCAGCATGCGCCCGACCTCCAGCCGCGCGCCTTCGATGTCGAAAAGGCCCGGGCGCTGCTGAAGGAGGCCGGCTACGAGGACCGCGACGGCGATGGCGTGCTGGAGGATGCCGCCGGCCAGCCGTTCCGCTTCGAGCTGGTCTATCCCCAGGGCAGCGAGGACTACACCGCGTTGGCGCTGTTCCTGAAGGACTCATACGCCCGCGCCGGCGTACAGCTCGTGCCCAAGCCCACCGAGTGGTCGGTGATGCTCGACCTGCTCGACAAGAAGGACTTCGAGGCCATCAGCCTCGGCTGGTCGGCGAGCCTGGAGAGTGATCTCTACCAGATCTTCCATAGCGACCAGATCAAGAACAACGGTGACAACTTCGTCCACTACAGCAACCCCGAGCTCGACGAGCTGATCGAAAAGGCCCGCGCCACCGTCGATGAAGCCAGGCGCATGCCATTGTGGCGGCAGGCCGAGCGGATCATCTACCAGGATCAGCCCTACACCTTCCTCACCCGCAGCAAGGCGCTGGTATTGGTGGACAAGCGGATGCACAACGTCCAGGTGACCCCGCTGGGGCTGAACGCGTCGGAAACCCCGATCGGCTGGTACGTGCCGGCACCACTGCAAAAGTACGAATAGGCGATGCTCAGTTACATCCTGCGCCGGCTGTTGCTGATGATACCGACGTTGCTCGGCATTTCGCTGGTGGTGTTCATCACCATGGCGGCTGCACCGGGCGGCATCTCGTCGCAAGCGCTGATCGACGACTTCGGCCTCAATCCCCAGGAGAAGGCGGCGCTGCAGGAATACTACAACCGTCGCTACGGGCTCGACCAGCCAGCGCCGATGCAGTATCTGCGCTGGCTCAACAATGTCTCGCCCATTGGCTTCGAGCTGCGGGAGGATGGCAGCTTTGGTGATTTTTCGTTCACCAAGGGTGCCGATCTGGGGGACAGCTTCCGCTATGGCCGCAAGGTGACCGATCTGCTGGCCGAACGGTTGCCGATCACGCTGCTGCTCAACGTGCTGACCATTCCTGTCATCTACCTCGTCGCCATCGTCGTTGGCGTGCAGGCGGCGCGGGACCGGGGGGGCAGTTTCGATGTCACCTCCAGCGTCGTCATGCTGGCGCTGTGGTCGGTGCCGACGATGCTGGTCGGCGTGCTGCTGATCGGTTTCTTCGCCAATGACCAGTACTGGCACTGGTTCCCCACCAGCGGGCTCTCCGACCGGCAGGCGCTGGACATGCCATTCCTGCCGCACTGGTCCAGCTTTGGGGATGTCTTGCGTTTCTTCGGCGCTGCGCTGGGCGGGCTGTGGTTGGCGACGCTGGTCGGGCGCTGGCCGTCGAAGACGGTGCGCACGCTGGCTGCCGTGCTCGCCGCCGTCGCGCTCACCGTCTGGATGGTGAGCGCATTGCCGGGCGGTGGCGCGGCCTGGGTCTATCTGGTTGCCGGCGTGGCGATCGGGCTGCCGTTGCTCGGTCTGGCCCGCACCGACTATCGCGCCTTTCGCATCGGTGGTCTCGGCCTGCTCGGACTGGTGGTCGGTGGTGCCGCCGGGGCCGTCTGGATGGAGGGGGATTTCGTGCGCGGCTTTCTGCTCGACCGCCTCTGGCACCTGATTCTGCCGGTGATCTGCCTCTCCTACGGCGGTTTTGCCTTTCTTGCCCGGCTGACGCGTTCGGCCGTGCTGGAAAATCTCCAGTCCGATTTCGCCCGCACCGCGCGGGCCAAAGGTGTGCCGGAGCAGGAGGTGCTATGGAAACACGTCTTTCGCAACAGCCTGCTGCCGCTGATCACCGTCTCGGCCGGTCTGCTACCGGGACTGCTCGGTGGCTCGATCATCGTCGAGTCGATCTTCTCCATCGACGGCATGGGCAAGCTGGCGGTGGAGGCGGTCACCGGCCGCGACCGTGAGCTGGTGCTCTCGATCGCGTTGATCGGTGGCTTTCTCACGCTGGTGGGTTATCTGCTGGCCGATATTCTCTATGCCATTGCCGACCCGAGGGTGAGTTATGACTGACCTCGAACGCAAGGCCGGTCGGCGCGCGCTGCGCCACAAGCGTTATGCCGCGCGCATCCTGCGCACCACCTTTCGGCAGTGGGGCGCGCGCCTGGGACTGCTGTGGATCGGTATCGTCGCCTTCGTGGCGGTGTTCGCGCCGTTTCTGGCCAACAGCCGCCCGTTGCTGGTCAGCGTCGATGGTGTCGTCTCCAGCCCGGTGGTGGAGGCGCTCGGTGCCGCCGACGTCACCTGGATGGTGGCCTTCGTGACGCTGCTGCTGACGATGTTGCTTCCCATCGGCTGGGGCAAGCGCATCGTCGTCGTGCTGCTGGCGGCGCTCGCCTCGGCATCGTTGGCGCCGCGCTGGTTTCAGCCACCGACGCTGGTGGTTCACGAACATCACCGTGAGCAGGTGGCCCGGGGTGCATACGACTGGCAGGTTTTTCCGCCAGTGCCCTATTCACCGCGCGACTATCTGCGCGATCAGGGAGACACCGGTTTCCAGCCACCCAGTCGTGCCCACTGGATGGGCACCGAGGAGAACGGCGCCGACGTGCTGTCGCGGATGATCCACGCCTCGCGCATCGCCCTCGGGATCGGACTGGTGGCCACTGGCATCGCCATGGTGATCGGCGTCATCATCGGGGGGCTGATGGGCTATTTCTCCGGCATCGTCGATATCGTCGGCATGCGTCTGGTGGAGATCTTCGAGGCGATTCCGACGCTGTTTCTGCTGCTCACTTTCGTCGCCTTCTTCGGGCGCAATCTCTACATCATGATGATCATCATCGGGTTGACCGGCTGGACCGGCTACGCCCGCTATTTGCGTGCCGAATTTCTCAAGCTGCGGCAGCAGGACTTCGTCCAGGCGGCCATTGCCGCCGGTGCGAGCACGCCGTCGATCCTGTTTCGCCACATGTTGCCGAACGGCATCGCGCCGGTGCTGGTGGCGGCCAGTTTCGGCTTCGCTTCGGCGATATTGGCCGAGGCGACGCTGAGCTTTCTCGGCCTCGGTCTGGTGGACTCCCCGTCGTGGGGGCAGATGCTCAACCAGGCGGTGCGCTCGTCGGCCTTCAACTGGTGGATGGCCATTTTCCCCGGTGGTGCGATTTTTCTCACCGTATTTGCCTACAATCTGATCGGCGATGCGCTGCGCGACGCCATCGATCCCAAGCTGGGCGGGAGCCGGGCCGCATGATCAACACCGGTCGCCCGTTGCTGCGCGTCGAGGGGTTGAAGACGCAGATCCACACCGCTGGCAAGACCGTCGATGCCGTCGATGACGTCAGCTTCACCATCGAAAAAGGGGAGACCTACTGCCTCGTCGGCGAGTCGGGCAGCGGCAAGTCGATCACCGCATTGTCGATCATCCAGCTGTTGCCGCCGGGATTGTGCAGCCATCCGGCCGGGCAGGTCTTCTTCGACTACCGGGACCAGCTCGGCAAGCACCATCTGGTGGACATGCTGACGCTCCCGGAGCAGCGGCTGCGGCGCATCCGCGGTGCCCGTATCGCCATGATCTTTCAGGACCCGATGACCTCGCTCAATCCGGTGTTCACCATTGGCGAGCAGATCGTCGAGGCGCTGCTGCTGCATAACCCCAACATGAGTTATGCCCAGGCGCGCGAGCGCGCGCTGATCGCGTTGCAGCAGGTGCAGATCAAAGAGGCCGACAAACGGCTGGACGACTATCCGCACCGTCTCTCCGGCGGCCAGCGCCAGCGGGTGATGATTGCGATGGCGATGGCCTGCGAGCCCGATCTGCTGATCGCCGACGAGCCGACCACCGCGCTGGACGTAACGGTACAGGCCGAGATTCTGCGGCTGATGAAGGAACTGCAGCGCTCACGCGGAATGAGCATCCTCTTCATCACCCACGATTTCGGCGTCGTTGCGCAGATGGCCGACAAGGTGGGCGTGATGCGCAACGGCCAACTGGTGGAGTCGGGGCAGGTGGATGCGGTATTGCGCGACCCGCAGCACAGCTACACCAAGAGCCTGCTGGAAGCGCTGCCGCAGAACCTGCCACGCCCGGAACGCGACCGGCTGGTACAGGCCAACAGCGAGCTGGTGAGCTGCCGGGGGCTCGAGGTCCATTTTCCGATCCGCAAGGGGGTGTTCCGCCACGTGGTCGACCACGTCCGCGCCGTCGATGGTGTCGATCTGACCATCAAGGCGGGGGAGATCGTTGCCCTCGTCGGCGAATCGGGCTGCGGCAAGACCACGCTGGGCCGCGCCATCCTGCGGCTGGAAAAAACCACCGGCGGCGAGGTGCGCTACTCCGGCAGCGTCATCAGTAACCTCTCGCGCTCGGCCTTCAAGCCCTACCGGAAATCGATGCAGATCATCTTTCAGGATCCGATGTCGTCGCTCAACCCGCGTCTGACCGTCGCCACCGCGCTCACCGAGCCGATGAAGATCCACGGTATTGGCAAAAACCAGGAGGAGCGCCTCGAACTGGCCGCAAAGCTGCTGGTCCAGGTGCGCCTCAAGGAAGACCACCTCTGGCGCTATCCCCACGAATTCTCCGGTGGCCAGCGTCAGCGCATCGGCATCGCCCGCGCCCTGGCGCCCAACCCCGCCTTCATCGTCTGCGACGAAGTCACTTCCGGGCTCGACGTATCGGTACAGGCCGAAGTGCTCGAAATGCTGCTGCAACTGCGCAACGAGCGTAACCTCGCGCTACTGTTCATCACCCACGACTTCGGTGTCGTCGAATACCTCGCCGATCGTACCGTCGTCATGAAAGACGGCCAGATCGTCGAAGCCGGCGACACCGCACAGGTCTGCAACCAGCCGAATCATCCGTATACGAGGAAACTGCTGGAAGCGGTGCCGAGGCTGGTGTTGTGAGCCGTGGGTCGGCATGGCGTAAGCTGCCCGACATTCCGTGGTTTCGTGGCATCGTCGGTGGTACCGGTTTTGCGCCTCGTCGATCGCAGCGTTCTTCTCTGCCGCTCGCGCCGGGTGGGAATCCTGTGTTTTCTCGTCGAAAAATCGCGATGCAATCGAAAGCCGCTCCCGTGCCGCTCTTTGCTGGCACCTGTGGCGGGGAGTGGTGTCAGCGCAGTGGCGTGCCGGGGTGACGGCAGGTCGGCGGTATTGCCGTGCTGGCGACGGTTGGTATGACCGGGGTTGCCGCCATGTCTTGGGCCGCTATCTCTTCCCGTCACCCATCAATCGTTGCATTTCCTGCAGCGGATTGATTTTCTGGTAGCCGGCGCCGGGCAGGAAGTCGCTGGTTTTCAGTTTTCTGGTTTCGATCTTGCTGACGATGACGTGATTGCCGTTGGTGAGGTCTTTGACCTCCATCGGGAAGCCGTCGAGTTCGGGGGCGAGGGATTGGGCGAATTCTCCGGCGGCGGGACCGGTCATGTGGCGGGTTTTTTCTGCGAGTTTGCGCGAGATGCGAAACATTTTCTGCATCGTGGCGTAGTCGGTGTCGCTGATGCCGGCGGCCTTCGGGGTGGCGACGCAGGCTTCGGCGGTCTTGCGCCGGTCGGTGACGATGTCGGTGAGGGTGCAGGGGACGCCATTGACCTTGATCTTGCTCGTGGTCGGTCTGATTTCGATCGTCGGTAGCGGGGGCGTGGCTTCGGGGGTGATGCCGAGGCGTTCTTCCATCATTTTCCGCTGTTCGGGTGGCAGGTTCTTCAGTTGGGCGAGCATGGCCTGGCGCATCATCTCCACCATGCCGGTGGTCTGCTCGACGGTTTGGCTGTCGATCTGAAAATAACGCTTTTCCCGATCGTCGATCATGGTGACGGTTTCGGTGGCGGTGTCCATGACGAAGCGGCCTTCGCGCTGTGGTGACAGGATCAGCACCTTGTCGCCCTTGATCGCCATTTGCTCGGGGGAGCCGGGGGCGTTGGTCTTGAAATGGATGACGGTGTCGGCGCTCGCGGTTGTGGCGGTCAGGACGAGCAGCAGGGTGGCGGTGCGTGGCATCATCGGGAGGATCCCTCGTCGATTCGGGCCACCAGCGCGTCGATGTCGATCGGTTCGCCGGTATCGACGTCGATGGCGTGGAGGTCGTCGGGTACGGGCTCGATCTGGGAGAGTTGGTGCTGGAGGACGTCGCGGTCGGCGTCGGAGATGTTGTCCTTCTCCCGCCGGCGCTGTTGCAGCCGGGCTTCCAGCACCTCGCGGTCGGCGGTGGTGGTGATTACGGTGAGCGGGATGCCCGCGTCACGGGCGAAACGGGCAAACGGCGCGATCTGTGCCTGCCGCAGAAAAGTGGCATCGACGACGACGGGGTAGCCGGCATCGGTGACGGTGTGCGTCAGGGTCAGCAGCCGGTCGTAGGTTTTCTCCGTCAGCGCCGGCGCATAGAGGCCGGCGTTGAGTTCCCCGGCCGCCGCCTGGCCGGCGAACAGCCGCTTACGCTCGCGGTCGGAGCGGATGCGGTAGGCGCCGCTCTTTTCGAGCAGTGCCTGGCTGAGCCAGCTCTTGCCGCTGGCGGAGACGCCGCGCATCAGCACGATCCGGGGCGTCGTTCCGGCGGTGAACGATTCGGCCAGATCGCTGTAACTCTGGTAGGCGGCGCTGACCTCGGCGCGTTCTTCGTCGGAGAGCGTCTGCGCCAGCCGGAAACCGGCGATCTTGGCGCGTACCAGCGCGCGATAGACCTGGTAGAAGCGCAACAGGGCCAGGCCGTCGTAGTCCCCGGTGTTTTCGATGTAGCGGTTCATCAGCCGTTGTGCCATCGCCGGCTGGCCCCGGTCGGTCAGGTCCATCGTCAGAAACGCCATCTCGCTGATGACGTCGATCCAGCGGAACTCGTCGTTGAATTCGATGCCGTCGAAGATCACCACCTCGCCATCGACCAAGGTGATATTGCCCAGATGCATGTCACCGTGGCATTCACGGATGAAGCCGCCGGCCTTGCGCCGTGCCAGCAGCGGTTCGATGCGGCGGTATTCGCCCTCGGACCACGCCTCCAGCCGGTCGAGCTGATCCAGTTGGGCGGGGTCGCTCAGCAGGGGGCGGATCTGTTCGAAGTTCTGGGCCACCGGTGCCCACACCGACTCGGGCGTGCCCAGCGGGCTGTCGTCGCCGGCGATCGCCGCGCCGGCATGAAAGTCGGCGACGATGTCGGCGATGGCGTCGATGATGTCGTTGCCCAGCGCACCGGCGGCCAGCAGCCTGTCGAGCAATCGGCTCTGGTCGAAACGCCGCATCTTGACCGCATATTCGATCGGCGCGCCGTCGCCGTCGAGCCGGGGGGTGTCGAGGCTGCCGGTGATCGGCACCGCCTCCAGGTAGATCTGCGGTGCCAGACGGCGGTTGAGGCGGATCTCCTCCTCGCAAAAGTGTCGGCGGTCGGCCAGTGAGAGGAAGTTGAGAAAACCGAAATCGAGCGGTTTCTTGATCTTGTAGGCGTAGTCGCCGGCCAGCAGCACCGACGAGATGTGGGTCTCCAGCAGCTCGACGTCGTCGCCGGCGTGGGGGAAGGGTTTCTGTTCCATCAGCGCCCGGACCAGTCGTCCGTGCTGTTCGAGGTTGGAGATCTCCATTATGATGTCGCCCTTGTTGATTGGCCGATGGCGGCCCTGTGAATCCGATGAACGATGCCGGTGTCCGCCCGGCCGGTCGCGCGGGCAATGATAGACTACTCCCCACAGGCGCTCAAAAGCGCGCCGCTTCGTATCCGGCCCCATGAGTCAATCCCGCAAGACATCCCCCCGCCGTCGCCGCCGGTTCTCGTTCCGGCGCCTGCTGCTGTGGCTGGCGCTGATTGCGCTGCTGCTGGGGCTGGTGGTCGGCGTGCCTTGGGTGTGGAAGCTGGACAAGACCGTCACCAGCCGTTTCGAGGGCAATCGCTGGGCGCTGCCGGCGCGGGTCTATGCGCGGCCCACCGAGCTCTATCCCGGGCGGGCGCTGACGCCAGCGGCGCTGAAGCGGCAGCTGGAATGGCTCGGCTATCTCGAAGTGCATGCGGTGCGCAAGCCGGGGGAATACCGCCAGCGGGGCGGACGGTTCGAGATCTATACCCGCAGCTTTACCTTTCCCGACGAACAACGGCCGGCGCGACGCATCCGCATCCGCCTGGGCGATGGCCGGATCACCGCGCTGGAGGACGCCGATGGCAAGGCACTGGCGCTCTACCGGCTGGAGCCGGTACGCATCGCCAATATCTATCCGCGCCACAACGAGGACCGCCTGCTGGTCAAGCTGGAGGAGGTGCCGCCGTTGCTGGTGAAGGCGCTGCTGAAGGTCGAGGACAAGGCCTTCTACGAGCATCATGGCGTGCGTCCCACCTCGATCGTTCGCGCCATGATCGCCAACCTGCGGGCCGGGCGCACCGTGCAGGGCGGCAGCACGTTGACCCAGCAGCTGGTGAAGAACTTCTTTCTCTCCAACGAGAAGACCTTGATCCGCAAGCTCAACGAAGCGGTGATGGCGCTGCTGCTGGAGTGGCACTACGACAAGGACGAGATTCTCGAGGCCTATCTCAACGAGATCTATCTCGGCCAGGATGGTGCCCGGGCGGTGCACGGTTTTGGGCTGGCCAGCCAGTTCTACTTTCAGCGCGCCCTGTCGGAGCTGGCGCCTGAGCAGATTCTGCTGTTGGTGGGAATGGCCAAGGGCGCCTCCTACTTCGATCCGCGCCGCCACCCCCAACGCGCCCGCGCGCGGCGCGACATCGTCATCCAGGTGTTGGTGCGTGATGGCGACCTCGATCCCGAGGCCGCGGAGATCCTGACGAACCGGCCGCTGGGTGTCACCCGCAAGGCGCCGTCCAGCGTCACCCGCTACCCGGCCTTTCTCGACCTGGTGCGGCGCCAGCTGCGTCGAGACTATCGCGATGAGGATCTGCAGAGCGAAGGGCTGGTGGTGTTCACCACGCTGGACCCGGAGATCCAGTTCCGCACCGAGCAGGCGGTGGTCGAACGGCTGGCGAAGATCGAAAAGGATCGTGGCCTGGAATCCGGCAGCCTGCAGGCGGCGATGATGGTGGCGTCGGTCGATCAGGGCGAGGTGCTGGCCTCGGTGGGCGGGCGTGATCCACGCTATGCCGGGTTCAACCGCACGCTGGACATGAAGCGACCGATCGGCTCGATGGTCAAGCCGGCCATCTACCTCACCGCGTTGGCCCAGCCGCGGCTCTACAACCTGTTGACGCCGCTGGACGACTCCGAACTGGTGCTGGAGTTGCCCAATGGCGACCAGTGGGCGCCAGGCAACTACGATCACGCCTACCACGAGAACGTCACCCTGATCAGCGCGCTGGTTCACTCCTACAACATCGCCACGGTGCGCCTCGGCTTGCAGCTGGGCATCGACAACGTGGTGCGGACGTTGCGCCGGCTCGGCATCGGCGCCCGCATCAATCCCTATCCGTCGATGTTGCTGGGCGCGCTGGAGGTTCCTCCCGTGGAGGCGTTGCAGATGTATCAGACCATTGCCGCCAACGGCTACCGCACGCCGCTGCGGGCGATTCTCGCCGTCGTCGATCAGCAGGGGGAGACGCTGCAGCGTTACCCGCTGGAGGTGGAGCAGGTGGTGCCGCCGGAGCCGGTGTTCCTGCTCACCACGGCGTTGCAGCAGGTGACCGAGCGTGGCACGGCGCGGGCCTTGCAGTGGCTGCTGCCACCGACGCTGACGGTGGCGGGCAAGACCGGCACCACCAACGATCTGCGCGACAGCTGGTTTGCCGGCTTCACCGGCGAGCACGTGGCGGTGGCGTGGGTCGGCCGCGACGACAACCGATCCACCGGGCTGACCGGATCCTCCGGGGCGTTGCGGCTCTGGGCGGCGGCCATCGGCAAGCTCGATAGCGCGCCACTCACGCCGGTGGAACCCGATGACGTACAATGGGCCATGGCTGATATCGAACGTGGTCTGTTGACCGACGGCCAGTGTGGCGATGGCGTCTGGCTGCCGTTTCTGCCTGGTTCGGTGCTGCCGCCCCGGCTGGATTGTGACGCGCTGGAGCCGGTGCCGGAGGAGGCGGCGCCGGCGGCCGGCAACCGCCGCGTCTTCAGTACGACCACGACCAATACCGCGATACCGCGAGGTGGCAAGAGAACATGGGGAACCTTACGTTGAGAGCGATGATGGCGTTGCTGCTGGTGCTGGCGGTGCTCGCCGGCTGTGCGGGGCCGACGGCGACGCAGACCCGCATTCCCCGGCCGGGGCCGGCCGAGCCGCCGGTGCGTCCATCGCCGCCGCCGGACCGGGCCGAGCCGGAACCGGAGGTGCAGACGATGCCGCTGGAGCGGGGCGAAGTGCTACGTCCACAGGCGTTGCCGCAGCCGGAGCCGATGCCGCCGACCTCCACGGCAGCGGCCGAGGCGCCGGTCGATGAGCCGGCCCGGCCCGCGTCGGACAATCCAGTGGTGGTCAGCCTGCTGGCCCGGGCCGACGACCTTGCCGCCAGCGGGCAGCTCGACCGCGCCGCCGCCAGCGTCGAGCGGGGCCTGCGGATTGCGCCGAAGGATGCGGCGCTGTGGCAGAGGCTGGCCCGCATCCGGCTGCAGCAGGGGCGTTACGGGCAGGCCGAGTCGATGGCGAAGAAAGCCATTGCGCTGGCCCGTGGCCGGCCCGGGATGATCGCCGACAACTGGAAGATCGTCGCCGAGGCGCGCCGCGCCCGCGGGGACGAGGCCGGGGCCCGGCGCGCGCTGGACAAGATGCTGCAATACACCACCGGCTTCGGGCGCTGAGCAGCCTGCGATGAGCCGGGAGGCGGCCGCCAACCACGTCGCGGACACCGACATCGATGCGCTGCTGGGTGAACAGGGGCGGCTGAGCCGTCACATCCCCGGCTATGCCGTGCGAGCCGGTCAGCTCGCCATGGCCGCGGCGGTGCAACAGGCGCTGGATGCACGCCAGGTGCTGGTGGCCGAGGCGGGCACCGGCATCGGCAAGACCTTTGCCTATCTCGTGCCGGCGCTGCATGCCGCTGGCAAGGTGATCGTCTCCACCGGCACCAAACACCTCCAGGACCAGCTTTTTCGCAAGGATCTGCCGACGTTGCTCGGGGCGCTGGATCTGCGTGTCGAGGCGGTGCTGCTGAAAGGGCGGGCCAACTACCTCTGTCTGCACCGGCTGGAGCAGGCGTTGCAGGGCTCGCGCCAGCGAGGCCATCGCGACTTCCGCCTGCTGCGGGAACTGGACGACTGGCGCCGTGTCACCGACTCCGGCGACCGGGTCGATTTCCCGCTGGTGGCCGAGGATCATCCGATCTGGCCGAGCGTCACCTCCACCGTGGAGAATTGCCTCGGCCAGGAGTGCCCCGACTACGGCAACTGCTTCGTCGTGCGGGCACGCAAGGCGGCGCACGAGGCCGATCTGGTGGTCATCAATCACCATCTGTTCTGTGCCGATCTGGCGCTCAAGGACGTCGGCTTTGGCGAGCTGCTGCCGGTGGCCGATGCCATCGTCATCGATGAGGCGCACCAGTTGCCGGAGACGGCGATCCGCTTCTTCGGCGATTCGCTGTCGAGCCGGCAGCTACAGGATCTGGCCCGCGACAGTCTGTTCGAGGCCCGGACCGAAGCCCCCGACATGCCCGATCTGATCGAGGCGGCCGATGTGCTGCCGGTGGCGGTCAACCGCTTTCGCCTCACGCTGGGCACGCAGCCGCGCCGGGCCGCCTGGATGCCGATGCTGCGGCGAGCCTCCGTCGAGACCGCCTGGCGGGCGCTGCACGACGCCCTGGAGGCGTTGGTCGCCAATCTCGAGGCGGCGGCGACGAGGAGCCAGGGATTGCAGGTCTGCTTTCGCCGCGCCCAGCTGCTGCTGGCCCAGGCCAAGGCGCTGGAGACGGCGCAGGAGGAGCGGATCCAGTGGCTCGAGACCAGCCGCCAGGGCTTCGTCCTCAACGACACCCCGTTCGACGTGGCCGATACCTTTCGCAAACAGATGACGCGGTTCGACGCCGCCTGGATCTTCACCTCGGCGACGCTGGCGGTGGGGCGGGACTTCGGCCACTTCACCCGGCGGCTGGGGCTGGAGGATTTCACCAGCGGCCAGTGGGAGAGTCCGTTCGACTATGAGAACAACGTGCTGATGCTGCTGCCCGAGGGGCTGCCGCCGCCGTTCGAGCCGGGGTATACCGGCAAGGTTTGTGAGCTGGCGTTGCGGCTGATCGGGGCTGGCAGCGGCGGCGTGTTTCTGCTGTTCACCAGCCATCGAGCGCTGCGGGAGGCGCAGGCCCTGTTGCGGGACCGCCTCGAACGGGAGCTGCTGGTGCAGGGGGAGGCGCCCCGGCAGGATTTGATCGACCGCTTCCGGGCCGCCGGCGATGCAGTGCTGCTCGGCACCAGCGGCTTCTGGGAGGGGGTGGACGTGCGGGGCGCGGCGCTCTCCTGTGTCATCATCGACAAGCTGCCGTTCGCCTCGCCGGGCGATCCGGTGATGGAGGCGCGGCTCGAAGCGCTGAAGAAACGCGGTGGCAATCCATTTATGGACTATCAGCTGCCGCAGGCCGTGATCGGTCTCAAGCAAGGGGCGGGGCGGCTGATACGCGGTGTCGACGACCATGGTCTGCTGGTGCTCTGCGATCCGCGCCTCACCACCAAGCCCTACGGCCGGCGCTTTCTCGACAGTCTGCCGAAGATGCCGCGAACCCGCGATCTCGACGATGCCATCCGATTCCTCGAAAACCTCGAAGCCTGACAGATGAAGATTCTCGCCATCGACACCGCCACCGAAGCCTGCTCCGCCGCGCTCTGGATCGACGGCGACACCATCGCCCGTCACGAACTGGCGCCACGCCGTCACACCGAGTTGTTGCTGCCGATGGTCGATGCCGTGCTCGACGAGGCCGGGTTGGCCGTCACGGCACTCGACGCCATCGCCTTCGGCCGCGGGCCCGGTTCGTTCACCGGGGTGCGGATCGCCACCGCCACCGCCCAGGGGTTGGCCTGGGCCGCCGGCCTGCCGGCCGTTCCGGTTTCGACGCTCGCCGCCATCGCCCAGGCCGCCATCGACGAACGGGGGGCCGAAGCGGTCGCCTGCGCGCTCGATGCGCGGATGGGGGAGGTCTATTGGGCTGCCTACCGCCGGGACGAGGCCGGATTGGCCGCGCTCGACGGCGCGGAACAGGTGCTGCCGCCCGGGCGGGTGCCGCGGTTAGAAGACCCTGCGGGCTGGCATGGCGCCGGCAGCGGCTGGCGGGCCTGTGGTGATGCGCTGATCGAGCGGCTCGGCGCCGCGCCGGGCAGCATCGACCCCGAGGCGTTGCCCGATGCGGCCACCATCGCCCGGCTGGCCGTCGTTGCCTTCGGGCGTGGCGAGTGCGTTCCCCCCGAACAGGCCTTGCCGGTCTATCTCCGCAACCGGGTCACTCATCAACGGTAGTGGCGCCGGGCGGCGGGTGGTGGCGCCCGCTCAGCAGCCGAGTCGGGGATCGAGCGGGAACGGCTCGCAGGCGGCATCGGCGGCGATGGCCGTAAAGTCGGGGTGTCCGGGGTCGATGAGCAGGTTGTATTGCTGGGGGACGACGGTGCTGGGCACCAGCAGGGCGACGGCCAGATGTTGCTCCAGCCACTGGTCGCCGATGCGCTGCGTCGAGGCGGGCGGCGGGTTTTGTCGCCAGTCGGACGGCAGTTCGTCGTCGGCCAGCCGCATGATGGCCTCGTCGGGAATGTCGAGACGGCAGAGCAGGTAGTGGGCGAGCAGAGTGTCGTCGCGCAGGTGGACGAGGATTTCGAGGATGGCGAGGGCGATGCTGTCGGCGGCGTAGAGGGCGTCGATCCCCTTGCTGTTCCAGCGGCCGCCATAGCGCCGCGCGCCGGCGGGATCGAGCGGATCGCTGGCGTAGCGTCTCTTGACCAAGCGATAGGCCAGCATTGCCCCGTTCCGTCAGCCGACGACGCCGTGTTCGAGGCGGCCGATGAGGTCGAGGACGGCTTCGGTGCCCGGCTCGGTATCGAGCTGTTCCAGCGGTATCCGCCCGTCGAGCCCGCGGACCGGATGCTTGAGCCAGTCGCGCGCGGCCGCCGCATCCCCTTCGAAGAGGCGGACGGTGGTGGCCAGTACCGAGGCGATACGATAGACGCGGTCGCTCTCCTGCGGCGTGAGGGGCTTCTTGTTGAGCTTGCGCCGCGCCATGGTCGCCGGCGATAGCGACAGCAGTTGCAACAGGCGGCGCAGCGGGATCTCCAGCTCGGCGGCGAGTTTGTCGAGGACCTGCGGGGAGAGGCCCCGGCGGATCCGTTCCGCCAGCTTGGCGGGATCGGCGGCGCGGATGCCGAGGCGGGCGAGGGTGGCCGACGCATAGCTGCCGTCGGGCGGTTCCGTGGCGCTGGGGTGATAGATGCGTGCTACCGACATGGTGTGCTCTGTCTCATTTGATTGTTGTAACAATATCAAATGAGGTGGTTCTGCGCCAGCAGGCCGGGGCCTCGATTCGCCCGCCAGCCGTGCATTCAAGCGCACTTTTTCTGTGGTTCTTGCCCTTGGGGATTTGTTCTATAGTCGGCGGTTCGAACCACGACACCGAACCAACGAAGGAGAGACCTCAGATGGCGACCATCACACTCGAAGGCAATGCGATTCACACCAATGGCGAGTTGCCCGCTGTCGGTGCGGCCGCACCCGATTTCAAGCTGACGACGAAGGATCTGGCCGATGTCTCGCTGGCCGACTTCGCCGGCAGGAAGAAGCTGCTCAACATCGTGCCGAGCCTGGATACCGGCGTCTGCGCCACCTCAACCAAGAAGTTCGACGAAGCCGCCAAGGGGCGCGACGACGTGGTCTTTCTGACCATCTCTGCCGACCTGCCGTTCGCTCAGGGGCGTTTCTGCGAGGCGGAGCAGATCGACTCCGTGCAGACCCTGTCGATGATGCGCGACAAGAACTTCGCCAAGGACTACGGCGTGCTCATCACCGACGGCCCGCTGGCCGGAATCACCGCACGGGCGGTCGTCGTCCTCGATGCCGACGACAAGGTGCTCTATACCGAGCTGGTGCCGGAGATCGTCCAGGAGCCGGACTACGACAAGGCATTGGCGGTGTTGTAGGCCGGCCCCGCGTTGCGCTGCGCATGACGAACCGGGCCGGTTCATTGCCGTTGCCGTAGCAGCCGGTCGAGCTGGTCGGCAAAGGCTTTTCTGTCCGTGTGATCGAATGCGGCCGGGCCACCGGTATCGACACCGCTGGCGCGCAGCGACTCCATGAAGTTACGCAGGTCGAGCCGGGCGCCGATGTTGTCCCGCGTATAGAGTTCGCCGCGCGGGCTCAGCGCCAGCGCCCCCTTGCCAATCACTTCCGCGGCCAGGGGAATGTCGGCGGTGATGACGAGGTCGTCCGTCCCGACACGACGGACGATTTCGTTGTCGGCCACGTCGAAACCGGTCGGTACTTGCAGGAAACGGATATGCGTCGAGGGGGGAACGCGGATTGGCTGGTTGGCCACCAGCGTGACCGGTGTTCGGGTGCGTTCGGCGGCGCGGAAGAGTATCTCCTTGACGACGACGGGACAGGCGTCGGCGTCGACCCAGATGTGCATGGTGGTCCCTCTGTAAGTGTGGATGACGCATTCTGGGCGTATACCCTTTGTCTGACAATCGTGGCGGCATCGGGCCGGGTACTGTATGCTGGCCGCTCCTTTATTAGAACTCCCTTATATGAAATCTGAACGAACCGCGGCCGCGGGCAGCTTTGCCGCGCTTGGCCTCTTGCCAGAACTTCTTTCCGCCGTCTCCGAACAGGGGTACACCACGGCCTCTCCGATTCAGCAGCAAGCCATTCCCGCCGTTCTCGACGGCCATGATCTGATGGCTGCGGCCGCCACCGGCACCGGCAAGACCGCTGGGTTCGCGTTGCCGCTGTTGCAGCGGTTGGCCGGAGGCAGGCGCGCCACCGCCGGCAAGGTGCGGGCGCTGGTGCTGACGCCGACTCGTGAGCTGGCGGCCCAGGTGGGTGACAGCGTTGCCAGCTATGGCCGTCATCTGCGGTTGCGTTCCGCCGTCGTCTTCGGCGGCGTGAAGATCAATCCGCAGATCGACCGTCTGCGGGGTGGCGTCGATGTGCTGGTGGCGACGCCGGGGCGTCTGCTCGATCTCTATCAGCAACGCGTCGTTGGATTCGATGCGCTGGAGATTCTGGTGCTCGACGAGGCCGACCGGATGCTCGACATGGGGTTTATCCACGACATTCGGCGGATTCTCAAAGCGTTGCCGGAAAAACGGCAGAACCTGATGTTTTCCGCGACGTTTTCCGATGCCATTCGCAAGCTGGCGCGCACGATCGTCGACGATGCGGTGGAGATTTCCGTCTCGCCACCCAATGCTGCTTCGACCGCAGTGGAGCAGTGGCTCTGCCCGGTGGACAAAAAGCGCAAGCCGGCACTGCTCAGCCATTTGATCCAGGACAACGGCTGGTCACAGGTGCTGATATTCGCACGTACCAAGCATGGCGCCAATCGCCTGACCAAGTTCCTGGAAAATGAAAATATCCGTGCCGCTGCGATACATGGCAACAAAAGCCAGGGTGCTCGGACGCGGGCGCTGGCCGACTTCAAGTCCGGGGCCATCCGCGCGTTGGTGGCCACCGATATCGCGGCTCGCGGGCTGGATATCGAACAGTTGCCGCAGGTGGTCAATTTCGATCTCCCCAACGTGCCGGAGGACTATGTCCATCGCATCGGCCGTACCGGTCGCGCCGGTGCGACCGGGCAGGCGGTGTCCCTGGTCAGCGCCGACGAGATCAAGCAGCTCGGCGATATCGAGAGGCTGATCGACAAAACGATCAGCCGCCGCTCCATCGAAGGGTTCGAGCCGGAACAAGAGCTGCCCGTGGCCACAAGGAAATCGGTGCCGGTGCGCCAGGCACGGCCGCCACGCGGGCGGCGCGCCCGACAGCAGCCGCCACGCCGCAAGACCACCAGCAAGCGAGCCGGAGCGGCGACTGCCGGGCGGCGCTGACAGGCGGGTTCGGTCGGCTGCACAGAGGCCCGCCGGCCAAGAAAAAAGGGGCCGAAGCCCCTTTGTCGCCATGTCGTGATTGCGTCGTTGCCTATGCCGCGTGTGCCCGGTATTTTTCCTTCATCTCCCGTGCCTTTTTCGCCTCTTCCGGCGTGTAGGCCCGGCCTTGCCACAGCATGGTGTAGGCGATCTCCTCGTTGCCGTTCTCGCACAGCGCCAGCACCTCCTTGAACAGCGGCTGGAAGGTCTCGCTCTTGTGCGAGGCCTCGTGCTCCTCGAATGAGTTCCAGAAGGTGACGATCAGCGCCTCGCGGTTCTTGCGTTCGGTTTCGACGGCCCGGCCGGCGGTCGAGCCCTCGTTGGAGATGCGGCCGCTGTTGAGCACGACGAAACCACCGACGAAACCGGTATCGGAGTGATAGGTCTTGACGTTTTCGCAGAGCAGGGCGACGCGCTCCTGCAGGTCGTCGATGGTGTACCCGGGTTTGAGTATCACGCGGTTGATGGTGACGACCCCATCGGGGTTGAAGTTGGGAATCAGTGCATTCATCAGAATACCTCCTTTCGATTCGTTGCTGTCGGCGGTTGCCGACGATTGTTGACTATTTTACTCGGAAATCGACGGGCATCTATTAACCATAGTGATAGTCGTATAGATAATAGTTATGAAATGATGCTACCGGGCAGGGGCATTGTGTGCGAGGCTTCCGTGTCGAATCGGTCCGCGCCGCCGTTCGAGCCGCGGACACGCCGTCCATCCACAACAAGCCGAGACGCTGCATGCCCATGAGTGAACTCAAATACCTTCTCGACCGGAACCGTGCCTGGGCCGACAACATTAGGGCCCAGGATCCGGAATTCTTCTCGCGCCTGTCGAAGCAACAGTCGCCCGACTATCTCTGGATCGGTTGCGCCGACAGCCGTGTGCCCGCGAACCAGATCATCGATCTGCCACCGGGGGAGGTGTTCGTTCACCGCAACATCGCCAATGTCGTGGTCCATACCGATCTCAACTGTCTGTCGGTGTTGCAGTTTGCGGTCGATGTGCTGAAGGTGAAGCACATCATCGTCTGCGGGCACTACGGTTGCGGTGGAGTCAAGGCGGCGCTGGAGAATCAGGAGCATGGCCTGATCGACAACTGGCTGCGGCATATCAAGGATGTCATCCGTTTCAACGCGGAGGCATTCGAAGGATTGAGCCACGCCGAAAAGCTCGACCGGCTCTGTGAGCTGAACGTCAAGGAGCAGGTGGCCAACATCAGCAACACCACCATCGTCCAGAATGCCTGGAAGCGGGGTGAGGAGCTGACGGTGCACGGCTGGATCTACAATATCGAAAACGGCATTCTGCAGGATCTGGCGCACTACGATCCCACCTGTTCCCCGTTCCGCGACCCGGTGCCAGCGCCGTAGCAGCGACCTGCCCACCGGTCGTAGCGCCGTCTGTTGCTACCGGTCCCCGAAACAGACGCCCACCTGGCGCGCGCTGGTGATCCATGGATGATCGGCCGGCACCAGCTTCTTGTTGCCGGCCACCTGCTCCAGTGGCACCGGCTCGGTGCTGTCGCCCCGCGCCGCCACCATGACGCCGGAGATGCCGTTCTCGATGTACTCGGCACAGGCGGTGCCGAGGCGCGTCGCCAGCAGCCGGTCCCCGGCCGACGGCGTCCCGCCGCGCTGCAGATGGCCGAGAATGGTGGGGCGGGACTCCAGCCCGGTCATCTCCTCCAAGCGTTTTGCCAGTTGCATGGTGTGATCGACATAGCCGGCTTCCAGCGCCTTGAGCCGGCCTTTCAGCTCCTTGCGAGCCTTCTTGTCGCCATTGGCCTCGGCCTCCCGGATGCCGGTGATCAGCTCGTCCCTCGCCGCCGCCTGGCTCTGCTCCATCGCTCCCTCGGCCACGGCGACGATACTGAAGTTCTTGCCGTGTTTGACGCGGTGGGTGATGGCGGTGGCGATGGCGTCATAGGAGTAGGGGATCTCCGGCAGCAGAATCACGTCGGCCCCGCCGGCGATGCCGGAGCCCAGCGCCAGCCAGCCGGAGCTGTGCCCCATGATCTCGACGACGATGATCCGATGATGGCTGTGGGCCGTGCTGTGCAGCCGGTCGATCGCTTCGGTGGCGATGCCGAGCGCCGTGTCGAAGCCGAAGGTGACGTCGGTCATGCCAACGTCGTTGTCGATGGTCTTGGGCAGCGTGATGACGTTCAGCCCCTTCTCCTTGAGTTGCAGCGCGTTCTTCTGTGTGCCGCCGCCGCCAAGGCAGACCAACATGTCGAGGTGGTTGCGGTGGTAGTTCTCGACGATCAGATTGGTCATGTCCTGCGTCTTGCCGGCGATCTTCATCTTGTGCGGCTTGTCGCGGCTGGTGCCGAGAATCGTTCCGCCCACGGTCAGAATACCCGACAGCACGCTCCCGCCCAGATCCACGCTACGATTCTCCACCAGCCCGCGAAAGCCGTCCCGAAAGCCGATCACCTGCATCCCATAGGCCCCTTGCGCGGCCTTGCCGACACCGCGGATGGCCGCGTTGAGACCGGGACTGTCGCCGCCGGCGGTGAGAATTCCGATGCGTTTCGTCATGGTGAATCTCCGATGGTGGGTGGGGATTTTTTCCGCATTATGCCCCATCGAAGGGGGTGGGACGCAATCGTCCAGCACTGCGTCCTTGTCGTGATGTGGTGGTTCCCGATGCAGCGGCCGTGTCGAAAATGGTGGAACATTGGCAAAGTGCAAAGAGTCACCGGCGCCGCTCTGTGGTTCTTGGATGAATCTCAGCGGTCATGAATCATTCGGGCTGGTGGATCGGGGCGAGGCACCTCCCCGGCGCTGCCGGGGAGGTGCCTCTTTTCGGGGTGGGTGTCAGCCGTTCTGGCGGTTGGCGATGAGGTCGTCGACGACGGACGGGTCGGCGAGAGTGGAGGTGTCGCCGAGGTCGTCGATTTCGTTGGCGGCGATCTTGCGCAGGATGCGACGCATGATCTTGCCGGAACGGGTCTTCGGCAGGCCCGGCGCCCACTGGATGATGTTGACCTTGGCGATCGGGCCGATCTCCTGGCGTACCAGCTGCACCAGCTCCTGTTTCAGCGCATCGCTGCCTTCCTCGCCCTTCATCAGCGTGACATAGGCATAGATGCCCTGTCCGGTGATCTCGTGCGGATAGCCGACCACGGCGGCCTCGGCGACCTTGTCGTGCAACACCAGCGCGGACTCGATCTCGGCGGTGCCGAGGCGGTGGCCGGAGACATTGAGCACGTCGTCGACGCGGCCGGTGATCCAGTAGTAGCCATCCTCGTCGCGGCGTGCGCCGTCGCCGGTGAAGTAATAGCCCTTGTACATCGAGAAGTAGGTGTCGTAGAAGCGTTTGTGATCGCCGTAGACGGTGCGCATCTGCGACGGCCAGGGGTGCTTGATGGCGAGATTGCCGGCGGCCGGGTTGCCCTCGATCTCGTTGCCCTCGTCGTCCAGCAGCACCGGCTGCACGCCGAAGAAGGGCCAGGAGGCGGAACCGGGCTTGAGTGGCGTGGCGCCGGGTAGCGGCGTGATCATGTGTGCGCCGGTCTCGGTCTGCCACCAGGTATCGACGATCGGGCAGCGGCCGTCGCCGACCACGCGGTAGTACCATTCCCAGGCTTCGGGGTTGATCGGTTCGCCAACGGTGCCGAGCAGGCGCAGGCTCTTGCGCGAGCTGGCCTTGACCGGCTCGTCTCCCTGCGCCATCAGCGCGCGGATCGCGGTCGGCGCGGTATAGAAGCTGGCAACCTCGTGCTTGTCGCAGATCTGCCAGAAGCGGCCGGCGTCGGGGTAGGTGGGCACACCCTCGAACATCAGCGAAATGGCGCCGTTGCAGAGCGGACCGTAGACGATATAGCTGTGGCCGGTGATCCAGCCGATGTCGGCGGTGCACCAATAGACCTCTCCCTCCTTGTAGTCGAACACCAGCTTGTGCGTCATCGCCGCCTGCAGCAGATAGCCGGCGGTGGTGTGCAGCACGCCCTTTGGCTTGCCGGTGGAACCGGAGGTGTAGAGGATGAACAGCGGGTCCTCGGCATCCATCGGCTCCGGCTCGCAGACCGGGTCCGCTGCCTCCAGCGCCTCGTGATACCAGACGTCCCGCTGCTCGTCCCAGTCGACCGGTTCGCCACCGCGCTTGACGACGAAACAGGTGTGGACGCCGGGACACTGGGCCAGTGCCTTGTCGGCGTTGGCCTTCAGTGGGAGCACCTTGCCGCCGCGGATCGACTGGTCGGCGGTGATCAGCACCTCGCAGTCGGAATCATGGATGCGGCTGGCCAGCGCGTCCGGCGAGAAGGCCGAGAAGACGATCGAGTGCACCGCGCCGATGCGGGTACAGGCCAACATCGCGACCGTGGCTTCCGGAATCATCGGCATGTAGATCGAAACCCGGTCGCCCTTCTTGACGCCCCGCGCCTTCAGCGCATTGGCGAAGCGGTTGACGTCGGCGTGCAGCTCGCGATAGCTGATGGCGCGGTTCGGCTCGTTGGGATCGTCCCCTTCCCAGAGAATGGCGGTCTGGTCGCCGCGACTCTCCAAGTGGCGGTCCAGGCAGTTGTAGGAGACGTTCAGCTTGGCCCCCTTGAACCACTCGATGTGCAGGTCGTCTTCCAGGTAGGACCAGTCGAGCACCTTGTCCCATTTCTCGAAGAAGCTCAGATAGGCTTCGGCCTGTTCGGCCCAGAAACCCGCGGGGTCGTCGACCGAGCGGCGATACATCTGTTCGTACTGTTCGGCATCGACGTGGGCCTGGGCAGCGAATTCGGGATCGACCGGATAGACTTTTTCTTCTGACATGGTGGAGCTCCTTAAGATATGGTGACAGGGGATGCCCGCAGCGGCTATCGACCCACCATCTTACCACCGTTGCCGGGAGGCGGGAGACAGAGCACCCGGGCGGGTTTGATCTGCGTCACGGTGGCGTCAGAACCGCAGCACCCGCCGCAGCGGTGGCGCCTTTCTCCGGTTCATCAGGCTCGTCTCGACGAGAAACAGTTCGGCGGTGGAGATGGCGTCGAGCAGCGCGTTGTGGGCGGTGTAGCGGGGCAGACCATGGTGTTCGCGCAGACGGAACAGGCGCAGCTCGGACGGGTCGTAGGCGGCGCTGCGCATGTCCATTCGGCGCTTGGCCATTTGCAGGGTGTCGATCATCGGCAGCACCGGGGCCATCCCATAGAGATGGCGGCAGGCGGCGCTGAGAAAGTCGCGTTCGATCCGGCCGAAATGCACCAGCATCACCCGCCCGGCCAGTGCGGTGAGCAGTCGGCCCACGGCGGTCTCCAGCGCCTCGCCCCGCGCGCGGTCGCTGTCGGTGATGCGGTGGATGGCGACGTTCTCCTCGTGCAGATCGCCGTTGCCGCGAATGACCACATGGCGGGCGGTGCCGAGCAGAATTTCGGCGGCGTCGATACAGACATGGCCGATGCTGACGATGTGGTTCGATTCGGGGTGCAGCCCGGTGGTCTCGAAATCGACGGCCAGGATCGGACAGCGGTCCAGCGGCGTGTCGGGAGACGGAAACGGCATGGCGAGATAGTCTCGCAGCGGGCCGGCCGGCGCCTTTTTCAGCAACCGCTTGCGCCGCGCCTCCAGTCCCAGCCAGTGGTCGATGATGGGTAGTGTCAGCATCAGCCCATCTGATAGCGTGATTGCAGCGTCGCCTGCATCGTCTGGATCACCTTGAAGGCATCCTTCAGATGTTCCCGCTCCAGGCGCGAGATCTCCTTGGGTGACATGAAATTGTCTGGCGTCTCACCGCGTTGGATCTGACGCGCCTGATGCTCCAGCCGCAGGATGCCGATGAACTCCAGCGCGTCGCGAAGATTGGCCGCGCCCGCCGCCGACAGCGTCGCCGTGCCGGCGGTGGCCTCCAGGCGTTCGAGGGTGTTGACGGCCGCAATGCCCTCGGAGAGCGCATAGATCCGCGCCAGATCGACGATCGGCGCGAGGCCGTTGTGTTTCAGGTCGAGAGTGTCGTTGTGCTTGCCGTCGTGGATCAGCACGAAGTCGCGGAAGAAGCCCAGCGGTGGCCGCAGCTTCAGCGCATTGGCCGTGAGGTGGGCGAGAAAAAGCGTGCTGGCGGGTGTTTTTTGCAGCATGTCGGCACGGATCTCCTCCAGCAGCGAGGCATCGCCCCAGATGGTGCGCAGATCGAAGAAGATGCTCGAATACATCAGCGCCTTCGGTTCCGGCGTGTCGATCCAGCGGTTGAAATAGCCGTGCCAGACCGACTGCTTCTGCCGCCATTTCGGGTTCTTCGCCATCACATCGCCAGGGCAGTAGACGTAGCCACAGGCGTTCAGCCCGTCACAGACGTAGTGGGCGACCGCCTCGAACCAGCCGGCGTCCTCGTCGTCGAGCCGGTCGGAGATGATCATGCCGTTGTCCTGGTCGGAGTGGCTGGTCTGTTCGCGCCGCGCATGGGAGCCGGCGGCGACCCAGGCATAGGGCACCGGCGGCGGGCCGAATCGCTCCTCGGCCATCTGCAACAGTCTGCGTGTCAGCGCCGACGTGATCGAACTGACGACCTTGCCCACGTGGTCCGGGCTGGCGCCCTGGCTGGCCAGCTGAACCTGTAGCCGGGGAATCGTCGCGCTGAGGCTTTGTAGTGTCTCCACATCGCCGGCGCGGTGGATGGCGCTGGAGAGGTAGGCGGCGCTGCGGCCTTCGACGCGCATCAGATCGGCGATGGTCACCACGCCCTCGAGCCGGCCGTCGTCGATCACCGGCAGATGGTGGATGTGCCTGCGCGTCATCGTCATCAGCGCATCGAAGGCGTTGGCATCCGGCACCGTGGTCACCATCTCGCCGGTCATGATCTTCTCCACCGGCTCGCCTGGTGACAGGCCGGTGGCGACGCAGCGTCGGGTGATGTCCTTGTCGGTGAGGATGCCGGTGGGCCGCTCGCCGGCGACGACGATCAGCGAGGAGACCGATGCCTCGGCCATGCGCGCTGCCGCCTCGTGGATACTGCTGGCCGCCGCAATGGTGATCGCCGGTCGCTGCATCACCTCGCTTACCAGCATCGTCAGCAGCCGTGACGAGGCGGCCGCCGCCTCCTGGCGCGAGACCATCGCCTGATTGAGCCGCTGCGACGCGGTGTTGCGGATGAAGTCGAGTACGCCGGAATCCTCGCCGACCGCCTCGATGAGCGCATCGCAATCGACGGCGTAGGCAATCGTGTCCTCGTCGACGCTCACCCGAAACTCGTTGTCGCCGTCGGTGAGGCAGAAGCTGGTGCAGACGTCGCTCTCCCCCAGCTTGCCGGCCAGCGTGCCCTTGGCCGACTGGAGGCTCAATGCCCCCGAGCGGATGACGAACAGCTGCTCCTTGCCGCCGCTGTCGGGAGGAAACGGCGTGCCGGCGCGGAAATAGCCGACCCGGATCCGCTCGACCAGCCGTTCCACGGCGGTGAGGTCGAGCCGGTCGAATGGTGGAATGGCGGCGATGAAGTCGCGGATCTCTTTGAGCTCGATTTCCATGGCGATATCCAAAATGGTCGTGGGTGACCGCGGCACGATGCCGAACGGCAGTCTGCCCCGGTGGAAAAAAGAAAGGCTCCCGCAGGAGCCTTTCCGGTCGAACGCACCGCAGCGGCGTGCCTCAGTGATCGGCGGCCGCACCCGCGCCAGCCGGCACGCGGAAGTTCTCGACCATGTGCTGGATGTGCTCCGGCGCTGGCCCGGTGAGCTTCGACACCAGGTAGGCGACAGTGAAGTTGACGATGGCGCCAACGACACCGAAGGCCTTGGGATCGATGCCCAGGAACCAGTTCTTCGGCATGCCCATCATGAACTCGGTGCCCTTGATGAACATGATGCCGTGGTGCTGGAACACATAGAGCAGGGTGACGCCGATGCCGGCGATCATCCCGGCCACCGCGGCCTTGCTGCCGATGTTCTTGGAGAAGATCCCCATCATCAGCGCCGGGAAGATCGAGGCCGCCGCCAGGCCGAAGGCCAGTGCCACCGTGCCCGCCGCGAATCCCGGTGGATTGAGCCCGAGATAGCCGGCCACCAGAATCGACAGCGTCATGACGATACGGCTGGCCAGCAGCTCGCCGCGTTCACTGATGCCCTTGACGAAGACGCCCTTCATCAGATCGTGCGAGATCGACGACGATATCGCCAGCAGCAGTCCGGCCGCGGTGGAGAGCGCCGCCGCCAGGCCGCCGGCCGCCACCAGCGCGATGACCCAGTTGGGCAGGTTGGCGATTTCCGGATTGGCCAGCACCATGATGTCCCGGTCCACCTTGACCATCTCGTTCTTCTCCTTGTCGGCCACGTACTGGATCCTGCCGTCGCCGTTCTTGTCCTCGAACTTCAGCAGGCCGGTCTTCTCCCAGTTCTTGAACCACTGTGGCCGCTCGGCATAGACGAGGTTCTCGCCCGGTGCCGGTTCGATGGTGTGGTGCAGGTTCAGGCGGGCCATGGCGCCAACGGCCGGCGCCACGGTGTAGAGCAGGGCGATGAAGACCAGCGCCCAGCCCGCCGAGGAGCGCGCCGCCTTGACCGAGGGAACCGTGAAGAAGCGCATGATGACGTGGGGCAGCCCGGCGGTGCCGATCATCAGCGACAGCGTGTAGGCGAACATATTGAGGGTGCTGCCCAGTTTGGCCGTCGTGTACTCCTTGAAGCCCAGGTCGGTCACGATCAGGTCGAGTTTGTCGAGCAGATACATGTCGGTGCCGACCATCTTGCTGCCCAGTCCGATCTGCGGCAGCGGCTGGCCGGTCAGGTGCAGGGAGATGAACACCGCCGGCACGGTATAGGCGAAGATCAGCACGCAGTACTGGGCGATCTGGGTGTAGGTGATCCCCTTCATGCCGCCGAGCACGGCATAGACCCAGACCACCGCCATGCCGATGAACAGGCCGATGGCGTAGTCCACTTCGAGAAAGCGGCCAAAGGCGACGCCAATGCCCTTCATCTGGCCGATGACATAGGTCAGCGAGGCGATGATGAGGCAGATGACGGCCACGATCCGTGCCGTCTGCGAGTAGTAGCGATCACCGATGAACTCCGGCACCGTGAACTTGCCGTGCTTGCGCAGATAGGGTGCCAGCAGCATCGCCAGTAACACGTAGCCGCCGGTCCAGCCCATCAGGAAGACGGAACCGCCGTAGCCGAGAAAGGCGATCAGGCCGGCCATCGAGATGAACGAGGCGGCGCTCATCCAGTCGGCGCCGGTGGCCATGCCGTTGAGTATCGGATGCACGCCCTTGCCGGCGACGTAGAATTCGCTGGTCGAGGAGGCGCGGGCCCACCAGGCGATGGCGAAGTAGAGTCCGAACGTCCCGAAGACGACGATATACGTTAGTGTTTTCAGATCCACGTCGGCGCCTCCTACTCTTCGTGAACGTCGAATTTGCGGTCGATCGCATTCATGCGCCAGGCATAAAAGAAGATCAGCACGACAAAGGTGTAGATGGATCCTTGCTGGGCGAACCAGAAGCCGAGTTTGTAGCCGCCGAGGCGGTACTGATTGAGGACGTCCACCAGCAGAATGCCGCAGACGAACGAGACGATGAACCAGATCGCGAGGCAGAATGCCATCAGCCGGAGGTTTGCTCGCCAGTATGAGTTGTTTGAACTCATCAGTAGTCTCCTATTGTGTATCGTTATTGGAATGAACCGCGAGCATGCTGCGGGCAACGGCAGAGGCGGTTACAGGAGCGAGGGGGGAATGACTGGTCCGAAAGCAATGCGCGGCGGTGGTGTGGTGGACGCCTGTCGCAAACACTGCCGGAATGGGATCAGAAAATCGTCATCGACTCTGCAACTCGCTTGATGTTTGCATGACAACAGGCTCCGCGGCCTTGCTGGTTGTGTCGGCAACCGGGAAATTGCCGGCAGGCATCTCATCGCCAGCAGTCCAATGGCTGCCGATGCCTGCTTCCCGATGCGCCCGCGGAGGGGGCACCGGTCCCGCCGCCGCGTCACTGCGCCGGCCAGCCGATGTTAGCCAGTTCACAAAACCGGAACAATCGGCAATTCGCCATAGTAATAGATAGTATTGCGGTAACCAATGATTGATCCATGTCGTTTACCGCAAGTGGCCTGGTGTGTTCTGCCGCGCGCCGGTGTGGAAATGCCGCTGAAACGGCCGACTTGGCTTATGCTGGGGCCACAGTTGTTCCGAGATTTTTAGAAAATCCATGACTTGCATTCGATTCGTTATATCGATTCTCATCACTGATCCGGCTGAGGGGATCCGCTGATGGGCGGCGAGAGCCGTCAGGCATCCTGGAGGCGCGCGCTGTGGACGGCGGTGCAATACCTGGTGTTTGCCCTGATTCTGCTCTGGGGCAGTGAGTGGCTGTGGTCGTTGGGCGGGTTGCCGCCACTGGCGTGGCACAAGCTGCCGGAGCTGCCGTTGGCGCTGTTCTTCTACTTCGTCTTTCGCTGTTTCTTGCGTGGGCGGCGTTTTGCCGGTGTGCTGGCGGCGATTCCGGTATTGCTGGCCTATCTGTTTCTCGACATCTACTACCTGTTGCTGGGGCGGGTCTTCCGCCTCAGCGAACTGCGTGAGATCCCGGAGATGGTCGATGTGCTGCCGTGGCAGCAGTCGGCCACCATCGCACTGCTGCTCGGCTTGCCGCTGTTGCTGGTGCTGGCCCGGCTGCGTTGGCCCGGGTGGCGACGGGCCGCCATGGCGTTGCTGCCGCTGGGGCTGCTGCTCGCCACCATCGGCTGGTGGCCGGGGGCGTTCCTCGACGGTTTTCTGGCGGTGGGGAAGCCGCCGGTGGTGTGGTCGGACTATCGTTCGGTCGGCGCCAATGGCCGGCTGGCGATGGTGCTCTATCACGAGGCTCGACGGCGACAGGCGTTGCAGTCGTTGCAGCGTCATCGCGACGAAGCAGGGTATGCGCAGGCCTATCGGCGGCGGCTGGCGCAGCTCCGGGAGGTCACCGAGCGGCGCAACGTCCATTTGCTGTTGCTCGAAGGCTTCATCGACCCGGCGCGGCTGGAAAGGCTGGGGTTCAATCGTGACCCGATGCACCCATCGCTGCGGGCGCTGTTGGCCGAGGGTGGCAAGGGCAGTCTGTCGCGCTCTCCCGTCTATGGCGGATATACCGCGCAGGCGGAGTTCGAGGTGTTGTGTGGTGTGCCGGCGTTGCAGGAATTCGGCACCATCGAGTTCAATCTCTTCAGCGGGGCGCGGGTCCACTGTCTGCCCGACATGTTGGCGGCCATCGGTTATCGCACCATCGCCACCGAAGGTTTCAAGCCCGAGTTCTTCAACGCGCGGGCCGCGCTCAAGGGCGTTGGCTTCGATGAGGTCCATTTTCCCCGCGAGTATGCGCCGGCGGACGACAGCTACCTCTCCACCGGGGAGGTGGCGGTGGAGCAGTATATGTTCGACGCCACGCTGCTGCGGCAGAACCGCGCGTTCATCACCGCGCGGCAGGGCCCGCTGCTGAACTATGTGATGACCATCTACGGGCACATCCCGTTCCGTCTCGACGAGCGCCGGCGGCCCGCGCTCATCGAAGTGGTCGAGGGTGGCCCGGTCAACGACGATCTGGCCACCATCGTCAACCAGATCTGGTATCGCAGCCAGGCCATCGCCGAGCATATCGAGGCGTTGCGCCGGAGCGATCCGCAGAGCATCGTCATCGTGCTCGGGGATCATCTGCCGCCGATGCCGGAAGGAAAGGGGGTCTACGAGGCGTTGGGCTATCTGCCGGACCGGCCGGAGAGCGACAAGCTCACACTGCTGGCCGTATTCGATCGTGGAGAGCCGCTGTCACTGGCCGATTTCCACCACTACGACGTCCCGGCACTGGTCTACCGGCTGTTGCTGGGGCGGCCGCTCTGTGAGACCGACGACTGTCGCCCGCGCGGCGCCGCGATGCTGCGGCAGGCGTACCGGCGCCTGATGGCCCACGCGGTGGGGGAGGAGTAGCGTCCGCCCGTCGTCGTGGCGGCCTCAGAAGCCGATCAGTTCGGCGTGATAACCCTTGTGCTGCAACTGCGAGAGAATCTCCAGCGAGTTGGCCGCGTCGGGATCGTAGTCCACCACCATCAGGTGTCGCCGCCTGTCGTGGATGCAGGCGGCCATGACGCCAGGGGTATGGGCCAGTGCTCGCTCCAGGTCGTGAATTTCGTGATCGCTCAGTGTTTCGTCGATATGGACGACCAGATTGACGTTGTTCATTGTGAACCTCCGGGGTTCCGATGACCTGTTTGAAGTGTAGTCGGCACGACCGCGCCAAGCGCCGGCCTGACCGATGTCGGGAAAAATGCCCGGGCTTTTGGTCATAGACGGCATGGTTTTGTCGGCCGGCGGGGCTTGGTATCCTGTCGCGCTATTTTTTCGGGATGTCGAAACCATTATGAAACAGTACGATCTCAACGACGGGGGCGCCGAGGTCACCCTGGCCGTCGTCTCCGATACCCATGGCCGGTTGGCCGCCGATGTCGCTGCTGTGGTGGCGCGCTGTGATGCGGTGGTCCATGCCGGGGACGTCTGCGGCGCGGCCGTGCTGCGCGAGCTGGCGTCGCTGAACGACCGGGTCATCGCCGTGGCCGGCAACAACGACATGCCGGCGTTGTGGGCCGCCGACGAGCACGACGTGGTGGCGGCGTTGCCAGCGGTGGCGCGGATCGTCGCCCCGGGTGGCGATATCGTGGTCGAACACGGGCATCGCTTCGGCAACCATCCCGACCATGCCGAGCTGCGTGATGCCTGGCCCGATGCCCGGCTGGTGGTCTACGGTCATACCCATCGTCAGGTGGTCGATCAGGCCGGGACGCCGTGGGTGGTCAATCCCGGCGCCGCCGGTTTCGTTCGCAATCAGGGTGGGCCGCATTGCCTCGTGCTGACGTTGTCGGCTGAGCAGTGGCGGGTGGAGCCGCTGTGGTTCCCCGATGCCGCCGATGGTCGTGCCGCTTGAGTCGCAAGATGGCGCTGCTGGATTGGAATGCGGTCGATACCGTCTTTCTCGACATGGACGGGACGCTGCTCGACCTCCACTTCGACAACCATTTCTGGCTGGAGCATGTGCCGCGCCGATACGCGGGCCGGCATGGTATCGCGCTCGATGCGGCGCGGCGCGAACTGGAGCAGAGATACCAGGCCATCACCGGCACGCTCGACTGGTATTGCATCGACTACTGGAGCGATGCGCTGGCGCTCGACATCGCCGCATTGAAGCGTGAGGTGGAGCATCTGATCGCCGTGCGCCCCGGGGTGGAGGATTTTCTGTTGGCGCTGAAGGCGTCGGCGAAACGGTCGGTGCTGGTCACCAATGCCCATCGAAAGAGCCTGTCGCTGAAGATGGAGAACACCGGGCTGGAAGAATACTTCGATGCGCTGATCTGCTCCCATGATCTGGGGCTGCCGAAAGAGGATCCGGCCTTCTGGGACGCGGTGGAGCGGGTCGAGCCCTACGCGCGGGCGCGCACACTGCTCATCGACGACAGCGCATCGGTGCTGGCGTCGGCGCGGCGGGCGGGCATCGGCCATCTGCTGTCGATCGTCCAGCCCGACTCGAAACTGCCGCCGCGTCCGGAGGGGGCGTTCCCCGGGCTGACCCATTTCCACGAGCTGTTGCCGATCGGGGCGCAATGAGAAAGACCGCCGGGTGGCGGTCTTTTGATTTCGACATCGCGGTGACGAGCGCGTGGTCGCTCCATCACCCCACTGGTGCTACTTGTTGGTGCTGATGCCGAAGATGCTGTAGGCCGGGCAGAAGTTCAGCAGGCCGGTGGCCAGCGGCACGATGCCGATCCAGGCCCAGGCCGGGCCGCCCAGAAACAGCGTCCAGACGATCAGCAGCGCGCCAATGACGATTCTCAGAATGCGGTCGATACCGCCGACGTTCTTGGGCATTTGATTTACTCCTCTCTAAATGGATGTGGCTCGTATTGTGGGGCAGGGCCGCGGGCGGTTCAGTGATCCGGTCACCGAGCCGCGCCGGCGAGGTGTCTCCCCGCACTGCGGGCAGCCGGTCTCGAAACCGGGTTTTTCGATGGGCTGCCATCCGACTATAGCAGGTTGCCGGCAGGGAGCCGCGCCGGGGGCGTCACTCCAGCAGCGCCTTCAGATGCTTCAGATGGCTGCGGCCCGTCTCTCGCGCCCGGGCCTCGTTCTCCTCGCCGGGCTTCTCCCAGGCCAGGTGTTCGGGGGGGAGTTCTTCGAGGAACCGGCTCGGTTCGCAGTCGATCTCCTCGCCGTACTTCTGCCGCTTGCGGGCGTAGGTCATGGTCAGCGTCTGACGGGCGCGGGTGATGCCGACGTAGGCGAGACGGCGCTCCTCCTCCAGTTGATCCGCCTCGAGGCTGGTTTTGTGCGGCAGCAACTCCTCCTCCATGCCGGCGATGAAGACGTGCGGAAACTCCAGCCCCTTGGCGGCGTGCAGCGTCATCATCTGCACGCCATGGCGCCGATCGTCGTCCTGGTTGCGTTCCAGAATGTCCATCAACTGCATGCGGTTGACGATGTCCTTGAGCGAGGCGCCGTCGCCCTGCTTGCGGCTCAGGCGGTCGATCCACGCCAGCAGTTCGCCGACGTTGTCGATGCGGCGGTCGGCCACCTTGTCGTTGCTGCTGATCTCCCGCAGCCAGTCGTCGTAACCGATCTCCTTCAGCAGCGACTTGACCAGCACCGGCGCCGGAGTGTCTTCGGCCTTCCAGGCGAATTCACCGATCAGGTCGGCGAAACGCTGCAGCTTCAGCAGGGCGCGGCGCGTCAGATGCATCTCCAGCGCCATCTCGCCGCAGGCGGGGAACAGGCCGATCCCCCGTTCACCGGCATAGTGGCCGAGCTTTTCCAGCGTGCCGGCGCCGATGCCGCGCCGCGGGGTGTTGATGATGCGCAGAAAGGCGGCATCGTCGTTGGGATTGGTGATCAGACGCAGATAGGCGATCACGTCCTTGATCTCGGCGCGCTCGAAGAATGCGGTGCCGCCGCTGACGAAGTAGGGGATGTTGAATTCCCGCAGCCGCCGTTCGAACGGGCGGGACTGGAAGTTGCCCCGATAGAGAATGGCGAAGTCGCTGTAGTCGGCGTTCAGCTTGAACTTGAGCGTCATGATCTCGTGCACGATGCGCTCGGCCTCGTGGTCGGTGCTGTCGCAGGGAACGACACGCAGCGGATCGCCGTCACCGAGCGTGCTCCAGAGCTTCTTCTCGAACACATGGGGGTTGTTGGCGATCAGCACGTTGGCACTCTCGAGGATGCGGCGGGTAGAGCGGTAGTTCTGCTCCAGCTTGATCACCTGCAGCGTCGGAAAGTCCTGCTGCAGCAGTGCCAGGTTCTCCGGCCGGGCGCCACGCCAGGCGTAGATGGATTGGTCGTCGTCGCCGACGGCGGTGAGCCGACCCTCGATGCCGGCCAGCAACTTGACCAGCCGGTACTGGCAGGCGTTGGTGTCCTGGTATTCGTCCACCAGCAGGTAGCGCAGTCGTTGCTGCCATTTCTCGCGAATGGTGTCGTCGGACTGCAGCAGCGTCACCGGCAGGACGATCAGGTCGTCGAAGTCCACCGCGTTGTAGGCCTTGAGCTGGCGCTGATAGCGGGCGTAGAGCCTGGCGTGGAAAGCGGCCTCGTCGTCCGTGGCATCGGCCAGTGCCTGCTCGGGGGAGATGAAATCGTTTTTCCATGCCGAGATGCGCCAGCCGATGGTGTCGGTGGCCTCGACGTTCTCCTTGCGTGCCAGCTCCTTGAGCAGTTGCCCGCTGTCCTGTCCGTCGAAGATGGAAAAGCCCGGCTTGTAGCCCAGTGCGGCCAGCTCCTCACGGACGATGCGCAGCCCCAGCGTGTGGAAGGTGGAAGCCTGGAGCCCCCGCGCGGCATCGGCCGAGAGCAGCCTGGCGATGCGTGCCTGCATTTCGCTGGCGGCCTTGTTGGTGAAGGTGATGGCGGCGATGTGGCGGGCGGCGACCCCGTGTTCGCGGATCAGGAAGGCAATCTTTTCGGTGATGACGCGGGTCTTGCCGCTGCCGGCGCCGGCCAGCACCAGCAGCGGGGTTCCGACATGCTCGACGGCAGCGCGTTGTTGGGGGTTGAGCGTGTCCATGGGGTGGCGGCTGGCGAAAGGGTTGAGGATTGTACCCCCGGGACCGTAAGCTGCAAGCCATGGAATACGACCACGCCACCGGCTTGCTCGAGGGGGTCTCCCAGCGTCCGTCGCCCAATTTCAACGATCGTCCCGACGGTGTTGCGCCCGAACTGCTGGTGATCCACAACATCAGTCTGCCGCCCGGGCGGTATGGTGGCCCCTATATCGACGATCTCTTCTGCAACCGGCTCGATCCGGCGGCCGACGACTATTTTGCCGGCATCGGTGATCTCTGCGTCTCGGCGCATCTGCTGATTCGCCGCGATGGCGAGCTGTTGCAGTATGTGCCGCTGCACAAGCGCGCCTGGCATGCGGGGGTCTCGTGCTGGCGGGGACGGGAGAACTGCAACGACTTCTCCATCGGCGTCGAGCTGGAAGGCAGTGACGACGATCCCTACGACCCGCGTCAATATAAGGCGCTGGTCCGGCTGGTCGATTGTCTGATCGGCGTCTGGCCGGCGCTTGCCGGCAATATCGTTGGCCACAGCGACATCGCGCCGGGGCGCAAGAGCGATCCGGGGCCGGCGTTCGACTGGTCGGTTTTAAAACATTTGTCAGCGGAAGCGGGCGGTGGCACACGGAAATAGTGGTGAACCGGTGCCGGGGTTGTCGGGTGCCGGGCCTTGACCTCCGGGGTGTTCGTTCCGATATAGATCAGAAATTTCATTAGCTTAGGATATTTTATTTATCTGATTTATTACATCATGGTCGGGGTGGGACAGGGCCGGCGGCGCAGTGGCCGCAGGTTGGTCACCGCTCGTCGGCGCCTACGTCATACTGTGGACTTTCTCACGGTATTGACTAGTATTTGCCAGTGACCATTCAAGTAAAAAATTCAATTTGAGATCCATCCTTATGAATAGAAAGTCCCTAGGTCTGTTGATTGCTGCCGCGCTGTCGATGAGCAGCGTCGTCCATGCAAGAGTCGATGCCACCGATACACTGCCCGATGCCAAGCCCGGCGAGTGTTATGCCAAGGTCATCATCCCCGCCAAATACGAAACCCGCACCGAGGAGGTGGTCATCAGCGAGCCCTCCGAACGGATCGAGGTCATCCCGCCCAAGTACGAGTGGGTCGAGGAGACGGTCCAGGTGAAGGAGCCTTCGTTCAAGCTGGTGCCGGTGCCGGCCACCTATGAGACGGTGACCGAGCGCATCGAGATCAAGCCGGCCTCGACCCAGTGGGTGCTCACCACGCCGAAGGGCCAGGTCAAGACCGCTGGCGCCTCGCTGATCGCCTATGCCAAGGGGGCCGGCCTGCCGGCCGATACGGCGCAACCGGGGGACTGCTATCTGGAGTATTACAAGCCGGCGGTCTATCGCACCGAAACCGAGAAGGTGCTGGCCAAGGAGGCCTCGGAGAAGATCACCGTCATCCCGCCCAAGTACGAGTGGGTCGAGGAGAAAGTGATGGTGAAGGAGGCCTCCACCAAGGTGGTGCAGGTGCCGGCCACCTACGAGACCGTCACTGAAAAGATCCTCGTCGAGCCGGCCAAGACGGTGTGGAAGAAGGGTCGCGGCGCCAAGGAGCGCATCGACAACGCCACCGGCGAGATCATGTGCCTGGTGGAGATCCCGGCCAAGTACAAGACCGTCACCAAGCGTGTCGTCAAGACGCCGGCCACCACCAAGACCGTGGAGATCCCGGCCGAGTACAAGACCGTTCGGGTCCGCAAGCTGGTCAAGCCGGCCGAGGAGAAGCGTGAGGTCATTCCGGCCCAGTACACCGAGGTGACCAAGCGGGTGAAGGTGTCGGACGAGTCGGTTACCTGGGTGAAGCAGGGCGATCCGGCACCGGAAGGGGCCAAGCCGACGGGCAACAAGCTCTGCCTGAAGAAGACCCCGGCGGTCTACAAGACCATCACCAAGCGCGTGCTGAAGACGCCGGCGACGACCAAGCGGATCGAGATTCCGGCGGTCACCAAGAAGATTCGGGTCCGCAAGCTGGTCAAACCGGCCGAGGAGAAGCGCATCCCGATTCCGGCCAAGACGCAGAAAGTGACCAAGCGGGTGAAGGTGGGGGACGAGCGCCTGGAGTGGCGTCAGATCCTCTGTGAGACCAACACCACGCCGGCGCTGGTGAAGAAGATCCAGAAAGCGCTCAACGATGCCGGCTATCGCGTTGCCATCGACGGGGTGCTGGGAGACGAGACGCTGACCGCGATCGACAAGTTCCAGCGCAAGCAGGGGCTCGCGCGTGGCGGCGTGACCATGGATACGCTGCGGGCGTTGAACGTGGAACTCTGATCTCCGTCCGATCGGTCCAACAGAGAAGAAAGCCTCGCTTCGGCGAGGCTTTTTTTGTTCCTGTCTGTGACGCGCGGGGGATGGCGCCGGTCGTCGTCTGCTATTTCGCCAGCCTTTCCAGTGCTTCGGCCACCTTCTTGCGCTTCATGCTCGGCTTTACCGGCACGTCGAATCGATCGAGTCTCTCCGGGTACTGCTTCTTCAGTTCCGTCAGTTCCCGCCGGCGGAGCTTGCCGGTATCGGAGAACGTCTGGCGGATGTCGCCGTGGACCATCAGGACGCCGTCGCGGATCAGAAAGCGGGCCTCGACCACGTCGCCGATCTTCATTCCCTCGCGCGCAATGGTCACCGTCCGGGTCACGCAGGCCGAGGGCTGGATGCCGCCGTACCCCTCTTCACCGTAGGGAAAGCAGCGGTTCTGCACCAGCGTGATGTCGTCGGCGCCGATTCTGACCTCATCGGCATCGATGGCGGTCTGCAGATAGACGGCGGTGGCCGGGTCGACACCGTGATCGGCGGTCGCCGTGGCGGGTGCTGGCGGGGGGGGCTCCTCCGCGCAGAGGCGGGTGATCCTGGCCAGTGAGAGCCCCTGATCGAGATAGCGGTCGATGTCGGCGCGGCTGCACTCCGCCGCGGCGCCCTGCTGGGCCGACAGCAGGAGGGTGAGGATGGTTGCTGGAAGAGTTCGTGAGTAATTGCTCATAAGTCATTGTTCCATGATGATTATTCTGAGGTGTGCGGTCGCCAGACGCCATTTTCAAGCACCTCCAGCGGCCGAAAACGGGATTTGTACTGCATCTTACGGCTCTCGGCGATCCAGTAGCCCAGGTAGACGAATGGCAGGCCTTCCAGCCGGGCATGTTCCAGCTCCCACAGTACTGCATAGGTGCCGAGGCCACGGCTGGCCAGATCGGGATCGAAAAAGGTGTAGACCGCCGAATAGCCGCGCGGCAGCCTGTCGACGACCGCCACGCCGACCAGGCGGCCGTCGAGGCGGAAGTGGATGAAGCGGGTATCGCTCCAGTCGCACCAGAGGAAGCCGCGGAAGCTCTCCTCGTCCGGATTGGCCATGTCACCATCGCCATGGCGGGCATTGAGGTAGCGGGTGTAGAGAGCGAAGGCCTCGTCGGAGAAACCGGCGGGTTGCAGCGTCACGTCGAGGTCGGCGTTCTTCCTCCAGCAGCGCCGCTGCGAACGGTTGGGCTGGAACGTGGCGGTCGGAACGCGGCAGGAGAGGCAGTCGTGGCAGTCCGGGCAGGTGGGCCGGTAGAGGTGTTCGCCGCTGCGGCGGTAGCCCTGGTCGATCAGTATCTGATAGGCCTCCGGGCCCGGTGTGAAGGTTGGGTCGATGAAGGCGTTGGCGGCAAGCCGGCCCGCCAGATAACTGCAGGGCTGCGGGGGCGTGGCATAGACCTTGACCGTCTGGGTGGCGGCGCGCATCACGGTTGCTCCGCCGTCGTCATCGAATCGTGGGGGTTGACACTCATTTGTATCGGGAATTCAGCCGCTTGTCGGTCTGTCGTGACAAAAAACCCGAACAGGCTCACATACTTTTGTGAAGCAGAGCCGATCCGGTGGAACCTGATCATACTATTATCGCCCAAACAGTGTCGTTTGTCGGAAAGGGCGATGTGGAAAAAAATCAGAATAAGCATCCTGCTGGCGATTCTCGTGATGGTGGCCTGGAACACCTATTTCGAACGTCTCGAAGCCACCGACTGGGACGACACCCTCGACGTCGTCATCTATCCGGTCAATGGCGACGGCTCGCCACGGACGGCGCGTTACATCGAGCGGCTCCGGGAGGATGACTTCGCCGGCATCGCCCGCTTCATGCGCCAGCAGGCATCGGACTACGCCATTCCCATCGACGAACCGGTGGCGGTTCGTGTCGAGGCGGTCGTCGATTCGCTCCCCCCTCGCCGCGACGAGGCAGCCGACAGTGTCGTCGATACCATCGTCTACAGCTTGCGCCTGCGGCTCTGGGCCGCGCTGCACGATGCCGGCTGGAACGCCGGTGACATCCGTGTCTTCGTCGTCTACTACGATCCGGCGCAGCAACCCGGGATCCCCGACTCCCTGGCGTTGCCCAAGGGGCTGATCGGCCTGGTGCATGCCTACGCCGACCGCCGCTACAACGGCACCAACAACTTCGTCATCGCCCACGAGATGCTCCACACCCTCGGGGCCACCGACAAGTACGACCCGGCCACCAACATGCCCATCTACCCGGTGGGTTACGCCAACCCCTATGTGACCCATCGTTACCCGCAGCGGATGGCCGAGATCATGGGGGGGCGCATTCCGGTCGACAAGGGGCTGGCCTATATCCCCGAATCGCTCGACCATGTCGTCATCGGCGCCAGAACGGCGCTGGAGATCAACTGGTTCAATTGAGTTCGACCGAGCCGGCGCCGCCTCCGGCGGCGCGCCGATTTCGTAGAGCCCACCAGCCGCCCGTGATAGGATGCCCCGCAGTTTCGACGGTGTCAGGGGCCGCCACCCGGTTTGCGGGTCCGGCCCGATAAGCCTGTCTTATCCAATCAACAAACTTGTGTATTTGTGGTTGCCGCCGTCACGGCTTACCTTTTGCGGCACAGTGCGCCGGGCCCAACTCAATACCACGACGAGGTATAGCGATGCCGACCTTTGTACGCATTGACAAGTGCGACGGCTGCCGGGATCTCGACAGGCCGCTGTGTGTACACATCTGCCCAACCGATCTCATGTCGCTGAAGCAGGAGCGCTCGTCGGCCGGTCACGTGCGCAAGGCGTTCAATCGCGAACCGGGGCAATGTTGGGAATGCTATGCCTGCGTCAAGGCTTGTCCGCGGAACGCGGTCGAATGTCGCGCCTACGCCGATTTCGTGCCGTTGGGCGGATCGGTCCAACCGTTGCTGGCCGAGGCGTCGATCATCTGGACCATTCGTTTTCGCAATGGTGAGAAGAAGCGTTTCAAATACCCGACACGGACGATCCCCGCCGGTGCCGTGGAACCCTACAGTGGCGAGCCGAAGGCGAAACTGCCCGACCTCATCGACGATGGCGTGCTCTTCACCCGCAATAGCGTGCAGGGTGATCCGTCCCAGTTTCGCGCCGACTGAAGAACCGGCCCGGGGGGACGATCGGGGTGTGATCGCCGGCAGCGGCACGGGCTGCCGTCGGCGGTGCCGACGCGATGGATCGCCGGGCCGACAACCGCTTGCGGAGAGAATGAATGAGTGAATACGGATTCGGCAATCCCGAGATCGTCGAGGAAACGGTGGACATTCTGTTGATCGGCGGGGGAATGGCCGCTTGCGGCGCGGCGTTCGAAATTCGGCGGTGGGTGGATGCGGCCAGTGCCGAAGGCTACGAGATCAGCGTCAAACTGGTGGACAAGGCGGCGCTGGAACGTTCCGGCGCCGTGGCACAAGGTCTCTCCGCCATCAATACCTACATGGGCGAGAACGACCCAGCCGACTATGTGCGCCACGTCCGGGGGGACCTGATGGGCATTACCCGGGAGGATCTGGTCTATGACGTCGGCCGGCATGTCGACGACTCGATCCACCACTTCGAGAAGTGGGGATTGCCCATCTGGAAGCAGGAGGGGGACGAGGGCAAGAGCCTCAAGGAGGGGGGCAAGCCGGTTCACTCCGGGCGTTGGCAGATCATGATCCACGGTGAGTCCTACAAGCCGATCGTCGCCGAAGCGGCGAAGAAGGCGCTGGGCAGCGACAACATCGACGAGCACGTCTTCATCGTCAAGCTGCTCAAGGACAAGAACGATCCGAAGCGCATCGCTGGTGCCGCCGGCTTCTCGGTGCGGGAGGACAAGATCGTCATCTACCGTTTCAAGGCCTGTCTGCTGGTCTGTGGTGGCGCCGTCAACGTCTTTCGTCCGCGTTCGGTCGGGGAGGGCATGGGGCGGACCTGGTACCCGAGCTGGAACAGTGGCTCCACCTATGCCATGGCGGCCGAGGTGGGTGCCGAGCTGACGATGATGGAGAACCGCTTCGTGCCGGTGCGCTTCAAGGATGGCTACGGGCCGGTGGGTGCCTGGTTCCTGCTGTTCAAGGCGAGATCGTTCAATGCGGCGGGGGAAAACTATCTCGAGGCGAATATCGACGATCTGCGGGAGATCGGCGCCCATGTCTATGCCCGGGACAAGAAGATGGGCACCTGCCTGCGCAATCACCTGATGCTCAAGGAGCTGCGGGAAGGGCGCGGGCCGATCTTCATCGACACCGCCTCGGCCATCGCCAATCTGGCCCGGGACATGGATCCGAAAGAGGTCAAGCGCCTCGAAGCCGAGGCTTGGGAGGATTTCCTCCACATGACCGTTTCGCAGTGTGGCCTCTGGGCGGGTGAGAACATCGAGCCGGGAGAGGAGATGTCCGAGCTGATGCCCACCGAGCCCTATCTTCTCGGCTCCCATGCCGGCTGCGCCGGCATCTGGGTCTCCGGCCCGGAAGACCTGCCCGGCACGCCCGACCACTACCACTGGGGCTACAACCGGATGAGCACCGTCGGCGGGCTCTTCACCGCCGGCGACGGCGTCGGCGCCTCGGGCCACAAGTTCAGCTCCGGCTCGTTCACCGAAGGACGTATCGCGGCCAAGGCGATGGTCCGCTACGTCATCGACCATGCCGATGCCGAGCCGGTGCTGGAGTCGAGCGTCGACGAGATCGTCGCCGAACTCTATGGGCCGGTGAAGACCTATCTGGAACACCGGGACTACACCACCGACAGCGAGGTCAACCCCCACTACATCAGCCCCGAGATGTTCCAGCACCGGCTGCAGAAAATCATGGACGAATACGTGGCCGGTACCTCTACCAGCTACCAGACCAATGCAAAGATGCTGGAGATCGCCGAACACAAGCTGATGCTGTTGCGCGAGGACGCCGAGAGATTGTGCGCAAGAAATCTGCACGAACTGCTGCGTGCCTGGGAGAACCGACACCGCCTGCTGGCCGCCTGGGCGCACATGAAGCACATCCAGTTCAGGGAGGAGACCCGCTACCCCGGATACTACTATCGCGCCGACCGCCCCAGCCTCGATGACGACAACTGGAAGTGCTTCGTCAACAGCGTTTTCGACAAGGAGCGTTGTGTCTGGGAGCTGAAGAAAGTCAAATGGCAGCCCCTCGTCCGCTACGACGAGGAGAACGAGGCCGAAGGCATCGCCCACATGGGGCCCGACTCACTCTGACGGTGGCGGGTCTCCGCCATCGCCTTCCTCGCAGATACACTCGATCAGCCGTTTCACCTGCTGCGTGCAGCAGCCGATCCCATCGGTGGCATAGGTCTGGGCCCTGACGGCCTCGAGCGTCGTCGCACCATTGGCGATGGCCTCGATGATCTTCATCTTCGGCACCTCGTTGCAGGTGCAGAGATTCCGTTCCAGGCCTTTTTTCAGGATCGGCGGAAGTTTGTCGAGGGCCTGGGTCGTCGGGTCGGGTTTCATCGGTTCTCCACACCGGGGCGGTGATGGTTTTCCGCTCTGGCGGCGTCTCGGCGGCGGTGCTCGTCAAGCCTCCGGCAGTTTGGCCCGCAGTGCATCGCGGTCGATCCACCACTGGTCCATGACGATGATGTCGAGCACGCGCCCCATCCGCGGTATGAAAACCGCCGGGTCGTTGAGTTCGAGCTTCATCATCCACATGTCCAGCTCCTGCTGCGACTTGACGTTGCCGTGGCGTTCGGCCACGCGGACGATCATGTTCCGGGTGAGGAACGAGAGGCTCTCGTACTGGTCGTCGGGGGCGCGGATTCCGGCGATGTAGTGGGCGACGGCGGCGGCAACGGCGGCGCCGTCGGAGTTGTCGGGGGTGTCGTCGATGAAATAGTTCATCATCGTGATGGTGGTCTGGGGATCGACCGGATAGGTGACGCTGAGCCAGATGCCGTGGGCCAGCGCGATGACGGCGGCCGGTTCGCCGGTGTTGTACATCACCTCGCAGGCCTCGATGGCATCCTGCCAGGCCTCCGCTGCCATGAAGACGTCGAAGGCTTCGCGGGCCAGCGCCCAGGCGCGGGCGGTCTCGCCGAGGCCGGTGCGTGCCTGGGCGATGTCCAGATCGATACGCGCCTTTTCCACCGGGCCCGCGGTCGGCGGCAGCGCTTCGAGCCGGCTGATGGCGTCACGCAGGTTTTTTTCGTATTCCAGCCGGTCGTCGTGGTCGGGTGCTTCCACGACGATGGCTTTGTTGTCATCGCTCATCGGACATCGGATCTCTGCAGTGGGAATGGCGCATTGTAGGGCAGGGTGGGGTAATCTCCAAAAAACCCCCAGCCGGCCTCCGGGCGTGGTGCGCCGGTGGGACGGGGTGATAGAGTTGGCGTCATGCCGGTGGTCGGGTGATGTGCCGACGGTTCTTCGACGGTCCGACCGTCAATGTTCACAGTGAGGAGGTTTTCGACCATGCCCTATTTCGTATACCGCATTTCCCCCGGTCCGACGGAGCTGATCAAGAACCTCGAACAGCTGGGGGAGTTCGAGAAATATCGTGATGCGAAGAACTTTGCCAAGGAGAGGCGCATCGAGGAGAACCTCACCGCCGAGAGCGCGGTCCAGATCAAGATGATCCTCGCCGAAAACGCCCTGGCCGCCGAGGAGACGTTGCTGGAGAAACGGGAGAAACCGATTCTGCAGGAGTGGGAGAAGTAGCCCGGCGTGGTCGATGAGAACGAATTTCGCGATGCCTACAACCGCCTCAACAGCACCCGCTGCGTGTTCGAAAAGGCGCTGTTGACGCGCAGTTGTCAGTGCAGCCGGGCGCGTGGTTTTCGCCTGGCCGAACGGATGGGCTTTGGCTGCAGTCACCCGGTGGCGCAACGTCGCTGTGGCGACTTGCTGGCGCTGATGCGAACCAACGCCCGCTTCACCCTCGGCATGCCGGCGGTGGACGATGGCCCGCTGCCCCACAACAAGGAGATCCGGGTGCAGATCGGCGGATTGCGGGGATTGCGCGGGCTGTGCGACGACTCCCGGTCAGAGGCGTCGGAGACCATTGCCGATATCGACGCCGTCATCGAAGCCTGTATCGCGCGCCACGGCAGTCTCGCCGACATCCCCTACGACCGCATCGTTCCCTCGATCGCGGCCTATCGGGTCAAACGCTGGCGACGGCGCCGCTCCGATCCGCCGCCGGAAGATGACTGAGCGGGCCTCCGGCAATGGCGGCCTGCGCCGCCGGCTTGGGTTCTGGTTGTTGGCGTTCTACGGCCTCGGCAACATCCTCGGGGCCGGTATCTATGTGCTGGTCGGGCAGGTGGCCGCCCAAGCCGGTTACTATGCTCCGCTCTCTTTTCTCGTTGCCGCCGTCGTGGCGGGTTTCACCGCGTTGACCTATGCCGAACTCTCGGCCCGCTTTCCGGTGGCCGCGGGTGTCGCGGTCTACGTCCATGAGGGCTTCGGCATTCGCTGGTTGTCGCTGGTGGTGGGCATCGTCATTGCCCTGGCCGGCATGTTGTCGGCGGCGACGCTCGCCCGCGGTTTTGCCGGCTATGCCGAGGTGTTTCTGCCGTGGCCGCCGGCGCTCTTCATCCTGCTGTTGCTGGCGGCGCTGACGGCGTTGGCCATCCATGGCATCGCCGAATCGGTCAAGGTGGCGGCGCTCTTTACGCTGGCCGAGCTGGCCGGCCTGCTGCTGATCATCGGCGTCGGGCTGCCCCGGTTGGAGAATCTGCCGGCGCTGGCCGCGGCCGCGCCCCCGCTGACGACGGCGGCGCCGTGGGTCGGGATTCTTCTCGGTGCCTTCCTCGCGTTCTACGCCTTTCTCGGGTTCGAGGACATGGTCAATGTGGCCGAGGAAGTGAAGAATCCGCGGCGCAACATGCCGCGTGCGATTCTCTTTGCCATTGGCGCGGCGCTGCTGCTCTATGGCTGTGTCGCGCTGGTGGCGGTGGCCACCCTGAGTCCGGCGGCGTTGGCCGCCAGCGATGCGCCGCTTGCCGAGGTCTATCGCCACGCGACCGGCTCGGAGCCGGTCGTGATCACGGTGATCGCGATGTTTGCCGTCGTCAACGGCGCGTTGATCCAGATCATCATGGCGTCTCGGGTGTTCTACGGGATGGCGCGCCGGGGCTGGCTGCCGGCCTGGCTCGCCCGCGTCAGCCCGCGCACCCATACGCCGGTGGTGGCGACGCTGCTGGCGGGGGGCGTCGTCACCGCGTTGGCGCTGGGTTTTCCGCTGGTGCGGCTGGCCGAGGGCACCAGCTTCCTGATTCTGGCGATCTTCATGCTGGTCAACGCCGCGCTGTTGCGAATCCGCCGGCGACCGGCGCCGGCGGGGATCCGTACCTATCCCGCCTGGGTGCCGGTTGGCGGGCTGGTGGGCTCCGCCCTGCTGCTCCTGGGACAGTTGTCGTTGCGTTAGCCGGGAATCTGCGGCCACCACCCCGTTGGGGAGGCGGCGGGTTCGGCGTCCGGTGTCTCGGTGGGGCGGTTACTTCAGCCACCGTTGCCGGCGTGCCGGTGGGAGCGCAAGTTCATCGAAGAGAGCGGTCAGCGCCGGTTCGTCCACGTCGCCGCGGGTCAGTGGCGGCGTCACCTCTGCCTCGTCGATGTCGCAGACGATGCCGGTCAGCCGCCGCGACAGCAGTATGGCTTCGCGGTGCTCCTCGATCAGATGTTGCAGCCGTCGGGCACCGCGCAGTTTGGCCCGGCCGATCTCCGGCGTGCGTGACAGCAGGTTGTCGATGTTGTCGAACCGTTTCAGCAGCTTCACCGCCGTGGCCATGCCGATGCCGGGCACGCCGGGGATGTTGTCGCTGGCGTCGCCGGCGATGGCCAGCAGATCGGCGATCTGATCCGGGCGGGCGCCGTAGTGTCTTTCGATGGCGGCGGCGTTGCGGCGGATGTTCCTGCCGTATTCCCACCACAGGTCACCGGGGCCGATGAGCTGGGCCAGATCCTTGTCGCCGGTGACGATGTGTACCCGGCGGCCGGCGTCGCGCGCCCGCGCCGCCCAGGTGCCGATGATGTCGTCCGCTTCGTGCCGGTCGCTGGCCGCGTGCCGGATCCCGAGGGCGGCGATGAACCGCCGGCAGTCGTGGAACTGGCGCTTGAGAGCTTCCGGGGCCGGCTCGCGGTTGGCTTTGTAGCCGGGATGTATCTTCTTGCGCCAGCTTTGGCCAAGGCTCTGGTCGAAGGCAAAGCCGATCTGCGTCGGTGCTTCGTTGTGCAACAGCGTGTAAACGAAGTCGATGAAGCCATGGACGGCGTTGACCGGCTGGCCGTCGCGGCCGGTGAGGCCCTCCGGCAGCAGATACCAGCTGCGGAAGACATAGATGCTGGCATCGACGAGCCAGCTGATGCCATCGTCGCGCTGGTTCAAAAGCGCAGCGCCGTGGCGGGGGCGCTCCAGCGCCAAGTGGGATGGCGAACCTGCGCCAGCGCCGTGGCGAGAATCTCGGTTGGTGGCGCTAGGCGTAGCGTCCCCGGCAGATGGATGCCGAGATGGGAGAGCGCCTCGATCAGGTTGTCGCCCGCCCTGGCCGGATCCAGTGCTTTGGCGAAGGTCTGCTTCGACAGTTTCTGTCCGAGTGCATTGGTCACCAGCGGCAGGTGGAGATAGCCTGGTGTCGGCAGGCCCAGCAGCCGTTGCAGGTGGATCTGGCGCGGCGTGTTGTCGAGCAGATCCTCGCCGCGCACCACCTCGCTGACCCCCTGGGCCGCATCGTCGACGACGACGGCGAGCTGGTACGCCCAGTAGCCGTCGGCGCGCTTGACGACGAAATCGCCCAGTGCCGACGCCAGCCGCTGTTCATGGTGACCGCAGCGCAGGTCGTCGAAGCCGATCGGTTCGTCGTCGGTGACGACCCGCCAGGCGGGCGGTTTGGTGCCGCGGCGGTCGTCGTGGCGGCGGCAGTGGCCGGTGTAGATCAGCCCCAGCGGGCCGCGCCGGCCCTCGTCGGCGATCTGCCGCCGCGAGCAGTAGCAGGGGTAGGCGTGGCCGGCCTCGACCAGCCGCGTCAGCGCCCCGGCGTAGGCGTCGTGGCGGTCGTGTTGCCACAGTGGCTCGCCGTCCCACCACAGGCCATGCCGTTCCAGGGTGCGCAGTATCGCGTCGGCCGCGCCGGGCGGCTCCCGGGGCGGGTCGATGTCCTCGATCCGCAACAGCCAGCGCCCGTCCATCTGACGAGCCCGCAGCCAGCCGCCGACCGCCGCCACCAGCGAGCCGAGATGCAGCGGGCCGGTGGGCGACGGAGCGAAGCGGCCGATATAGCCGGTCTGTTGGGGTACACTGCGCGTCATGATCGCGTTGAAGAATATCAGCCTGCAACGGGGGAGCAAGCCGCTTTTCCACGGGGTCGATCTGCAGCTCCATCCGGGCCAGCGGATCGGCCTGACCGGCGCCAACGGCAGCGGAAAATCCAGCCTTTTCAGCCTGCTGCTGGGCGAGATCGTCGCCGATGGCGGCGAGCTGACGATGCCGCCGGAGATCGAGATCGCCCATGTGCGCCAGGAGACGCCAGCGGTGGCGCAAGCGGCCATCGACTATGTCATCGACGGAGACCGGCCGCTGCGGGCGCTGGAGCGGCGGATGGCCGAGACCGACGGCGAGGCGCTGGCCGCGCTCCATGCGCGCTACGAGGCCATCGATGGTTACACCGCCCGCCATCGCGCAGCCCGGTTGCTGCATGGGCTGGGTTTTGCCGCCGACCAGCTCGACCAGCCGGTGACGGCCTTCTCCGGTGGCTGGCGGATGCGGCTCAATCTGGCGCAGGCGCTGATGTGCCGCTCCGATCTGCTGCTGCTCGACGAGCCGACCAACCATCTCGACATCGATGCGGTGATCTGGCTGGAGCAGTGGCTGCGGCGTTACCGTGGCACGTTGCTGCTGATCTCCCACGATCGTGAGTTCCTCGATGGCGTGGTCGATGTCGTTCTCCATATCGAGCAGCAGAGCATCACCCGCTACGCCGGCAACTACAGCGATTTCGAGCGCCAGCGCGCCGCCCGCCTCGCCCAGCAGCAGGCCGCGCACGAACGGCAACGGCAGGAGATCGCCCGTCTCCAGGCCTTCGTCGAGCGTTTCCGCGCCAAAGCCACCAAGGCGCGGCAGGCGCAGTCGCGGATCAAGACACTGGAACGGATGGAGCTGATCGCCGCTGCCCATGTGGATGCGCCGTTTCGGTTTCGTTTTCCGCCGATCGACCGTTGCGGTGATCCGTTGCTCGAGCTCGACGGCGTCGCCGTCGGCCACGGCGCCGAGCCACTGCTGCGCGACGTGACGTTGTCGATTCGGCGTGGCGCGCGGATCGGTCTGATCGGTCCGAACGGCGCTGGCAAATCGACGCTGATCAAGCTGCTGGCCGGGGAGCTGACACCGATGGCGGGGAAGCTCGCCCGTGGTAGCGGTCTGCGGATCGGTTACTTCGCCCAGCACCAGCTGGAGCGGCTCGACCCGGCGGCATCGGCGTTGCTGCACTTTCAGCGTCTCGACCCGAAAGCCACCGAGCAGGCGCTGCGCAACCATCTCGGTGGCTTCGGTTTCCACGGTGACCGTGTCGATGAACCGGTGGCGCCTTTCTCCGGCGGCGAGAAATCCCGCCTGGTGCTCGCGATGCTGGTCTGGCAGCGGCCCAATCTGCTGCTGCTCGACGAGCCCACCAACCACCTCGACCTGGAGATGCGCCATGCGCTGACGATGGCGCTGCAGGGTTACGAGGGGGCGATGGTGATCGTCTCCCACGACCGTCACCTGCTGCGCAGTTGTACCGATGTGCTCCACTTCGTCCATGACGGCCGTTGCGAACGGTTCGACGGTGATCTCGACGACTACCGCCGCCATCTCGCCCAGCGGGAGGCGGCGCTGGCCGACGACGGAGCTGAACCGCCCCCTGTGGCGAAGAAGAACGATCGCAAGGCGCAGCGGCGCGAAGCGGCGGAGAGACGCCAGCGGCTGCAACCGATCAGCAACGAGATCAGGAAGATCGAAGCCGAACTGGAGCCGTTGCAGACGCGGCAGCGGGAGATCGAGGCGCAACTGGCGGAGCCGGCCGTCTACGACCCGGCGGCCAAGGAGACACTCAAGGCGCTGTTACAGGAAAAGGCCGCGCTGGACAGTGCCATCGATGCCCTGGAGACGCGCTGGCTGGCGCAGCAGGAGGCGCTGGAGGCGGCCGAGGCCGGCCTCTGAGGCTCGCCTAGCCCCAGGCCAGGCCGATCACCAACGCCACGCCCACCAGCGCGTGGGTCATCAATGTCAACGGAATGGCATCGGCGATATTGCCCGCCATGGCGTTTCGCACCGCCATTGCGCCGGGGATCAGGCCGAGCAGCGCCAGCTTGGCGCCAGCCGGCAGCGGCGCCAGCAACAGCAGGATGGCGCCCGTGGCAAAGAACAGCGCCAGCAGTGGCGCCGCGCGCTTTGCGCCGAGGCGTGCTGGCAGCGTCATCTTGCCGGCGCCCCGGTCCGCCTCGATATCGGGAATCGAGTTGATCCAGAGGATGGCCGCGGCGTAGCAGCCGATGATGGCACCGAGCCACCAGGCCGCTGCTGGCAGTTCGCCGGTCAGCAGCAGCACGGTGCCGGCCACCGGCAGCAGGCCGAAGTCGATGGCGATGGCCAGATCCCCGAGCCCGTGGCAGGCCAGGCAGGGAGGGGCAGAGTAGAAGACCGCGATGGCCGCGCCAGCCAGCCCGATCAGCAGCAGCGGCCAGCCGGCCTTGGTGACCAGCCAGAGGCCGATCAGGGCGCCGATGGCCAGCAGTGTCACCCCCAGCTGACCGGTCTGTTCCGTGGTCAGCACGCCGTTCTGGATGAAGCGGCTGCCACCGGTGAACGGGAAGATGCGGCCGTCGTTGGCATCGTCGCTGCCGTTTCTGGCGTCGAAGTAGTCGTTGAGCACATTGGCGCCGGCGTGGATGACGATGATGCCGGCAATGGCCAGCAGCGACAGCCCGAGCGGGATCTGGCCGCCGCGTGCCTGCCATGCCCAGGCGATGCCGGTCAGTACCGGCAACACGGAGGCGGTGAGGAAGGCGGGACGAGTGGCCAGTACCCAGATCAGCAGGCGGTTGCCCGGATTGCGGCCGTGGAGAACTTCGGTATTGGGTTCTGCGGGCATGGTGGTGCTCCTGCGACGGACGACTCCGGCGCAGCATAGCCCGCCTTGGTCGCGCCAACCTTGTCTTGTATCAACTCCCGGCGCCGATCGTCCCCGGTCGGTCGTGCTTCCCGGTGTGTCGCCGTCGCGCTACTCGGTCGAGAGGCCGAGAATGGCCCAGTCCTGCATGCCGCCGCGGTACCATTTGAGCTTCTCCGCCGGGTAGCCGAACTTCAACAGGTTCATGATGTTGTTGGGGGATTGCCCGCACCACATGCCGTTGCAGAACAGCACCAGGGTCTTGGCGTTGCTGAAGTCGAACACCTGGCGGGTGTCGCCGGCGACGATGGCCTCGTCGACATCGAAGGCGTCGGCGCCGTTGGCCAGCCCGACCCCGAATCGTTCGGTGAGTATCCCGATGATGCCCTCGGTGGTGGCGCCGGTTTTCGGGTTGATTTCGGTCCACGGAATGTTGGTCGAGCCGGGAATGGTGCCCTGGGCCACCCAGTTCTTCGTCCGCGAGTCGATGACGAGAATGTTCTCGCCGGCGGCCTGACGCTCGAGGTAGTCGATGAGCTCCAGCTCGCCGATGGTCTCGACGCCCGGCGCCAGTCGCATCGGCTGGATGCAGAACGGCGGGCAGGGGCGCGAGGTCTTGGCAAAGCGGGGATCGACCGTCGCCCGGGTGTTCTGGTTGCGCTGGATGACGTGCTGCTTGCCGTCGATCGTGAACTCCACCTTGCCGATCTCCGGGGTGATGCCGACCTTGAGGCGTTTTTCGGCCGTTGCCGGGCCTCCCCAGAGCAATAGGATGGTAGCGATGGTCGGGATGGTGTGAGGCAGTCTCTTCATCTGGCGGGATCCTCTCGTTGTCGTTGGTCGCAGGCGGCCAGCACCTGCTCGATGGCTGAGGTCAATACGTCGAGTTCGCCCTCGTGGATCACATAGGGGGGCATGACGTAGACGAGATTACGGAACGGGCGTACCCAGACGCCGGCCTCCACCAGCATTCGTTGCAACCCGTCGGGCAGGGTCTCGCCGTGCAGTTCGACGACGCCGATGCCGCCGATCACGCGCACGTCACGGACGATCGACAGCCGGCGGCAGGGGGCGAGGCCCGTTTCGAGCCGCCGTTCCATGGCCAGGATCCGTTCGCGCCAGGGCTGCGCCAGCAACAGATCGATGCTCGCCAGCGCCACCGAGCAGGCCAGCGGGTTGGCCATGAAGGTGGGGCCGTGCATCAGGGCGCCGGCCGCGCCGCGGCAGATGTCGCGGGCGATGTCGTCACGCACCAGCGTCGCCGCCAGCGTCATGTAGCCGCCGGTCAGCGCCTTGCCGAGACAGAGGATGTCCGGTTCGACGTCGGCCTGCTCGCAGGCGAACAGCGAGCCGGTACGGCCGAAGCCGGTGGCGATCTCGTCGAGGATCAGCAGCACCTCGTGCTGGCGGCACAGCGCGGCCACGGCGGCCAGATAGTCCGGCCGGTAGATACGCATCCCGCCGGCGCCCTGGACGATGGGCTCGAGAATGACGGCGGCGATCTCGTCGTGGTGGCGCCGCAACAGCGACTCGAAAGCCGCCAGCGCGCTGCCGTCGTCGTTTTCGTGGCGCTGCGGTGGTGCCGGCGCGAACAGCTGCTGTGGCAGAAAGCCGGTGAACAGGCTGTGCATGCCGTTGTCTGGATCGCAGACACTCATCGCACCAAAGGTGTCGCCGTGGTAGCCGTTGCGGATCGTCAGAAAACGCTTGCGCCGGGGTTGCCCACGGCCTTCCCAGCACTGGATCGCCATTTTCAACGCCACCTCCACCGCCACCGACCCGGCGTCGGCGAAGAAGACGTGGTCGAGCCCGGCGGGTGTGATCTCGAGCAGCCGCGCGGCCAACCGCGCCGCTGGTTCATGGCTCAGCCCACCGAACATCACATGGGCGAAACGACCCATCTGTCGTTGTAGCGCTGCGTCCAGTACCGGGTGGCGGTAGCCGTGGATCACCGACCACCACGATGCCATCCCGTCGATCAGCCATCGGCCGTCGGCGAGCCGGATGCGGGCCGCCTCGGCATCGACGACGGGCCAGGTGGGGGTGTCGGCGTGAACGGCGGCATAGGGGTGCCAGACGTGATCGCGGTCGAAGGCAAGCCAGTCGGGGTGTTCGCTCGTCATGGGGTCACCGGTTTGCGGGAGAAGCGGCGCCGATGTTATCAGGGAACGTTCGGCCCGACAGGTTGTGAGGAGGGGGTTCTTCGTAGCAGAAGGTTGCCGCGTCGCTGTCGCTCCTCGCAACGACATCCCCCGTCATTGCGAGCGCCAGTGAAGCAATCTCCCGGAACGGAGCACCGTCGTCAGGAGATCGCCACGCTCCGCTCGCGATGATGAGGTGTCGTAGCCGTAGGTTGGGCAAAGCGAAGCGTGCCCAACATCTTGCGGCTTCGTGGCATGGCCGGTGGTCCCGCTTTCGCGCCTCGTCGATCACGACATTCGTTTTTTCCGCCCATAACAGGCGCGAGTCGCATTTTTTCCTCGTCGAAAAAACGCAACGCAAAAAAGACGCCCCCCACGCGCTTTCTTCCGCCGCCGGGCCCGCCTTCCGGGGTCGGTCTGAAGCCGCATCCCGCGGCCCAGACCTCGATCGGCCTTCCGTGGCCGATCG
>CAZTOZ010000021.1:0-8861 GCA_964614535.1 uncultured Thiotrichales bacterium | reverse complement strand
GAACCACCCGAACCCATCCCGAACTCGGAAGTGAAACGACTTAGCGCCGATGATAGTGTGGGGTCTCCCCATGCGAAAGTAGGTCACCGCCAGGCTTTGAATCAAAGCCCCCGCAGGTAATCCTGTGGGGGCTTTTTTTATAGGTGTGTTGTTGGGTGACCTGCTTTTGCATGCCCATGCGACCAGTTTGCCAGGAGAAAACCGGCATGAGCGCAGGGAAACCGAGGACAGCAGGAACGCCGCTTGACTTTGGTATATACCAGATTCGATTCGACTATGACTCGTTACCGTTTTCAATTTGCCCAAGTCATTGAAAAACCAGCGCCGCCGAATATTTCCTTTATTGCCGTCATCGAGGCAGTCATCAATGGAGTGATTACCCAGTCGAGGTTTCTCCAGCGGTGCGTCATCAGGGGATGAAATTCTTTTCAGGGCCGGGATTTTTTCCTGTGTTCTCCCGTTTTTCCGGGTGTCAGCTCGTTTTTTGCCCGGTTGGTCATGGATGCAATTGACTGGCCGGCCTCGGAAATGATCCTATCGGAGACTCGTGTTTCCCCGTTTTTCGCGCCAAGCGCCCTTCGTCGGGCCGCTTCGGCTCGTCTGGAAAGGGGGAATGGAAAAGGGTGTCGTTGGCCTGTGGAGTTTGTGCCTCAGGCGCGGCGCGCCTGGGCACTGATATTGAAGTATCTATCCTTGGAGGCACTCGATGACAAGACTGTTTATATTGGCAATGGCGTGTATGACATTGTTGTTGCCCAATCAGCTACTGGCTCGTGATCTGGCTCGTGGCAAAGAAATCAACAAGAACTGTGCGCTATGTCACGGCAAGTATGGGCAGGGGACGCCAGGTGGCATTTCGCCTCGGCTTGCTGGACTACCGAAGGAGTATCTCATCAAGGCGATTACCGATTATCGGGAAGGCAGGCGCAGCAACCTGCTGATGGATACCACCTCCGGTATCAAGGATATGTCGGATGAGGACATCGAGGCGATTGCCGATTACCTGTCGCGCATCGATGTCTCCAAGGATTCCCAGTTCGATATCAAGGCGAAGGATGGCGATCCGAAGAAGGGGAAAAAGATCTACAAGGGGGATTGCAAGACTTGCCATGCCAGGGACGGGTTTGGCAAGCCCAAGAAGGAGGCCCCTCCGATCGCTGGCCAGCACCTGGATTATATCGAGGCGTCGATCCGGCTGTTCAAATCGAAGAAGAGAGAGCATGCGAACGATCCGGAAGACGAGACGTTCGACGATTACAGTGATGATGAGATCCGGGACGTTCTGGCCTATATCGCCACGCTGGACAATGCCCGGTTCGTCGAAGGTGCGACCGTCTATGTGCCACAGGTCAGTGCCATTGCCGTTGCCAAGGCGCATGAGGCTGCACCGAAGGGATCGAAGGGGCTGCAGATCACCGATATCAGTCAGACGGTTGCGCGAATGGCGCTGAAAGAGGGCGTCACGGCGCAAGATGCGATCGATGCAATGATGTCGAAAGCGGCTGAAATCAACCTCAAGATGGTGGGACAGCAGTTCGTCTCGAAAGAGCTCGAAGCCCGGGGGGTCGAAACACCCTACCTGACCATTCTGCAGTTCTGTGATCCGATGGATGCGCGTACGATGATCATGAGCAATCCGATCTTCGCCAGCTACATGCCGTGCCGGATCGCCATCGTCGAGGACAAAGAGGGCAAGCTTGCGCTGATGATGCTCAACCTCGATATGCTCATCGACAGCAAGCTGTTGGCGCCGGAGGTGGTCGAAACGGCCATTCGTGTGAACCAGGCCATGCTGGACATCATGGTGGCTGGGGCGACGGGCGAATTCTGATCGCCGCATCGCAACGGGCAATGCCGTCAGGCGAAAGAGCGCGGCCTTCGGGCCGCGTTTTTTTTGCCATCGGTATTGTCCATTCGGTTTGGCGATGGCCAGTGCTATGATGGCGCCCCGAAATCACCCTGCCTGATCGCCATGTCAGCCGCTGTGTCCAGCCCGAGAATCCGGGAGATTCCTTACAACTACACCTCTTTCTCCGACCGGGAGATCGTGATCCGCCTGCTTGGCGAGGATGCCTGGGAGGTCATCGAGCGGTTGCGAGGTGTCCGGCGCACCGGCATCTCCGCGCGCATGTTGCTGGAGGTGCTCGGGGATCTCTGGGTGGTGACTCGAAACCCCTATATCCAGAGTGATCTGCTGGAGACACCCAAGCGGCTCGTCGCCCTGATCGAAGCGATGCGCCACCGCTTGCGGCAGATCGAAGCTCGGGCCGATGGTAATGCGCAGGCGCTCGATCTGGCGGCCCGTGCCTGTCAGGCGGTCGATGCGTTTTCCGCCTGGTTTCCGCGCCAGCTCGAACTGCGCAGAAAAGCGCTCAAGGCCTTTCTCAGGCATACCCGTCGGGACAACATCGACTTCGGTGGATTGGCCCGGGTCGCCCATGTCACCGATGCGACCGACTGGCGGGTCGAATTGCCGTTGGTGGTGCTGACGCCCGATTCCGAGGCCGAGATCGCCGGTCTCGTGCAGAGCTGCATCGAGCTGGGGCTGACGATCATTCCACGGGGTGGTGGCACGGGGTACACCGGCGGTGCGATTCCGTTGGTACCGGACAGCGTCGTCATCAATACCGAAAAACTGGAGCAGTTGGGTGATGTGCTGGTACGCCGGATCGATGGTGTCGAGGCGCCCGTGGCCACGATTCGTGCCGGTGCCGGCGTTGTGACCAAGCGCGTCAGCGAGCGTGCCGCCGAGGCGGGCTATGTCTTTGCCGTCGATCCCACTTCGCAGGACGCATCGACGATCGGTGGCAACATCGCCATGAATGCCGGCGGCAAGAAGGCGGTGCTCTGGGGTACCACGCTGGACAATCTGCTCTCCTGGCGGATGGTGACCCCCGATGGCGACTGGCTGGAGGTGGAGCGGCTGGAGCACAATCTCGGCAAGATTCACAAGCAGGAGACGGTGCGCTTTCGTGTCTGCCGCTATGCCGCCGACGGCAAGACGCCGAAGGGGGCGCCGGAGATACTCTCGTTTCCCGGAACGATGTTTCGCAAGACCGGCCTCGGCAAGGATGTGACCGACAAGTTTCTCGGTGGCCTGCCCGGCATCCAGAAAGAGGGATGCGATGGCCTTATCACCTCCGGTGTCTTCGTGCTCCACCGAATGCCGGCGTTCACCCGCACGGTCTGTCTCGAATTCTACGGTAGTGACCTGCACGAAGCGGTACCGGCCATCGTCGAGATCATCGATACGCTCGAAGCAGACGACAAGGTGACGCTGGCCGGGCTCGAACATCTCGATGAGCGCTACATCAAGGCGGTTCGCTATACCCCCAAAGGGGCCGCCGTCAACCTGCCCAAGATGGTCTTGATTGCCGATGTGGTCGGGGATGAGGAGGCGGAGGTCGAGGCTGCCGCGCAACTGGTGGTATCGCTGGCGGCGGCGCGTCACGGCGTGGGTTTCATTGCCGCCAGTCCCGAGGCGCGACGCCAGTTCTGGCTCGATCGTGCCCGTACTGCCGCCATTGCCGCCCATACCAATGCCTTCAAGATCAACGAGGATGTGGTCATCCCGCTGCACAACCTCGCCGCCTACAGCGAGGGTATCGAGCGCATCAATATCGAACAGTCGATGCAGAACAAGCTTCGGATCATCACGGCCGTGGTGGAGTATCTGCAAGGGGAGCCGGCCGAATTGCGTGGTGCCGGACGTGTCGAGGAGAGTGCCGAGCGCGAGGCGCAGATCCACCTCAAGGTCGAGGCCGCGCTCAACCACCTTCATGCGGTCGCAGCGTTGTGGCGGGAGATTCTCGAGTCCCGCGAGGCGCCGGCGGAGAAGGCACTCGATCTGCTCGACGAGCGTGCCCGGGAGGATCTGCGTCCCGGTGACCGCATCATCGATCTGCTGCTTCGCCGCAGCCTGCGGATCTCCTATCGCCGTTCGGTGGAGGAGACGCTCAAGACCATTTTTGCCGGGCGGGACTTCCGCCACCTGCGGGCCGAGCTGGACCGGATCCATGCCCGGATTCGCGCCAGCCGGCTGTTTGTGGCGCTGCACATGCATGCGGGCGATGGCAACGTCCACACCAACATCCCGGTTCACTCCGACAACTACCAGATGTTGCAGGAGGCCGATCGCATCGTCGATCAGATCATGGCCCTGGCGCAGCGGCTCGATGGTGTCATCTCTGGCGAGCACGGCATCGGTCTGACCAAATTCAAATACCTCGATGCAGAGAGCATCCGGCGTTTCCAGCAGTACAAGCAGAAGGTCGACCCGGACGGCCACTTCAATCGTGGCAAACTGCTGCCCGGCAGCGGGCTCGACAACGCCTATACGCCGTCGCTGCAGCTGGTCCAGCAGGAGGCCTTGATCCTCGAAGACAGCGAGTTGGGTGACCTCAACGACGATATCAAGCACTGCCTGCGCTGCGGCAAATGCAAACCGGTCTGCACCACCCATGTGCCACGGGCCAATCTGCTCTATTCCCCACGCAACAAGATTCTTGCCACCGGGCTGATGATCGAGGCGTTTCTCTACGAGGAGCAGACACGGCGCGGCGTTTCGTTGCAGCACTTCGAGGAGATGAACGACATTGCCGACCACTGCACCATCTGCCATCGTTGTCTCAAGCCCTGCCCGGTCAATATCGATTTCGGTGACGTGACGGTGAAGATGCGCGCCATCCTCAAGGCGCGCGGCAAGCGTCACCCCAAAGCGATGACGGCATTGTCGATGGCCTTCCTCAACATCAAGGATCCGCGCAGCATCCGCCTGATGCGCAAGGCCGTCGTCGAGTGGGGTTACAAGTCACAACGGCTGGGGCACCGCTTGTTCAGTGCCGCCGGCCTGGTCAGGCCGGAAGAACGGCCGCAGGCCACCACCGGCAAGCCGCCGGTCAAGGCGCAGATCGTCGAATTCGTCCGCAAGCCGATGCCGCCGTCGCTGCCGAGCAAGACGATGCGGGCATTGCTTGGTGTCGAGGACGACAAGACCGTCCCGATACTGCGCAAGCCGGGAACGCGGCCGGGCAGTGGTGAAGCGGTCTTCTATTTCCCCGGCTGTGGCTCCGAACGGCTGTTCAGCCAGGTGGGGCTGGCGACGCTGGCAATGGCTACCCACCTAGGGGCCGAAGTGGTGTTGCCGCCTGGTTACCTCTGCTGTGGCTATCCGCAGAATGCCGGGGGCGACCTGGCCCGCGGCAAGGCCATCTCCACTGAAAACCGGGTGTTGTTCCATCGTATCGCCAATACGCTCAACTACATGGACATCAAGACCGTCATGGTCTCTTGCGGCACCTGCATGGATCAGCTGCTCGGCTATGAGTTCGAGCGCATCTTCCCCGGCTGCCGCCTCATCGACATCCATGAATACCTGCTGGAGAAGGGCGTGACCACCAGTGGCCTGAAAGGGCGGCAATACCTCTACCACGAGCCGTGCCATACGCCGATGAAACACTACGACGGGGTCGAGGTGGGCCGGCGCCTGCTCGGTGCCGACGTTCGCTTGTCCGACCGTTGCTGCGGCGAGGCGGGCACTTTCGCCGTCAGCCGGCCCGATATCGCCACCCAGGTGCGCTTCCGCAAGCTCGATGAGCTCAAGAAAGGCATTCGCGCCTTCACCGGACGGGAGCGGGTCGATGGCGACGACGTCAAGATGCTCACCAGCTGTCCCGCCTGTCAGCAGGGGTTGGAGCGCTATCGTGAGGACACCGGTCTGGTGACCGAGTACATCGTGGTGGAGCTGGCCAACGACCTACTGGGGGAGGGTTGGCAGAAGCGCTTTGTCGAACAGACCGTCGCCGACGGGCTGGAGCGGGTGCTGCTGTGAACAGCCGCACCGCGTCCGCGGATTTCCGCCATCGACCGTGCCGCTCTGATACACTTGTCCGCTCGATTTTTCATTGACATAAGACAAGTCCACAGGAGTGAACATGGAGCATAAACTGCCCGATCTTCCCTATGCGAAAGATGCACTGCAACCGCATATCTCCGCAGAGACCCTCGAATACCACCACGGCAAGCACCATCAGGCCTACGTGACCAATCTGAACAATCTCATCAAGGGCACCGAGTTCGAGGACAAGACACTCGAAGAGATCATCAGGACGGCGCCCGCCGGCGGTATCTTCAACAACGCCGCGCAGGTGTGGAATCACACTTTCTACTGGAACTGCATGAAGCCCAATGGTGGCGGCGAGCCCACCGGCGCGCTGGCCGAGGCCATCGACGAGGCATTCGGTTCCTTTGCCGACTTCAAGGAGAAGTATTCCACCTCGTGCGTGACCAACTTCGGTTCCGGCTGGACCTGGCTGGTGAAAAAGGCCGACGGCTCGCTGGAGATCGTCAACACCAGCAATGCCGGTTGCCCGCTGACCGAAGAGGGTGTTACCCCGTTGATGACCTGCGACGTCTGGGAGCATGCCTACTACATCGACTACCGCAACCTGCGGCCCAAGTACGTCGAAAACTTCTGGAACCTCGTCAACTGGGATTTCGTCGCCAGCAATTTTGGCGCGTGATCCATGGCGGAGGATGGAACGAAAAACGGCGCTTCGGCGCCGTTTTTTCTTCCGATTGCCGAAAACCAGCGTTCATCGATAAGGGCTCGAATGAGAATGCAGGGTTTTCCCAAAACGGCATGGCGGTGTCGGGAATCGTGATTTGCCAACGCCTTACGGTACGCCATGCAAATCAACGTGTCGGTCCGTGTCTTCAATGATCGATCTACTCGGGCTGGCCTTGGAAGTCTTTTTTCAGGTGGTCGGCCAGGCGTAGCGCCAGCGCCAAAATGGTAATGGTCGGATTGGCGTAGCCGCCGGTGGGGAACACCGAACTGCTGGCGATGTGCAGATTGCCGATGCCGTGGACGGTGCAGTTGCGATCGACGACGCCATATTTCGGGTCGTCCGACATTCGCGTCGTGCCCATCAGATGGTGCAACCCCTCCGAGCCGACGGCCGGCAGTCCATTTGGCCGATCCGGTGGTTCGATCCGCCCGATCCTCAGCTGATGTAGCTCCTCCCAGACGATCTCCTGGGCGCGGGCGATGCTGCGAACATCCTCCTCCTTCCATTCGTAGTGGACGCGAATCTTCGGGGCACCCAGTTCATCTTTCTCTTCGATCAGCGTCACGCGGTTGTCGGGATCGGGTGTTTGCTCGACGAACGCCATCAGTTCGAGGCGGCGGTACTTCTTTTCGTTGTCGTCGAACTTCGACCACCCGCCTTGACCGAAGCCTGGCATCAGCGTGCCGCCGTGGCGGAATTTCTGGTTCAGCATGAATACCAGATGCTTGCCGCCGCGCAGCATGTTGATCAAGTGCTTCGGCAACTGCTTCGGGAACTTGCGTCCGGCCAGATCGACGGCAATCGACTTCATACTGAGGATGGCCTCCACTTCATGGGGCTCGGGCATCGGAAACAGGGTCGCGCAGAAATTCCTCAGCCCCTCCTCGCGCATCACCTTTTCCGCCAGTGACAGCTTGCCGAGGACCGAGCAGCCCTCCATCAGCCGCATGTCGTAGAGACCGAGGCGGTTGATGATGGTGGGATCGTCCGGATAGAGGTTTCCGCTGGGCACCAGGCCATGGTCGATGTAGTAGCGGCCTACCACGTCGTGCTGATTGCCGAGGCCGTGGGCAAAGCGGTTGCGTGAGTTGAGCAGTAGCCGGGGGGTCTGAAAGCCACCCGCGGCGATAATGAAATGGCGGGCATTGACCCGGATCGTCTTGCCGTTGAAGGTTTTTATGATGGCGGTCTCGACCGCCGTGCCGGCATCATTGGCCAGCAGCTCGGTCACCGTGGCGTGGAGTAATACGCCCACGTTGCCGGCCTTTGCCGCTTCGCGGGGGAAGTCGTGTCCGAACAGTCGTGTCGGCCCGAAGGTGAAGAAATCGGTGACGACCCGGTCGCTATCGAGTGGCAGCGGTTTGAAACGCTCTGTCTCCCAGTGGCCGGGGCCGTAGCGATAGGGTCCAACCTTGCAAATACTGTGTACCCTTTCGTAATAGGGGTCGAGATCGTTGCGGCCAATCGGCCAACCGGAATAGGGGATGGCGTCGCGTTTCTCGAAGTCGATGTGGTTCAGCGGTGCATAGCGGTAGCCGTACTGCTTGTCCGACATCTTGATGATCCAGTGGTTGGCGGTGCCACCCAGCTGGCGTAGATGGGTATTTTCCACCGGCTCGGTGAAATCGCCGGTGATTTCGCCGCCACTGAGTTGTTGGATGCGATGGTCGGCCTTCTCCCCGCCGCTCTCCAGCAGCAGGACGCGGACCGGGCTGCCGGCGAATTCTCGTGCCAGCGTGGTGCCCGCCGGACCGGCCCCGATGATGCAGATGTCGGTGGAGAGTGTCTTGCCGTTGTCGAGGGTGCGGGCGTCGGTGTACATCGTGGCAGCCTGTAATTGGTCCATTTTGTCGAGATGGAAGGAAACGATACGCTGCCTTTTTTCCGGCTGCGTTGACTTGTTTCATATTCCGCTGGTGTTAGACGGACAGCCGCATGACGCGGTGTAAAATGCCGGCTTCGAGGAATGCTTCGCCGACGGGGCTGAAACCCGCAGTGGCATAGAAAGGAATGGCATAGACCTGAGCATGCAGAAACGGAGGTCTTGAGCAGTGTTCGATGGCTGCCTGAAGCAGTGCTTTGCCGACGCCTTGCTCGCGCCAGGACTTGCGTACCGCCATGCGCCCGATCTGTCCGCTGGGCAGAATGCGCGCGGTGCCGACCGGGCCGCCGTCGCTTGTTTCGGCGAGCAGGTGGATGGCGCTGGCGTCGTCCTCGTCCCACTCCAGTGCCTCGGGCACCTGTTGCTCGACGATGAACACCTCGCGGCGGATCAGTCGCAGGCGCTCCCGG
>CAZTOZ010000020.1:0-25435 GCA_964614535.1 uncultured Thiotrichales bacterium | reverse complement strand
TCCTAACGACGGAGTACCTTCCGGGAGATTGCTTCGCTGGCGCTCGCAATGACGGGGGTGTCGTTGCGAGGCGCGACAGCGACGCGGCAACCTCCTGCTACGAAGACCCCCCTTCACGCGCGCCGTCGCCGGGTGCGACTGCAGGGGGCGATCGGCCACGGAAGGCCGATCGAGGTCTGGGCCGCAGGATGCGGCTTCAGCGCAGCGTGTTGGGCACGCTTTGCTTTGCCCAACCTACCGCTATGACGCACGTCCATACGACGACACCCGTAGGCTGGGGTATGATCGCGCCTCGGGCACCCTCGTCACGGCCAACACCTCTGCCATGCATCTTCTGCTGATTGCTGCCATCGTCATCGGTCTCGCCTGGGCACCCCAGTGGTGGGCGCGCCGGACCTTTCGCCGTTACAGCCGGCCGCTGGAGCGTATTCCCGGCAGCGGCGGCGAACTCGCCCGGCACTTGCTGGACCGTTTCGAACTGTCCGACGTCGGTGTCGAGGAGACCACCGATGGCGATCACTACGATCCGGCCACGCGGACGGTGCGACTCACGCCCGACAACTTCCGTCAGCGCTCACTCACGGCGGTGGCCGTGGCCGCCCATGAGGTGGGACACGCGCTGCAACACGCCCGCAACGAGCCGCGCTTCCATCTGCGCACGCAGCTGGTGCAACTCTCCCGCTCGGCCCAGCAACTGGGCGCCATCGCCATGTTTGCGGTTCCGCTGATCATGGCGGTGACCCACCGTCCCCAGGCGGGGATTCTGCTCGTGCTCATCGGCCTGTTGAGCATGGGCAGCGCCACGCTGGTCCATCTGGTGACGTTGCCGGTGGAACTGGACGCCAGCTTCGGCAAGGCGCTGCCCATCTTGCGCGATGGCGGCTATATCGAGAAAAAGGATCGGCGTGCCATCGAGCGCATCTTGCGCGCCGCGGCCATGACCTACGTTGCCGCTTCACTGGCCAGCCTGCTCAACGTGGGCCGCTGGATCGCAATGCTGCGGCGTGGTTGAGGGTATTAACGGCGGCTGCGCGGCACGATCAACTGTATCCAGCCGGGTTTGTCGATCCGCTGCATCCGGCTCAGGTCGCCATCCGGTGGAATTCCGATCCGGCTGCTCATCGACTGGCTGCTGCCGAAGAAACGAACACCACGTTCCGACGCCTCCTTCTGACGGTTGGATACCGAATAGCGAATGACAATGCCCCCCTGCTGCGGAACCGTGGTGATGTCGGCCGGCTCGGCGCCCTGAAACAGCAGGTGGACATAGTAGGCCGCCGGGGTGACATTGCGCCGGATCTCGAGATGAAAACCCCCTCCCGGCTGGGCCAACAGGGGGGTTGCCGTCGTCAGCAGCAGCGCCAACGACAGAAGAATGCCCCGACAATGGCAAAACAGCGATAATTTCATGGTCATGTCTCCGAATGAGATGGGCTGCCGGTTCGGCAGATGGCACGACGCGTGCCGTCATCGGTATCACCCGATTCGGAATCCCCCGCGACGACTCTCCCCACGCTGGAGGAGTCGCTCGACAAGCCTTCCGGGGCCATTTGGCCGTGTCATCCAGTGAATGCAAGGGAACTCCCTTGCCCCAGTCTACACTCTGTGACAAAGCCACCCAATCGGCTGTGCCAATATCCCAATGCACGACCTCGGCAACCATGCCCGCCACAGCCGACGGCCACCCCTCGTCTCGAGGCGACGATCCGGGCCGGCGGCAATCATCACCATAACGAAATCAAGCGAATCACAAAGGAGGTTCTGAATGTTCAACCGGATACTGCTCATCCTTTTCATTCTGTTCATTATTTTCATGCTTGGCTGGTGTACCCGTCAGCCGCCGCAGACGACCGATGCATCCTCGGCCACCGGCACCACCGGCATCACTGCCAGCGCTGGCGACGCGCTCGACACCGCGGCCGGGACCATCACCACGGGCGCCGTGGCCATGGCCGAAAAGGTGGCCCGGGCCGCCGGCGAGGTCACCGAAAACGTAAGGCCGGCGAGTGCCGGCACACCGAAAGAGCGTAGTGAGAAAAGCGTGGAGAACCGGGCACCGACCGATACGGCAACCCCGGAGCCGGTGGAGGAACCCGCCCCGAGACCAGAGGACTTCATGGTCGACGGCAAACAGGACAGCGAGGTGGGCGAGCCGGAGGAGAAGCCCGCACCCCCTGCGGTCGAGGAGAAAACCGGCTCGGCGCTGCCGGGCAGTGGCGGGCGTGACGAGGCGGCATCGATCGTGCTCGAAGGCGTCAACTTCCAGAGCGATTCCGACCGGCTGACACCCGGGTCGGTGGCGGTGCTCGATGGCGTCATCGCCGACCTCAAGCGTCATGAGACGATCGTCGTGGAGATCGCCGGCTACACCGACGACACTGGAGACGCCGCCTACAACGTCGCCCTCTCCGAACGCCGCGCCCGGGCAGTCGTCGACTACCTCGTCAAAGGGGGGATCGATGCCGCCCGCCTGACGGCCAAAGGCTATGGCGCCGCATCACCGATCGCCGACAACACCACCGCCGAGGGGCGGCGGAAAAACCGGCGGGTAGAGATGCACATCGTCCAATAAGCGAAAGCCGGCCCATCCCACCGGCCCGGCAGCCGCCACCGCCGGGCCGGTGGTTGCTCATGCTCCGTAGATCGGCTCTCCCTCGAGGCTCTTGAGAAACTCCACCACGTCGTCGATCTGCGCCGGGGTGAACTCCTTGCCGAGCTGATATTTGCTCATGATGCGCACCGCCTCATCGAGATCCTCCACCACGCCGTTGTGGAAGTAGGGGCCAGTGCGGCTGACGTTGCGCAGCAGCGGCACGCGGAACAGGCGCCGGTCGTCGCGTCCAAGGAACCCCCCTTCATTGGGAAAAGGGAATGGCGCCAGATCGAAGACCTCGGTGATCGGCCGATGCAGCGGAAAATGCTGAATGCTCAGCCCGCCGAGACTCATCCCCGCATGGCAGCCCTTGCAGCCTTTCTGCATGAACAGGTTGAGCCCCCGCTTGGCCGCCGGTGACAACGCATCGTCGTCACCACGCAGGAAGCGGTCGTAAGCGCTGTCGGTGAGCAGGGTGCGTTCATAGGCACCAATGGCCTTGCGAATGTTCTCGAAACTGATGCTGTCGTCCCCGCCGAACGCGCGTTGGAACGCCACCACGTAGTCGGGCCGCGCGCGGAGCTTCGCCACCGCCTCGGATGGCGTCAGATTCATCTCGAACGGTGCCTGTATCGGGCCGGCGGCCTGCGCCTCCACGTCGGGTGCTCGACCATCCCAGAACTGGTGCCGGGCCAACGCCGCATTGAGCACCGTCGGCGAATTGAGGTGTTTCGGGTTTTGCAGGCCATGAAAGCCGACGGCGGTTGGCAGGTTGTCGTCACCACCATCCTCGAGGATGTGGCAGGAGGCACAACTGACGGTATCGTCTCGCGACAGAACCGGATCGTTGAACAACCGTCGGCCGAGGGCGATCTTCTCCGGCGTCAGCGGATTGGCGTCCGACTCCACGACCGCGCGGGCCGCGTCGAACGTCTCCGGCACCGGCCGCAGGCCGATGTCGAGCGCCCAGGCGCGCAGGGCGTCGTCATCGAGCCACTGCAGCTCCCGCTCGGGCAGGGAAAACACGGTGCCATAGACGATGGCGACGATCGAGAAGAAAATCAGAAAGGGGTGAGAGGTGGTCTTCATGATATCAGCGGAACAGATTGGCTCATGGATCGATCGGACGAAGCCGGAACGGGCCGCCCCCTGGGCATGCGTTGGCACGATTTCGAGAGAATCCGGTTTTTCCGACACGCCCTGTCGACCCGCGCGAGCGCTGTCCACGGCTCTCCCCGCCCCCTTTCCGCCAGGGCACGGAGCGCCATGCACGCCTCCGGCCAGCTAACATGCATCTAATATACATGTTATATTCCGGCCTGGATTTGACCCCGATCAAGACTGGAACCGACGATGAAACGCATCCCGCAACTCCACCCTCTGTCGATGGAACACCACCTCTCGCTGGTGCTGGCGAACAAGGCGATCAAGACGGCACGCTCGGGCGATCAGGCCGCGATCGACGCACTGGCCCGCGAGATCGCGGCAGACTTTCCAGAACGCTGGGAACGCCATTTCCACAATGAGGAGACCACGGTCTTCCGAATGCTCGACGACCACGAAGATGGGCCAAGAGCGCAAACCGAGGCGCTGCGCCGGCAGCACGACGAGATGCGGGAGATGGCACGACGGCTCGCCAGCGGCGACACCACCGTGCTGGAGGATTTCGGGGTGCTGCTACGGGATCACACCCGACTGGAGGAGCGGGAGCTGTTCCCCATCGCCGAACGGTTGCTCGGTGACGAGGAGCTGGACGAGGTACTGGCACGGACGCGGTAGTTTCCCTACCGTCCAGCCATGGCGGCCGGGCCTACTGCCCGCCCACCGCGTTCTCGAACCCTTTCATGAATTCGCCCACGGCCTTGCCGGCCTCTTCCGGCGACATCCTGTCGATGCCCTCGAGTGAGCCGCCCAGCCCTTCGAGCTGGCCGCCCATCTGCTCCATCTGCACCGCCATCCGGTGGGCGGCGCGTTCGGCCGAGAGGTTCAGCAGCAACAGCAGCCCCCCGAGAACGGCGAAGACGATCATCGCCGTCCGTGCCGGGATGCCATGCACCTCGATGCTGGCCAGATACATCAGATAGAAGGACCACAGCACCTTGACGGCACTGCCGAGGTAGGGAACGAACGCCAGCAGCGTCGTCACCGGCATGATGGCGGCGGCATAGGCCACACAGCGATAGGCGGTCTCGAAGTCGCGGTCCGACCCCATCAGTTTCCAGATGACGAACAGGATGCCGGCGCCGATGAAGGAGCCGATGATCGCCATCACCGGCAACATGACCACAGCGGCGAAGCCAATGGCCGCGCCGGCGGCCATATCGACCCCCACCATCGCCAGCAACGCGACGATGAGGCCGGAGACGACCGCCATGACGAGCACGAAGATCATCGGTGCGGCAAACCCGCCGGATTGCGGCATCGAACGATAGAACCCCGCCGGATCGGTGATGACCCGCTTGGCGGTTTCGACGATGGAAGGAAGCGAAGCGTCGGACATCGGTGCATTCCCCGTTGTTGTGATTGGTATCGCCCCTGAGTATAGACCGCTTTCCCCACCATCGTTGCGCCAACCTGACACAGCACTTTCGATAGATCACCCAACCTGCTGTAAAACCGTCGAATCCCTCCCGAGCCTCTCTTCTCCCCGGCCCTCATAACCCTGCCGACACCCACCGAATGGCAACCACGGCAAGCGCTGTCGGAAGGTGGCCATCTTGACTCAAGCCGTGATTTCTGAAGGGTTTTCCGGCCTGACGAAACAAGTTTTTTCCGTTTGCAATGAGGCGGATGGCTGGGGTATTTTTACAACCCGCCACCACAAATTCAGCACGCCAGGAATGTAGCAGTCCACAAATTCACCAAGCACCCACCCCATGCATTGCGCAGAACCGACAGTGGGTCACACAACAAGAACTGGAACGGCTGACTGTTCGATCCGGCGTCAATAGAACAAGCAAGGGGAATCCAATGGATTTAGCTCGCAAACTCGGCCTCGACGAAGCGGGACTGCCCGTCGAGGAAAGCCGCAAGCGGCTACACCTGTACATCAATCTCGTACTCGCCGCCTCTGGCCAGCCCCCATGCGGCCTCACCGACGAAACCGAACTGATCACCACTGCCCAGGACCTGCTCCAGTCCTACCGCGAGAAGACCCGGCTGCTCGCCTCCCACCTCTGCCCGGCCGACCAGCGCATTCAGGACTTCCTCAACCGCTACCTGGCCGACGCCGGCGTGGAGAAGATCCCCGAGCTGCCGACGCTCACCTTCGTCCTCGACCGCTACGGCATCGCCCGCGAGCTGTCGTTGCCGGTGGACAGCGACGTCTTCACTTCGGACATCGTCTCCAGCTACCGCGTTGCCCAGGGGGTGCTGCACAACCCCGCCAACGACCGCCGCACCACCAAGGGTTCGTTCCACATCGCCGACGGCGGCCTGCCGATCCCCGGCGACAAGAAGACCGTGCCCCGCAAGGTGTTCGCCTACATGCTGGAGCAGGCGCTGCAACCGCCGGAGGCGCTGATGCTGCTGCCGTTCTCCGCCAACCAGCCGAAGCCGAGCCGGATGTTCGTCTCGCTGCTGCTGCGGCCGATCGTCTGCCCGGAGATTCCCGGCGTCGAGGAGGAGAAGAACATGGAGATCCGCTTCTTCGCGCCCGGCAATCTCGTCAGCAATCTCGATTTCGTCGAGAGCATCTTCGGCAACGGCGGCAACCCCAATCTGGCCGAGTACGATGCCGCGCTCGACGTCGAACACTGGACCGGCCACACCGGCTGCGTGATTCTCGCGCCGCACCTGGTCAACCTCACCAAGAAGGCCGTGGGCCTGCCCCACTGGGACGACGCCACCGAACAGCAACGCGCCCAAGGCATGTGCTGGAAGGACGAGAACGAACGCTACAACGACGGCCAGGCCTTCAAGATCACCGCCCGCGACGCCTCGGGCGTCATCGTGACGATTCTGGCCGACAACTACTTCGGCTACTGCAAGAAAGAGGTCAAGACCCAAATCAGCTTCGCCGCCAACCTCTACGGCCTGGCCGAGGAGGAACACGCCGGCGGCGCGCTGGCGTTCCAGCGCCGCAACCACGGCGAGGAATACGGCGTGGACAGCCAGACGCGGCAGCGCGGCTTCGGCTTCAACGAGCTCGCCCAGCGCTATGGCGAGATCATGGACGTGCAGCCGGAGGGTTACGGCATCGACCGCAACTTCCCCAATGTCTACTACGTGCCCCAGGATCTGCGGATGGACCTGAACAAGCAGCGGATCACCTGGTGGAAGGATGGCAAGAAGGAGCAGATCCGCCTGCAGCCGGGCATCATCTACATGCAGCCCAACGGCTACAAGATCGAGATGAGGAAACACCCTGGCGCGCCGTCGTGGCGGCTGATCGGCACCGAGCCGGAGGGGACGTTCTGCCACAAGCCGAGCACCGTCTCCGGCGGGGGCAAGTCGGAGATCTCCAAATCCCTGAACGACGCCGTCATCTATGGCCCGATGTTCGTCGACGATCTGGAGAAGGATCTGGACCGGGTGCAGGAGATCTTCGACTACGACTACAGCAAGCGCTTCAAGCCCGGCTTCGAGGAGATGGATCGCGACCCGTCACGCAAGCCGCTCGACCCGGATCGCAGCCTGGGCTCCTTCATCAAGCTGCTGATGCCGTCGGAACACTGCACCGATGAATACAACGAGTGGGTCAGCAACATCCCGCCCCGGATCCAGGCGCTGGCCTTTCTGATCAAGCGTTTCTACCGCCAGGAGTGGGGCACCCATTGGCGCGAGCACCTGTCGGTGGACGAGATCGACGGCCATCCGGGCCACGAACTCAAGCTCAACGACCGCCACATCATCGGCACCTATCTGCGCGTTGGCTTCGACAGCGACCACAAGTGGCGCACCTTCAAGGTACGGCAGGATTTCATCGCCGCGGAGAAGATCCAGATGGAGGACGACATCAGCGCCTCCATCGTCGTGCCGTCACGGCTCATCACCCGCTGCGGCCCGACACTGGACCCGGACGCCTCGGTCAAACTCGTCACCAACTGCGAGTACCGGCTGTTCCAGCGCCCCGACGACGCCATCATTCCCGGTTACGACAAGCAGACCGAGAGGGACATGGCCGGCAAAGGCAACTTCATCGCCAATTATGAACCCCTCAAGGACGACAAACTGGCCGAGGTGGTCGAGGACGTCTTCACCTTCAACAGCTTCACCGAACCGATGAAGAAGCTGTTGAAGAAGGCCCACAGAAAAGGGGATCGTTACGTCGTCTCGTCGGCCCATCCCCGGCTCGTCGATGGCAAGCCGTCGAAGAACCCGCGCTATCTGCAGATCCGGCCCGACCTGGTCGATCCGGTACGCAAGTACGTCGCGGAGATGGGCGCCCGGCTGCAACGCAAGCTGCCGCTGGACCAGCCGCTGTGCAACCCCGTGGACGCGGTGCTGGCCGGGCGGCGCAACAACCCGCCGGAGCCCGGCATCCGCCCGCTGGCGGTCTACAACCCGATCCACTACCAGGAGCTGCCGGAACTGTTCATGGACTTCGTCTGCTCGCTGACCGGCAAGTCACCGAGCACCACCGGCGCCGGCAGCGAGGGGGCGCTCACCAAAGGACCGTTCAACGCCCTGCGGCCGACGGCCGATCTCAACAACGCGCTGGTGTCGTTCATCCTCACCGGCTATCCCGGCTTCTCCAGCTCGGCCGGCTATATCGGCCCCAACGTCAAGGTGGAGCACGACATCAGCCTGCTGATCCCGGAAATCTGGACACGGCTCAAGGGACGCGAGCGCGACCCGCGCTACCTGATCGAGAACGAATACCTCGAGCCACTGGAGGACTTCCAGTACAACGGCCGCACCGTGCTGGCCAGCCGGCTCGGCTACCGCATCACCGAGTGCTTCGTGCGCGACTTCATGGGCAAGATCTTCGACAACCCCAACACCGTCTTCACCGAGGAGATCCTGATGCCGGAGACGCAGGACATGGCCTGTTTCGTCGATGGCATCGACAACATCGTCGAGGCGCAGCGCAAAGTGGCCCAGCGCTACATCGACGACGGCAGCATAGAAGAGGCCTGCCCACCACTGCGCGCCCTGCTCTACATCATGGCCGAAGGTCATTTCCAGGGCAGAGACGTGCACGACCCCGAGATCCGGCGGATGTTCACCCGCGAATACCTGCTCGAATCCGACTGGTACCGCGAACGCCTGCAAGTGAAGCAGCAGCGCGAAATCGCGTTGTGGCAGCGCCATATCCACAGCCTGGAGGACTTCATCGCCCGTCCCCACTATGCCGAAGTGGTGGAGCGGATGGGGCTGAAGGACCGGCTGACGTGCGCCCGCGGCAAGCTGCGACAGGTCGAATCCGACGAATATCTCGACAGCCTCGTCGGCACCATCGGCGCGGACCCGCTGGCACCGGCCCGCGAGGGCCAGCAACAGCAGGCATACATGGAGCGGCGAATCGCCTGACCCGGGCGACAGCGCCCAAAACGGAACGGGGCAGCGTATGCTGCCCCGTTCCGTTTTATGAGCCCAGCCGTTTCTTCTGTCGCTCGATCAGCGTTTACGCTTTTCCCCCTTTCCGTTGCCATTCATTCTGCGATAGTACTCCTCGGCAACACTGGTCAGGCGCAGCGAGTCCCCGAGCCCGGTCGGGTGCGCCGAACGCAACACCGAGACGAGAAAGTCCCAGCAAGTGCTGTCGTTGCTGATGTCGCAGATGGTCGCCTCTTTCATATCCTCCTCCTGATTCGCCATTCGGCCGGTCACAAGCGGACGCTTGCGACCATCGGTCAGAACAGTAGACCCACAATTACCACACGATCAATAAGATTTTTTCCCGTCGTTGCAATCGGACACCGGTACCAACCCTGACCGTCACTCCCGATCAGAACGGGACGGGCGAGGAGCAGACCACCGGCTCGCCCGTGAGCGGGTGGATGAAGCGGAGCCGCTCGGCATGGAGCATCATGCGGCTGGCCGGCCGGATGCCGTAGAGGTCGTCACCAATGATCGGTGCGGCCAGCCCCTGTGGATGCGCGGCGTGCAGACGCAACTGGTGCGTGCGTCCCGTCTTTGGCTGGAAGACCACCCGGGTGACATCTTCCTGCCGCGAGACCACGCGCCAGCGGGTGATCGCACGCTTGCCGTGGACGGGGCAGACGAGCTGACGCGGACGGTCGTCCAGATCGGGCCGCAGCGGCAGATCGACGACACCCGCCTCCCCTTCCAGCGCACCCGCAAGTAGCGCCTGATAACGCTTGTCCACCTGCCGGCCGGCAAACTGCCGTTGCAGCGCCTTGTGAACCCGCCGGTCCAGGCTTGCCAGCAGCAACCCGGAGGTGCCCATGTCGAGGCGGTGTACCAGCAGCGGACGCTGCCCGGAAAACATGGCCTCCAACCGCCGCTGCACCGAATCGTCGATGGTCTTGCCCGGCACCGACAGCAGTCCCGCCGGTTTGTCGATAACCACCAGCACCTCGTCCCGATGGACGACATCGAGCCCACCACCGTGCTCCACCAACACCGGCAATGGCTCTGGCGCCACCTCGATCCCGCGCAGCATGAAGGGCAGAATGGGCCGGCACTTGCCACGGCAGGCGGGATAGAACTGGCCATGATGGCGCACACCGTCGGCCGGTGACCGGCCCCACCAGAATTCGGCCAGCGCCAACGGTTGCAAGCCGTGGGTGACGGCATAGTGGAGCAGTTTGGGGCCAGCACAGTCACCGGCGCCACCGGGTACCGCGCCGTCCGGGTAGAACGCCACCAGCGGGCGCCGCTCGCCTTTCCGGTTGGTGAGGTGGTAGCCGTCGAAGACCTGCTGCTGCAATCGGCGCGACATCGCCTGGCGCCGCCGTTTCAGCGCTTCGACTTCACTCCCTGCGCACGCCAAGGCCGCCTCACAGGAGGCCAACCGCTCCTCCCACGCTCTTTTCTGCGCCTTGTAGTGGCGCTTCTCCTGCTGGCTCTGGTGCGCCAACCGGGCCAGCCGGGTGGCGTCGCGCCGGGCATCGAGCCATTGCCGTTCATCGGCTCGGCGGCGGCGGTTGCGCCGCCGCTGCCGGCGCAGTCGATCGAGCGCCTCGTCGGCACGCCGCCGGGTATCCTCCAGCGCCCGGCGCGCCGCCAGCAGGGCCGGTGCGGCGCTGGCTTGATCGATCGCCTCGGCCAACCGCATCAGCTCGGCCTCACCGGCATCGAGGAAGGCCGCGCGACGCGCCGGATCGAACACCGGCGGAACAAAGCCGGGCCAGTGCCAACGCCCGTCCAGCATGCCGGAAAACGCCGCCAGATACCCCAGCTCACCGGAGGCGCCACGAACCACGAGCACGCCGAACATCTTGCCCTCCTGGTCGGCCAGCCGCGGATGGGCGTGCTGCAACCGCTGTTGCAACGCTGCGGCGGCCCGCGCCGCCAACGGGTGCGGCTGCGACGCAAACGGAGAGGGAAAGAGGGCCGGGGGTTCCGGTACGGCGGCCCCGGCTGGAAACGGGTGAATGATGCTCATGACAGGCAGAGCATGCCAGCTATCACCAACTGTTAGAATGCCGCACGGTTGAAAAACATGGACCTTCAGCCATCCTTTCTTTCAGATCGACACAGACTCGAACGATGGACAACCTGCAACAGACGATCACCCCCTTTCTCGAGATGATTTCCAGCCAGCCGTGGCTACAGGTGGCGATGGTGGTGGCGGTAACGCTACTGCTGGCGCGGGTGGTGACGGTGCTGGTGCTGGGTTCGCTGCGCTTTCTCGTCGGCCGCACCCGCTCCAACCTGGACGACCAGATTCTCAACGCCCTCTCCACCCCGCTGGTCTACACGCTGGTGATGGTGGGACTGCTGGTGGCCGTGCGGCTGATGCCGGTGGACGAACCGCTCCGGCACATTCTTGGCGGCCTGCTGCGCAGTCTCGGCATCATCGTCTGGGCGAGGTTTCTGATCCGGCTGACCCAGCTGCTGATGAGCCGTGCCGCCCGCCGCGCGGACAGAAACCAGCTGCTGCAAAGCGCCACGCTGCCGCTGTTCGAGAACATCGCCTTCGTCGTGATCGTCGCGCTGGCGGTCTATCTGATCTTCGACACCTGGGGCATCGACATGACGGCCTGGCTGGCCTCGGCCGGCATCGTCGGCATCGCGGTCGGCTTCGCCGCGAAGGACACGCTGGCGAATCTCTTTTCCGGGGTCTTCATCCTGACCGACATGCCGTACAAGATCGGTGACTATGTGGTGCTCGATTCGGGCGAGCGCGGCTGCGTCACCCATATCGGCATCCGCAGCACCCGGCTGCTGACCCGCGACGACGTGGAGCTGACGATTCCCAACTCCATCATGGGGAATTCCAAGATCATCAACCAGTCGGGTGGGCCGTACAAGAAATTTCGCGTTCGCGTGCCGGTGGGCGTGGCCTACGGCTCCGACATCGACCACGCGCGCGAGGTGCTGCTGGCCATCGGCAGGGAGAACGAGATGACGTGTGACGAGCCGGCGCCACGGGTGCGTTTTCGCGCACTGGGCGCATCGAGCCTCGATTTCGAGCTGCTGTGCTGGGTGGACGATCCGGCGTTGCGCGGCCGCGCCGTCGATGCCCTGCTGACATCGATCTACAAACGCTTCGACGCGGAAGGCATCGAGATTCCGTACAGCAAGCAGGATATCTACATCAAGGAGATGCCGGGGCGCTGAGCACCGCGCCGGCGTCTTCACGATGCAGCATCTCCAGCATCTCGGGGTGGCCGATGTGGTAGCCCTGCAGATAATCGACTCCGATCTCCCGCAGTTTGCGCTCGATCGCCGCCGACTCCACATACTCGGCGATGACCTGGATGTTCATCATCCCGGCGATATCGCAGATTGCCTTGACCAGCCCGTAGTCGACGGCATCTTCGGTGATGCCCCGGACGAACAGCCCGTCGAGCTTGACATAGTCCACCGGCAGGTTTTTCAGATGCGCCAGTGACGAGAAGCCGGTGCCGAAATCGTCCAGCGCGAAGCGGCAGCCAAGGCGGTGCATGTCGTCGATGAACTGCATGGCGTTGTCGAGATTCTCCATCGCCGTCGATTCGGTGATCTCGAAACAGATGCGGCGCGCCACCGCCGGCTGATGCTCCAGGCGGGCATGGACATGGGCCTTGAAGTCGCTGTCGCAGAGGGACTCTGCGCAAAGGTTGATGGAGTAGAACAGGCCGGGGACGTCCTCACCGCGCTGGGTGATCTCGCCGAGCCATTCGATCATCCGGTTGACCACCCACATATCGAGGATGTTGGCCAGGTGGTAGCGATGCACCACCGACAGGAACTCCTCCGGCCCCACCAGCTTGCCGTCGCTGCGCATCCGCACCAGCACCTCCCAGGCGCAGCGCGCGCCGGAAGCCGACGAGCGCCGCATCGGCTGCGCGAACAACACCAGATCATCCTCGTTGATGGCGTTGTGGAACCGCTCCAGCCAGAGAGCGTCCCCCACCAGCTTGCCGGAAAGATCCTCGTCGCCGAAGACGTGGATCTGGTTGCGGCCGCTGCGCTTGGCGGCGTAGCAGGCCTGATCGGCGAAATCGAGCACCTCCTCCACCGTCAGCGACGAGTGGTTGACCTCGACCAGCCCGATGCTGAGCCCCAGCTCGAAGGTGCGGCCCTCCCAGAAAAAGCGGAAGGTGCGTATCGAGTTGTGCAACTCCTGCACCAGCCGCCGCGCCTGATCCATGCCGCAATGCCGCAGCAGGATGGCGAATTCGTCCCCCCCGATGCGTGCGAGGATGTCGTTGGACCGAACCTTCTTGCGGAACAGGTCGGCCAGCTGCATCAGCAATTCGTCACCGGCGCGGTGCCCCACGGTGTCGTTGACCTCTTTGAAGAAATCGAGATCGAGGTAACAGAGGATGTGCTGCTCGTCCTCCTGCAACGATTGCATCGCGTTCTTCAAGGCCGATTCGAAGGCGCGGACGTTGAGCAAACCGGTGAGCGCATCGTGGTGGGCCGCGAAATAGAGTTTCTCCGAATGGAGCTGGGCCGCGGTGATATCGGCGATGGTGCCACGAAAACCACCGAAGGTGCCGGTGGAGAGAAAGAAGGGCTGGCCGATGATCCGCACGATCCGCAGATCCTTGTCCCGGTTCAGCTCGCAGGTCATGTCGAAGGCGGCACCGCGGCGCAAATGGGCCTCCAGCTCCTTGAGGCCGTCCTCGCCGAAATGGTGGGCGAAGAAGTCGGTGATCGGTCGGTTCTCATAGTTGCCGGTGGGCAGGAACAGCCGGTTGTCGGGGCCGGAGCTGACGAACTGCAGCCGCATGTCGAAATCGGTCTCCCAGAAGAAGTCGGCGCCGCATTCGGCAAAGTCCTTGAAACGGTTGAGCGCCATGGACAGCGCCTGCTGCTCCTTCTTCAACTGACCGATGGTCTCTCCCAGCTGCCGGGTCAGATAGTCGGCATAGCCACCATCGTTGCGCACGACGGGTTCCGGCGCTGGCGCCGAGGCGTCGAGCCCGCCGCCGACCAGCCGATGCATCTGCCCGGAAGCGTAGGTGTCCTCGACGAGCTGGATCACCTCCTTGACCGTGGAAGGCTTGCAGATGATCCGCTCGGCCCCGCTCTTGGCGCCGAGCCGCTTGTCCTCCAGCGTCAGATAACCGGACTTGTAGAGCACCACCGGCGTGCTCTGGAACGCCGAATGCTGCTTGAGCTCCTGGCAGAAGGTGGCGCCGTCCATTTCCGGCAGATCGACGTCGCTCAGCACCACATCGGGGTGTTTGCGATGCAGCACCTCCAGCGCCTCGTAAGCGTGACTGGCGTGATAGACGCGGCGGAAGTGTCCCTCCAGCTGCGCCACCCAGTACTGCATCAGGTCGGCGTCGTCATCGACGAGGAGAACGGAGATGTTCTTGGTCTGGTGCATGAATCACATCTGAAAAACCGCCGGGAAAACCTCAACCGGCCAGCAAGCCCTTGATCCGCCTGATGCCTTCCCGCAGGCGGTCGATGTCGGCAGTATACGCAAAGCGGATGTGTTTGGCAGGCGCGTGCTGCTCGAAATCCCGCCCCGGCGTCACCGCCACATGGGCCTCGGTGAGCAGCCGCCGCGCCAGCGCATCGCTCTCCTGGCCGAAGGCGGAACAGTCCGCATAGAGGTAGAAAGCACCGGCGGGACGATAGCCGAGACGAAAACCCAGCCCTTCCAGCGCATCGGCCAGATAGTCACGCCGGCGCTGGAACTCGGCACGACGGCGCTCCAGTATCTCCATCGTCTCCGGCAGAAAGGCGGCCAGCGCCGCGTGCTGGGCAGGCGTCGAGGGCGCGAGGTAGAGGTTCTGCGCCAGCTTGTCCAGCGCCGGAATCATCGGCTCCGGCGCCACCAGCCAGCCCAGGCGCCAACCGGTCATGCCGAAGTACTTGGAGAAGCTGTTGATGACCACCACGTCCGGCCCCAGCTTGAGCGCCGTCGTCGGTGGCTCGTCATAGGTCAGCCCCTGGTAGATCTCATCGACGATGAAGATACCGCCCTCGTCCCGCACCGTCTGTTGCAGCGCCCCCAGCGCCGCCAGCGACAATACGCTGCCGGTGGGATTGGACGGCGTGGTGACGATGACCACCCGCGTATCCTCGCGCCAGGCGGAGACCACCGATGCCGGCGTCAGCTGAAAATCCTCCTCGGGTCCGACCGGCACGCTGATCGGCACCGCATCGGCCAGGCGCACCAGATTGCGGTTGCAGGGATAGCCGGGGTCGGTCAACAAGACGCTGGAGTTGGCCTCGGCCAGCAGCGTCAGCATCAGCTGCAGCGCGCCGGAAGCCCCGGGCGTGACGACGACGCGCGACGCCGGAATGCCCACGTCGAAACGCTCCAGATAGTAGGCGGCGATCGCCTCGCGCAAGGCCGGCAGGCCCAGCGCCGGCGTATAGTGGGTATCCCCCTGCCGCAACGCCTCGACACCGGCCGCGACGATCGGCGCCGGCGATGGGAAATCGGGTTCCCCCACCTCCATGTGGACGATATCGATACCCTGAGCCTCCATGCGCCGCGCTTCGGCGAGAATCCGCATGACATGGAATGGCTCCACCATTCCGGCGCGAACGGTCGTCAGGGTCATGGCAGCATCTCCGGCATACGCCCCACTCTACTCAATTCCCCGCCGAACACAAACCCGCGGGCATCGCAGCCGGGACTGGATACCCATGACATTGATGATTGTCAATTCGTCGGAGAATCAGCCCGTTACACCCCCGGATACCACCGAAACACCAACTGCGTCGCACCAGGTTCCGCGCCCCTGACCGATAGTATTGCGTGAACCACGGAATCGATGGCGGCCGTACCCAATACCCCGTCGACTCCCGTCACTCTCAACATCAAGCAAGGAAGCAGACCATGACCAAGCCACTGAAACTTGCCGCCGCCACGGCATTGCTGGCCCTGACGACCGTCACCTGGGCCAAGGAGGAGGGTCCGATGACCGTCCCCGGCGCCACCACCATCGACGTCACCGAGGCACGCAAACTGTTCGACGCCGAAATCCCCTTCATCGACGTGCGCAAGGACAAGGATTGGGACGCCGGCCGTATTCCGGGGGCCTACCATCTCGACGTCAAGAAGGCGCTGACCAAGGAAAGTCTCGGTGAAGTGGTCAAACCCGATGAGACCGTCGTCTTCTACTGCAATGGCCCCAAATGCCTGCGCAGCTCCAAAGCCACCGCCATGGCCGTGAGCTGGGGCTACAAGGACGTCAAATACTTCCGTGACGGTTTTCCCGCCTGGAAAGGTGCCGGCCACCCGGTCGAATAGGCAGCGGACGGTATGGCGGCACCCCGTCGGTGTCGCCAGTCCCGACCCTGGATGACCCCGGCGCCACGAATACACCGTGGAACCGACCAGGGCAGGCGGTTCGAACACCGACCATCACCGAGATCTGGTGCCCTGGTCTCCCCCCTGTCTCGACCACGAGAAAAATGACCCCGCCCGGCCGGACCGGCGAGCACCGGCACCAGGGCTGAACAATGACGAGACGACCACTGAACAACCGATTGCTCGACACCGACCAGAGCCGCGCCCACGCCGGCGCTGTCGATAGACGGAAGCCACGACCATGACACTGAAAACACGGATCAACCTCATCGCCGTTCTCGTTACCCTGTTGGTGTCGGCCACGCTGGTGATCACCAGCGAATTGTCACTGCGGGAAACCCAGCATCACCTCGAACAGGAAAAGATTCGCGGCGCCACGACATTGTGGAAAAAAATCATCTCGGCGCAACTGGAGCAGATGCTCTCGGGCAGCAAGGCACTGGCCCGTGACCGCGACACGCTCAAGGCCATCAAGACCGCCAACCATGAGGAAATCGTCGATTCGGCTCGATCCTCCTACAACTTGCTGAGCACGCAGGAGATACTCGACGAGCTGACCATCGTCGACAAGAACGGGCAGATCCTCTACTCCTCACGGGAAAATCCGCTCGCCCCGGCGCCCGGCAGCCTCGTGTTCACCGCGCTGGCGGAGAAGAAACCGCAGCAGGGCATCGAGCGCGCCTCCGACGGCAGGCTGATGGCAACCGTCGCCTTCCCGCTCTATTACCGCGGCAAGCCGCTGGGGGCCGGCATCTACGAAAAGAGCCTCGAAGATGCCATCGCCGATTTCCAACAGAACAACCAGTCCGATGTCGCCATCACCAACGACGGTGACGCGGTGCTCTACACCACCAACGAGGAACTGATGAACACTCTCCATCCAGTGGTCATCGACCAAGCACACCCCGAAGCACTGACGATGCCACTGGACGACAACGCCTACTCGGTGGTGGTCGCACCGATCACAAATCAGGCAGGCGACACCATCGGCCGGCTGCTCAGCATCAGCGACATCACCGAGAGCTACAATCACATCCGCACGATCAAGCTGGCCTCCTTCTCCGTCGCCGTGCTGGTCCTGCTGGCAGCGATCGTCGGCCTCTCGCTCTATCTGCGCAACGCCTTCAAACCCATCGGCAACGTCATCGAGATCGTCAATCGCGTCGCCAATGGCGACCTGCAAGAGGCCCCGCGGATGTGCAACAAAAAGGACGAGACCGGGGATCTGGCGCGTGCCGTCACCCGCATGCACCGGATGCTGGGCAAGATCGTCACCGAGGTGCGCATCGGGGCCACCGAGATCGCCAACGTCTCGGCGGAGATGGCCGAAAACAACACCTCGCTGGCACAGCGCACCGAGGTACAGGCATCCAATCTGGAGAAAACCTCGTCCAGCATGGAGGAAATCACCTCCAGCGGCAAACAGAACGCGGAAAACGCTGCGCTGGCCGCCGTCAAGGCCGATGAAGCGATGCGCTACGCCGAAGCCGGCGCGACGCGACTGGAAAAAACCATCGATGCCGTCAAGGAGATCGAAAAGAGCAGCATGGAGATCGCCGACATCGTCAGTCTCATCGACGAAATCGCGTTCCAGACCAACCTGCTCGCGCTCAACGCCTCGGTGGAGGCAGCCCGCGCCGGGGAGCAAGGCAAGGGCTTCTCGGTGGTGGCCACCGAGGTCCGCAATCTGGCCGAGCGCTCCGCCAATGCCGCCCGCGAGGTCAAGGAGCTGATCGATGCCAGCATCGACAAGGTCAACCAGGGCACCCAACTGGCCACCCACTCCGGCGAGTCGCTGCAACAGATCGTTGCCTCCGTCAAGGAGGTGGCCTCCATCATCCGGGGCATCGCCGACTCCTCGCAGGAACAGGCCAATGGCGTCGAACACATCAACAAAGCATTGAGCGAGATCGACTCAGCCGTGCAACACAACACCGCCCTGGTGGAGGAGACGGCGGTTTCCAGCGAGGTGATGCTGGAGCAGGCCCGCCAGCTGAGCAAACTGATGGAGTTCTTCAAACTGGGCGAAATGGAGACGACAACCAACGAAAACTCCCGGGAGAAAGCAGCCGAGCCGGCAACGGCAGAACCGGTGACGACGGCCCGGCAGAACGTGAGCGTGCCGGAAAAGCCCCGGCCCGCCCCCCGGGAGAAGGCCGATCAACCCCCCATCGTCCCGCAGAAGACCGGTACCGACGACTGGGATGCCTTCTGACCGGAATGTTTCATGCGATGGCTGAAAACAGCATTCCACCTTCCCCAGAAACATTCACTTGGCCGGGGTGTCGAAAAGCGGTACTCGTCGACACCCCGCCACCACCGGCAAACGAAGCCCGGCAATGAGCCGGGCTTTTTGTTCGAGCTCTTCCGGCATTTCGGTGCAGGAGCAGCATCGGCTCAATCACCAAGCCGCTTCAACTCCACCCTGCGGTTCCTCGCCCTGCCCTCGGCCGTGGCATTGTCGGCAACGGGCCGGGTCTCGCCGTACCCCCTGGCTTGCAGTCGGTCGCGGCCGACACCGGCACTGATGAGGTATTCGACCACCGCTTCGGCACGGCTCTGGGACAGCTCCATATTGAGCATGTCGTTGCCCGAGCTATCGGTGTGGCCGGCCACTTCGACCCGCAACGCGGGGCTGGCCTTGAGCGAGGCCGCCACCCGATCGAGCACATCGAGCGAGGCCGGCTTCAGCTGCGCCGACCCCGTTTCGAAGGTCACGCCTTCGAGCGTTATGGTCGCCGTCACGCTGCAACCGGTGGCATCGACGTTGGCGCCCGAAGCCGACTTGGGACAGAGATCGATCGCATCGGTGACGCCGTCGCCATCGGCATCGGGCGGACAACCGCTGGCATCGACCTTGTGTCCCTCCGGCGTTTTGGGGCATTTGTCCTTGCTGTCGGTGACGCCATCGCCATCGGAATCGGCTTCGCAACCCTTTGCATCCACACTGGCACCCGCGGGCGTCCCCGGACACTGGTCCACATCATCGGCAACGCCATCGTCGTCCGCATCGGGCGAACAGCCACTGGCATCGACCTTCCGTCCCTCCGGCGTTTTGGGGCATTTGTCCTTGCTGTCGGTGACACCATCCCCGTCACTATCGAATTCGCAACCGCGCTCGTCCACCTTCACACCGGCCGGGGTCTCGGGGCATTTGTCCGAACCATCGGCAACACCATCCCCGTCGCCATCGAGTTCGCAACCGCGTTCGTCCACCTTCGCACCGGCCGGCGTCTCGGGGCATTGATCAGCGCTGTCGGTGACACCATCGCCGTCACTATCGTGCTCGCATCCCTTCTCATCGACCTTCGCGCCTGCCGGCGTCTCGGGGCATTTGTCCGAACCATCGGCAACACCATCCCCGTCGCCATCGAGTTCGCAACCACGCTCGTCCACCTTCGCACCGGCCGGGGTCTCGGGGCATTCATCAGCGCTGTCGGTGACGCCATCGCCGTCTCCATCCAGTTCGCAACCGTGCTCATCCACCCGGATGCATCCCGGCGTCCCTGGGCATTGGTCCTTGCTGTCGACGACGCCGTCGTTGTCGCTGTCCACTTCACACCCCAGCGGGCCGACCTTGGTGCCGGCCACCGTCTGCGGGCACCGATCGACCAGATCGACAACCCCATCTCCATCCCCGTCGGGCAGCACCGGCGGCGGCACGGGCGTTTTTTTCCGCGCACGGTATTTGATGGTGAAGGTGACGTTGTTGACGTTCTCTGCAAAGAAGGAAATGGTGTTGTTGCGTTCGACCCACTCCCCTTCGACGTTGGACTTGTATTCGAGAATCTCGAATTTCTCGGGAAACATCCACGCATAGACGAAGCGGCTGAAATTCCCCGGCGTGTTCCAGAAACCGAACAGGCCGTCCTCACGCTTTTTCCCGTCCCAGCTGGAGAAGGTGAAGACGCCGTCGTCATCCTGCGTCACCTCACCCTCGAACTTGCCGGGGTACATGACGACAAAGGTGCCCTGCCTGAACTTGAGGATATTGCTGGTCGGGCTGCTCTTGTCGTCCCATTCGAAATCGTTGGGATAGATATAGAAGAAGTCCTTGAGCCCCAGGTGTTTGTTGACGTGAAATTCGTACTGGCTCCAGTCGGTTCGCATGGCACGGTGCTGGATGTAGGAGCGACCGTCTTCCCGCAACTGGATGATGCTTTCGCTGATGACTCTCTTGTCGGCGGCGGCCAGCAGGCCGGCAGACCACAGCAGCAACGCCAACAACGCGGCGATACCCGCTGTCCTCGGGTGTGTCGGATGGTTCATGGGCCAATGTTCCCTCATCTGGCAGGCACGGAAGCGCTGGATTATATCGCCCGCGCCACGAGTTCTCACGGATTTGTCGCACCGCATGACGAAAGGGCCGGAATCGGTGTCACGAGGCTGGCACTCAAACCAGCTCGACCCACCCGAACCCGCTCTCCTGGCTCGCCACATGCACGTCACAGCGGATGCCGGCGACCACGTCGCGCAGCGTCTCCAGCACCCGGTCGGGGTGGTTGTTCTTTTCGCTGAGGTGCATCAGCCGCAGATGACGGAGTTGCGCGGTGTCGAGCCGGTCGAGCAACGCCCGGGCCTGATGGTTGGCCAGATGGCCGAAGCGGTCGTCGATGCGGCGCTGCAACGCCGGTGGATACGGCCCACGCGCCAGCATTTCGGGATCGTAGTTGCATTCGAGCATGAGCGCATGGCAGCCATCGAGCGCCGCCACCATGTGGCTGGTGATGCTGCCGGCATCGGTCAGCAGACCGAGGCGGCGTTGCCCGGCCTCGAAGACGAACTGGCACGGCTCGCGGGCATCGTGGGGCACCGGATAGGGAGTGACCGCCAGATCGCCGATACCGAACGGTCGGTGGGGGGAGATGATGCGGACGTCGTGGAAATCGTCGTCACGGCAGGCCAGCAGCGTGCCATGCGTGAGGTGGACGGGGATGGCGAAACGGCGCGACAGCACCGGCACGCCGCGAATATGGTCGCCATGTTCGTGGCTGACGAGAATGGCGCTGATGCCGGCGGGATCGACCCCCAGCACAGCCATGCGCCGTTGCGCCTCGGCGGCGGAGTAGCCGCAGTCCACCAGCACCAGCGTCTCCCCCGCCTCGATCAGCGTGGCATTGCCCTTGCTGCCTGAGCCGAGCGAGGCGAAGCGGATCACTTGCCGGTCAGATAGTCTCGCAGGCGCACCGTCTCCGCACCCTGCAACGCCTCGTCCACGCCCAGCAGGGCCCAGGCCGGCCGGTCCCCCTTGACGGCCGTCTTGCGCGATGCGCGATGCCGCAAGGTGATCCGGCTGCCGGCGCTGTGGCGTTCCAGCAGCAGCTCGAACTGGTCGCGAATGCCTTGTTGACGCAGCCGCTCGTCCAGCGCCGGCACCCAGTCGGTGACGATTCTGCCGGTGATGGGGTTGGACTCCACCAGCGGAATCCGGCGCTGCATCCAGTAAGAAACCAGTTTGGCCCACACCTTTTCCGGGGGCGCATCGACGACGAACCAGTTGCGGGTGGTGGCGGCTTTCGGCGCCGACCGCTCCTCGACCGGTCGGCTCATTTTCTTCGTCAACTGCTGGCGCTCGACGAAGATCGGTATCGCTTCCGCGCGCTGCGCTTCCTCTTTTTGCGCCGGTACGGCAGCCGGTTTGGGTTGCACTTTTGGCACCGGAACGACGGCCGTCTTGGGTTGCGCCGCCTTGTCGGGTTCGACAAACACAGGGAGCGGTTTCTCGTTCTGCCGGGCCGGTGACACCGGCTTTTCCGCAGGCGCCTGTTCGGCCGGCTCCGCCACCGGCACACGATAGGTATGGTTGGGTGGCGGGATCTCGACCCCATCGGGACGCTTGAGCTGCGGCAGGCTACGGCTGCTGCGGTAGGCCGCCTCGTCCGTTCCGAGATAGCCGCAACCCGCCGTGCCGACCAGCAAGACGGCGATAATGACGAGCAATCGATTCATCATCGACAAGATGGCTTCACGCTTGCAGCACGCCGGCATCACGCAGTGACTCGCGCAACCGGTCGCGCAGCGGTTCGGAAAGCGGCGTCAATGGCAGTCGGATCGCCGGCGACACCATGCCCATTTCGTGCAACGCCCATTTGACCGGGATGGGGTTGGCTTCGAGAAAGAGATCGCGGTGCAGCGGTATCAGCTCCGCATCGATCCGCCGCGCCCTGTCGAGATCACCAGCGAGCGCCGCCATGCACATTTCGTGCATCCGGCCAGGCGCGACATTGGCGGTGACCGAGATACAGCCCAACCCGCCCAGCGCGATGAAATCCACCGTGGTGGCGTCGTCGCCGGAGTAGAGTTCGAAGCCGTCGGCGCAGAGCGCCCGATGGATGGCGACGCGGGAGAGATCGCCAGTGGCATCCTTGATGCCGACGATGTTGTCCACCACGGAGAGCCGCGCCACCGTCTCCGGCAGCATGTCGCAAGCGGTACGACCGGGCACGTTGTAGAGAATCTGCGGAATGGCCACCGTCTCCGCGACTTTGCGGAAATGGCGGTACAGACCCTCCTGGGTCGGCTTGTTGTAGTACGGCGTCACCAACAATGCCGCATCGGCACCCGCCTTGTGCGCCGCCTCGGTCAGCTCGACCGCCTCGCTGGTGGAATTGGCACCGGTACCGGCAATGACCGGAATCCGCCCCGCCGCCATCCTGATGACAGATTCGATGACGGCGAGATGCTCGTCCACATCCAGCGTCGCGGACTCGCCGGTCGTGCCCACGGCGACGATGGCATCGGTCCCCTGTTCGACGTGGAAATCCACCAATGCCCCGAGCCGGTCGAAATCGACCGCGCCATCCTCGAGCATGGGCGTCACCAGCGCCACCATACTGCCTTTGAACATCAAACCATCTCCGCGTTCAAAACAGAGGATCATACTGCCCCGCCCCAATGCGCTCAAGCGGCCACGCGGGCCACCGTAGCACCATTTCCATCCCGCCACCCGATCACCCGTCGACGACGCCAAGCACTTGAGAATGCAAGGAAACGGCCAGTCGCGCCCGCATCGGGTGGATATATTTCCAACCCCGCGCGTTTGGTGGTACAACGAGGTCATCATCAGAACAACCCGAAAGGAGCAACCACCATGAGCGCACCGAAGATCGGCGAACCCGCCCCGGACATCACGCTGGAGGCCACAGGCGGCAAAACCCTTTCCCTGTCCGACTTCAAGGGCAGGAAGAACGTCGTCCTCTACTTCTACCCCAAGGACAACACCCCCGGCTGCACCACCGAGGGACAGAACTTTCGCGATGCCTACGAACTGTTCCAGCAGTGCGACACCGAGATTCTCGGCGTCTCCCGCGACAGCGTGCGCACCCACGAGAACTTCAAGAAGAAACACCAGTTCCCGTTCGACCTGCTCTCCGACCCCGACGAAGTGGCCTGCCGGGCCTTCGACGTCATCAAGGAGAAGAAGCTCTACGGCAAGACCTATATGGGCATCGAACGCAGCACCTTCCTCATCGACAAGAACGGCATCCTGGTACGCGAATGGCGCAAGGTGAAAGTCAAGGGGCACGTGGACGAAGTGCTGGAGGCCGTCCAGGCACTCTGCTGAACGAACCGGAACCAACCGACAGGAGAACCCCATGCCCCCCCATGAACGCCGCCTCTACGTGCTCGACACCAACGTGCTGATGCACGACCCCACCGCCCTGTTCCGTTTTCAGGAACACGACGTCTTCCTGCCGATGGTAGTGCTCGAGGAGCTGGACCGGGGCAAGAAAGGCGTCTCCGAAGTGGCGCGCAACGTCCGACAGGTGAGCCGTTTTCTGGACGACCTGATGAGCCGCAGCAGCGGCGAGGCACTGCGCGACGGGCTCTCTCTCGAAGGCTATGCCAACATCGAGGAGGGGCAGCGGGCAGGCCGCCTGTTCTTCCAGACCCAGGTGCTCGACAGCCCGCTACCGGCGACACTGCCCGGCGAGACCGCCGACAACAGCATCCTCGCCACCGCACTGGCACTGCAGAACAGCCACGGCGAGCAGGCCATCATCCTCGTCTCCAAGGACATCAACCTGCGCATCAAGGCGGCTGTGCTCGGCATTCATGCCGAGGACTACTACAACGACAAGGTGCTCGACGACGTCGATCTGCTGTTTCGCGGCATGACCGAAGTGGGCGAGGACTTCTGGGAACGCCACGCCAAAAACATGGAGTCGTGGCAGGAGGACGGACGCACCTTCTACCGCCTTACCGGCCCCGACGTCACCTCGTGGTACCCGCGCCAGTGCCTCTACTCCAGCGACGACGACCACGGTTTCCAGGCCATCGTCCAATCCGTCCATGACGACCACGCCATCATCGAGACCGCCCGCGACTACCGCGAACCGCGGCACGACGTCTGGGGCATCAACGCCCGCAACATCGAGCAGAACTTTGCCATGAACCTGCTGATGGACCCGGACGTGGACATCGTCACCCTCGTCGGCGCCGCCGGCACCGGCAAAACCCTGCTGGCGCTCGCCTGCGGCCTGACCCAGACCCTCGACAACAAACTCTACCGGGAAATCATCATGACCCGCGTCACCGTGCCCGTCGGCGAGGACATCGGCTTCCTCCCCGGCACCGAGGAGGAAAAGATGACGCCATGGATGGGCGCGCTGATGGACAACCTCGAAGTACTCTCCGGCGGCGACAGCATCCACGGCGACTGGGGCCGCGCCGCCACCAACGACCTGCTCCAGAGCAAGATCAAGATCCGCTCACTCAACTTCATGCGCGGCCGCACCTTCCTCAACCGCTACATCATCCTCGACGAAGCACAAAACCTCACCGCCAAGCAGATGAAGACCCTCATCACCCGCGCCGGCCCCGGCTCCAAAATCGTCTGCATCGGCAACATCGCCCAGATCGACACCCCCTATCTCACCGAAACCACCTCGGGACTCACCTATGTGGTGGACAAATTCAAGGCATGGGAACACAGCGGCCACATCACCCTGACCACCGGCGAACGATCCAGGCTGGCGGATTTTGCGTCGCGGGAGTTGTAG
>CAZTOZ010000019.1:0-11097 GCA_964614535.1 uncultured Thiotrichales bacterium | reverse complement strand
GGCAATGGCCTCTGCCTGCGGCTGCGCCAGAGCTGACCGATGCTGCTACCCGAGTCCAGTGTCCGCGTGTGGTTGTATGTTCCGCCCACCGACATGCGCAAGTCCTTCGATGGACTCTCCGCCCTGGTGCGACAGAAGCTGGCCGAGAATCCGGCCAGCGGCGTGGCGGTGGCCCACCTCGCTTCAGGGCACGGTGAACCGTGCGCTCCGAACAACCCACCTCCGCGGCGATCTCGCGCAGGTAGCCCCCCCTTCTCTCGCATCTTGCGTATCATGATCCAGTCCTCTCGGTTGAGCATGGCGGCCTCCTCGAGTCTTTGAACAACCCAAGGATGCCCCACGCTTGATCGGGAGGACATCTCAAACCGTTACTTGGCGGTCATATAGCATCGGTGGTGACATCTGAAGCAACAAGTTGGACACGGACTGCCGGAAAGGGTAGCCATTGCACACCACTACCCGATACACCTACTACGGTTCACCATCAAACCGGTCAGTCAGAATCACTTCCTCATAGGGTAGCTTCCCGCCTCGTGGCCAAGGAATCTCTGTACCACGTCCAATGGCCACGAACAGGGCGATCAGATGATCCTCAGGCAGGCCGATCAATTCGGCCACGGCGTCGAAATCCGACAAATCCATGGGACAGCTTTCGTAACCCATGGCGGTAGCCGTCAGCATAAGACTCTGCGCTGCGATACCGCTGGAACGCAGGGCTTCGTCCCGTTGCCGCTGGGGGTTGTCCCCGTAGTACATCCGGATCGCCTCCAGAATGCCTTCCCGTTGCACCTCCGGCGCATGGGCCCAGTAGCGCTCCGGATCTTTACGCCAAGCCTGAGTATCCGCGCAGATCACCACCAGCAGTGAGGCTTCTGTGATCTGGGGCTGTCCCCAGGTGACAGCACGGATCTTCTCCCTCAGCTCACGATCCCGTACCACGATGAAACGCCAGTGCTGGATATTGAACGCTGTGGGCGAGAGCAATGTCAGCTCAAACAACCGCCGCTCGTCCTCTTCCACAATCACATAATCAGGGTCGAAGCGCTTGACCGCGCGCCGTTTCCCGATCGCTGTGGCCACATCCATCATTGCACCTCCAATCATTCATGAACCAGCGTCGAATGCTATGCTAGCGGCGCAATCCATGTAAGAACGCACATCGATGTCACCCAGGCACATGGAGGATACCGTCGGCCATGCGGCATAAACGCTACGACTGCAATTTCGGCTGCCCTGTCGAGGCCGCACTGGAGGCCCTGGGCGGAAAATGGAAAGGGTTGATCCTGTTCCATCTCAAGGACGGCAAGCGGCGTTTCAATGAATTGCGCCGTCTGATCCCGGACATCACCCAGCGGACCTTGACGAGGCAGCTACGGGAACTCGAGCAAGACCGGATCGTAGCGCGCACCATCTATCCCGAAATACCACCCCGAGTGGAATACAAACTGACCGATTTCGGGAAGACTCTGATTCCGATTCTCGATGCGTTGTATGAGTGGGGACAGCAATACATAGACCGGTTATCTGATATCCGGTCTGCCACTTCAGACAATTCTCACGCAGAAGATGACAACCACGAAGAAGAAGCCAAGTTGGATGTGTTTCAGGACACCACTTGAGCAACAGTCTCTGCTCCTCCAAGAGCCTCGGCGGATCGACGGCTGAATCAGCAGGATGGCATGATCCGTAGGCGGCCTGACAGTCTTCGAGCGGCGACGACATGAAAGTGAACGGCCAGATGAGCCCATTTCGCTGAAGATGACCACCGATTCCGGGGAACGTGATCGACCTGTATTGCATCCACATACCAAATTAGATTCACGGCATTTTCCAAACTCCATGGACTGGAGTCCCCCCCTTCAGTGGACAGTTCAACATTCGGGGTCTGCGCCCTGTCCATCTGCCGGGTGTGCCGTTGCTCAGTTGGCGGCCGATCCCTCACATCCCCCGTTGCACCGCCGCTTCGGGTAGAATGCCGGCTCCGGGCATTTCATCCGCCCTGGCCCGCAGAGGAGCTACCAACCATGCATCAGGCAACCCCCAATCCTTACGAAGAAGCCGCCCAGCAGGTGATCGAGCTGGGCAACCGCCTGGCCGACGCCGATCCGGAAGCGGATCTGTGGGATATCGGTGATGGTCTGCTGGCGGGGGCGATCCAGTACTGGCTCTATTCGCGCCAGCCCTGTGGTGATCCGCAATGCGAGTCCTGCGGGCCGCTGAGCATGGCCGAGGCCCGTCTGGCCGAGTTGCAGCAGATGGTGGAGAAGCTGGCGCGGGAGAGTGAATACTTCCATGCGCCGGGCGACATCAACGCGGGGCGCGCGTAGGGCCCTCTTTTTCCGCCGTCACTGCTCGTCGCCGCGGCCGTACATCCCCACCTGGCCACGCAGCCGCGCCGCCAGATTGGGGTCGACCTGATCCCAACCGAAACGCCAGCGCCAGTTGCCCTCGACGGTGCCGGGGGTGTTCATCCGGTGTTCGCTGCCCAGTTCGAGCAGATCCTGCATCGGCACGATGGCCATTTGCGCGCGGGATGCGAGCGCGCAGCGGATCAGCGGCCACGGCATCGGCTCACCGGGATGGCCCAGGAATTCATCGACATAGGCCCGCGTGCCCTCGTCCAGTCCCTGGTACCAGCCCAGCGTGGTGTCATTGTCGTGGGTGCCGGTATAGACCACCGCGTCCCGGCCGAAGTTGAACGGCAGATAGGGGTTGGTCGGGCCACCACCGAAGGCGAATTGCAGAATCTTCATCCCCGGCAGCCCGTAGTCACGCCGCAGGGCTTCCACGGCCGGCGTGATGATGCCGAGATCCTCCGCCACCAGCGGCAGGGCATCGAACTCGGCATGGAGCCGGTCGAACAACGCCCTGCCCGGTGCCTCCACCCAACGGCCGTTGATGGCCGTCTCCTCGGCGGCCGGGATCTCCCAGTAGGCCTCCAGCCCGCGAAAATGGTCGATCCGTAAGATGTCGAAGAGTTTGAGCTGGGTACGCATCCGGTCCACCCAGAAGCGGAAGCCGTCGGCCTCCAGCCGTTCCCAGCGATACAGCGGATTTCCCCAGCGCTGCCCCGTTGCCGAAAAGTAGTCCGGCGGCACGCCGGCGACCACGGTGGGCTGACCCTGGTCGTCCAGATGGAAATCCTCCGGGTGCGCCCACACCTCGGCGCTGTCGTGGGCCACAAAGATCGGCACGTCACCGAACAGCAGCACGCCCCGCTCGTTGGCGTAGCCCTTCAACGCCCACCATTGCGAGAAGAACAGATACTGCTCGAATTCGACATAGGCGATCTCATCGGCGAGACGGGCCCGGGCCTCGGCAAGCGACTGCGGTTCCCGCCGGCGTAGTGGCTCGGGCCAGCGCCACCAACACCCACCCAGCTCCTTCTGCAACGCCTTGAACAGCGAATAGTCGGCGAGCCAATAGTGGTTGCCGGCAATGAAATCATCCAGCGCCCGGCGATCTTCCGCCTCCGCCCATTGGCGGAACGCCCCCCACGCGCGGCGCAGCGCCGCCTCTTTTTCCGCATCGGTCAGCGACGGGGGCTCCAGCGCCTCCTCATCCAGCCACCCCTTGTACACCAGCGGCTCCAGCGTGATGAAACGCGGATTGCCCGCATGCGCCGAACTGGTCTGGTAGGGCGACCCCTCCATCATCGTCGGGCCGACCGGCAACATCTGCCAGACGGTGACGCCGGCGGCGCCAAGGAAATCGACGAAGCGGTAGGCGTTGGCGCCCAGATCGCCGGTCTCTCCCGGTGACGGCAACGACGAGATATGCAGCAGAACACCGGCACGGCGCCGGTCCATGAATGGGGGGGGAGCGGGGGAAGCGGCTTCGACCACGGGCTTGTCCTTTCGTTGTTGTCCATCCTCGGCCCGTCGGGGCGCTGGCGGGCACGATAACCGCCCCCCGGCCGGATGGGAAGGGAACGTTTGCGCTGTTCTTCGTGATCCGCGCTGAAGCGCGTCAAAAACCGGTGTCAGCCCTCAGCAGTGATCCGGTGCCTCATCCACCGCGTCGAGCTGGGCACGCACGGCCAGCGGCGCCTGGTAGCGCTCCAGCACCTCCAGATAGTTGGCGCGTTCGAAAGCGCCGGGATCACGCGCATGAAGCTGGCTGACACTGCCCTTGAGCTGGCGCACCGACGCATACTCGTTCTCCTCCATCCAGCGGCAAAGCTGCTGCTTGATCTGCCGCAGCTGGGACGGTCCGTGCTGCAACAACGTCGCGCAGAGATGGGTCACGTCCGCCCCCGCCAGCAGCAGCTTGATCACCTGCGGGACCTCGTGGATGCCACCAGTGGCCGCCAGCGTCAGATCGACCCGGCCGTGCAGCATCGCGATCCAGTGCATCCGCAGCAGCGATTCATAGGGGGAGGAGAGCTCCAGCGTCGGCATCACCTCCAGCGTCACCAGGTTGAGATCCGGCTGGTAGAAACGGTTGAACAACGCCACACCATCGGCGCCCGCCTGCTCCAGCGCACGGATGAAGTGTACCGGCGAGGTGAACTGGGAGCCCAGCTTGACGCAGACCGGAATCGAGACCGCCTGCTTCACATGGCGCACGATATCCAGATAACGCCGCTCCACCGCGGTCGCCGGCTCCTCCATATCCACCGCCACATAGTAGACGTTCAGCTCCAGCGCATCGGCACCCGCCCGCTGTAGATCCTCGGCATGCTGCAACCAGCCTCCGTCGCTGGTCCCGTTGAGGCTGGCGACGACGGGAATGTCCAGTGCCGACTTCAGCCTCTGCAGCTGCTCCAGATACGCATCCAGCCGGCCCCGATAGTCGGGGTGCACGGGCAGATAATCCCCCGCCTCAGCGTGATTGGCCGACCAGGCATCCAGCTCCTCGAAGGCACGCATCTCCGCCTCGACCTCCTCCTCGAACAGCGAATACATCACCAGCGCCGACGCGCCGGCATCCTCCAGCGCCCGCGCCATGTCGAGCCGACGGCTCAAGGGCGACGCCGAAGGGACGAGCGGATTGGCCAGCTCCAGGCCAAGATAGTCGGTACGAAGATCGATACTCATGGGGCCTCCGTCAGAATGTTTTGCCACCGCCGCGTGGCAGCTCCCGTTATACACGCCCGGACGAAACCGTCGTTGATCTGGCGCAATGGACGACGACCCTACCGAGCATCGGCGGGCACGCAGCCCTTGCTATGAATGTAGGCGACCACCCCCTGACTGACAACGTCGGCACACGGTTGACCAGTTTCGGAGCCGGTGTGATACTCCCGCCTCGCCGAGACTTGCGCACCCCGTCCACGCCGGCCACCGTCATGGCCAAGCACTGGACCAACAGCCCCAAACCGACGCCCCATGTTACGACGCGTGTACCTGCCACTGCTCTGCCTGCTGCTGATCCTGCCACTGGGCACCCTGGCCGCGCAGGCCGGCGGCACCACCGATGAGGTGATCATCATGGCACCGTCGGCGCACCACCAGCACGGCACGACAAACGCCGGCCAGTGTGCGCCGAAGCCGAATGGCTGCGACATCGAATGCTGGCAATGTCCCTGCGCCTGCTGCCATCTGACAGCGCCACCGAGCCGCTTCGAGCTGCTGTTTGGCGCGACAGTACCCATCATCGGGTCGAGCGGGACACCCGCCGACATCCAGCGCCCACGGGTTCCGGAGCTCCCGCCTCCACTCGCCTGACACCCGCTTGTCAACCAATCACGGCACCACCCGAAAATAACCTGGCAACAGAATGGTTCATACTGAACCGGCTGCCGCCGGTCTTCGACTGGCCACGCCATAGTGCCGGCTGGCCCAAGGCGGTCTTCGGCCCGGGCTGACGCGGGCACAGCGATGTGCCTGATCGTGAGCCCGCAGTGAGACTTGCCGGGTCGTTAGAACGACGGCCGCGCCCAATGGCGCGCCAAAACCGTCGTCCGGGTCTGCCATCAGCGACAACGCCCCCGCCGCACCCGGTGCGGCGGGGCTCTCGGGAAAGCAGTCTTGGATCACGACAGTACAATGGAGATCGAGCGGTTTCTGACCGCGATCCGCTCGAAAGCGCTCGCCTTTGCGACCTTCCGCCTGGGCGATGAGGAAGCAGCACTGGACATGGTGCAGGAAACGATGATGGGTTTCGCAAGAACCGCCGACGACTACGAGCAGGCAGCGTGGACGAATCTTTTCTACAAGATTCTGACGCGTCGAGTCACCGACTGGCAACGCAAGCAGCAATGGCGCCGAAAACTGGCGCAGATCTTGCCGTTCTCCCAGTTCGACGGCCAAGGCGACCACGAAGGTGAAAACTACGAGGCGCGGCTGATCGATGGTGAGTCGGACGATCCCGCCCATGACGAGATGCTGACCGGCGAACTGGCAGCCACCTTCGAGTCAGTACTCGAGCGCATGCCGGCACGCCAGCAGGAAGCCTATCTGCTGCGCCACTGGCAGGGATTGAGCACCCGTGACACCGCCGCGATCATGCGCTGCTCCGAGGGCAGCGTGAAAACCCACCTCTCCCGCGCCATGCGCACTCTCCGCGACGAGCTGGGCGACTGGCTGAACGAGGCTTGAAATGCGGCACAGACCCAACGACGACAAGGCCATACGACACCTCGATGCCCGTACCCGGCAACTCGCCAGACGGCACGGGAAACGATTGCAGCAAATGACGGCCGATGCCGTCGCCCACCATCGGGAGCGACACCACCTCGGCGGCTTTCGCCCTCGGCTTGCCGTGCCGATGGCCGCCGCCTTCGTTCTGGCACTGGCCACCAGCCTCCTGCTGACCACGGCCAGGCAGAACGACCACCCGGCGGTCGAGACCGCCGCCCGAGGGATGACACCGCCTCCCGCTGCGCTGGCCAACCTGCCACCATGGGTCGAAGACACCGACACACCACTCGACCTGCTGGAGAATTTCGACTTTTATCGCTGGCTGGCAACCCAGCCGAGGGCGGCGTCACAGCACGACGCCCGACGGCCGATCACGGAACCGAGACATGCCACTGACACAACGCACACTCTTCTGGCTTTCCATGCTGTCGATGAGCATCGCCATCGCCGGGGACGCACCACCGGCGACCCTGCCCAAGGGGTTTCTGGAGCAGCTGCCGCTGCTGGAGCGCCTCAGTGACCGCGAATTCGATGCCTTGGCGCGTTTCGCCGCCAGCCAGCCGGCGCCCGCCCCCCATACCAATCGGAAACAGGCCGGGAGGCAGGACGATGAAGACTAGACGCCCCCGCCGCCTGATCACGATCTTGGCATGGCTGCTGCTGTGGCCCACCCACGGGTTTGGAGCCCAACCCAGCTGGGAAGGACTGCGGCCCGAACTGCGGACCCTGCTGGGGCAATACCGTGACCAGTGGGACAGTCTGAGCGAAACGCAACGTCAACGGCTGCTGCGCAACGGCGAACACTGGCTGTCGCTACCGGCCGAACGCCGTAACACGCTGTGGAGACGTTACCAGCGCTGGGCCGAGATGAGCCCCGAACATCGCCAGTCGATGAGCCGGGCCTGGGAACGCTTCAACCGGCTACCGGCGGCGGAGCGGCAGAAAATGCTGGAGGCCCACGCCGACTTTCGGCGGATGACACCCGAGCAGCGGCAGCGAATGATGGAGCGGTTTCGTGAATTTCAACATCGCGGCGGCCGGATGATGCCAGGGGACGGGATGGGACAGATGGGCGACATGATGAAGATGATGGAGCCCGGCAACGACATGCCGATGCAGCCGATGATGGACGGCATGATGGAGCACATGCCAAGGCAATGAAAATGGCAACCCACCTGCGCATGGCCGCCTGCGCCGGCGGGCTGCTGCTGTCCGGCAGCGGCGAAACGGCCACCGAGACGCTATGGACCCTTCGTGGCGGCTACAGTTGGACCGACAACCTCGAGGTCCAGTCCGGCACCACCAACGACCGGCGCCAGCAGGATCTGTCGCGCCAGGGCATCGACATCGGCCTCTCCGCATTACACCAGTCGATCGACTACCACGGCGGCTACACGCTCGCCGCCATCGTCAACCACAACCGCGGCATCGATGGCCGCAACGACAACGACATCACCGATACAGCCGTCACCGCCACACGGCTGCTGGCCATCACGCCCGACTGGCTGGCACGGCTGTCGCTTGCGCTGCGCCACCACGACAACCAGCCACTGCCGCTCAACAGCCACACCGCCGCAACGGCCAACGCCACCATCGGCTGGCTGGCACCACAAGGCGGTGGTGTCGACATTGGCCTGCGGCTGAAACAGGAACGCCACGACGCCGTGGCCGACGAACGTTACACCATGCGCCGCCGGCGACTCAGCCTGAGCTACCATTTTCCCCACCCAGAAAACGACATCGGTGCCACCCTCCGCGTCGCCTTCGGCTGGAACGACGCCGACCAACCTTCACGCGACCATCGCAGCCTCACCGTTGGCACATCGCTGCGCGGCATCCGGATCGGCTCCACGACACTGCAAGCCGGTATCGACTGGCGGCAGGATCGATACGACACCAAGGCATGGCCAACGACACCGCCCGGCAGCGACGACACGGGCATGCGCCAACGCCCCGACGACATGACCAGCAACCGCCCGATGCCAATGCCGGGCTATAGTGAAGCGGCCAGCCCCGAACGCCACGACACCACCGCCTACCTCTGGCTGGAGGCACGGCACAGACTGGGCCGGCAGTGGTGGCTGAACCTCACCCTGTCGACAGGCCAATACCGCAGCACCGCCCCCTCGGACAACGAGCGCTTCCACCGCATCGCACTCCAATTCTCGCGACAGCTTTGACAGCCACTTGCCAAACCGACAGCGGTCATCCGTACCCCCATCGGTGCCAATGGGCAGAAACCCGCCATGACCAGGGACACCTCAACGAACGACCGCCTGCCCCCTCAATTGCTACCGCTGATCTCTCTGCCAACCGATCCTGGCGCCCGGGGTCAACCCTTCACGCCACGACGCGACTCTACTGCTGTCGCTACGACGATCCGTGAGCAGTGATGTTCACGGTCGGCGACTCAAGACAAGCGAAACCAGCAACTCAAACATTCAAGGGTTTATCGATAATGGAAAAAACCAGACGATTCAGGGCAGTGGCCGTTGCGGCCACTCTCTCGGTGCTCACCGCCTGCAATGACGGTGGACCGGCAACCCCTCCCGCCGGCAGCAGTGGCTCGGGCGGCGATGCACTCACCAGCCTCATCGGCAGCGCCTTCAAGGGCCCCATCGACGGCGCGACGGTGCGGCTGCTCGATGCCACGGGAACCCTCCTCGGCAGCGGCGGCAGCCGCGACGGCCGCTTCGAAATGCAGGACCTCACCCTACCCGAGGGCGATGCCGCGGTGTTCATCGAAACCATCGGCGGACAATACCAGGATGAGGCGACCGGACAGACCGTCACGCCCGGCAACACAGGCCTGATGACGGTATTCACCGCCCGGGCACTGCGCGAAATCATTGCCAACGGACAGGTCGTGGCCATGACCCCGGAGACCACGCTGGCCGCCCGCTTGGCACGGCAACTGATGGAGGAAGGCAAGTCGCCCTCCGAAGCCATCACCACCGCACGGGAGACCGTTCAGAACCAGCTCATCGCCGGCACCAACCCGGCCATGGGCGTACCCGGCGATGAACTGCTGCTCGTGGGCGATCTTTCTGCCGATCTGCCCGCCAATGCGGCCGAGGCACTGGCGCGCAACCGGGCCATCAGCTTTTCCTACGAGGCCGATGCCCTCAACCTGAGACCGGAGCAGGTATTCGAACTGATAGAGGCCCGCGCCCGGGATCTGGGCGACGGCAAACTGGACGGAAAAGACAAGAACCATCGCCCCCTGACGATCACCGACCGCAGCGGCAACACCCGCGATTTGCGTGTGATCGACCAAAAGACGACCTACGGCCAGGCGCGTTCACGGTTGATGAACCACACCATCGACCGCATTGCCAGCGGCAATTTCACACCTGCCGAAAAAGCACGATTGGAAAAACTCGGCGTGGACTCCGACTATTTCGATGAACTGAAGGAGAAAAACGCCGCGGCCCAAGCCAATACCACCAAGCTGCTGGCCGCCACCGACCTGCCGACATTCAACCACCTGCCCCTGCTCCAGGATGAGGACGGCGACCCCGACAACAACGCCCAAACCTACACCTTGACGGCAACGCCCGGCGTCAATGTCACGATCAAGGCGCCTGGCGATACCTGGACGACACCGATGCTGCGCTACAACGGCATGGAACTTCCCCCCGTCATCAAAGCCAGGCGAGGCGAATTCATGACGCTAAACCTGGACAACCAGTTGGACGAGGAGACCACGATCCACTGGCACGGTTTCAAGATTCCAGGCGATCAGGATGGCGGCCCCGATTACCCGGTGGCGGCCGGCACCAGCAAGACCTACAGCTTCCCCATGCTGCAACCGGCCGCGCCGCTGTGGTTTCACCCCCATCCTGATATGAAGACGGGCAAGCAAGTCTATCGCGGCCTGGCCGGCGTGTTCCTGCTCGAAGACGAGATTTCCGAACGCCTGGTGACCGAGAAAAAACTCCCCGGCGGACAATACGACATTCCAATGCTGATCCAGGATCGCCGTTTCGCCGACGAGAAGAACGGCGTGCGTGAACTGGAGTACATGACCGCGGAGATGGACAGCGACGGCATGCTCGGGGACAAAGTGCTCGTCAACGGCGCGATCCTGCCAAAACTCGAGGTGGAGACACGCCAGTACCGCTTCCGCATCTACAACACCTCCAATGCCCGCACCTATGACTTTGCCCTCAGTGACGGCGCGAAATTCAAGGTCGTCGGCACCGATGGCGGACTGTTGCCCGAGCCGGTGGAAACCGACCACATCATGCTCGGTGCCGCCGAACGGGCGGAAATCGTCATCGACTTCGGAAACTATGATGTCGGTGACCGAGTCATGCTCGTCTCTCGGCCTTTCAACGGTGGGCCGATGGCCGCCATGATGGGAATGAACGGCGGCTCGATGGGCAATGGCTCGATGGGCAATGGCTCGATGGGCGGGGGGTCGACGGGGGGTGGCTCGGTGGGCGGCAACGCCAATGGCGGCATGCAGTCGATGGACGACACGGCCACGCTGGCCAACGGCGCCGCTCTC
>CAZTOZ010000018.1:0-83651 GCA_964614535.1 uncultured Thiotrichales bacterium | reverse complement strand
GAACCACCCGAACCCATCCCGAACTCGGAAGTGAAACGACTTAGCGCCGATGATAGTGTGGGGTCTCCCCATGCGAAAGTAGGTCACCGCCAGGCTTTGAATCAAAGCCCCCGCAGGTAATCCTGTGGGGGCTTTTTTTATGCCCAGCTTGCGGTCATGGCCGGAGGGCTTGTGGACTGTTATTAGGGAAGGCGGTTCGATGGTGGGTTTGGCGTGGACAGCAGAAATTCGAGTAGCGCATTTTGTGCGTAGAGGCGGTTCTCGGCCTCGTCCCAGACGACGCTTTGCGGGCCTTCGAGCACATCGGTCGTCACCTCTTCGTCGCGATGGGCGGGGAGGCAATGCATGAACAGTGCATCCGCTGCCGCTTGGGCCATGACCTCACCATTGACCTGATAACCGGCAAAATCCTTTTCTCTTCTTTTCTGCTCTTCTTCCTGTCCCATGCTGGCCCAGACATCGGTGACAACGAGATTGGCGGCTGTGGCGGCTTGCAGGGGATCACGTACGATTCTGACGCGGTCGCCGGCCCTGGCGACAATGTCGGGATCGGGGTCGTAGCCCTCGGGGCATGCAATGTTGAGTCGAAAATCGTAACGTATCGATGCGTTGATATAGGAGTGGCACATGTTGTTGCCGTCACCGATCCAGACCACGGTCTTGCCACTGATATTGCCGCGATGCTCGAAATAGGTCTGCATGTCGGCAAGCAGCTGGCAGGGGTGGAGGAGGTCGGTCAGGCCGTTGATCACGGGTTTGTCTGAATAACGTGCAAACGTTTCGACCATGCCATGATCGAAGGTGCGGATCATGATGCCGTCGACCATCCGTGAAATCACCCTGGCGGCGTCGGGAAGCGGTTCGCCCCGGCCAAGCTGGGTGTCTCGGGGCGAGAGAAAGATCGCATGGCCGCCGAGCAGAGACATCCCCACCTCGAACGAGACGCGTGTGCGGGTCGACGACTTGTCGAAAATCATTGCCAGGTTTTTTCCTTCGAGGCTTTGTACCGCTTGTCCCTCTTTGCGGAGCGCCTTGAGCTCGATACCACGCAGGATGAGGCTGTGGAGCTCCTCGGCGCTGAGATCCAACAGGGAAAGAAAGTGTCGTACCGTCATGGTGTTTTCCGAATCAAATGGAGGCGATCAGTGCGGCGACCTTGTCGGCGATGATATCTGCCTGTTGTGGGTCGAGAATGAGCGGTGGCAGCAGCCTGATGACACTGTTTGCGGTGACATTGATCAGGAGTGACTGCTCCTCGATGGCCCGCTGGACCAGTTCCGTGCAAGGACGGTCGAGTTCGATTGCCAGCATCAGCCCTTGCCCGCGGATGTCCCGCACGATGTTTCTATTACCCACGGTGGTTTCCAGCCTGTCGATCAGCCGGGCGCCGATATCGAGCGCATTGCGGCAGAGCGACTCCTCTTCGATGACATCCAGCACGGTGGCCGCCGCCGCGGTGGCCAGCGGGTTGCCGCCGAAGGTCGATCCATGCTTGCCGGCGGTCAGTATGCCGGCGGCATCGCCACGAGCCAGGCACGCGCCAATCGGCACGCCGCCCCCAAGACCTTTTGCCAGCGTAACCACATCGGGTTGGACGCCGTGATGTTGCCAGGCAAACCATGCGCCGGTTCTGCCCACGCCGGTTTGTACCTCGTCCAGCATCAGCAGCCAGTCGTTCTTGCGGCAGAGCTCGGCCAGTCCTGGCAGATAGTCGCGACCGGGTATCCGGATGCCACCTTCTCCCTGAATGGGCTCGACCAGAATGGCCACGATGTCGTCGTGATTCGCTGCGACCGATTCGATGGCGTCGAGATCGTCGAAGGGAACCCGGATGAAGCCCTCCACCAGCGGTTCGAAGCCCTGTTGGATCTTTGCATTGCCGGTCGCCGAAAGGGTTGCCAGCGTGCGGCCGTGGAAACTCCCCTCGGTGACGATGATTTTCGGGGCCGAATGGCCTCGATCGTGTCCATATGAGCGGGCGAGTTTGATGGCGGCTTCGTTGGCCTCTGCCCCCGAATTGCAGAAAAAGGCGTTGTCCATCGCCGCGAGCGCGGTCAATTTCCCGGCCAGTCTCTCCTGCTCGTGGATCCGGTAGAGGTTGGAGGTGTGTAGCAGTCTGCCGGCCTGCCGGCGTAGCGTTTCCACCAGGCGTGGGTGCGCATGTCCCAGGCTGTTGACGGCGATGCCCGACAGCGCATCGATGTAGCGCCGACCGTCGTCGCCGTAGAGATAGATGCCTTCACCGTGACTGAAGGCCACTGGCAGGCGGGCATAGGTTGGCATGATCGGGTTGGACATGAGAAACAGGGCTCCAACGGCTACGCGTGTCAGAGGCTGGCTCCGATTGGGTCAAAAAAGATCGTCCGCAAGACGTAACAGGTTATTGAGGATCGATGGTATCGACCGGTAGGCCAAAAACAAAAACGGCAGTTGCCAGAACTGCCGGATCGATCGACTAACATACCGTAAATTTCCAAACAGTGAAAGTGTTACACTGCCCATCATGAAAGGTCTGGATGTCATTGAATTGAGTCTGTTTGCGCAGCGCGTCAGCGCCGTCTGTGACGAGATGGGCGCGCAGCTGCGCCATGCCGCGTTCTCACCCAATATTCGTGATCGGCTCGACTACTCCTGTGCCCTGTTCGATGCATCGGGTGGCCTGATCGCGCAGGCGGCCCATATCCCGGTCCATCTCGGCAGTATGGCCCACGCCATGGCGTCCATCGTGTCGCGTTTCGATTGGCGCGAGGGGGACCAGGTGATATTCAACGATCCCTATCTGGGAGGAACCCATCTGCCCGATGTGACGCTGGTTGCGCCGGTATTCTCGGCGGGGCGCTTGATGGCCTTCGTCGCCAATCGCGCCCACTATGCCGACATCGGCTCGATCGCGCCGGGGTCGATGCCGCTGACGTCGTCGCTTCGGGACGAAGGGGTGTTGCTCCCGCCGCAGAAGCTGGTCCGTGCCGGCCGGATCGACGACGAAATTCTCCAGTCGATCGTTCGGAGCACCCGCAGCCCCGACGATACCCGCGGCGATGTCCATGCCCAGCTCGGCTGCAACCGACGCGGGGTATCCCGGCTCGTCGGGCTGCTCGAATCGATGGGCATGGAGGGGTTCTCGACGGCCGTGGCCGCACTCAACCGTTATGCCGAAAGTTTGGCGCGGTCGTTGCTGTCGACCATTCCGGCCGGGCGCTACACCGCGGTCGATTTCATCGAAGACGATGGCCAGGGGCATACCGATCTGCCGATCCAGATCGGTATCGAGGTCGATGCGCAACGGATCGCCATCGATTTCAGCGGCACCTCGGTGCAGGTGCCCGGCAATGTGAACTGCCCTTTCGCCGTCACCGTCGCCGCCGTCTGGTATGTACTGCGTTGTCTGATGCCGCCACAAACGCCAAACTGCGCCGGCTGTTTTCGACCGATCCATATCGACGCGCCGGAAGGTTCCCTGGTCAATGCCGTGGCACCCGCCGCCGTTGCCGCCGGCAATGTCGAGACCAGCAGCCGTATCGTCGATGTCATGCTCAGGGCGTTGGCGCCGGCATTGCCCGACAGGATTCCCGCGTCGAGTCAGGGTACGATGAACAACTTTGCATTTGGCGCCGATGGTGGTGAGCGTCGTTGGGGATACTACGAGACCATCGGTGGCGGCATGGGCGCCGGGCCGCGGTCGGATGGTCTCTCGGCGGTGCAGTCCCATATGACCAATACACGCAACACGCCGATCGAGGTGCTGGAAATGCGCTATCCGGTACGAATCACCCGTTATGGGGTGCGCCGTGGATCGGGGGGCGCCGGCCGGTATCGGGGGGGTGATGGTATCGTCCGGCAGTTCGAATTTCTCACTCCCGCCGTCTGCACCCTGTTGACGGAGCGCCGTCGCCGCCCGGTGCCGGGGCTCGATGGAGGGGAGGATGGCCAGCCGGGGGGGAACCGCCTCGGGCAACGCCTTTTGCCGGCCAAATGCTCGGTGTCGATCGACGCGGGCGAGCGTGTCACCATCGAAACGCCGGGTGGCGCAGGTTGGGGGAGGGCATCGTGAGCCCGCTGTTCGTTACTGTTGTCATTGCACTCATCGCCTGGGCCTGGACGAGCAACCTCCGCGCCCGGGAGGCGGCGCTGGAGTCGAGCGCGCATGCCTGTCGGACGGCGGGTCTGCAGCTGTTGGATCAGACCGTGGCGCTGACCCGGATCGGGATCGGCCGGGACGCCTCGGGCCGGCTGAGTCTGCAGCGGGTCTATGGCTTCGAATTCACCGTCGATGGGCAGCACCGGCGGCGTGGCAGCGTCGCCATGCAGGGCGCCATGGTCAAGGCCATTCATCTCGATCACCCCGACGGGCCGATCATCATGCAGCCCGAGCAGTTGCCATGACAGCGTGCGCGCCGTGCGCAAACAAAAAAGGCTGGCCCGAGGGCCAGCCCACAGCTTGCACCAGCTGCATCGCTGTTGCCTGATACCGGAGAGGAAGGAACAGGGGTTGGTATCAGGATAGCGTTCGGATCAGATGTAGTACTTGTCGATAAAGGCGGTGATGCCGATAAAGACGGCAGCGCCCAGCAGCACTTTCGACGGGCAGCGGACGATCGAGATCTTCTTGAAGAACATCAGGCTGCCGAACAGGCCGTAGACGATGGTCAGGGTCATCAGCCCGGTGGATGCTTTCGGATCGAGCGTACCTGACAGGCTGAGCAGAATCATCCCGGCGATCCCGGTGATGTAGAGGGCCAGGAACATTTTGTTGGGGATCCAGCACTCCTTCTGCTCGACCGCCAGCGCCGTTCCCGACTCGATGATATTTTGCGGTTTTTTCATCATAACGACACCAAACTGTTGCTTATCTATCCTTTAAGTAATGACCCTAGTATAGCATGTATGGATAATGCCACAGCGATCTGCCATGAAATGTGATGCATTTAACAAGGTGTTGCGTTTATGAAACACCTGTTTGCCTGGGTCGAGCGGCTTCGACGGGAGCTGTGGCATTGGCCACTGTCCGCCTACCGCTGGTGGTCGAGGCCGCTGGTGTGGGCGATCCGCTGCCTCTGTGCGCTGGCGCGCGACATTCTCTCCGGCGAGATCGGGCTGCGTTCGATGAGTCTCGTCTACACCACGCTACTCTCCCTGGTGCCGTTGCTGGCTTTCAGTTTCGCGCTACTCAAGGGGTTCGGGGTGCACAACCAAGTCGAACCCCTGCTGCTCAACCTGCTCGCGCCGCTCGGAGAGGAGGGTGTGCGGGTAACCCGGCAGATCATGGCCTTCGTCAGCAACATCAAGGTCGGCGTGCTGGGGTCCGTGGGTCTCGGCGTGCTGCTCTACACCGTCAGCTCGCTGATCCACAAAATGATCAAGGCGATCGATTTCACCTGGAACGGTCGTGGCGAGCGCAGCTTCATCCAGCGGCTCGGCATCTACATGTTGATGATCATGCTGGGGCCATTGGTTTTGTTCTCCATCGCCGGGGCCGTTTCCAGCGTCGTGGAGATCCCGTGGGTCCACAGTCTGTTGCAGGTCCACCTGATCGGCAGTGCCTACGCCCTGTTGCTGCGTTGGATGCCGTTGCTGATGGTCGTCGTCATGCTGTCGTTGATCTACTGGATCCTGCCTGGCAAGCGGGTCCACTGGTACAGTGCCCTGGCGGGTGGCTTGCTGGCGGCCCTGCTGTGGAAGCTGCTGGGGTGGGTGTTTGCCACGGTGGTCGTCGGCTCCGCCAAATACACGGCGATCTACTCGGCCTTCGCGTCGGCCCTGCTGTTCATGATCTGGCTGCACCTGAGCTGGCTGGTGTTGTTGCTCGGCTCCCGCTTCGTCTACTACCTCGAACACCCGGCCAGCATGCGCGCCGGGGCGCTGAGCGCAGACCGCTCTCCACGACGCCTGCTCGATCTGCTGTTTCGCATCGTCGACCGCTTCTACGCAGACCATGGCGGGGCCAGCATCCAGTCGCTGTCTCGCCACAGTGGTGTCGGCGAGGAGCTTCTGCTGCGCTGGTTGTCGCCGCTGATCGAGCAGGGCATCGTCCTGCGTACTGCCGATGATCCGCCGCGCTTCGTGCCCGCCCGGGCTCCGGAGCGGATCGCCCTGGCCGAAGTCGTGGCGCTGCTGCATGGCTGGCGCGAGGCCGAGGCCGCCGAAGCGGAGCATCCGGCGGTATCGATGCTGTTGCAACGGTTGGACGGCACGGTTCAGCAGGGAATGGAGGGTTGGACACTGGCCGATTGGGTGCGTCAGTCGGCATAAAGTGGAGACTGGTCTGTTGCATCGGAAAATCCGATGGGAACACGGCGCTTGTCGGAGTATATTCAAGTATCACTGCAGGTTGGCAGGCAGCGACTCGGCCATGACGAATACCGACAGCGACAAGCCGGACAAAGGGGTGACGACCCGTGGGCGCGAGCGGGAAGATGCCACGCTGCTCTACGATGCCGCCGCGATGGTCGCGCTGCAGAAGATCTCCGACTACCTCGACCGCAATCTCGAGGTCTTCCGTGACCCGGCGCGCGCCCCCACCGTCGCCATTCCGTTGCGCGACTACGGCAGCGTCGACGGCCTGCAACCCCGCTCGCACCGGCTTCGGCATGCGGTGCGCGACACCAATATCGAGCTGAAACTCTCGTTCGACTATGAGCGCGACGGCAATGCCCGCTTCACCATTCCCCGGCCCCTGGTGACCGAAAGCGAGCTGGCGGCCCAGTTCCGGCGTGACGGCCTGACGCTGGTCAGTTCACGGGTTCGCGGTGCAGAGGCCGACCGGCAGGAACTGCTGTTCGAGCTGCGTGGCCGGATCCCGGCCAGCATCAGCTTTGAGGCCGACAGCGAAAACGGCGTGTTGCGGCTCGAACTCGTCAACATTGGCGCCGTGGGCCGGGAACGCTACCTCGTCAAGCCCGAGCAGGTGGACGCCGAGTTTCTGCATCAGCTCGGCCGTTTCGTCATGCATCGGCGCAACGCCTTCCTGCAGGAGACGATGCTGGTGACACAGGGCTATCCGCTGGCGGCCGAACGGGAAGCGGAGGAGGCGGATGACGCCCCCGACACCGTCTCGCTGTTGCCAGCGGCCGATGTCATCGACTTCGACCCCATCACCTTCACCGGCAAGCGTGAAATCGTCCTCTCCTACCGTGACATGACGCTGTCGTTCGACCGCTACCGGTCGGAGTGCCTGTTTGGCCGCAAGTTTCCGGCCGACATTCAGGTGCGTTCCCGCTACGTCTCCCGCGCCCACGCCACGCTGCGCTTCGTAAAAAACCAGTTCGTTTTCGAGGATCACAGCGCCAACGGCACCTTCGTCCGTATCGAGGGCAAGGGCGTGCGCTTTCTGCATCACGAATCGATGCGGCTGCGACGCAGCGGTGTCATCAGCCTGGGAGTCTCGGTGACCTCCGAAAAGCGGGACCTGATCTTCTTCGAAGTGAGCTGAGCGGAGCCCGGCGTTCAGAACAGTTTGTCGAAGATCTTGAAGCCGGCCACATAGGTGCCGATCGCCGATCCCAGCGTGGAGAAGAAAAAGACCAGCAGTACCCTGGAGACGCGATTGCGCCACCACCCCTTCCAGTGGCTGGTCTCCTTGCGTAGATTCTGGAAGTCCTCCACCGTCGGCTTGCGCAGATACATCTCGATGGCGGCGGTGACCATGCCGGCGCCGATGGTGGGATTCAGCGAGGTGATCGGCGCGGCGACGAAGGCGCCGATGATCGTCAGCGGATGCGCCAGCGCCGCCGCCGCGCCGAGGGCGGCCAGCGTGCCGTTGATGACGACCCAGTCCGACACCAGATCCCAACCCAGCGTCGCGCTGCGGGCGAAACCGGCCGCGAAGCCGGCGAGGATGACGCCGACGATGAGCCACGGAATCCATCGCCACAGCCCCGAACCTTCAGGAATCCGGCTCAGTTCGCGGATCTCCTCGGCCACCTCGGTGACGGCGGCCCCGCGTTCGACCAGTGCCCGCAGGTATCGCTCGATCCCCTTGAGGTGGCCGGCGCCGACCACCGCCAGCAGATGTTTCGGCTGCTCCACCTTCACCGCGGCATAGATCTCGTCGGCCATGTAGCGGTCGCGCTCATCGATCAGCGGCCCGTAGATCTCTTTCGACGTCTCGGCAAACTCCTGGAACGTGGTCTCCAGCATATCGCCTTCCTTGAGTTTCTCGATGTCGGCCTCTTCGATCTTCTCCCGACTCACGACGCTCGCGAGCAGGCCGGAGAAGATGCCAAAACGCTGCCACCACGGCACGGCGCGGTAGACCCGCTTCAGCGTCACGCCAATGTCGCGGTCGATCTTCAGCAGCGGCAGAGCACGCTGCTCGGCCTTCTCCATCGCCATCCGCATCTCGGCGCCGGGTTCGATGCCGAACTGGTCCGCCAGCCGTTGCTGAAAGGCTGACAGTGCCAGGCTCGCCATCACCATCGGCGCCTTGCCTTCCCTGATGACCTTGAACAGATCCATCTTCGCCAGAGCGTCGGGATCGCGCAGGTTGTTGTAGCGACCCTCGCACAGCTCGATGGCCACCGCATCGAAGTCGTCGCTGTCGATCAGTCGGGCCACCGTCTCGGCGCTCTGTCTCGAGACATGGGCGGTGCCGAGCAGTGTGACCCTGGCATCGCCGATGGCGAGTTCAACGCTCGGTTCGTCGGATTGTGCAGTGTCCATTGGGTCCTGCCTGCGGGGGAGGGCGAAAGGGGTGGGGCTACCAGATCAGGTCGTCCGGTACCTGGAAGTCAGCATAGTCCTCGTCGATCGTCTCATCGACCTCGGCCGGATTGATGATCAGTTTTTCCGGATCGAGCTGGTGGATCTGGTCGGCGACGGCGGCCGGAATCAGGCAACGCCTGCCGTCCTGGAAGGTGATACGCAGCTCACCGGCCAGTAGTTGCCCGCGCTGTGCCTCGGTGACATAGATGTTCTTGATGTTGTTGCCGACCATGAACTGGAACGGAATCTCCGCCGTGTCGCTGTTGAGGCAGTTGTCCAGTGTCAGCTGGCGGATCTTCGCCCGATTGGCCTTGCGTTGCGCCTTGAGCCGCTTCTTGCGTTCGGCCTCCTCGCGTTCGGCCCGCTGCCGTGCCGCCCAGGCTTGCGCCAGGTCGCTGTCGTCCCGGCGTGGCTTCCCGGTAGCCCCGTCCCGCGGGCGTTTCGGCCGGTCGTTCCTGCGGCCCTTTTCGCCTCGCGGCTTGCGCCGGCCCGGCTTGGGCTTGGCCAGTTGGTCCTCGGTGGCCAAGCCGGCCTTGAGCAGTTGTTCCTGCAATGCGTTCTTCATCGGGATGTCAGTGTCGTGTCGTTACAGGCGGTCTGCCCGTACAGCTTTTGGTAGAGGCCGTCGCGCTGGATCAGCTCGTCGTGGCTGCCTTGCTCGATGATGCCTCCGTTTTCGAATACATAGACCTTGTCGGCCTGCCGCACCGCGCTCAGGCGGTGCGCAATGATAAGGGTTGTCCGGTCTTTTAGAAAGCCGCGCAGTGCCCGGTGGACCCGCGCCTCGGTCTCGGTGTCCAGGGCCGACGTGGCTTCGTCCAGCACCACCACCTTGGGGTCGGCCAGCACCATCCGGGCGATCGCCAGCCGCTGGCGCTCGCCGCCGGAGAGGCGCACGCCCTGGTTGCCGATGGGGGTCTCCAGACCCTCGGGCAACCGTTCGACCGTCTCCCTCAGCTGGGCCACCTCCAGCGCCCGCCACAGCCGCTCGTCGGGCTGGTTGCGGCCGAGGGTGAGATTGAAGCGCACCGTCTCGTTGAACATCGCCGGGTGTTGCAGCACCGTGGCGACATTGTCGCGGATGACGTCGAGTCCGATCTCGTCGTGGGGCACGTCGTCGAAACACACCTTGCCCGACGTCGGCGGATAGAGCCCGAGCAGCACCTGGACCAGTGTCGATTTTCCGCCCCCGCTGGCGCCGACCAATGCCACCTTCTCGCCGGCGTCGATGTGGAGGTCGATATGGTCGAGAATCGGCGGCCCGTCGCCATAGGCGAACGACAGATCGCGCACGCTCACCGCCACCGTGGTCTTGCCCTCGAAAGGGTTGCGGAGAGTGGGATACCGCGGCTCCTGTCTCAGCGCCATCAGGCGGTTGATGCGGCCCAGCGCCGCCTTGGCGCTGAACCAGGCATACTGGACGCCGAGCAACTCCTGCACCGGCGTCATCATGAACCACAGATAGCCGAACACCGCCATCATCTTGCCGATGGTCAGGCCGGAAAAGACCACCATCAGCATCGCCACGGCGCGAAACACCTCGAAGCCGACGAGAAAGATGAAGAACGACAGCCGCGTGGCCGCGTCGCTGCGCCAGGCATAGCTGGCGGCATGGTTTTTCACGGCCAGCGCCTGCCGATCGACCCTGCCCAGGAAGAAGGCCGAGCGGTTGCTGGCGCGAATTTGCTCGATGGCGTCCAGGGTTTCCTTGAGCGCCTCCTGGAAAGCGGCGAAAGCGGCATTCTCCCGCGCCTTGAGCTGCTTCACCTTCTTGCCCATGCGCACGGTGAAATAGACCACCAGCGGGTTGAGCAGCAGAATGAAGATGGCCAGCGGCCAGTGCATCCAGAACAGCACGCCGGCCACGCCCACCAGGGTCAGGCCAGCCACCACCACCTTGCTGATGGTGACGCCGATAAAGTCGTCGATCACCCCCACGTCGGTGACCAGATGAGAGCTGACCGTGCCGCTGCCGACCGTCTCGAACGCCGCCATCGAGATGCGGTTGAGCCGCTCCAGCATCCGGTGTCGCATGCGGTAGGTGACATCCTTGGCGATCAGAGTGAACTGGCGGCTCTGGATCACGCCGAACAGCAGCGAGCCGAAACGCAGTGCGAGCGTCACCAGCAGCACCACGCCGATGCTCAGCACCGGCCCATGCCAGGCGGCGGGAAAGAGCGTGTTGATGGTTCCCACCACCGGGCCGGGGTGGCCGAGCAGCACCTCGTCCACCATCAGCGGCATCAGCAGCGGGATCGGCACCGACAGCACTGCCGCGACGATGGCCAGCAGATTGGCCAGCAGCAGCGCGCGTCTGTGCTGCAGGATCAGCGCCTTGATCGAAGCCCAGGTGAAGGCGTCAGCCGTCGTCATCGCCACTCCGGGAAAACGGAGAGGATGCATTGGGCGTCGGGGCATCGAGGCGGGCGATGTCGACGACCTTCCCGGCGGCATCGACATGGCATTCGATCGCCCGGCGCGCCTCGCCGCCACCGTCGGCCAGTTCGCCGATCACCAGCCGGTCGACGAAGAAGCCGTTGCTTGTCGGATGCGCGCGGCCGCGTTCCAGCAGGCGGGCGAAGTCGGGCGTCGCGCTGCCGGCCAGCGCAGCCTCGCGGCAGGCCACGAGCGCCCGCAGCGCGTCGGGATCGACCAGGCGGAGGTAGGCATCGTTCACCGCTGGCACCTGTTCCTTGAGGATGAACAGGCCGAAACCGGCGAAGATCAACAGCGGGAGCAGCCGGCCGCCGCGTCCACGGCGGCGGCGCGTGAAGTCCGCTTCCTGCTCGGGAAAGTCGGGATCTTCTTCGCCACCGGCCTGGATCTCCGGTTCGTCGTGTTGTGGATAGCGGGGGCGGCGGGGTGGTTTCATGACGTGGTACCCAATTGGCCTCGAACAGCGACGATTATACGCATAGCCCGTGCGCCACAGGGGGGCCCGACGGCCAAGGCAGTGGTCGGCGGCCGATTTGGCACGTTCGTTCGCCCGTTGAGGTAAAATCGCCGCCTTTCCGCAACCGCGAGTGATGACCATCGCCACCCCAAGTTACCAGAGCCGGCTCAAACAGTTGCGCGAGGCCGATGCGCCGGCGCTGCTCAGGGACAGCCGCATCGGAATCGAGAAAGAGAGCCTGCGCGTCAGCGCCGATGGTGTCATCGCGCAGACACCGCATCCGGTGGCTCTCGGCGCCACGCTGACGCACCCGTCGGTCACCACCGACTACGCCGAGGCGCTGACCGAGTTCATCACCCGGCCGCATCGCAGCATTCCCGATGTGATGGCCGAGCTGGACGAACTGCACCGTTGGGTCTACAGCCACCTCTCCGATGAGATCTTCTGGGCCACCAGCATGCCCTGCATCCTGCGCGGCGAGCAGAGCATCCGCATTGCCGACTATGGCCCGTCCAACCTCGGCATGATGAAGACCGTCTATCGCCGTGGTCTCGGTTACCGCTACGGGCGGATGATGCAGGTGATCGCCGGTGTTCATTTCAACTACTCCTTCTCCGACACGCTGTGGCAGGCGCTCTACGAGATGGAGGGCGCCGACGTCGGCCTGCAGGCGTTTCGCTCCGAGCGCTATATGGCGATGTTGCGCAACCTCAAGTGCTTCGGCTGGCTGGTGCCCTATCTGTTCGGCGCCTCGCCGGCGGTCTGCGAGTCGTTTCTGGAGGGGAACCCGACGACGCTCGAATACCTCGGCCACGGCACCTATTTCGAATCCTTCGCCACCTCGCTGCGGCTCGGCGACATCGGCTATCAGAACAAGCGCGAGGAGGAGACCGGGGTCGATATCGACTTTCAGTCGCTGCCGCGGTACATCGCCACGCTGGAGAGCGCCATCGAAACCAGTTGCCCCCACTACGAGGCCATTGGCCTGCGGGATGGCGACCACTACAAGCAGCTCAATACCATGCTGCTGCAGATCGAGAACGAATACTACTGTTCGGTGCGTCCCAAGGTGATACTGCGCGGGCTGGAGAAGCCGGTGCGGGCGCTGGCGGCCCGTGGTATCGACTATATCGAGCTGCGCTCGGTGGACCTCAACGTCTTCGACCCGTTGGGCGTCAACGAGCAGCAGCTCTATTTCCTCGAGGCGCTGATGGTCTATGCATTGCTCCAGCCCAGCCCGACGATGACCCGCGATGTCGCTGCGCTGGTGGAGGACAACCTGCTGTTGGTGGCGCACTCCGGGCGGGATCCACAGCTCACGCTGACACGAAAAGAGGGCAAAGTGGGACTGCGCGACTGGGCCAACCGCATTCTCTACGACATGCAGGAGATCTGTGGCTGGCTCGACGAGAACAGCCCCAGTGGACGCGACTACTCGCTGGCGCTGAAACAGCAGCAGGACAAGGTGGCCGGGCTGGTGGAGATCCCGTCGACGCGGATGTTGGAGATCATGCGCGGCAACAAGGAGAGCTTCTTCGAGTTTGCGATGGCGCAGTCGCAAAAGGTGGCGCAGCATTTTCGCGAGCGCCCGCTGGGGCCGGAGAAGCAGCAGTACTACGACGAGGTGGCGCGGCAGTCGCGGCAACGCTTCGACGAGATCAACGCCGAACCGCAGCCGCCGTTCGACCGGTTTCTGGCCGACTATTTCGCCCAGTAGCCGGCCATCGGCGCCACCCCGGCCGCTGCCGGACAGAGCGGGCATCCGCCGCAAGGCCGCCATCGTACAGCTGGAACGGGCGGTCGGCGATGGTTGCGTCGAAACCGTTGGCGGGCGAGCTGCCGGCGCGCCGTGCCGTATCACGAGTAACCTTTGGGCATCTTCATGGATCCGTCGATCGAAGCTTGGGAGACACGTTACCGCAACGGCCAGACCGGCTGGGACCGGGGGGAGGTGAGCCCGGTGCTGATGGCCTGGCTCGATGGCCTGCTCAAGCCCTGCCGGATCGTCGTGCCCGGCTGTGGCCGCGGGCATGAGGTGGTGGAGTTGGCGCGACGGGGGTTCGATGTGGTGGCACTCGATATCGCGCCGACGCCGGTTGCCGGGCTGCGGCGCCGGCTGGTGAAGGAGGGCCTGCCGGCCACGGTGCGTCAGGAGGACGTGTTGCGGTGGCGGCCCGACCGTCCGTTCGATGCCGTCTACGAGCAGACCTGCCTCTGCGCGCTGGAGCCGGCGCAATGGCGGGCCTACGAGCGGCAACTCCACCGGTGGCTGCGGCCCGGTGGCCGGTTGTTCGCCATGTTCATGCAGACCGGGCGCGAGGGCGGTCCGCCATACCATTGCGCAATGACCGAGATGGAACGGTTGTTTGCGCCGCCGCGTTGGCGTTGGTTGACCAACGCCGATCTCGAAGTGCCGCACCCATCCGGCATCCATGAACTGGCCCATCTGCTCGAGCGCCGCTGATCGTCCGTTTTGCGACTCAATCCCCATTTGTCCGCTTGCAAAGCGGGGGCGCCAAAGTACATTAGAACATTCTGATTCTTTCGAGCCCTACGTCATGCCTGTAATCTTTCTTGCCGCCCTGACCCTGATCGCCCTGTCGTTGAGCGGTGTCGTGGCCGCCGCCGAGGTGTCACGCGCCGAGGTGGCCGCCGACTGTCGCGCAGAGGGCAGGGCGATGGGCATCACCGACAGCGACCTCAACGACTACGTCAAGGAATGCCTCGAGGAGTTTCTGGGCTCGAGCATGGTCAACCACCAGTCGCGTTCGACCGGGAAATAGCCCCGGCACATCGTCAAACCCGCTTCCGGCCGTGACACGGCCTTCCCGGCTGGTGCACCATTCACGGTCATCGATCCGGATCACTCCGCCGCCATGCACCACGATGCCCTGACAGCCGGTCTGCTGCTTCTCGCCCTCTCGGTGGCCGCCGTGGTGCTGGTGCGCCGTATCCACCTGCCCCCGGTGCTGGGGTATCTCTTCGTCGGCATCGTCGCCGGTCCCCATGCGCTGCACTGGCTGCCCGACCTGCACATGCTGGAGCTGCTGGCGGAGATCGGTGTGGTCTTTCTGCTGTTCATGATCGGGCTGGAGTTCTCGCTGGCGCAGTTTTGGACGTTGCGGCGCGCCGTGTTCGGGCTGGGCGGCACGCAGGTGTTGCTGTCGGCCGTTGCCGCGGGGAGCATTGCCGCCTTCAGCGGCATCGCCTGGCAAGGCTCGCTGGTGATCGGCGGGATTCTCGCGCTGTCGTCCACCGCCATCGTCGTCAAACAGCTGACCGAGCAGCTGGAGATGCATTCGCCTCACGGCCGTCTGGCGTTTGCCGTGTTGCTGTTCCAGGACATCGCCGTGGTCCCGTTTCTGGTGCTGATCCCGATTCTGGGCAGTGGCGGGGAAGGGGGCGTCGCCTGGCCGATCCTGCTGGCCATGGGCAAGGCGGTGGTGGCTGTCGCCGGAATGCTGGCGTTGGGGCACTGGCTGATCCGGCCGGTGTTTCATGTCGTCGCGGCGGCCCATTCCACCGAACTCTTCACCCTCACGGCCTTGCTGGTGTCGCTGTCGGCGGCCTGGATCACCAACGCTTTCGGTCTCTCGCTGGCGCTGGGCGCGTTTCTGGCCGGGATGATGCTCAGCGAGACCGAATTCAAGCACCAGATCGAGATCGACGTGCGGCCGTTTCGTGACATCCTCATGGGGGTGTTCTTCATCAGCGTCGGTGCCCAGCTCGATCTGGTCGAGGCCTGGGCGCAATGGCCGCTGATCGCACTGCTGACGCTGGGGATCGTCGTCGGCAAGGCGTTGCTGGTGGCGCTGATCGTGCGATTGATGGGTTACGACCGGGTGGTGGCCACCCGCACCGGCATCGTGCTGGCCAATGGGGGTGAGTTCGGCTTCGCGCTGGTCACGCTGGCGCTTGCCAACCGGTTGCTGACGCCGGTGGAGGCGCAACCGGTACTGGCTGCGGTGATTTTCAGCATGATGGTGGCTCCGCCGCTGGTCAGCGCCAATGGCGTTATCGCTCGGTGGCTGTTCTCCCGCGAAGTGGCGCGCGAGCACGTGTCGCAGCGCGCGCGGCTGCGCAAGGCAGTGCGGGGCAAGCAGGGCCATGTGATCTTCTGCGGCTATGGCCGGATCGGGCAGAACATGGCCGGCTTTCTGCTGCGCGAGGGCATCGACTATGTGGCGCTGGACACCAACTCGAAGCTGGTCAAGGAGGCCTGGGAGGCGGGGGAACAGGTCTACTTCGGCGATGCCACCCATATCGACCTGCTGCGTGCCGCCGGACTGGAGCGGGCGCGACTGATCGCCGTCACCATCGATGAGCCCCATGCCATCGAGCGAATCATTCGTACCGTCCGGGCCGAAAGCGGGGAGATTCCGATTCTGGTCCGCACCCGCAGCGACACCAGCATCGAGGCGCTGGAGGAGGCCGGTGCGACGCTGGTGCTGCCGGAGACGCTCGAGGCCAGCATGATGCTGTCGCAACACATGCTGGAGTTTCTCGGTGTCGATCCCGACGAGGTGCATGCCGTCATCGAGGCGGCACGCGCCGATCACTACCGTCAGCTTCGGGGCTATTTTCACGGTGAGGATGTGGAGTCGCTGGAGGAGAGTGAGCGCCCACGGCTGCATAGCGTGGTGCTGGATCCGGGCAGCGCGGCCATCGGCCAGGCCATTGCCGATCTGGAGCTCGAGCGCGTCCAGGCCCGGGTGGCTGCGGTCGTCCGCGATGGCGTGCGGGGTGAGGCGCCAGCGCCCGAGATGGTGCTCCAGGAGGGTGACGGTGTGGTGCTGGAGGGCAGCGCGGAAGCGGTGGAACACGGTGAAGAGGTGCTGCTGACGGGAAGGGGCTGAGCGCTGCCGCTCCGCGTGGGGCGGGGTTCCGAAGCGTTCGCTACCGGTTGCTGGTGGTGTTTTGGTAGATCTCCCGATGCAGCCGTTCACACAGCTCCCCGGCCAGCTCCCAGAGGGGGATGTCGATGCCCAGGTCGCGCAGCCGGGTCACCGCCAGCCCCGGGTGGCCACAGGGATCGATTCGGCCGAAGGGCTCCAGATCCATATTCACGTTGAGCGCGAGCCCGTGGTAGCTGCGGCCGCGGCTGATCTTCAGCCCGAGTGCCGCGATCTTGGCTTCGCCGACATAGACACCGGGGGCGTCGCGGCGGCCGCGCGCCTCGATGCCGTGGTGGGCGAGCAGGCCGATGACCCCGTTCTCCAGCGCTTCGACCAGCTGGCGTACGCCGAGCCGGCGCCGCTGCAGATCCACGAGGGTGTAGATCACCAGCTGGCCGGGGCCGTGGTAGGTCACCTGGCCGCCACGATCGACCCGGAGGACCGGAATGTCGCCGGGATCGAGCAAGTGTTCCGGCCTGGCCGCCTGGCCCAGCGTATAGATCGGCGGATGCTCGACAGCCCAGAAGTTGTCGGGTGTGTCGTCGTCTCGATCGGCCGTGAAGCGCTGCATGTCGCGCCATACCGCTTCGTAGTCGCGCCGGCCCAGGTAGCAGACTTCGAGACCGGGGTGGGCCGGGTCGTCGGCTCGTTCGGTGGCGGTATCGTCGTAGGGGTGCGGCATCGGCTTCTCCGAATCGGGTCTGTCGCGGTTGCCGGGGTGTCGTCCCGGCATCGGGCAGGGGGCATGGTTGCGTGTCGGTGTGGTGTGGCCCGCCGCCGGTGGCATGGGCGATACGTGGCCGTGACGACCCGTCGAGCCGTCGTCAGAGCGCCATGGTCACATCGTCAGAGTCGGTCAGATCGCGGTAGATGTTGTCGAGCTGTTCCTTGCTGTCGGCGGTGATGGTGATGGTGATCGAGCTGAATTTCCCGGTGCGGCTCGCGCGGCGCGTGATCTCGTCGCGGGGCGTGTCCGGGGCGTGACGCTCCACCGCGTCGAGCAGCGCCTTTTCGACCCGCTCGGCATCGCGGCCCATCGCCTTGATCGGGAATTGGCAGGGGAACTCCATGCAGCTCTCGGTGCCGGCCGGTGCCCGTTGTCGGGTCTGGTGTCGCTCGTCGGTCATCGTGGTCCTATTCGAACAGCAGCAGAATGGAATCCTTGATCCGGGTGAACAGCCCGCCTTCCGGCACCTCTTCCAGTGCGATCAGCGGCGCTTCACTGAGTATAGTGCCTTCCAGCGAGACCGTGAGTCTCCCGACCGGATCACCCTTTTTCACCGGCGCCTCCAGCCGCTTGGGGCGGTCGATGCGGGCATCGAGTTCGTCGCCCTGGCGTTTCGGGTAGGTGACGTAGATGTCGCGGGAGACGCCCAGCGGCAGCGTTTCGCTGGCGCCTTTCCAGATCCGGGTTTCGACGAGTTTCTCGTGCTGTCGGTAGAGGCGCCGGGTCTCGAAAAAGCGGAAGCCGTAGTTCAGCAACGCCTGGCTCTGGCGGATTCGGGCGCTGTCGCTGCGGGTGCCCAGCACCACCGAGATCAGCCGCATGTCGCGGTCCACCGCCGAGGCGACCAGGCAGTAGCCGGCCGATTCGGTATGGCCCGTTTTGACGCCATCGACGCGCTTGTCCTGCCACAACAGCTTGTTGCGGTTGGTCTGGCGTATGCCGGACCAGGTGAACTCCTTCTGCGAGTACCAGCGGTACTCCTGCGGAAAGTTGCGGATCAGGGCCCGGGTCAGCTTGAGGATATCCCGCGCCGTGGTGTAGTGATTGGGGTCGGGCAGCCCGGTGGCGTTCATGAAGTGGGTGTGTTTCATGCCCAGTTCCGCCGCCTGGGCATTCATCAGATCGACGAAGGCCTCCTCGGTGCCGGCGATGTGCTCGGCCAGCGCAATGGTGGCGTCGTTGCCCGACTGTACGATCATCCCCTTGATCAGATCCTCCACCGGCACCAGTGACCCGGTTTCGATGAACATCTTGGAGCCGCCGGTGTGACCCGCGCGGGCGCTGATCAGCACCTTGTCCTGGAGCGAGATCAACCCTTCGGCCAGGCTCTGGAACACCAGATAGCCGGTCATGATCTTGGTGATGCTGGCCGGCTCCACTGGCGTATCCGCCTCTTTTTCGGCGATGACCCGTTCACTGTCGGCGTCGGCCAGGATGTAGCTGGTGGCGTTGAGCGTCGGTGGCGCGGGAATCGGCAGGGCGGCCGCCGTGCCGGCCCAGTTCAGCAGAAAGACGAGAGCGAGGCTGAAAAGCGATTTTTGCATGATCTTCGTTTTGTCCATGAAACGACGGGTGATACGTATGCGCATCACCCAGAGATGTAAGGGGAATGGCCCGGTTATCTGGCGATGATCCGGTAGCCGGTGAAGCCGAGTTCGATCAGGGTGTCCTTTAGCCTGGCGGCTTGCTCCTTCGACTCGAACGGGCCGATCTGTACCCGCTGCAACATCTGGTAGCGGCCCTGAAACGGCGAGATTGTAACAGGGTGTTGCTGTACCTCGACGAGTTTCTGTTTCGCCCGCTCGGCATTCTGTCGGTTGGAGAAGGCGCCCACCTGGATGAAGTAACCGTGGCTGTCGTCGGCGCCGGCTGCCGTTGTTTCGGGCCCGGCCGGTGTCGGGGCGGGCTGTGGTGCCTGCGTGTTGGCCTCGCCGGGCGCGGGCAGCTCGGCTTCCGCCGCTGACAGGCCACTGCCGGCGCCTGCGGGCACCGGTGTGGCGGGGGCGGGCAGTTTCTCTACGGGCAGCGGCGCCGGCGCGGCGATGCCGCTGGTGACGACCTCGCTGTCCCCCGACGATTCAGCGGCGGTGGGCACGCCGGTATCGAGGACATGGATCTCGACGGTGGCGGTACCGTTGTCGGTGATCCCCAGCTTGGCGGCGGCGACGTAGGAGAGATCGATGATGCGGCCCTTCTTGAACGGGCCGCGATCGTTGACCTTGACCACCACGCTGCGGCCGTTCTCCAGATTGGTCACCCTGACGTAGGTGGGCAGCGGCAGGGTCTTGTGCGCCGCCGTCATCTTGTACATGTCGTAGGTCTCGCCGCTGGAGGTGCGTTTGCCGTGAAAGTCCGGGCCATACCAGGAGGCGAGCCCGCGTTCCACATAGCCCTTGGGATTGGGGATGATCCAGTAGTGCTGGCCGCCCTCCTCGTAGGACTCGGGGTTGCCGTAGCGGCTCAGTGGTTCGGCCTTGGGCGTGGCATCGGGGATCGCGTCCAGGTCGAGGTCGCCGACCGGAATCACCTTCTGCTTGGGCGCGGTGCCGCAGGCGCTCAGAATCAGGGAGAGGATCAACAGGGCTGGGGTCGTGAATCTGCTCATGGTCGATGGTCATCCAATGGGTTGCTCAGCGACCGGCTTCGCGCCGGGCTTTGATGGCTTCGCTGAGTTCATAAACGGCCAGCGCGTATTTTACGCTATGGTTGTACTGCGTGATGACAAAAAAATTGTGGTGGCCAAGCCAGAACTCTCTGCCTCCCTTGCCCTCGAGCGCGAGGAAACTGACCTTTTCGCCGTCGGGCAGCGGCGTCGATGGCGTCACCCCGGCCTTTTTCAATGCGCCCACCGTGTAGCGCGGCGTGCGCTCGTTGGCCTTCAGACGCTTGTAGCGCTTGCCCTGGACGCGGGCGCGGGTGGCGATTCGCCCCCCCTGGTGCCACTGGTGGCGGGCGAAATAGTTGGCCACGGAGCCGATGGCGTCGGCGTTGTTGTCGAACAGATCGCGCCGGCCATCGTGGTCGAAGTCCACCGCGTACTGACGATAGGAGCTGGGCATGAACTGCCCCATCCCCATGGCCCCGGCATAGGAGCCCCGCAGGGAGAAGGGATCCATCTGCTCCTCCAGCGTGAACAGGATGAACTGCTCCAGTTCCTTGCTGAAGAAACGGGCACGGGGCGGATAGTCGAAACCCAGTGTCGCCAGTGAGTCGAGCACCGGAAAACGGCCCATCCGGGTTCCATAGAAGGTTTCCACGCCGATGATGGCGGTGATGATCTGCGGTGGCACGCCGTAGCGGATCTCGGCGTTCTCCAGCAGTTGCTCGTTCTCCTCCCAGAAGCGCACGCCCGCGCGGATGCGTCTGTCGTTGACGAAGATGGGGCGGTAGTCACGCCACGGCTTGCTCTCGGCCGGTTTCGAGATCAGCTCCAGCACGCGCTCCTGGCGGCTGGCCTGGGCCAGGATCGACTCGATCCGCTCGGCCGGCAGCGCGTGTCTGCGGGCCATGTCGTCGATGAAGGCACGGACGTCGTCCCGTTGCAGATAGTCACCGCGCTGGATGATGCCCGCGTTGCCGGTGGGGAGGAGTGTGGTGAGGAGCAGGGTGGCCCGAAGCAGCCGCGGCAGGGTCATTTCGACAGTAGTCTTTTTTCGCTATGGATGGCCATGAGGATACCGAAGCCCACCATGATCGTCACCATCGACGATCCGCCATAGCTGATCAGGGGCAGCGGCACCCCCACCACCGGCAGCAGGCCGGAGACCATGCCCACGTTGACGAAGAAATAGGTGAAGAAAATCATCGTGATGCTCGCCGCCAGCAGCCGCGTATAGGTGTCCTGCGCGTGCCAGGCGATGAAGAATCCGCGCAGCACGATCAGCAGATAGAGCGTGAACAGCAGCAGCACGCCCCAGAGCCCGAACTCCTCGCCAAAGACCGAGAAGATGAAATCGGTGGTCTGTTCCGGCAGGAAATCGAGCTGGGTCTGCGAGCCGTTGAGCCAGCCACGTCCGGAGAGGCCGCCGGCGCCAAGGGCGATTTTCGACTGGATGATGTGGTACCCGGCGCCGAGCGGATCGTTTTCGGGGTGGAGGAAGGTATCGACGCGCCGCCGCTGGTAGGGCTTCATGAAATGCCACAGCACCGGCAACGCGGCGATGCCACCGAGCATCGTCAGCATCACGGTCCGCCACGGGATGCCGGCGAGGAAGATGACCGTCAGCCCGGCGGTGGCGATCAGCAGCGCGGTGCCGAGGTCAGGTTGGATGAAGATGACGAACGTGGGCACCAGCACCAGCGCCAGCGCCACCATCAGTTCACGAAAACGTGGCCGCAGCCGGCGCTCGGCGAAGTAGAAGGCGATCATCATCGGCATGGCGATCTTCATCAGCTCCGCCGGCTGAAAGCGCACGATGCCGATGTCGAGCCAGCGGGTCGCGCCCTTGCCGGTACTGCCGGTCAGCGGCACCAGCAGCAGCATCACGACGACCACCACATAGACGAAAGGCGTCCACTGGTAGAGCAGCTGTGGTGGCACCATTGCCACCGCCATCATCACCAGCAGCGCCAGCCCCAGCCGGATGCCCTGCCGCGTGACCACGTCGAGGTTTCCCCCCGAGGCGCTGTAGAGCACCAGCAGCCCGACGGCGCCCAGCCCGACGATGGCGGCGAACAGCACCGGATCGAGGTTGAGGCGGTCGAACACCGTCTGCAGCAGGCCGCGATGGGGAGGGTTGGGATCGATCATTGGCGTGCCATCCAGTCGTCGATGATCCTGCGCCCGATCGGCGCCGCGGTGACGCCGCCGTGACCGCCGTGCTCGACGATCACGGCGACCGCGATACGCGGATCCTCCACCGGCGCGTAGCCGACGAAGAGGGCGTGATCGCGCAGGTGGCGCTCCAGCGTTTCGGCATCGTAGTCTTCGTCCTCCTTGAGACCGAAGACCTGCGACGTGCCGGTCTTGCCGGCGATCGGCCACTTCAGCCCGTCGCGGATGCGCCGGCCGGTGCCGTGGGGATCGGTGATGACCTTCCGCATCGCATCGATGATCACCGTCCAGTGCTTGGGATCGGAGAGTTCGATCCGTGCCGCCGTGGCCGGCGGTGTCCCGCTGTCACCGGGCAGGCGTTGCTTCAGCAGGTGGGGTTGCGGACAGCGCCCGCGGGTGGCGATGCAGGCGGTCATCTTCGCCAACTGTACCGGGGTGGCCAGCATATACCCCTGGCCGATGGCGGAGATCAGCGTCTCGCCCGGAAACCAGCGCTTGTCGTAGCGCTTCCTCTTCCACTGCCGGGACGGTGTCAGGCCCGCCGCCTCGCCGGGCAGGTCAATGCCGGTACGGCTCCCGAGGCCGAAGCGGCGGAACATCGGGGCCAGCCGGTCGATGCCGGTCTTGTAGGCCAGATCGTAGAAATAGACGTCCGACGAGCGGGCAATGGCATCGGCCAGATCGATCCAGCCGTGACCGGCGCGGTTCCAGTCGCGGTATTTGCGCGGATCGTTGGGGATCTGGTAGTAGCCGGTGGCGTACATCTTCTGCCGTGGCGTGATGGTGCCGGCCTCCAGCCCCGCCAGCGCGGTGAGCATCTTGATCGTCGAGCCGGGCGGGTATTGTCCTTGTACCGCGCGGTTGAACAGCGGGCGCAGTGGATTGTCGCGCAGCAGGGCGTAGTCCCGCCGCGAGATACCGTTGACGAACGGGTTGGGGTCGAAGGTGGGCAGGCTGACCAGCGCCAGCACCTCGCCGTTGCGGGGATCGATCGCGACGATGGCGCCGGTGTTGTCGCCCATGGCCTCGATGGCGGTGCGTTGCAGTTGCAGATCGACGGTCAGCACCAGGCTGGTGCCGCTGACCGGCGGTACCCGCGACAGCTCGCGGATGAACTTGCCCTGGGCATTGACCTCGTCGTGACGAAAGCCGGTGGTGCCGTGGAGGATCTCCTCGTATTGGCGTTCGATGCCGGTCTTGCCGATCCGCGCGGTGCCGCGATAGTTGGCCGTGTCGACCCGCTCGATGTCGCGGGCGTTGATCCGGCCGACGTGGCCCAGCACATGGGCGAAGGTATCGCCGTGGGGGTAGTGGCGGCGGGTTCGGGCCTGCACCGCCACGCCGGGGAAGTCGCGCCGGTTGACGTGAAAACGGGCCACCTGGGTTTCGCTCATGCCCACCAGCAGCGGCGTGCTGGCGTGGCTCGACCGGGCGCGGCGCAGGGCGTGGAACTTCTGGATGTCTTCCTCGTCGATGTCGAGGATCCGCTTCAGTCGTTCGAGCGTGTTGCCCAGATCGCCGGTCAGCGCCGGGGTGATCTCCAGGCTGAACGACGGCAGGTTCTCGGCGATGATCGTATGGTTGCGGTCGTAGATCAGGCCGCGCGTCGGCGGCAATGGCGAGACGCGCACCCGGTTGTTCTGGGCCAATGCCTGATAGCGGCTGCTGTCGATGACCTGCAGGTTGATCATCCGCCACACCAGCATCCCGGTCAGCAGCAGGACGATGAACAGCAGCGCCAGCAAGCGCGAGCCGAACAGCGCCTGCTCCAGCGGGATGTCCTTGATGTCGATGCGTCGGTGGCCCATCTTCAGCGGAGGTTCTGTTTGTGATCCGGGGCCGGCTCGGTGGTTGCCATCGCTGTGGTCGGGTGGGCAAAACCGCCAGTCTACCGCATGGGCCGGCAACGACAATGCCCGCTGGCGTGTCGCGTTCGCGGGCGCGCGTGGCCCGGCCACCCCCTTGCCCGCTGCCGGCCCTTCGCGTATAAGTTTCGCGTCCCCCCGGCCGCTCCCCTATGTCATTGAATTGTCACCGCCATTGTTACATTTTCCGGCTTTGGTCGCTGCTGGCGGCGGTGGCAATGCCGTGGCCGGTGACCGCCGCGCCGGACTGGAGCTATTGTGCCACCCACGATGCGTCGATCGCGGCCGGTTTCGACGCCGCCCTCGCCAGCGGGGAGGCGATTCGCGTCAGTGCCGAATCGCTCAGCAGCAGCGGTCGCGATGCGTTGCTGTTCGATGGCGCCGTGGAGCTGCGGGGGCAGGGGAAGCTGCTGCGCGCGGACCGGGTGCGGGTGCTGGAGGCGCCACGTCGTTTCGAGGCCGCCGGGAATATCGAACTGCGCACCGACGGGCTGCTGATCCGCAGCGACTCGGCAGTGCTCTCCGAGGCGGACCGCAGTGGGGTGTTCGACGACGTGTCCTATGCGTTGCCGGAGCGCCACGCCTTCGGTCGCGCCACCCGGGTGGTGACCGGCGAATCGTCGCTCACCTTGCGCCAGGCGAGCTACAGCAGCTGCGAGGCCGATGACCCGGACTGGGTGATCGAGGCCCGCAAGATCCACCTCGACCGCGACAGCGGCCAGGGCACGGCGCAGCGCGCGACCCTGCGTTTCATGGGGGTGCCGCTGGTCTATCTGCCGTGGATCAGCTTTCCCATCGACGACAAGCGCCGCAGCGGCCTGCTCTACCCAGTGCTCGGTTCGTCGGACCAGTCGGGGGTGCAACTGTCGCAGCCGTTCTATTGGAACATGGCGCCCAACTACGACATGACCATCACGCCACGTTTCATGGAGAAGCGTGGCGTAATGCTGGAGGACGAGTTCCGCTATCTCGGCCGCAATACCCGAAGCCGCCTCAATCTGGAGTATCTGGACGACGACCGGCTCACCGGCGAGGCGCGCTATCGCTATGCGCTGCATCACGAGAGCCGCCTGTCGCGTCACTGGAATCTGAAGCTGGCCGGATCGGTGGTCTCGGATGACGACTATCTCACCGACTTCTCCAGCGGACTCGACAGCACCAGCCTGACGCACCTGGCGCGTTATGCCGATCTGCTCTATCAGTCGCGGCACTGGCGTGGGGTGATCCGCCATCAGGTCTATCAGACCATCGACCCGACGATTCCGCTGGCCGAGCGTCCCTACAAGCGGCTGCCGCAGGTGACGGCGGACGGGGTGTTGCCGCTGTTCGACGAGCGTCTGCGGCTCAGCGTGACCACTGACATCACCCGTTTCGCCCACCGCCACGCGGTGGAGGGGCGCCGCTTCGACGTGGCGCCAGCGCTCGCCTACCATTGGGCCACGCCGGGGGTCTTCGCCCGCCCGATGCTGTCGTGGCGCTATACCTGGTACGACATCGACGCCTTTGCCGACGAGCCGGCGCGAACCATCGAGCGGGAGTTGCCGGTGGCGTCGCTGGACAGTGGGCTCATCTTCGAGCGTGGCATCGCCGGCGACAAGACGCTGACGCTGGAGCCGAGGCTGTTCTATCTCTACGCCCCCTATCGCGATCAGAGCGATATTCCGGTGTTCGACAGCAATGAGCCGGCCTTCATCTTCTCCAGCCTGTTCCGTGGCAACCGCTTCAGCGGGCTGGATCGCATCGGTGACGCCAACCAGCTCACCACGGCGCTGACCAGCCGCATGTTCGACAACGCCAGCGGCCGGGAACTGCTGCGGGCCAGCGTCGGCCAGATCCACTATTTCGCGGATCGGCGGGTGGTACTGCCGGGCGAATCGCCGCAGACGGCGTCGCGCTCCAACTACCTGATCGAGCTGACCGGCGCGCCCTGGAGGCACTGGGTGGTCAGCGGCCATCTGGTCAGCGACAGCCGGCTGAACCAAGCCGAGGTGGCGACGGCGAATCTGGGTTATCGGGGGGAGGGGAATCGTGTCGCCAACATCGAACATCGTTTTCGTCGCGCTGACGACGTCAACCAGACTGCGATCTCCTGGGCCTGGCCGCTCAATCGCAACTGGCGGTTTCTGGGGCGCTGGCTCTACTCCCACACCCGCGACCTCGATCTGGAGGTGATTGCGGGGCTGGAGTACGAGAGTTGTTGCTGGAAGGCACGGCTGATGTCGCGCCGCTATATCCTCGACGAGCAGGAGGAATATAATAACGGCTTCTATCTGCAACTGGTTCTCAAGGGGCTGGCCTCCTTCGGGACGGGAAGCAGCCTGATCGAGCAGAGTATTTCGGGATACCAAATCAATGATGAATAGAATCTGGGTGGCACTGGCATGGCTGATGCTGCCGCTGGGCGCCATGGCGGTGCAGTGGGTGGACGAGGTGGTGGCGGTGGCGGGCAAGGAGGCCATCCCCCGCAGTGAGCTGGAGATGCAGATGAAGATCGTCGCCGGCGAGCTGTCCGGGGCGGAGGGCGGGGCGCCGGAACGCAAGCTGCTGCTCAAGCAGGTGCTCGACGCGATGATCCTCGAGAGTCTCCAGGTCCAGCGTGCCAAGCGCATGGGCATCCGGGTGGACGACACCCAGCTCGATCAGGCCATTCGCCGCATCGCCGCGGAGAACAAGATGGATCTGCCGCGTTTCCGGCGGGCGTTGCAGGCCGAGGGGCTGGACTTCGATGCCTTCCGTGAAAAGATCCGCCGCGAATTGATCATCTCGCAACTGCACAAACGGGTGCGCGGTGGGCAGGTGAACGTCAGCGACCGGGAGATCGACGACCTGCTCGCCACCAACAAGGCCCAGCAGGGCGCCAACAAGCGCTACCGGCTGCGGCACATCCTGATCGCGGTGCCGGAGGCGGCATCGCCGCAACAGCTCGAAAAGGCGCGTGCCAAGGCGGAGAAGATTCGCCAGCGGGCCGTCGAGGGGGGGGACTTCGCCCGCCTGGCGGCGTCGTTCTCCAACGGTAGCAATGCGCTCAAGGGGGGCGATCTGGGCTGGCGCGCCGGTGACGAGCTGCCGACGTTGTTCGCCGATACGGTTCGCAAGATGAAGGCCGGGCAGGTCAGCCCGGTGATCCACAGTCCCAGCGGCTTCCACATCATCAAGGTGGAGGCGGTCGAGAGCGACGCCGCCACGCCCAAGGTCGAGCAGAGTCGCGCGCGCCACATTCTCATCACCACCAACGATGTGATGACCGACGCCAAGGCACGCGAGACGCTGGCGACGCTGCGCGCGCGAATCGAACGTGGTGAGGATTTCGCCAAACTCGCCAAACAGTATTCCGACGACGAGGGCAGCGCCAAACAGGGGGGGGATCTGGGCTGGGCCATTCCCGGTACCTATGTTCCGGCGTTCGAGAAGACGCTGGCGATGCTCGAGCCGGGTGAAATCAGCCAGCCGTTCCAGTCGAAGTTCGGCTGGCACATCGTCCAGCTGCAGGAGCGGCGGATCGCGCCGATTCAGGAAGATGTGCTGCGCCAGCGCGCCCGCGCCTTCCTCGTCAAACAGAAGCAGGAGGAGGCGCTGGAGCTCTGGTTGCGGCGCCTGCGCAACGAATCGTTCGTCGAATACCGGCTGCCGGGGCTGCGGGCGGAAGAGGCCGGCAGTTGAAACCCGTTGCGCTGACGCCGGGCGAGCCCGCTGGCATCGGCCCCGATCTGGTGGTGCGGCTGGCCGGTGATCCGGCGCTGGACGATGTCGTCGTCATCGCCGACCCGCGGTTGTTGGCGCAGCGCGCCGCCCAGCTCGGCCGGCATGTGGCGATCGTCGAGTATGGGGAGCGTCGCCCCGGTGCGTTGACGGTGCTGCCGGTGACGTTGCCGGTGGCGGTCACCCCGGGGCGGCTCGATGCCGGCAATGCCCGCTATGTGCTCGACACCCTCGACCGGGCCGTCGAGGGCTGTCTCGGTGGTGAGTTCTCCGCGCTGGTGACCGCGCCGGTACACAAGGGCATCATCAACGAAGCGGGGGTCGCCTTCACCGGACACACCGAGTATCTGGCCGATCGCTGCGGCGAGGGCCATCCGGTGATGATGCTGATGGCGGACAGCTTCCGCGTCGCCCTGGCCACCACCCATCTGCCGTTGCGCGCCGTGGCCGACGCCATCACCGCCGAACGGCTCATCACCGTTCTGACCATTCTCCATCACGACCTGCAGAGCCGCTTTCGCATCGATGCGCCGCGTATCCTCGTCTGCGGGCTCAATCCCCACGCCGGAGAGGATGGCCACCTCGGCCGCGAGGAGATCGAGATCATCACGCCGGTACTCGAATCGCTGCGCCGCCAGGGCATGGATCTGGTCGGCCCGCTGCCGGCCGACACGCTGTTCACGCCGCGTCTGCTCGACGGCGCCGATGCGGTGTTGGCGATGTATCACGATCAGGGATTGCCGGTGCTCAAGCACGCCGGGTTCGGCCGAGCCGTCAATGTGACCCTGGGGCTGCCGATCGTGCGCACCTCGGTGGATCACGGTACCGCGCTGGCGCTGGCCGGTAGCGGTCGGGCCGAGAGCGGCTCGTTGCGGGCGGCACTGGCGGCGGCGAGGGTGCTGGCATGAATCCGGGTCAGCGGGAACGCTACAGCCGACAGATGCTGCTCGACAATATCGGCGAGGCCGGGCAGGAGAAATTGCTTGCCGCGCGCGTGCTCGTCATCGGCATGGGCGGGCTTGGCGCGCCGGTGGCGCAGTATCTCGCGGCTGCCGGCATCGGTCGGTTGGTGCTCAGTGACTTCGATGTCGTCGATCTCTCCAATCTGCAGCGCCAAGTCATCCACGACACCGCCGACATCGGCAAATTCAAGGTCACCTCCGCCGCCGAGTCGATCGCCCGTCTCAACCCCGACGTAGAGGTGACGGCACTGGCGCGGGCGCTGGAAGGGGAGGAGCTCGGCACAGAGGTGGCCGCCGCCGACGTCGTCGTCGATTGCAGCGACAACTTCTCCACCCGGTTCGAACTCAATCGCGCCTGCGTCGCCCACCGTACCCCACTGGTCTCCGGTGGCGTCATCCAGTTCGAGGGGCAGGTCAGCGTCTTCGACAGTCGCGATGCGACGTCACCCTGCTACCAGTGCCTCTACAAACCGGTGGCCGAGGGGGAGGGAGAAACCTGCTCGCGCATCGGCGTGCTCGCCCCGGCGCCAGGCATCATCGGCAGTATTCAGGCCTGCGAAGTGCTCAAGCTCCTGCTGGGGCTGCCGACACTCACCGGCAAACTGCTGCTGATGGACGTACTCAACATGGAGTGGCGGGTGATCGGGCTGCCGAAAGATCCGGCCTGCCCGGTATGCAACCCCACCAAATGACGACCAACGGCCGTTGGCCTGCCGAGGCCGACATCGATGCACCTCGTGCCCCCAGGAAATCCAGCCAATCGAACCCGCCGGGCATCGGAATGTGGAGGGTGGGAAACATTCGACAACGGTGTCTCCTGGACTGGCGATTCGGCCACGCCTGATTGCTATCCGGCCGTGCCAATCGTTCGATCTCAATATGGACTTGCCGATGTGTGAGTATAGAGCCGCCACAATCAATGATTTTTCAGAAATCTGTGGCTTGGTGGAAAATGAAGATGAGTTGTTCTGGGTCTGGCCGGGTGGCCGATTTCCGCTTACCGTGGAGCAGATGATGAAGCTCTCGAAAGAGAGGGCGGATCTGACGGTGGTTGTCGAAAAGGGAAAGATCATAGGGTTTGCCGATTTCTACAACTATCTGCCGGGCCAATCCGCCTATATAGGGAATGTCATCGTGGCAAAGGGGCATCGGGGAAAAGGCATCGGAAGAAATCTTGTCCTTTATATGCTGCAGAGGGCTGGAGAGGTTCATCAACTGGAAGAGGTGCGTATTTCGGTATTCAATGAGAATACTCCGGCATTGATGCTGTACTCTGCTTTGGGGTTTATGCCGTATGAAGTCGAGGAAAGGATTTCTCCAAAAGGAAAAAGGGTGGCGCTTGTCCACATGAAGGTCGTGATGGATGATCGGGCTAGGACAAGGCAGTCGCACGGATTGGGGCGTCCATAAACGCCTCTCCTTCGTCGCTCCGATTTTTCCCTGGTGACGCGTGGCGGTATTCGCAGGGGGCTCTGCCCGCCCTCTATTCTTCACTCCTTGGCGGGCGCTCGATCTTCGTTTTCCCATAAACCGGCGCAGCGGGCAAAGTCCTTTCCGCGCTCGCGAAAATCCCGGTAGTTTCCATAGCTCGGCGCGCCCGGCGAGAGAATGATCGTGCCGCCGGGCGGGGTTGCTCTCGCGGCGTGGGCCACGGCATCGGCCATGCCGTCTGCCTTGATGACGGGCAGGGTTGGGTGTTCCTTCGCCAGGGCAGCGGCGATGCGTTCACCGTTTTCGGGCAGGGTGACGACCCGATGGAGGGTGGTATTACGGCTGGCGCGGGCAAAGTCGTGCCAGTCCAGGTCGCGGTCGTAACCGCCCAGCAGCAGGGTGCAGGGGCGGTCGGGAAAGCTCTTCAGTGCGGCCAACGCCGACTGGGGCGTGGTGGAAATGCTGTCGTCGATGTATTCCACGCCGTTGCGAAAGCCGAGTGATGCGAGGCGATGGGCCAGGCCGCGAAAATCCTTCATTGTCGGCAGTACGGTTTCGATGTCGATGCCCAGCCGGTCGATGACCGTCAACGCGGCGCAGCCGTTCAGCAGGTTGTGTGCGCCGGGCAGCGGGAGCCCGGTGGCATCGACGACTCGTCTTTGGCCGAGGTAGATGCCGTCCTCTCTCACGTGGATGCCGTTCGGATCGTTGTAGTGAACGCGCTTGTGGCTACCGGCGATCGGTCGCGGGAGGTTTTGTCCGTCGTGCTCTAGGATGATGGTACGGACGCCGGGCGCCAGCATGAATTGGGTCTTGTCGCGGTAGTAGCGTTCGGTGCTGCCGTGCCAGTCGGTGTGTTCAGGATAGAGATTGAGCAGTAATGCCACTTCGGCGTGGCACCGGAGTCCGGTGGCCTGGTAGCTGGAGAGTTCCATGACCCAGAATTCCGGTTTGGGGTCGGGAGACCAGGCCTCCAGCGCCGGTTTGCCGATGTTGCCGATCAATTCGGTGCGTCGCCCCGCCCCGTTGAGCAGATGGGCGATCAACGATGCGGTCGTGCTCTTGCCCTTGGTGCCGGTGACGACGATCAGGCGCGCCTGGGGGTGTTCGTCGCACCAGAGCTGCGTGCCCGAGGTGAAGTGAGTGCCTTGCGCCATCGCCCGCCGTATCTCTGGCCGGTAGGGGGAGATGCCCGGGGATTTGATGACGACGTCGAACCGGGTCAGGTCATGGCCGTGCAGCGGCCCGGTGAGCAGGGTGGTTGCCGGGTCGGCCGGGAAGCGCTGTGCCGCCGCGTGGTCGCTGTTCTCCTCGATGATGGTGACGTTGCAGCGTTTCAACCGGCTTTTCAGCAGCCGGTAGGCGGCCTGGCCCTCGGCGCCGAAGCCGAGGATGGCGACGTGGCGATTCTCAAGCGCCGAAAGCCGCATGGGCCAGCTCCCGATATTTTTCCGGCAGATTGGATGTCGTGGCGGCGCTGAGATAGCGTTCCGGCAGCGAATCCGGATCGTCGATGGTGGGCAGGATCTCCCGACGGAACCAGGCGACGATGGCGTCGTCACGCCACTTGGGCTGTCGGCTCAGCAGTATCAGTGCCGCGGCCGACTCCGCCTCCTCGCCGACACACTCGAACGGTTTGTGAGCGGCCACGCCCAGCAGCGCGGAAAAACCGTCGCGCTGATCGTCGTCGGCGAGCAGGTTGGCGCCGAAGATTTCCACCATTTTTTCTTTTTCGACGAAGGGCGCCAGCACCAGAAAGACGAAGCGGCATTTCGGGCAGTCCAGGCACCAGCGCCGTGGTGGCGCCGTCGGATCGATTCGGAAGTTGGCGTTACAACTGGTAAACACCGGGTGATATTGGCGGTGCCGTGAAAACTGCCGGGCAATGGCCAGCTCCGACCATGGCCGCAACAGCGAAAAATAGTCGAGATCGGTGGCGACATGCTGCCTGAGATGGCTCGACAACGCTTTTTCGAATGCCAGCCCCTTGCTGTACTGATGGTTGACGACGAAGCCGTCGTCCAGCGTCAGGTTGCCGTCGCTGGCGGAGCGTTCGTTGGAGAGAACGACGGCGTCATGGCCATGGAGGATCGCGGTGCAGATGGCGATCATCGACACGATGGCGGTGACCGGTACATGGCCGTTGAATGCCCCTTGGCGGTTCAGCTCGAACAGCGCCGGCGAGAGTTGACGCCGTACGCTGAGCCAGGGCAGCCCGGCGGCAGCCACCGTTGCCCGGATCGGCTCGGCGCGCCCGACGGAGAACAGCGTGACCGGTTCGTCGCCCCGCCTGAGTGTCTCGATCGACACCACTGAATCCTTGCCTCCGCCGACTGGCACCAGCGGCCCCTGGCCGGGGCACAGGGCAATGGCGCTGGCCGCCACGGTATCGGGATCGTTCGGGAAATGAATCCGGTCGTGCAGGCGGATGCCGTTGCGATAGGCGAATTCGCCCAGGCCATGACGGTAGAGGGTCTCCACCAGCGATGCGGTGTCGCGGTCCAGCGGATCGCCGGCGACGACGATCCGTCGGGGAATGGCCGCCTTGTAGTAGCTGATGCCGGCGAACAGGTGTAGCAGCCGCAGCGCGTGGTGCAGCGCCGCCCGACGGGGTGGGTTCAGCGGTGTGGCCGGGGGGGGGAAGTCGAGCCGTTCCTCGAAATGGTGGCAGTCGTCGAAGCGGTAGCGCAACGAGGCTGTGAAGCGCGTCTCGTCGAACTGAAAGCCATCGAAGACGAAGCGGTCGATGTCGTTGGGGTCGAAGCCGTCGGGCATGGGTTTTACGGGGTTGACAGGGCGCGTGACACTGCTGCCGCGGGAGGGGCAAGTGTAGCGCCTAGCCCGGACATTTCACAAGAGCGCTGGAAAAATGGTGTAACGCCATGATTTCATGAGAAATGCCGGAATATTCCCAAGGCACGAAGTGTCACCGGCATCGGTGTTCGGTGATTGGGGGAATCTCTACGGCCATTTTGCCCGATTCACCTGTAACCGGTGCGACGCCCATGTTTTTCTGGGTGCCGAACAGACGGCCGCGCCGAGATTCGCCCGATATCCTGCCCTCTCATGAACCATTCAGGCTGGAATCCCCCGTACCAGGCATTCAGGGTGGTCGACGGCAGCGGCGGTGACTCTTCGCTTGTCCGGCAGCCGACTTTGCCGCCCGGCAAGAGATTGCCGCCCCGTCGCCGTGCAGCGTTCTCATCCATTTCGTCGCCGGCCGGAAAATGATCCGCTGATGGCAATTTCGGCCGCTCTCGTCCGGCAAATCGTTGCCGCCTCTGGCCTTTCGTTGCCGGCGATTTCACAATGCGCAGCAAGTACCGGGGGCGAACAGCCACCACGGTGCGAAAAAACAATAATAAAACGCCAACAACAATAACAATCATCAGGCTGAGTCATGAAAACAATAAAAAAAATCGGTGCTGTCGGTCTCTTTTGTGGTCTCTCCCTTCTCAATGCGGCATGTGTCCCCGAAGCCTCCGATCAGGGTGCTCAGGGCGGGGTGGACAATGCGGTCGAGTCCAACGGAAAGGCGCGCCCGATCAGCGAGGCCGAGCTCAATATCATTTCCCGTTCACTGGAAACCGCCAAGTGCGACGTCTCGGAGCTGCAGCGCGAGATGCTGGAGCTGGTGAATGCCGCCCGTGCCGAGGGGCGCTATTGCGGGGACAAATACTACCCGCCGGTGGCGCCGCTGACCTGGAACTGCACCTTGGTCAAGGCCGGTGAGATCCACAACGCGGACATGGTCTCCAACAATTTTTTCGCCCACGAAGGTTCCGATGGCTTGAAAGCGGGTTCACGGCTCGACCGGGTCGGCTACAACTGGTCGACCTATGGTGAGAACCTGGCGGCGGGTTTCATCGAACCGAAAGAGGCGATGGAGGCGCTGCTGGACAGCCCGGGGCACTGCCGCAATATCATGGGGGAAAAATACGAGGAGTTCGGTGCCGCCTCGACCTTCTTTACCGAGGCCGAGTACCACCACTACTGGACGCAGCTCTTCGGCACGCAGTTCTAGCCCGAATATTTCCCAAGAACCCGGGACAAAGGCATACCGCCATGCAGGGTTGAATATCAACCGGGGGCAGGTTCGAGGGCAGGGAGGCCCGTGGTGCTGCAGGCATAACTCGCCCGGAAGCGGAGAGGTCCGGCAAGAACCGGGGCAGTGAATGAAATGGCATTTTCCACCCATGCCAACGGGGTGGCAAAGAGATTCTCAGGCGTTGGTTGTTGAGACTTGTCCCCTGTCGTCAGGCAGGGGACCTTTTTACGTTTTTCGTGATCGCTTTCGGGGGCGTTGCTGTGCTTGTGCGACCGCAGCCGCGTCTGCTGTCCTCCCCGTGCCCCTTCCCGCTACAATGGCCGGCCGGAGCATCGGAAGATCAGTTGCATGAACGAGAAGCGCACCAATCCCTGGCAAACGCTGGGCACCCGCACCATATACGAAAACCCCTGGCTGCGGCTGGAGGAGCACGACGCCATCAATCCCGCCGGCAGCCCCTGTACCTACGGCAAGGTGTGTTTCCGTAACCAGGCCGTGGGCATTCTTCCGCTCGATGAGTTCGGCAACACCTGGCTGGTGGGGCAGCATCGCTACACGCTCGATGCCTGGTCGTGGGAGATTCCGGAGGGTGGCTCACCCGAAGGGGAGGCGCCGGAGGTCACCGCCCGGCGTGAGCTGAAGGAGGAGACGGGGCTTGCGGCCGAACGCATCGAGCTGTTGTGCCGCTTGCACACTTCCAATTCGGTGACCGATGAGGAGGGGTTCATCTATCTGGCCACCGGTCTCGAGGAGGGGGAGACGATGTTCGAGGAGACGGAGGACATCGTGGTGCGAAAGCTGCCGCTGGAGGCGGCGCTGGCGATGGCGCTGCGCGGTGAGATCACCGACTCGATGAGTCTGGTGGCGCTGTTCCGTTATGCGTTGGAGCACGACATTCGGCCGTGAACCGGCCATTGGGTGTGGGCGGTGGAAAGACGGCGATGGCGCCCGGAGGCGCCATCGGTGGGGTATCGCGGAATCGATTTTTGCTCAGTAGCCGCCCTTGCGCGTGCTCTGCGGACAACCGCCGATTTTCAGCCCCTGCTTGGAGGGCATCAGCGGGAACAGCTCATACATCTCCTTGGTGGTCGGCTTGTAGCCCCACTTCTTCTGCATCGCCTTGAGGATCTGGCGCTCGTTCGGCTCGTTGCCTTCCAGCGTCTGCTCGCGGACATAGCGCACCACGTCCCAGTGTTTCTCGGTCGGCTCGATGCCTTCTTCCGCGAAAAGCTCCGCCGCAATCTCTTCGTTCCAGTCGGCGGCGTTGACCAGGTAGCCGTTTTCTGTTCTTTCAACTGAGTCTAGCAGCGACATAATCCAGTACCTTTGCGTTTTGATGGTTGAGAAGCCTGTGGCAAACGGAAGTGCGTGGAACCGCCGTTCAACAGGCTTGCAACCGCAAGGCTCCGAATGCCACGTGAATAAATTGACGCCCGATGGTAGCCGAACGGGTGGTGTCGTTCCAATATCACAAAGTAGGTAGTCGGCGCCCGGGGCGGCGAAGCGCCGGAGATCGGGTACAATGCCGCTCCATGACAGCGAACAAAACCAGAGTGGTCAGGGGGACGCGGCAGCGCGGCGCCGACAAGGTGGCGCGCATCCCGGTGAAGGTCGCGCCGACCGACAAACCGGCGCGCAAGCCGCCGTGGATCCGCGTCAAGGCGCCGGTGGGCCGCCGTGTCGACGCGCTCAAACGGACGTTGCGGGCCAATCGCCTGCATACCGTCTGTGAGGAGGCCACCTGCCCCAATCTCAACGAGTGCTTCAGCCACGGCACCGCCACCTTCATGATCATGGGGGACATCTGCACCCGCCGCTGTCCGTTCTGTGACGTCTCCCATGGCCGCCCCGAACCGCTGGACCCCGGCGAGCCCGCGCATCTGGCCCAGACCATCGAGGCGATGGGATTGCGCTACGTCGTCATCACCTCGGTGGACCGGGACGACCTGCGCGATGGTGGCGCCGGTCATTTCGCCGCCTGCATCGAGGCGGTGCGCCAGCGCAATCCGGCGACGCGGATCGAGGTGCTGGTGCCCGATTTCCGCGGCCGGATGGAGGTGGCGCTGGCGCAGTTCGACGAAGCAGTCCCCGACGTCTTCAACCACAATCTGGAGACGGTGCCGCGGCTCTACCGACAGGCTCGCCCCGGTGCCGACTACGCCTGGTCGCTGGCACTGCTCAAGGCATTCAAGGCCCGCCATCCGTCGGTGCCGACCAAATCGGGGCTGATGCTGGGGCTTGGCGAGGAGATCGACGAGGTCGAGGCGGTGATGGCCGATCTGCGGGCCCATGACTGCGACATGCTGACGCTGGGCCAATACCTTCAGCCCACCCGCCACCATCTGCCGGTGAGCCGCTATGTGCTGCCGGCGGAGTTCGACCGGCTGGCCGAGGTGGGCCGCCGCATGGGGTTCCGGCACGTGGCCAGCGGGCCGATGGTGCGCTCCTCCTACCACGCCGATCGGCAAGCGGCCGGGAGCTTGGGCGAATGAACGGCAATGAAGTGATGCGCGTCGTCGAGCTGCTGTTGCTGCCGCCGGGGCTGATCATCTGGGTCGGGCTGCTGATCAGACTGCTGGTGACGATCCGCCCCCGCGTCTTCTCTCGGCTGTTCACACTGGCGCTGGCGGCCACCTGGCTGTTGAGCACGCCGGTCGTCAGTCAATGGCTGCTCGACCGTTTTCAGGACGACTTTCCGGCGTTGGAGGCGTTGCCGCCGGATGCCGACGTCATCGTCGTGCTCGGTGGTGGTCATCTTCGTGGTGGCGGCGAGTATGGTATCGACAGCGAGCCGGCCCCGGCGATGGTGCAGCGCCTGGTCTATGCCGCCTGGCTCTCGCGGCGAAACGGTGATCTGCCGGTCATCGTCACCGAGGGGCGGAGCCGGAAGGAAAGACGCAGCGGCGGCCATGCCGGGGCGCAGTTCCTGAAAACCGCGCTCGGCGTCAAGCATGTCATCGTCGAGGGTCGCGCCGGCAGCACCTTCGAGAACGCCAAGTTCACGGCGCCGCTGCTGAAGAACTACCATCGACCGGTGCTGGTCACCCACTATTACCACATGGCGCGGGCAGTGGAGAGCTTCATGTACTTCGGTGTCCGGCCGCTGCCCGCGCCGACGGCGTGGCTCTCCCAGCTGGCGCGCGATGGGGTCCACTGGCGCTGGCTGCCCAATGCCCGTGCTCTCGAACAAAGTTATACCGCCCTTCACGAATGGCTCGGTTACCACTGGTATCGCTGGTACGTCTTCTCCAACGGCGCGCCGGCGGCGCAACATTGACGCCCGCCGGTCCGGGGCGATGAGGATTCTCCACAGCGCCGACTGGCATCTCGGCCGCCGCCTCTACGGCCGCAGCCGCCACGACGAATTCGATGCCTTTCTCGACTGGCTGGCGGAGACGATCGAGCGTGAGCAGGTCGATGTGTTGCTGGTGGCCGGCGATGTCTTCGACTCCAGCGCGCCACCCAATCACGCCCAGTCGCAGTACTACCGCTTTCTGCACCGGGTGTCGGGCGGTTGTTGCCGGCACGTCGTCGTCATCGGCGGCAATCACGATTCCCCCAGCTTCCTCGAAGCACCGCGCGAGCTGCTGGCGGCCCTGTCGGTCCATGTCGTCGGCAAGGCCTGCGACGATCCGGCCGATGAAGTGCTGCTGCTGCGGGATTGCAGCGGAGCACCGGCGCTGATCGTCTGCGCCGTGCCCTATCTGCGTGATCGTGACATTCGCACCGTCGAAGCGGGGGAGAGTGTCACCGACAAGGCACAGAAACTGGTGGACGGCATCGTGCGCCACTATAAGGCCGTGGCCGATGTGGCGTTGCGGCGCCGCCGGGAGGCGGATCGGCCGCTGCCGATCGTCGGCATGGGGCATCTGTTCGCCGCCGGTGGGGAGACGGTCGAAGGCGATGGCGTGCGCGAGCTCTATGTCGGCTCACTCGCTCACGTCAGTGGCGCGGTCTTTCCTGCCAGTTTCGACTACCTGGCGCTGGGTCATCTCCACAAGCCTCAGCGGGTCGGTGGCGACGAGACGAAACGCTATAGCGGTTCGCCGCTGCCGATGGGCTTCGGCGAGGCCGGACAGCGTAAGGCCGTCTGCCTGATCGAATTTGGCACCGGAGAGCCGGTGGTGCGCGAGCTCGAGGTGCCGGTATTCCGGCGTCTGGCCAGCATCGAGGGCGACTGGCCAGCCCTGGCTGCTGCCATCGAGACCCTGGTGGCGACGGGGGAACGCGTCTGGGTGGAGGTCACCTACGATGGCGCCGAGCTGTTGTCCGATCTGCGCGAGAGGTTGGCGGAGGCCGTGGCCGACAGCGCCGTGGAGATTCTGCGTATCCGCAACAATCGTGTCGTCCAGCGCGTCCTCGGCCGTCTTCGTGAGGAGGAGACGCTGGACGACCTCGACCCCCACGACGTCTTCCGGCGCTGTCTCGACGCCCACGAGGTGCCGGCGCCACAACGGGCGTTGCTCGAAGGCGCCTACCGCGAGGTGGTGACGGCGCTGCTGGAGGGGGAGCAGCCGTAGCGCCGTGCGTATCCTCGGGCTTCGTTTCCAGAACCTCAACTCGCTCGTCGGTGAGTGGTCGATCGACTTCACCGATCCGGCCTATCTCGACGACGGCATCTTCGCCATCACCGGCCCGACCGGCGCCGGCAAGACGACGATCCTCGACGCCATCTGCCTCGCGCTCTATGGCCGCACCCCGCGGCTGGCGCGGATCTCCGACAGCAGCAATGAGCTGATGAGCCGGCAGACCGGCGAATGCTTCGCCGAAGTGACGTTCGAGAGCGCCGCCGGCCGCTACCGTTGCCACTGGCGCCAGCACAGGGCGGGGCGCCGCCCCGACGGGCGCCTGCAGCCGCCCGGCCGCGAGATCGCCGACGCCGACACGGGCAAGGTGCTGGAGACCAGGATTCGTGACGTGGCGGCACGGGTCGAGCAGGTCACCGGGATGGATTTCGACCGTTTCACCCGTTCGATGCTGCTGGCGCAGGGCGGCTTTGCCGCTTTCCTGCAGGCCGCGCCCGACGAGCGCGCGCCGATCCTGGAGCAGATCACCGGTACCGCCGTCTACAGCAGAATCTCGATGGCGGTGCACGAGCGTCGCGCGGCGGAGCGGGCGCGTCTCGCCGGGCTCGAGGAGACGCTGGGCCAGATCCGCCTGCTGGCCCCCGACGCCCTGGCCGCGCTGGAGCAGGAACTGGCGCAGGCGACGGCGCGGGCGGCACCACTGGAGGCGGGGCTGGCCGAGGCGCGCAAGGCGCTCGACTGGCTCGACGCGATCGAACGGCTGGCCGGGGATCTGCAGGCCACGGAGCGCCGGCTGGCGGTATGGCAACGACAGTGGGACGAGGCGGCCGGTGACCGCGCCCGCCTCGATGCGGCGCGTCGGGCGCTGGAGCTGGAGGGCGACTACGCCGCGTTGCAGGCGTTGCGAGCCGAGCAGCAGCGGGATGAGCGGCAGCGGCACGAGCTGGCCGTTTCACTGCCGCAGTGGGCGGTTCGTGGCGAGGCGGCCGCCGAAACCGAACGTGAGGCCGAGGCGCGATGGGCCGAGTGCAGCGAGGAACTGAGCAGCCGGTTGCCGCGATTGCGCGAGGCGCAGGCGCTGGATGCTCGTATCGAAACCGCCGTGGCGGCGTTGGCCGATGCCGGATCGGCCCGTGACGAGCGCCGAAGACAGGCGGCGGCGGCGAGCGAGGCTCGGCGGCAGACGGAAGAGACGCTGGCGACGATCCGGCAGGCATTGGACGAGGTGCAAGAGGCGCTGGCGCAGACCGCCGCCGACGAGGCGCTGGGCGCAATGCTGGCCGACTGGCGCAGTCGAGCCGCCGCGTTGCGGCAGCAGCAGGCCGAAATCGAGACGCATGCCGACCAGCTTGCGGCGGCACGAACCGCGCTGGCCGGCTTGACGGCGGATATCGAGGTGGTGACACGCCGGGCGTCGCAAGCGGCGCGGCACCGGGTGGAGGCGGAGTCCGAAGCAGAGCGTGTCGAGGCCGAACACGATCGACTGCTCGACGGTCAGCGTATCGGTGATTGGCACCGGCGGGTGCAGGCGTTGGCTGAGCAGGCCGGGATGGCGGAGCGGCTGGCGCGAGAGATCGGGGGCCGGGATGAGGACCAAGAGCGGCTGGAGGCGGTGCGGCGGCAACGGCGCGAACTGGCCGCTTCGCTCGCGGCGCTGGATGACGACCTCGCCCGGCTGCGGGCGGAGGAAGCGGCGGCCAACCGTGAGGTGGCACTGTTGGAGAAGAACCTGGTGCTGGCGCAGCGGGTGCGGGAGCTGGCATCGCTGCGCCATGAACTCACCGACGGCGAGCCCTGCCCCCTCTGTGGTGCCCTGGAGCACCCCTGGGCCGGGGAAGGGGAGGCGCTGCCCGACGAGCCCGAGCGTGAACTGCAACAGGCGCGGGAACGGCGTGACGCCATCGGCGGCCGGATCGGGGCGCTGGAGATTCGGCGCGGGGTGGTGGAAAACGAATCGAGCCACCTGGAACAGCAGCAGGTGGCGCTGCGGGAACAGCTTGGCTTGCGGCGACGCGAGATCGATAGGGCGGCCGGTGAACTGGGGTTGGCGGACGGGACGCCGACGGCCGATACCGTGTGTCGGGTCGGTGAGACGCTGCAATCGCAATTGGCCCGGGCCCGCGAGACGGTGACGCGGGCCGAAGCACTGGCCGAGCGACTGGCGCGACAGCGCGAGGTGGTGGATGCGGCGCGTCGGGCCGAGCGCGAGGCCGAACGGCAGTTGCAGGAGATTGGCCACGAACAGCGGCTGGCGGCCGAGCGCCAGGCGCAGCGGCAGGGCGCGCTGTCCAGGTTGGAGGAGGCCCGGGACCAGGCCCGGACGGCGCTCGTCCAGGCGCTGGGTGAGCACGGCGTCGATCTTCGATGGGAGAGGCTCGATGAGCATCTCGACGGATTGACGGCCCGCCACGAACGGTGGCGCCGGCGCTGTGAAGAGCGCCAGCGGCTGGAGAACGAAGACACCCGCCTGCAGGCGGCATTGGCGCAGCAGCGCAAGCAATGTGAGCAGGCCGAGGCGGCCCTGCGTGACGCCGATGAGGTGCTGCGGCAACGGCAGCAGGGGGTCGCCGCGCTACGGGCAGAGCGTAGCGGCTGTTTCGATGGTGACGATCCACTGGCGGAGGAACAGCGCCTGAACCAGCGGCTGGCGGCGGCTGCCGAGGCGTTGGCGCAGGCGCGCCAGGCCCGGGCCGAGGTCGAGCAGGAGCGGTTGCAGCTTCAGCGTCGGCTCGAAGTGCTGGACCAGCGTATCGCCGAACGTCGCCGCCGGCTGGAGGGCGAGACGGCGGCATTGGCCGATGCCATCGACGCCGCCGGTTTCGGGTCTGAGGCTGAGTTCGTCGCGGCGCGGTTGCCGGCGGCCGAACGCGATGCGTTGGCGGTGCGGGTGCAGGCGCTGGAGCGCGAGAAGACGGCGCTGCGGGCGACGCGGGAGACGCTGGTGGCGCAACTGGCGGCCAAGCGTGCCGAGGCGTTGACCGACGACGACCGGGAGACGCTGGAGAAACGACTGGCCGCAACCCGCCGCGAGCTGGAGGCGGTTCAGCAGAGGATCGGGGCGGTCGAGGCGGAGCTGCGGCAGCAGGCGGTGCTGCGGGCGCAGCGCCAGGCGCGCTTGCGCGAGATCGAGGCCCAGCGCCGCGAGTGTGAGCGCTGGGATCTGTTGCACGGGCTGATCGGTTCGGCCGACGGCAAGAAATACCGCAACTTTGCCCAGGGCCTCACCTTCGAAATCATGATCGGCCATGCCAACCGCCAGTTGCGGAAGATGACCGACCGCTACCTGCTGATCCGGGACGACGGGCAACCGCTGGAGCTCAACGTCGTCGACAACTACCAGGCGGGTGAAATCCGCTCCACGCGCAACCTCTCCGGCGGCGAGAGCTTCATCGTCAGCCTGGCGTTGGCGCTCGGACTGTCGCGGATGGCGAGTCGCAACGTGCGTGTCGATTCACTCTTTCTCGACGAGGGCTTCGGCACGCTGGACGAGGAGGCGCTGGAGACCGCGCTGTCGACACTCGCCGGGCTCCATCAGGAGGGCAAGCTGATCGGTGTCATCTCTCACGTCGGGGCGTTGAAGGAGCGGATTCCCTCCCGGATCGAAGTGGTGCCGGTGGCGGGCGGGCGCAGCACGATTCGGGGGCCGGGATGTCGTCGGTTACCGGACGGCGCGGGCGGATCGCGGCGGGACTGAGGCGGCGGTGAACGAGGAATGAGGGGAAGATGGTGCCCAGGAGAGGACTTGAACCTCCACGACCGTAAGGCCACTAGCACCTGAAGCTAGCGCGTCTACCAATTCCGCCACCTGGGCATCCGTGTTGGAACCTGCGAAAAGCAGGGCGCAAAGATACCTTTCCTGTACAATCCTGTCAATCGTTTCGCCGGTGTTGAAAACAGCCGCCTCCGTGGCGACCGCCGAGAAGGTGATGGTATCTGTAAGTGTCTGACTTTTCTTGATATTCTCCCCATTCTTCCGGCCGGGTCCGCGGCCGCCGTTGTGATTGGTGAAACCCGTGTTGCATGGCCTGTCCGGGCCTGGCCGCCGTTTTCCGGTCGCCGGAGCGGCAGGCGGTACCCAATGAGATCGAAGGAATAGTGAGTATGTCCAAACCGGTAGACCCGCACAGGGACCGTGAAAAGAAGAAATACCAAAACCCCATTGCCAGCCGCGAGCTGATTCTGGAGACCGTGAAGAAGTCCCGTGGGCCGCAGACCCGTGACCAGCTGGCCAGGAAGCTCGGCATCACCGACGAGGAGGGATTGGAGGCGCTGCGCCGCCGGCTGCGCGCGATGGCCCGGGACGGCCAGCTCGTCTGCAATCGCCGTGGCGAGTACGTGCCGGTCGACGAGAGCACGCTGGTGCGGGGGCGGGTGGTCGCCCATCCCGACGGTTTCGGCTTTCTCGTCCCCGACGAGGGTGGCGAGGATCTGTTCCTCTCGCCCAAGGTGATGCACAGCCTGTTGCACGAGGACCGGGCGGTGTGCCGGATCGTCGGCATCGATCGGCGCGGGCGGCGTGAGGGGGAGCTGGTGGAGGTGCTGGAGCGCGCTCACCACGAGATCATCGGCCGCCTCATCGAGGAGGCCGGCAACCACTATGTGGTGCCCGACAACAAGCGCATCCACCAGGATGTGTTCATCCCCCCCGAGCATCTCGGCGCGGCCGAGGTGGGGCAGATCGTGGTGGCGGCCATCACCCAGCAGCCCAACCGCCACAGCCAGCCGATCGGCAAGATCGTCGAGGTGGTGGGCAGTCACATGGCGCCGGGAATGGAGATCGACATTGCCATTCGCACCCACGAGTTGCCGCACCGTTGGTCGGACGAGGTGCTGCGGGAGATCGAGACCTTCACCGAGGAGGTGCCGGAGGCGGCCAAGAAGGGGCGAGTCGATCTGCGTGATGTGCCGCTGGTGACGATCGACGGCGTCGATGCGCGGGATTTCGACGATGCCGTCTATTGCGAAAAGAGCGGCAACGGCTGGCGGTTGCTGGTGGCGATCGCCGATGTGTCGGCCTATGTGGAACCCGGCACGGCGCTGGATGCCAGCGCCTACGAACGGGGCACGTCGGTCTATTTCCCCAAACAGGTGATCCCGATGCTGCCGGAGGTGCTCTCCAACGGGCTGTGTTCGATCAACCCCGATGTGGATCGCCTGTGCATGGTCTGCGAAATGGAGATCGGCCCGCGGGGCGCGATTCGCAAGTACCGTTTCTTCGAGGGCGTGATGCGCTCCCATGCGCGGCTCACCTACGACGAGGTGGCGGCGATCGTCGTTGACAAGGATGCCGTGCTGCGCAAGAAGCGCAAGGCCATCGTGCCCCATCTCGATGAGCTGCATCGCCTCTACAAGGCGTTGCTGGCCGACCGCAACCGTCGTGGCGCCATCAACTTCGAGACCTCGGAGACCTATTTCGAATTCGATGCGCAGCGCAAGATCAGGAACATCGTGCCGCTGGAGCGCAACGACGCCCACAAGATGATCGAGGAGTGCATGATCGCGGCCAATGTCTCCGCCGCGCGATTCACCAAGAAGCACAGGATCCCGACGCTCTATCGCGTCCATGACGGGCCGAAGGAGGAGAAGATCGAGGCGTTGCGCGAGTTTCTCTCGGAGTTCGGCCTCACCCTCGGTGGTGGCGACAAGCCGACGCCCAAGGACTTCAGCAAGGTGCTCAAGGCGATCGAAGGTCGGCCGGACCGGGAGCTGATCCAGACCGTGATGCTGCGCTCGATGTCCCAGGCGATCTATTCACCCGATGGCGAGACCGGCCATTTCGGCCTGGCGCGTGCCGACTATGCCCATTTCACCTCGCCGATCCGGCGCTACCCCGATCTGCTGCTGCATCGCGCGATCCGGCATCTGGTGCGTGGCGGCAAGGCGTCGGGGTTCCTCTACAACCACGAGGAGATGGTCGTCAAGGGGGAGCATTGCTCGATGTGCGAACGCCGCGCCGACGAGGCCACCCGCGATGCCGCCGACTGGCTCAAATGTGAATACATGCTCGACAAGGTGGGCGAGCGTTTCACCGGCACCGTCAGTGCCGTCACCGGTTTCGGCCTGTTCATCGCGCTGGACGACATCTTCATCGAGGGTCTGCTGCATATCACCTCGTTGACGCGGGACTTCTACGAATTCGATGCCGTCGGCCACCGCCTGGTCGGCAAGAACGCCGGGCGGGTCTTCCGTCTCGGTGACCGCATGGAGGTGATCGTGGCGCGGGTCGATCTCGACGAAAAGAAAATCGATTTCGAATTGCCTCCGGAAGAGGCGCGGGAGCCCGAGCCGCCACGCAAGAAAAAACGCGGCCCGAAAAAGAAGAAGCCGAAGTCCGGGGGGGATGCGCCCGGTGACGTCGTCGAGGAGGGAAAGCGTAGCGGCGGTGGCAAGGGCGGCAGTGGCAAGAAAAAGTCGCGGTCGCGCAAAAAGCGCGGCGGCAAGGGGCGTGGCGCGAAGAAGAGCAGCTGACCGGTGGCGCGGTTCGACACCATCATCGGCCTGCACGCGGTGGCGGCGGCGCTGCGCAACGACCCCGGGCGTATCGTCGATCTCCACTACAAGGCGTCACGCAAGGACAGGCGGCTGGAGGCGGTGGTCGCGCGGGCGCGCCAGCTGGGCATCGAGGTCGTTCAGAGCGACGACCGGGAACTGACGCGGCTCGCCGACGGCGGGCGGCACCAGGGAATCGTGGCCCGCAGCCGCGCGGTGGCGCTGCCGGGTGAGCAGGCACTGTTCGATCGTCTCGAGGCGCTGGAGACGCCACCGCTGCTGCTGGTGCTCGATGGCGTCACCGATCCGCACAATCTCGGCGCCTGCCTGCGCAGTGCCGATGCGGTCGGCGTCGATGCGGTTATTGTCCCCCGGGACAACGCGGTCGGGTTGACGCCGACGGTGCGCAAGGTGGCCAGTGGCGCCGCCGACTCGGTGCTGCTGGTACAGGTGACCAACCTGGCGCGCACGCTGGAGAGGCTCAAGGCGGCCGGTGTCTGGATCGTCGGTACCACCGACAAGGGGGATATCCCGCTGTTCCAGCAGGATCTCACCGGCTCGCTGGCACTGGTCATGGGGGCCGAAGGGAAGGGCTTGCGCCGGCTGACGCAACAGCATTGTGATTATCTGGTGCGGATTCCGATGCGCGGCCAGGTCGAGAGCCTCAATATCTCGGTGGCCGCTGGCGTCTGTCTCTACGAGGCGCTGCGTCAGCGCAGCGCCGCTCATCGCTGAAAAAAAGGCGTCGGGACCACTGGCCGTCCGGGTCGCGGTCAATCTGTTACCCATGGCGTCCCGGTGGCCGTCGCCGTCGTGCATCATGGCGCGCCCGTGTGCAACGACAACAACAATAACAAGATGCAAATCGATCGGGTGTTCTATATCTGGCTGGGCGTGCTCTCCGGCCTCTCCATCGTCACACTGCCACTGCTGATCTGGTTGCGCTGAGCCGTGCCGGCCCGATTCGGGCGGTCGATGCCAGGCTCAAGGCCACAGCCGGGAGAAGGCGCGTGCTCTCGCCTCGATGTCGGGTGCCGACCACAGATCGGAAATGACGGCGGTCATCGCCGCGCCCGCCTCGATCAGCGTGGCGGCGTTGTCCAGCGTGATCCCGCCGATGGCGCAGGCCGGACGATGCGGGTGGTCCCACTGCCGCAGCAGCGCAACGGGTGCCTTGACGGCGCCCGGCTTGGTGGGAGAGGGGAAAAAGGCGCCGAAGGCGACATAGCTGGCGCCACTGGCCGCGGCGTGGCGGGCCGCGTCGAGCTGGTCGTAGCAGGAGACGCCGACGATGGCGTCGGCGCCAAGGGTTTCGAGCGCGGTGACGATATCGGCATCGTCGCGGCCCAGGTGGACGCCGTCGGCGCCGCTGGTGGCGGCCAGCTCGACATCGTCGTTGATGATCAGCAGCGCCTCGTGGCGGTGGCAGAGCCGGCGCAGGGCATCGGCCTCGGCCGCCCGGCGTTCCGTCTCGTCGCTCTTGTCGCGATACTGCACGATGCGGCAACCGCCCCGCAGCGCGGCCTCCACCTCGCCCAGCAGTTCGTCGATGTCGGCGTAGCCGCCCCGGGTGAGCGCATAGAGACCACGCAACCGTGGGTCAGCCATGGCGTTCGCCGGTCCAGTAGAGGCGGTACGGGAGTTTCTGTCCCATGCCGACGTGGCGGCCGTGTCGGAGAGCCTGCCAGGTGTAGCGTTGCGCCTCCTCGATGATGCCGGCGACCTCGCTGCCCTGCGCGAGCAATGCGGCGATGGCCGATGCCAGCGTACAGCCGGAGCCGTGATACTCCCCGTCCAGCCGTTCCCAGTGGTATTCGTCCAGCTTGCGGTGGTTGCCGTAGAGCGTATTGACCACGTCGCGTGTCTCTTCGTGGGTGCCGGTGATCAGCACCTGGTCGCAGCCGCGTTCCAGCAGCGCCATCGCGCAGGCGTCGAGCGAATCGGCGCCGGGGGCGAGACGACGGGCCTCGAGGCTGTTGGGGGTGACGATGGTGGTCTGCGGGAGCAGCAGCTCGAGGATGGCATCGACGACCGCGTCGTTGCTCAGGTGCTTGCCGCTGCCGGAGGCCAGTACCGGATCGAGCACCACTGGCAGCGTCGGATAGTCGGTCAGAATGGTGTGGACCGCCTCGACCACGCCGGTGTCGGGCAGCAGGCCAAGCTTGATGCTGGCCACCGGGATGTCCTCCAGCACCGCGCGGGCCTGTTCGGCCAGCAGTGCCGGCCCGACCGGCGCCACTTCGATCACCTCGCTGGTGTTCTGCACCGTCAGACAGGTGGCGACGGTGGCGGCATGGCCGCCCATGCTGGCGATGGCCTCGATGTCGGCCTGCAGGCCAGCGCCACCGGTGGGGTCGAGGCCGGCGAAGACCAGGGTGACGGGTACGGTGGCCGTGTCGTTCATCGGAAAGAGATCACGGGCCAGCCGCGTTGGCGGGCGGTCTCGGTGAGGGTTTCGTCGGCATCCACCGCCACCGGGTTCTCCACCAGTTCGAGCAGCGGCAGGTCGTTGTGGGAGTCGCTGTAGAAGGTGCTGCCGTCGAGCGAGGCGTCGTTGGCCTCGAGCCACGCCTCGAGCCGGGCCACCTTGCCCTGCTGGAAACAGGGTGTGCCCTCCACCTCGCCGGTGAAGCGACCCTCGCGCATCGCCGGCACCGTGGCGATCAGGTGCTTGACGCCGAAGGCGGCGGCGATCGGCGCGGTGACGAAGCGGTTGGTGGCGGTGATGACGATGACGGTGTCGCCCCGTTCGTGGTGTTCGTCGATCGCTTGGCGGCCCTTCTCCAGCATCATCGGCCGGATCTTTTCGGCGATGAATTCGGCGCGCCACTGGAGCAGCTGGTGGTAGTCGTTCTCCTTCAGCGGGGTGAAGGCGAAGCGGGTGAATTCGTAGATGTCGAGTTCGCCTTTCCGGTAGAGGTCGTAGAAGCGCTGGTTGGCTGCCTCGTAGCGATCGCCATCGACGATGCCGCGCTCGACCAGATACTGGCCCCAGGCGTAGTCGCTGTCGCCGGCGAGTAATGTGTTGTCCAGGTCAAAAAGTGCCAGGGGCATGTTGTGTTATCCTCGAATGGATCGCGGAGCATTATAAGGCCGGTTTGCCGGATCAAAACCCTTGTGGAAGAATTGCTCTGTCCCGGATGGAAAATAGTTCTGCTAAAACAGGCGCATACAGTGATTGATGAAGAAGGTTTCAGAGCCAATGTAGGCATCATCCTGTCCAATCGGCGGGGTGAGGTCTTCTGGGCCAAACGCATCGGTCAGCGGGCCTGGCAGTTCCCGCAGGGCGGCATTCGTGCGCACGAGACGCCGGAGGAGGCGATGTACCGCGAACTGCGCGAGGAGATCGGGCTGTCACCGGAGCATGTCACCGTCATGGCGTCGACCCGGGACTGGTTGCGGTACCGGTTGCCCAAGCATCTGCTGCGCCGCGATTCCCGCCCGCTGTGCATCGGCCAGAAGCAGCGCTGGTTTCTGCTGCGGATGGAGTGCGACGAAGGGGAGGTGTGTTTCGATACCACAGCCCAGCCGGAATTCGATGGCTGGCGCTGGGTGGACTACTGGCTGCCGGTGGAAGAGGTGGTCTTCTTCAAGCGCGATGTCTACTACCGCGCCCTGAAAGAACTCGCCCCCGCGATCGAGGGGGTGCGTCCGGCACCGGATCTCGCCTCGCCCTGATCCGATGCTCTTCATCCTTCGCCGCATCGTTCAGGAAGCAACGCAGGCCGAAGGGCTTTCGAACGTTCTCGAACTGATCGCCCTGCGGGTCCGCGAGGCGCTCGGCGTCGATGTCTCGTCGGTCTATCTGTTGCGGCCGCAGAACGAGCAGCTGACGTTGATGGCCAGCGCCGGTCTGCCGGAAGGGGCCCACCTGCAGCAGTACGAGGGCGTGGTGGCGCTGGCGGCCGAGCGGGCCGAGCCGGTGCTGCTGGACGATGTCACCACCCACTCCCGCTATCGTCGTTTCCCCGGTTCCGGCGAGCAGCCGTTCAGGTCGTTTCTGGCGGTGCCGATTCTGCACCGGCGGCGGCTGCTCGGTGTGCTGGTGGTGCAGTCGTTGGGGGAACACCGCTTCCAGGAGGATCATGTCGCCTTTCTCGTGACGCTGGCGGCGCAGCTGGCCGGGGTCATCAGCAGTGCCGAGATCTCTGGCGAGCTGGGCAGCGGGGAGGTGCGGGACGTCGGCCGCAACATTCTCGTCAGTGGTATCGCCGGCTCGCCCGGGATCGGCATCGGCACGGCGGTGGTGGTGTTCCCCGATACCGAGCTGGCCGCGGTGCCGGACCGCAAGGCCGATTCGATCGAGCAGGAGGTGGCGCTGTTCCGCGAGGCGGTGGCGCGGGTCGAGGCCGATCTGCGGCGCATCAAGGCGGAGCTGGACGGCAAGCTGCCGGCCGAGGATCAGGCGCTGTTCGATGCCTATCTGATGATGCTCTCCAGCAGCTCGCTGATCGATGGCGCGGTGGCGCGTATCGAGGAGGGCAACTGGGCGCCGGGCGCGTTGCGGGCGACCTTTCTCGAATATCAGCGCTATTTCGACGAGATGGAGGACGACTACCTGCGCGAGCGCGCCACCGATATCCAGGATCTGGGGCGGCGGATCCTGGAGCAGCTGCTCACCGACGGGCACAAGCGGCCACGCTTCGTCGATGACACGATTCTGGTGGGGCGGGACATCTCCGCGTCGCAACTGGCCGAGGTGCCGGCCGAGAAGCTGGCCGGCCTGATCTGCACCTCCGGTTCGGGATCCTCCCACGTGGCGATTCTGGCGCGGGCGCTCGGCGTTCCGGCGGTGATGGGGGCCACCGATCTGCCGGTGAGCCGCATCGACGGGCTGGAGGTGATCGTCGATGGCTACCAGGGCAGCATCTACCTGCGGCCGGAGAAGATCATCCGTCGCGAGTTCGAACGGCTCGCCCGGGAGGAGAATGAGCTGACCCAGGGGCTGTGGAGCGAGGCGACGCGCCCGGCGATCACTCTCGATGGCCATACCATCCCGGTCTATATCAACAGCGGCCTCAAGTCCGACCTGATGCCGGCGCATCGCTCGATGGCCGACGGTATCGGTCTCTATCGCACCGAACTGCCGTTCATGGCGCGCGAGCGTTTTCCCGGCGAGGTGGAGCAGGCCGGCATCTACGAACGGGTGTTGCGGTCGTTTCCGGCCCATCCGGTGACGCTGCGGACGCTGGACGTCGGTGGCGACAAGGCCCTGAGCTACTTTCCCATCGTCGAAGACAATCCTTTCCTTGGCTATCGCGGCATCCGCATATCGCTCGATCACCCCGACATCTTCCTCACCCAGTTGCGGGCGATGCTGCAGGCCAGCCGCGCCACCGCCAATCTCCACGTGTTGTTCCCGATGATCGGCTCGATGGGGGAGTTGGAGGAAGCGCTGCAACTGCTGGCCCGCGCCAGACAGGAGCTGGCGGAGGAGGGGATCGAAACCCCGATGCCGCGCACCGGGGTGATGATCGAGGTACCATCGGCCGTCTACCTGGCCGAGCATCTGGCGCGAAAGGTGGATTTCCTCAGCATCGGCACCAACGATCTGGTGCAGTATCTGCTCGCGGTGGATCGCAACAACACCCGTGTCGCCGAGCTCTACCACGATGACCATCCGGCGGTGCTCTGCGCCATCGAGGCGATCGTCGATGGTGCCCATCGGGCGGGGCGTCCCGTCTCGGTCTGCGGCGAGATGGCCAGCGATCCGGCCTCGATGCTGCTGCTGCTCGGCGCCGGTGTCGACAGCCTCAGCGTCAGCGTCGCCAGCCTGCCGCGGATCAAATGGGTGATTCGCAGTTTTTCCCGCCAGCGCGCCGGCGAGATCTTCGAACAGGCGCGGGCGCTGCTCGATCCCGTCAGCGTTCGCAATCTGCTCAACGAGGCGCTGGTCGATGCCGGCCTCGGTGCGCTGGTGCGTGCCGGCAAGCATTGAGCGCGGCGCTGGCGCGACCACTCAACCCGTATTTCGATATGTCAATTTGGTGTCGCTTGGCCTTGGTGTAGAATCCCTCGCCTGTCGTTCACACAACTCTTGCCGGGAGGCACGCGCGCATGGCTGAAATCACTCAGGCTCAGATCGAAGAGGCTCTCAAGGGGGTCAAGGACCCTTACGGGGAGAAGGACATCGTTTCCAGCAAGGCGGTCAAGTCCATCGACATCGATGGCGGCGCGGTCTCCATCAAGGTCGAGCTCGGCTATCCCGCCAAGGGCGTCGTCGATGAGCTGGCCAGGGAGATCACCGAAAAGGTGCGGGCGCTCGATGGTGTCGACCGCGTCGATGTGGAGGTGGGCTGGAAGATCGTCAGCCATGCCGTACAGAAGAACCTCAGCCCGCTGCCAAACGTCAAGAACATCATCGCCGTCGCTTCCGGCAAGGGTGGCGTCGGCAAGTCCACCACCACCGTCAATCTGGCGCTGGCGCTGGCCGCCGAGGGCGCGCGTGTCGGCGTGCTCGATGCCGATATCTACGGCCCGAGCATTCCGCGGATGCTCGGTATCACCGGTCAGCCCACCTCCACCGACGGCAATTCGCTGCAGCCGATGGAGAACCACGGCATTCAGGCCATGTCGATCGGTTTTCTGATCGAAGAGGACACGCCGATGATCTGGCGTGGGCCGATGGTCACCCAAGCGCTGGAGCAGCTGCTCTCGGACACCCAGTGGAACGACCTCGACTACCTCGTCATCGACATGCCGCCGGGCACCGGCGACACCCAGCTGACGCTATCGCAGAAGATCCCGGTCTCCGGCGCGGTCATCGTCACCACGCCGCAGGACATTGCGCTGCTGGATGCCCGCAAGGGGCTGAAGATGTTCGAGAAGGTGGAAGTCACGGTGCTCGGCATCGTCGAGAACATGAGCACCCATATCTGCAGCCAGTGTGGGCACGAGGAGCATATCTTCGGTGCCGGCGGTGGCGAGCGCATGGCCAAGGAGCACGACGTCGATCTGCTCGGGTCGTTGCCGCTGGACATCCATATCCGTGAGCAGGCCGACAGCGGCAACCCGACCGTCGTCGCCGACCCGGAAGGGAAGATCGCCCGGGCCTACCGCGACATCGCCCGCCGCACCGCGGCCAAGCTGGCGTCCCAGGCCAAGGACTACAAAGCCAAGTTTCCGAAGATCGTCATTCAGAACACCTGACTCCGTTGCCGCGGCGGGGCGTCCGCCCCGCCGTCCCTCGTCAGTTCCGGCCCGATGGTGTAGTCTTGCGCTCCCCATCGCCGACACCCGATCGACCCATGAGCATCAAACCCGATTCCTGGATTCGCCGCGCCGCCGAGCAGGGGATGATCGAGCCCTTCGAGCCTGGCCAGATCCGCAAGGTGGACGGGCGCAGGATCGTCTCCTACGGCACGTCGAGCTATGGCTACGACGTGCGCTGCGCCGACGAGTTCAAGATCTTCACCAATATCAATTCGGCCATCGTCGACCCCAAGGCCTTCGACGAGGACAGCTTCGTCGATGTGAAGTCGGATGTCTGCATCATCCCGCCCAACTCCTTTGCGTTGGCGCGCACGGTCGAGTACTTCCGTATTCCGCGCCGCGTGCTCACCATCTGCCTGGGCAAGTCTACCTATGCTCGTTGTGGCATCATCGTCAATGTCACGCCGCTGGAGCCGGAGTGGGAGGGGCATGTGACGCTGGAGTTCTCCAACACCACGCCGCTGCCGGCGAAAATCTATGCCAACGAAGGCGTGGCGCAGATGCTGTTCCTCGAATCCGACGAGGATTGTGAAACCTCGTACAAGGACCGGGGAGGGAAGTACATGGGGCAACGCGGCGTCACGCTGCCCAAGACCTGACCCGTCAGCGCCGGCCGGCGCCGAAGCGGGTCGAGCCCACCAATCCCGCCAGAATCGAGCCCATGATCCAGATGGCGGGTTTCGACGGGGTCGGCGCGGTCTCGACCTCGGTATTCGGTGGTGGCGTCGTCTGTTGCCCGGCGAGCGTGTGTCGAACGCTCAGCAGCGTGACGACCGTGATGATGGCGGCCAGCACGAGCCGCTTCCTGCTTCCGATTCCTTCCATGGCTTCTCTCCCTGACGATGCCGGTCCGGTGGCATCGGTTCCTGTTTCTTCGTATGGGGTGCGAATCCTACGGGCCGTGCCGTGGAAGAGGGGGGGCACGGGTCACGCCGGCGGCGCGTCGGAATGGTGGGGACGGGGAATGTGTGAGCGGCTGCCGCCGTCTCAGGTGAGCAGCAGTGTTGCCAGCCCGAGAAAGGTGAGAAAGCCGACGACGTCGGTGACGGTGGTCAGCACCACGCCGCCGGCCAGCGCAGGGTCGATGTGGAGTTTCTCCATCACCAGCGGGATGACGACGCCGGCCAGCGCGGCGCAGACCAGGTTGATGATCAGCGCGGCGGCGATGATGCCGCCGATCTGCCAGCTGCCGAACCAGACGATGGTGATGCCGGCGACCACCGCCGACCAGATCAGGCCGTTGAGCAGGCCGACCGAGATCTCCTTGAACAGCAGCCACGAGGTGTTTTGCGCGCCGATCTGATCGAGCGCCAGCCCGCGGATCATCAGCGTCAAGGTCTGCGTGCCGGCGATGCCGCCCATGCTGGCGACGATCGGCATCAGCACCGCCAGGGCGACCACCTTCTCCAGCGTCGCCTGGAAGTTGCCGATGACCCAGGCGGCCAGCAGCGCCGTCAGCAGGTTGATGCCGAGCCACAGTGCGCGCCGGCGGGTACTCTTCCAGACGGGTGCGAAGACGTCGTCCTCCTCGCTCAGGCCGGCCTGACTGAGCAGGTTGTGTTCGGCTTCGTCGCGGATCACGTCGACGACGTCGTCGACCGTGATGCGGCCGAGCAGCTTGCCGTCGTCGTCCACCACCGGCGCCGTGATGAGGTCGTGGATCTCGAACAGCTGCGCCACCTCGGCGGCCGGTGTATCGACATTGATGCTGATGATGTCCTCCGGCATCACCTCGGCCACCATCCTGTCGGCGTCGGAGGTGACCAGGGTCGTCAGCGGCAACGTGCCGAGCAGCTTCTCGTAGCGGTTGACGACGAACAGGCTGTCGGTATTGGGCGGCAGCTCCCCACGCAGCCGCAGGTAGCGGAACACCACCTCCAGCGTCACGTCGGCGCGGACGGTGACGGTGTCGGTGTTCATCAAGCCGCCGGCGGTGTCCTCGCCGTAGGCCAGCACCGACTCCAGCCGCTCCCGGTCCTGCTGGTCCATGGCCCGCAGAATCTGCTGAGTGACGCGATCCGGCAGATCCTGCAGCAGGTCGGCCAGGTCGTCGGTGTCCATGTGTTCGGCCGCGGTGACGAACTCCTCCACCGCCATCTCGTCGGTCAGGTCGTCCATCACCGACTGGCCCAGCAGCACCAGTACCTCGCCGCGCACTTCCGGCTCGACGATGCTCCAGATCAGCCGCCGCTCGGTGGGTGGCAGCGATTCCAGCAGGTGCGCGATCTCGGCCGGATGGAGCGCATTCAACATCCGCCGGATCGGGGTCAGCCGGCCGCTGCGCAGCAGCTCGGTCAGCCGCTGGCGCTGGGTTTCCGGTTGATGTTGCAGCGTTGCTTCCATAGGAATCGGAAAATGGGGGAGATGCCGTGATCGAAGTCCGGCGAGGTTACAGAGATTCGGTGGAGGGGTAAAGAAGCGAGAGCTATTCCGTCTCGCCGAAGCGCTCCCGGACCAGTGCCTCGATCGCCGCCATCGCTTCGGCCTCGTCGGCGCCGTCGGCATGGATGGTGATCTCGCTGCCCTGGGCGGCGGCCAGCATCATCACGCCCATGATGCTCTTGCCGTTGACGCGGCGCCCGTTGCGTTCGATCTCGATGCTGGACTGGTATTGCGAGGTGAGGCCCACCAGCCGGGCGGCGGCGCGGGCATGCAGCCCGAGTCGGTTGACGATGGTGAGGGTACGGCGGATCAATGTGGCTCAGCCTCCGCCGAGATGGCCGGTTTGCAAGGGTTCCGGCTGGCAGGTGACGATGCCGTCGTGCCCGCCGCTGACCGCCTTCTGGCGCAGCTCCTCCAGCGACAGCGAGGCGTAGTTCATGATGCGGATCAGCATCGGCAGGTTGATGCCGGTGACCACCTCGACCCGCGGCAGGTCGAGCAGGCGCCGGGCGATGTTGCTCGGCGTCGAGCCGTACATGTCGGTGAGCACCAGCACGCCGTCGCCGCTGTTCAGGCGCAGGCAGATCACCCGCGCCATGATGTCCATCTCGTCGATGTTGAATTCGGGAAAGATCGACAGCGCCTCGGTCTCCAGCGGGCAGACGCCGAGCGTGTTGCTGGCCTGCTCCAGCATCTCCTCGCCGATGCGACCGTGAGTGATGACCAGTATCCCGACCGTCATCGCAGCTCCCGATGCTTGACGTGGACGCTGTCACCGAGCCGTGCGCGCAGATGGGCCGCAAGCCGCTCCGCCATGTAGACCGAGCGGTGGCGCCCGCCGGTACAGCCTACCGAGAGCGTGACGTAGCTGCGGTTGCAGGCGCGGAAGTTGGGGATCCAGCGATCGAGAAAGTCGCGGATCGATTCGAACATCAGCCCCACCTCCTCGTGCTGTTCCAGAAATTCGATGATCGGTGGTTCGAGGCCGGTGTGGGGACGCAGCTTCGGCTCCCAGTGCGGGTTTGGCAGGCAGCGCAGGTCGAAGATGAAATCGGAGTCGAGCGGAATGCCGTGCTTGAAGCCGAAGGACTGGATCAGCAGCGAGAGGCCGCCGTGGAAGTCGCCGCCGGGCGTGCGCTCCTTGACCAGCAGGCTCAGCTCGTGGACGTTGAGCCGCGAGGTGTCGATGGCCAGATCGGCGAATGCGGCGATTGCCTGCATCATCTCGCGCTCGGCCCGGATCGCCTCCACCAGCGGCAGGCCGGTGTGGGTCAATGGATGTTTGCGGCGGGTCTCGCTGTAGCGCTTGATCAGCACGTCCTCGCTGGCCTGAAGATAGATCAGCGACACCTCGAAACCCTGCTCGCGGAAGCGGTCCAGAATCCGCTCCAGATCGTGCAGCGCCCGCTCGCCCGAGCGGGCGTCGATGCCGAGGGCGATGTGGTCGTAGCCGGCGGGGAGGTTGTCGCCAAGCTCCTGCACCGTCGTCTCCAGCAGCGAGATCGGCAGATTGTCGATGCAGTAGTAGCCCTCATCCTCGAACGCATTGAGCGCGATGGATTTTCCGGAGCCGGACAGGCCGCTGACGATGGTTATCTTCATGGATGTGGGCCACCTGCGGGGCGAAGTGCGCTTTCAGGCCGCGCCCCGGCTATTCTTCTTCTCTGCTGCCTCGGCGCCCGCCGGTCACCAGCTGGCGGCGCAGGCGCGCCTGAAAGTCCTGTGCTGAATTATACCCGTTTCGTTGCAACAAGTGGTTACGAATGGAGGTTTCCACCAAGGTCGCCGGATGACGCCCGGGCGGGATCGCCAGCGTCAGGCCGGGGATGGTGCGGCCCAGTATCCGCTCGGTCGCCATGCAGCCAGCGAGGTGGCGCTGCTCGGGATCGGTGGCTGCCGTCGCGTCGCCAACGAGGGTGATGATGAAGTCCAGCCGGTGTTCATCGACGATGGCGGCGTCGCCGAACAGGCGGCGGATATTGAGCACGCCCAGGCCACGGATCTCGAGAAAATCCCTCAGCAGCGCTGGGCAGTGGCCGATCACCTGGCCGTTCTGGTCGAGATGGAATGCCGGTGCGTCGTCGGCCACCAGGGCGTGGCCACGCTGGATCAGCTCCAGCGCCAGCTCGCTCTTGCCGCTGCCGGCGGCGCCGCGAAGCAGTACGCCGAGGCTTTCGACGACGACGAAGACGCCGTGCAGGTGCATGACGTGGCTCAGGCGGCGATGTGGGGCTGCCACTCCACGAGCTGCTGATAGAGTGCGTCGCAGTTGTAGGTCTTGCGCAGTTCATCGACGAACGTCTGGCGACCGAGCATTTCCGCCAGCATCGCCAATACGTCGAGGTGACTGCTGTTGTCGTCGGCCGGAACCGCCAGGGCGAAGAGTATGTCCACTGGCTCGTGGTCGGGGGCGTCGAAGTCGACGCCCTTGTCCAGTTTGATCATCGCCAGTGTCGGCCTGGCGAGTGAGGAGATGCGGGTGTGGGGGATTGCAACCCCCCGCCCCAGCCCGGTGGTGCCCAGACGTTCGCGGTGCAGCAGGCCGTCGAAGATTTCTTCTTCGGAGAGGTCGGGGGCGGATTTGGCCAACAGGCCGCTGAGCAGTTCCAGCGCCCGTTTCTTGCTGCTGGCCTCTGGACCGCAGAGTATCTGGTCGGCCGGGAGGAGGGAGGCAATGTTCATTGCTGACGGTCCGCGTCTATTCGACGTCGCCCATCGCCATGTTGCGGTGGGAACCTTCGTTGTGATTGCGATGATGGTTGTGGTTCTTTTCCTTGAACTTGACGACCTGACGGTCGAGCTTGTCGACGAGCTTGTCCAACGCGGCGTACATGTCTTCCTCCACCGATTCGGCGAACAGCCGGCCACCGCTGACGTGCAGTTCGGCCTCGGCCTTCTGCCGCAGCTTTTCGACGGTGAGGATCACTTTCGCATCGAGCACCTGATCGAAATGGCGCGCCAGCCTCTGGAATTTTTCTGTCACGTAGTTTCTGAGGGAATCGGTGATATCGACATGATGTCCTGTCAGCGTCAGTTGCATAACGGATCTCCTTGGTTGGATGAAAGGCAGCCACCCGATGTTCCGGCAACCATGGTGTGATGCACCGGCGAGGCGCCGTTGGCTGCTGGAGGGATCGGATAGTGCGGTGAAATCGAGAGTGTGGTTGAGAGGAATACGCCGGGAAGCGTATCCGGTGAGTCGAGCAAGCCTTGATAGTTATTGTCAGGCAATACGCTTTCTCTCGTTGGATGGAGGAATGTGCATGGCTTCACGGTACTTGGCCACCGTTCGCCGTGCCACTTTCACGCCCTTTTCGTTTAATAAGATAGAGGTAATCTTGCTGTCGCTCAAGGGCTTTTGCGGATCTTCCTCACTGATCAGTGTACGAATCATCGCCTTGATGGCCGTGGCGGACGCATTGCCGCCGTCGGAAGTGCCGAGCTGGCTGGAGAAGAAGTATTTGAACTCGTACATTCCGCGGGGTGTCAGCATGTACTTGTTGGTCGTCACCCGGGAGATGGTGGATTCGTGCATGCCCAGCTCCTCGGCGATGTCGCGCAGTACCATCGGTTTCATCGCCTCCTCGCCCTGTTCGAAAAAGGCCTGCTGCTTTTCCACGATGGCTTCGGCCACCCGCAGAATGGTGTTGTTGCGGCTCTGGATGCTCTTGATGAACCAGCGGGCCTCCTGCAGTTGCTCGCGGATATAGAGATTGTCGGCGCTCTTGTCGCCGCGCTTGACCAGCGTCGAGTAGTAGGGGTGAATCCGCAGCCGCGGGGAGATCTCGGGGTTGAGCGAGACCACCCAGCGGCCCGCCTGCTGGCTCAGGTAGACGTCGGGCGTGACGTAGTCGGCGGTGTTCTGGCTGTATTCGGCCCCCGGTCGCGGGTTCTGTCGGCGGATCAGGTCGATGGCCCGCTCCACCTCGTCCCGGCTGAGCCCGCTGCGACTGACCAGCTTCTTCAGATTCTGCTTCTCCAACTCGGGAAAGTAGCGCTCCAGGATCAGCAGCGCATGGGCTTTGGCGTCGCTGTCGGCCTCGCTCTGGCGGATCTGGCTGATCAGGCTCTGGCGCAGATCCTCGGCGCAGCACCCCGGCGGATCGAACTGCATGATCAGATGCTGCACCACCTCCACCGATGCCAGATCCGGCGGCTCTTCGGCGTCGGCCTCCCCCAGCGCCTCGACGATCTCCTGATGGATCTCCTCGAGGGTGCCGATGAGATAGCCGTCGTCGTCGATGTTCATGATGAGGTATTCGCCGATCATCCGGTCGGTCTCGCCCAGTGGCGTCAGCGCCAGCTGTTCCAGCAGGTGGTCGGTGAGCCCCTCGGTGGCGCCCGGCTGGTTTTCGAGAAGCTCGGCGGCGGAGACCGCGTCGGCATTGCGCGGCGCCGGTGGCGGCGAATCGTAGATGCTGTCCCAACTGGTGTCGACGGCCAGTTCGGCGGGAATCTGCTGGGTGGTGTCGGGGCCGGGCAGCTCGGTTTCCGCCTCGGTGGCGGCGTAGGGATTCTCCTGCTCGATCAGCGGTTCGTTGGTGGTCTGCTCCGGTTCCTCCACCTCGAGCAGTGGATTCTGCTCGACCATCTCCTGAATCTGCTGCTGCAACTCCAGCGTCGAATACTGCAACAGGCGGATGGTCTGCTGCAGCTGCGGCGTGAGTGTCAGGTTCTGACCGATGCGAAGCTGTAGGTTGGCTTTGAGCATGGGGCGATTATGCCCCAACCGTCACGCGGTGTTAAGCAATAATCGTGCCAAATATTGAGGGTTGCTTCTGAACTGAGAACTGCTAGAGGGTGAAGTTTTCGCCGAGATAGAAACGCTTGACGTCCGGGTGGTGGAGCAGGGCTTCCGGCTCGCCCTCGGCCATCATGTGGCCGTCGTGAAGAATATAGCCCCGGGAGCAGATGCCCAGGGTTTCGCGCACGTTGTGGTCGGTGATGAGCACGCCGATGTCGCTGTCGACAAGATGCGTGATTATCCGCTGGATGTCCAGTACGGAGATGGGATCGACCCCCGCAAATGGCTCATCGAGCAGGATGAACGACGGCTCGGTCGCCAGTGCCCGGGCGATCTCCACCCGGCGCCGCTCGCCGCCGGAGAGGCTGATGCCGAGGCTGTCGCGCAGGTGTTCGATCTGTAGTTCCTCGAGCAGGGCATCGAGTTTGTCGCGGCGCTCTCCGGCGGTCAGCGCCTTGCGCAGCTCCAGCACCGCCAGGATGTTCTCGGCCACGGTGAGCTTGCGGAACACCGATGCCTCCTGGGGCAGATAGCCGAGGCCGAGGCGCGCGCGTTCGTGCATCGGCTTGGCGGTGAGGTCGAGATCGTCGAGCAGGATCCTGCCACCGTCGGCGCGGATCAGGCCGACGATGATGTAGAAGCAGGTGGTCTTGCCGGCGCCGTTGGGGCCGAGCAACCCGACCACCTCGCCGCTGCGTACCTCCAGCGAGACATCCTTGAGAATCGGTCGCTTGCGGAACTGCTTGCTCAGATGGGTGGCGGCGAGAATGCTCATTGCGCTGGCTGGAAGATCACTTCGACGCGCTTTTTGGCCTTCTTGCCGCCGGCCTTGAGATTGCCCCGGTTGAGATCGTATTCGATGTGGTCGTTCTCGATGCGGTTGCGGCCCTGGCTGAGGCGGCCCTCGCCGATCAGCGTCAGCAGGCCGGCGGCGCTGTCGAAGACGATCCTGGCCGCCTCGCCGATCACCGGCGTGCCATCGTCGAGGCGGCTCTCGAAACGCGCCGGGTTGCCACTGGCCTCGATGCGGCCGAGCCTGCCGTCGCGGACGGACACCGTCAGCGACGCCGCCGTCAGCCTCATCTCCCCCTGGGTCAGCAATACATTGCCGCTGTAGGTGGTGGCTTGCGCCTGCTGGTCCAGCTCCAGCGAGTCGGCCGAGATCTTCACCGGCCCGCGCGCCGGCGCCGCGGCAGCGGTGGCCAGCAGCAGGGCGACCACCAGCCCGGTCGGCGGCAAGTGGATGAATCTACGGAACATAGTAACCTTCGATATTGTGGCGCAGCCGCAGCAGATGGGTTCGAAGGTTAGCCGTCAACGCCTCCCCGCGCAAACGGTTGTCCCCCTGGGTCAGATGGACCAGCGCTTCGGTGGTGGCCACCTTTTCCACCAGATCCAGCGCCAGGTCGGAGGTGGTCAGGGTCAGCAGGTCGTCGGCATGGCCGACGGCAACGATCTGGCCGCGCAACGCCGCCCGGGTCATGGCCGCGTCCATCCAGCCGCTGCGGGCGGTGATCTCCCAGCGGCCGGGCTCGCTCTCCAGCAGAAAGCGCGGTGCCTCCAGCTCGAAGTCGTGGCTGTTGCTGCGTTGCCGCAGCCGTTTACCGAACACCCGGTGGGTCAGGCGGCCGTCGTGGTCGAAGGCCTCGAGGGCGAAGTCCTCCAGATAGTAGTCGTCCTCGATGCTCAGCGGGACGGGCTCCTCCTGCTGCGACGGCTCGCTGGCCACCAGCCAGGCGATGGCCAGTGCGGCGAGGATCGCGAGCAGAAAGAGATGTCCCCGGCTCATTCGAGGTAGCTCGCCAGTTTTTCGTCCAGTACGCCCCGTGCCCGCAGCAGGAATTCACAGACGTCGCGCCCGGCACCGCGCCCCCCGCGGGCGCGGGTCACCCAGTCGGCGTGCTCCAGCACCAGCGGGTGGGCGTCGGCCACGGCGATGGCCAGCCCCACCTGTTTCATCACCGGCAGATCGACCACGTCGTCGCCGACATAGGCGATCACCTCCGGCGTCAGCCCCGTCTCTTGGAGCAATGCGCGGAAGGCCGGGCGCTTGTCGCGGTGGCCCTGCATCACCAGTTCGATGCCGAGATCGCGGGTGCGGTGCCGGACCACCTCCGACTGCCGTCCGGTGAGGATCGCGGCGCGAACGCCGCACTCCTGCAACATGCGGATGCCGTGGCCGTCCCGGGAGTTGAAGGCCTTGTACTCCTGGCCGTCGTCGCCGATGAACAGCGAGCCGTCGGTGAGCACGCCATCGACGTCGAAGATGACCAGTTCGATGCGTTTGGCCGTTGCGGTGAGTTGTTCCATCTGCTGTTTTCCCCTGATCGGTTGGTGGAGCCCGCTCAGACCACCCCGGCTCTGAGCAGGTCGAGCATGTTGAGCGCGCCGACGACACGATGGTCGTCGTCGATCACCGGCAGCGCGCTGATCTTGTGGCGCTCCATCAGATTGAGCGCATCCACCGCCAGCGCATCGGCGCCGATGCTGCGGCAGGGGCTGGTCATTTCGGAATCGATGGTCAGGCGGTGGAGGTCGATCTGACGATCGAGCGTACGCCGCAGGTCGCCGTCGGTGTAGATGCCGATCAGCCGGTGGTCGGCATCGGTGATGGTGGTGCAGCCGAGGCTCTTGGCCGTCATTTCCATCAGCGCCTCGGTCAGCGGTGTTCCCGGCCGCACCCGGGGCACGTCGTCGCCCCGGTGCATCACGTCGCCGACGGTCAGCAGCAGCCGCCGTCCCAGCTTGCCCCCGGGGTGGGAGCGGGCGAAGTCCTCGGCGGTGAAGCCGCGAATCTTCAGCAGCGTCACCGCCAGCGCATCGCCCAGCGCCAGCGTCACCGTGGTGCTGGAGGTGGGTGCCAGATTGAGCGGACAGGCCTCGCGTTCGACGGAGATGTCCAGATGGATGTCGGCGGCGCCGGCCAGCGGCGAGCCGGGATCGCCGGTCATGGCGATCAGCGGCACCTCGAGCCGGCGGATGATCGGCACGATATTGAGGATCTCCTCGGTGCTGCCGGAGTTGGAGATGGCCAGCACCACGTCGTCGGCGGTGATCATCCCCAGATCGCCGTGGCTGGCCTCGCCGGGGTGGACGAAGAAGGCCGGCGACCCGGTGCTGGCCAGCGTCGCCGCGATCTTGCCGCCGATGTGGCCGGACTTGCCCATGCCGGTGACGACGATGCGGCCGCGGCAGTCGTAGAGCCGCTCGCAGGCCTCGATGAAGGCGCCGTCGATGCGGGCCTTCAGCGCCTGGATCGCCTGCGCCTCGGTCTCCAGCACCTCGCGGGCCAGCGTCAGCATTTGATCGTTCGGGAACGTCATGGGTCGATGAGAATCCAGGCCTGATAGGCAAAGAATACCGCAATCAGCGCCAGCCCCTCGAAGCGGTTGATGCGCCGGGCCGTGGTGCTGGCGCGAAAGCGGAAAGCCATGAAGAACAGCGCCGCCGTCAGCGCCAGCATCAGCGGATAGTCCCGCGTCAGCACCGCCGGCGGCAGCGCGGCCGGCGCGATCAGACCCGGCAGCGCCATCACGCCGAAGAGATTGAACAGATTGGAGCCGATGACGTTGCCGACGGCCATGTCGGACTCCCCCTTGCGGGCACTGACGATCGACGCCGCCAGCTCCGGCAGACTGGTGCCGATGGCGACGATGGTCAGCCCGATCACCAGATCGCTGACGCCGATGGCGGTGGCGACGTTCACCGCCCCCCAGACCAGCATCCGCGCGCTGACCAGCAGCACGACCAGGCCGATCAGAAACCAGATCACCGCCGTGCCCAGCGGCATGTCGGCCTCGACCTCGTCGGCCAGCTCCGCCACCAGCGCATCGGAGGATCGGGCATGGGTGGCGTCATAGAGCAGAATCCCCATGACGACGAACAGCAGCATCAGCAGAATCGATCCGTCGGCGAAACTCAGATGGCCATCCAGGATCAGTACCAGTGCCACCAGCATGCCGACCATCAACACCGGCAGCTCCAGCCGGATCAGGCCCGAAGAGATCACCAGCGGCGCCACCAGCGCCGTCACCCCGAGAATCAGCGCGATATTGGCGATGTTGGAGCCAAGCGCATTGCCGACCCCCAGCGACGGGTTGCCCTGCCACGAGGCGATGCCGGAGACCAGCATCTCCGGCGCCGAGGTGCCCATGCCGACGATGGTGATGCCGATGATCAGTGGCGACATGCCCAGATTGGCGGCGATGGCCGAGGCGCCGTCGACGAAGCGGTCCGAGCTCCAGACCAGCAGGGCGAGGCCGACGACGACGGCGAGGATGGATAGCAGCATGTTCGGTGACGGAAGCGCGAAAGAGCGCGCGATTATACTGGCTTTGCCGTCACTGTGCCTTTCCATCCGCCGCTCTTGCCGGTGCCGCCACGGGCATTGGCACCTTGAAGCCCCCGCCCCGATCCCCCATTCTTCGAGGCCGTCCACAGGGAACCGACCATGGAACACGATCTGCTGGAAGTCATCTTCATTCTGTTGGCGCTGGGCACGGCGTTGGTGGCGTTGTGCCTGCGTTTCAACGTACCGCCGATACTGGGCTATCTGGCCACCGGCCTGATCGCCGGTCCGCACGGTTTCGACTGGCTGCCGGAGTCGCCGGCGACCCATTTTCTGGCCGAGCTGGGGGTGGTGTTGCTGATGTTCACCATCGGCCTGGAATTTTCGCTGCCTCGGCTGTTGGCGGCCAAGCGGCTGGTGCTGGGGCTGGGGGGCAGCCAGATCGCCGTCACGGCCGTGCTGTTCGGGGGCATCGCCTGGTGGCTCGGCCTGCCCGGTGAGGCGGCCTTCGTCGTCGGCGTCGCGCTGGCGATGTCGTCCACCGCGATCGCCCTCAAACAGCTGGGTGAGCAGATGGAGCTGGGGGCCTCCCATGGCCAGGCGGCGGTCGGCATCCTGCTCGCCCAGGACATCGCTGCCGTGCCGTTGCTGGCGATCATTCCGGCGCTGGCCGATCCGGCGGGCGGTTGGATGGCGGTGCTGGCGCTGCCGATGGCCAAGGCGCTGGGGCTGTTCGTGGTGATGATGACGCTTGGTGAACGGCTGCTCCATCCGCTGCTGCGCTGGGTCGCCGGAACGCACTCGCTGGAGATGTTCATGCTGGCGGCGTTGCTGATCGTCAGCAGCATGGCCGCCAGTGCTCATGCACTGGGGTTGTCGCCGGCGCTGGGTGCGTTTCTCGCCGGCATGGTGCTGGGGGAGTCGGAGTTCCGGCACCAGATGGAGGCCGACATCCGGCCGTTCCGGGATCTGATGCTGGGGCTGTTCTTCGCCACCATCGGCATGCAGCTCGACCCCGGCGTGCTGTGGCAGGCGCCGCAATGGGTCGCGCTGACGCTGTTCGGCCTGCTGCTGCTCAAGGCCGTGGTGATTGCGGTACTGGCGCGGCGCTTCGGCCTGAGCCCCAACGCCGGCTGGCGGAGCGGGATCAGCCTGGCCGAAGCGGGTGAGTTCGGGTTGCTGCTGTTGTCGCTGGGGATGGGGCTGACGCTGTTGCCGGAGCGGCCGGCGCAGATCCTGTTGACGGCGATGGTGTTGTCGATGGTGCTGGCGCCGTTTCTGGTGCGTGCCAACGGGGTGCTGGCGCGGCGGCTGGCGGCGGAGACGACGCCGCTGCCCGGGTCTGATGACGCGGTTTCCAGCGTCGGTGAGGAGTTCAGTGACCACGTCATCGTTTGCGGCTATGGCCGTCTGGGGCAGGGGCTGGCGCTGCTGTTGCGCAATGCCGGCATCGACAGTCTGGCGCTCGATCTCGACATCGAGCGGGTGCGCCAGGCCGCCGACGCCGGCGATGGCGTGGTGTTTGGTGATGCCACCAACGCCACGGTGTTGACAGCGGCCGGGCTGGCGCGGGCCCGGGCGGTGGCGGTGACCTTCGACGACCCCGAACGGGCGCAGCGGGTGGCGCGTCACGTCCGTCTGCTGCGCGGTGGGCTGCCGGTGTTGCTGCGTTGCCGTGATGCCCGCCACGAGCCCATGCTGCGCGCCACCGGCGCCGAGATCTTCCCCGAAGGGCTGGAGACCAGCCTCACCTACGCCGCGCAGTTGATGGTGCTGCTGGATGTCTCGGCGGAGGAGATCGAGGCACTGGTCAACGACATCCGCGCCTCGGACTATGCGCCGCTACGGGCCTATTTCCATGACAGCGACGAGGCGCTGCCGGCCGGTGCCGATGAGAAGAGCCGCCGTCGCAGTGTCGTCGTCCGGCCCGACGGCCAGGCGGTGGGGCGCACATTGCGGGAACTGGGGCTCGACGGCGATTCTCCCCGGCTGGAGCGGATCATGCGTGGGGGCATCCGCGTGCCGGGAGAGAGGATGGACACCCGGTTGCGCCCCGGTGACATCGTGGTGATGAGCGGTGGCCTGCGGGAGCTCGACGAGGCGGAACAGCGGCTGCGGGCCTGACGGCTGCGCGTTGCGCCGGCGCGGGTGCCCGTGGCACGGCGCTCACCGTCCCGGCGGTGGCGCCCGGTCGCAATCCTCGCCTTTCGGCACCGACTGCCACCACTGGCGGTGGCTCTGGCCGTCGCTGTCACCATAGTAGTGGGGCAGGGGGCGTTCGGTGCCGTCCTCCTCCTTGCGGCGGACGATCTCCATGAACCCCCACGGCTTGATCTTCGGCGTGTGGAAGAACAACGTCCAGGTGTCGGGCTCGGCACTGACGATCTGGTGGAACACGGCCGCCGGGATGCGGTTGAAGCGCCCCGGGCGGATGTGGCGGTCGTAGGTGTCGTAGCCGGTCTCGGGATTGAACCAGCGGATGCGTCGTTCCAGGTAGCCGCCGGCGAGGCAGAGCGCCCCGGCCCGCTTCCACGGATGGTCGTGCAGGGCGCGGTCGCCATCGCTGCCGACGAAGCGGTGCAGGTAGAAGGTGAAGCCGAACAGCTGGCCGAGGTAGTAGCGCTCCAGATAGCGTTTGCCCTGGCTGTGGATCAGCCGGCAGGGGAGACGGCCGCTGAAGTGGTAGAGTGCTTTCCGTAACATGATGGTGGGTCTTGGCCTGTTCGGGGGCGCGAGTGTACGCCGCCGGGGATGGTCACAGCAACTCGATCCAGTGCACCACCGGACGGTCGCTGCCACCGCGCAGATGCTCCTGACAGCCGATGTTGGCGGTGGCGATCAGCTCGGGGTCGCCGGCGCGCAGTTTCTCCAGCCGGTCGTCGCGCAGGGCGGTGGCGATGGCCGGCTGGAAGAGCGAATAGGTGCCGGCGGAGCCGCAGCAGAGGTGCCGGTCGGCCACCGGGGTCAGGGTGAAGCCGAGTCTCCGCAGCAGCGCCTCGACCCGGCCGTCGAGCCGTTGCCCATGTTGCAGCGTGCAGGGCGGGTGGAACGCGATCGTGCGTGGCCTGGCCGGGCGCAGCGCCTCCGGATCCTCGTTCTCCAGCAGCTCCACCACGTCGCGGGCCAGCGCCGAGACGCGGGTGGCTCTGTCGGCCCAGGCCGGGTCGTCCGCCAGCAGCTCGCCATACTCTTTCAGCATCAGGCCGCAGCCGCTGGCGGTGGAGACGATGGCCTCCGCCCCCGCCTCGATATGGGGCCACCAGGCGTCGATGTTGGCCCGCATCTGCCGCCGCGCCAGCGTCGGGTCGGCCAGATGTTGCGCCATGGCGCCGCAGCAGCCCGCTTCGGGTGCCACGATGGTCTCGATGCCGAGCCGGTCCAGCAGCCGAATCAGGTGGGCGTTGATGCCGCCCCGCAGCACCGGCTGGACGCAGCCGTCCAGCAGGATCACCTTGCGCGAATGGCGGCCGGGTCGCGGCAGCGGCGCCGGTCGCGGCCGGGATGGCAGTCGGCCGCGCAGCGCCGCCGGCAGTAGCGGCGCGGCCAGCCGGGCCAGTCGCATCGTCAGTGCAAAGCGTCTCGTCTCGGGAAACAGCGCCAGCAGCAGTCTGCGCTGCAGCCGTTGCCACGGTGTGCGCGGCGCGGCCGACTCCACCCGCTCGCGGCCGATGTCGAGCAGTTCGTGGTAGCGCACCCCGGAGGGGCAGGTGGTCTCGCAGCTGCGGCAGCTGAGACAGCGATCGAGATGCAGACGCGTCGTGGCCGTCACCGGCGCCCCTTCGAGCAGCCGCTTGATCTGGTAGATCCGCCCGCGCGGGCCGTCCAGTTCGTCGCCCAGCAGTTGGTAGGTGGGGCAGGTGGCGTTGCAGAAGCCGCAATGGACGCAGGCGCGCAGAATTGCGTCGGCCTTGCGTCCGGCTGGCGTTTGCAACAGTGATGGCGGGAGTCGGGTCTGCATCGGTCAGGTGCTGCTGCGGGTGGGGAACGGTGGCGTATCACGGCCGACGGTCGGCGTTGGCGGGTCACAGGGCCGCATAGAGCCTCCCCGGATTGAACAGGCCGGCCGGGTCGAGCGCCCGCTTCAACCGCCGGTGGAGCTCGAGCGCCACCGGATCGAGCGGATGGAACGGCGAGTCGATCGCCGCCTCGCCGCGAAAACGGGTGGCATGGCCACCGTGGGTGGTGGCGAGCCGGCGCAGGGTGTCGGCATCGGCGTCGCTGCGGATCCAGCGCTGGCCGCCGAGCCAGTCGATCATCTCGTCGCCAGGTGGGCCGATGTCGCCACTGGCCGGCTTGACGACGAGCCGCCACAGCGGAGTGTCGCCGTCGAAGAACGGGTGGGTCTGGTCGTTGACCGCGCGCCAGAAGGCGTCGGCGTTGTCGAGGCGGTCGCCGCCCAGTTCGGCGGCGCGGGCGGCGATGGCCTCGGGATAGCCCTCCAGCCGCAGGTAGAGATGCCCGTCGACCCAGAGCGCGCCGCTGAGGTTCTGGGGCCGTTGGTAGAGCTGGCGCAGCCGCGCCAGCGCGGCGGTCTTCTCCATCCCGCGCACCAGCGTCAGGCCGGCTGGCGGCAGGGGGCGCAGCTTCAGCGACACTTCCAGCAGCAGGCCGAGGGTGCCGTGGGCGCCGGCCATCGGCCGGGAGAGGTCGTAGCCGGCGACGTTCTTCATCACCTGGCCACCGAATCGCAGCAGTTCGCCCTTGCCGTTGACGATGCGGACGCCGAGCAGCGAATCGCGGACGCCGCCGTTGAGCGGGCGGCGTGGCCCGGCGAGCCCGGAGGCGACGGCGCCGCCGATGGTCGAGCCGGCGCCGAAACGGGGTGGTTCGAACGGCAGCGCCTGCCGTTGCGCCGCCAGTGCCGTTTCGAGCGCGTCGAGGGGGGTGCCGCTGCGGACGGTGATGGCCAGCTCCGACGGTTCGTAGAGCACGATGCCGCAGTGGTCACGGGTGTCGATGACGCGCGGCGCCGTGACCGCCCGGCCGAGAAAGGCGCGGGTGTCGCCACCGCGGATGCGCAGCGCCTCGCCGGCGGCGATGGCGGCCTCCACCTCGGCTCGAAGTCGATCGGTGAGGTCGTTTTCTTTCATCAGAAGCGCGGCAGCTCGGGGAACGGGAGTTGACCGTCGTGGACGTGCATCATGCCGAATTCGGCGCAGCGGTGCAGCGTCGGTACCCCCTTGCCGGGGTTGAGTATCCCGCGCGGGTCGAAGGCGGCCTTGACGGCGTGGAACTGGCTCAGCTCGGCGCCGTCGAACTGGCTGCACATCTGGTTGAGCTTTTCGATGCCGACGCCGTGTTCGCCGGTGATGGTGCCGCCCACTTCGATACAGGCCTCGAGAATGTCGCCACCGAAGCGTTCGGCCTGCGCCAGCTCGCCGGGGGTGTTGGCGTCGAAGAGAATCAGCGGGTGGAGGTTGCCGTCGCCAGCGTGGAAGACGTTGCCGACCCGCAGGCCATACTGCTCGGAAAGCTGGCCGATGCGTTCGAGGATCCTGCCCAGATGGCGGCGCGGAATGGTGCCGTCCATGCAGTAGTAGTCCGGCGAGAGGCGTCCGACGGCGGGAAAGGCGGCCTTGCGACCGGCCCAGAAGCGGGCGCGCTCGGCGGCATCGTCGGCGCTGCGGATGTCGCTGGCGCCAGCGTCGCGCAGGATCGCGCGGACGGCGGCGGTCTCCTCGGCCACGTCCATCTCGCCGCCGTCCAGCTCACAGATCAGCAGTGCCTCGGCGTCGGTGGGATAGCCGGCGTGGACGAAGGCCTCGGCCGCCTCCAGGGTCAGTTTGTCCATCATCTCCAGCCCCGCCGGAACGATGCCGGCGGCGATGATCCGCGCCACCGCGTCGCCAGCGCGGGCGATGTCGTCGAATGGTGCCAGCAGTACCGTCGTCTTGGCCGCGCGCGGGCGCAGCAGCACGGTGATCTCGACGATGATGCCAAGCATTCCCTCGGAGCCGTTGAGCAGGGCCAGCAGGTCGTAGCCGGGGCCGTCGAAGGTTTCGGCCCCGAGCGTCACCAGGTCGCCGTCGGCGGTGAGCATCTTGATCCGGCGGACGTTGTTGACGGTGAGACCGTACTTGAGGCAGTGGACGCCACCGGCATTCTCCGCCACGTTGCCACCGATGGAGCAGGCGATCTGCGACGACGGGTCGGGGGCGTAGTAGAGGCCGTGGGGTTCGGCCGCCTCGGAGATGGCGAGGTTGCGCACGCCGGGCTCGACGGTGGCGAGCCGGTTCTCCGGGTCGATCCCGAGGATGCGGTTGAACTTGGCGAGGCTGAGGACGATGCCGTCCTCCAGCGGATAGGCGCCGCCGGAGAGGCCGGTGCCGGCGCCGCGGGCGACGATCGGCACACCGAATTCGGCGCAGTGCCGCACCACGGCGCGGGCCTGCGTCAGCGTATCGGGCAGCGCCACCGCCATCGGCAGCTGGCGGTAGGCCGAGAGACCATCGCATTCGTAGGGATGCAGTTCCTCGGGCGTGGTCAGCAGCGCGCCGTCGGGCAGGGCGGCGCCGAGGGCGTCGAGAAAGCGCCGGCGGCGGTCGGGGGGCAGGGGCTGCGGGGTGCGGTCGGGCTGCATGATTTCTATGTCGCGGCGGTTTGGCGCAGAATAGTAAGCCAAGCCAACCACAATGACGAATTTCCATGCAGGCCATCAGCATCGCGGCCGGCGGGGCTTTGGGGGCGTTGCTGCGCTTCTGGGTCTCCACCGCCATCTATGCCCGTCTCGGGCGCGATTTCCCCTGGGGGACGCTCGGCGTCAATGTCATCGGCTCTTTCGTCATGGGGGTGCTGGCCATCGTGCTGGTGGAGCGGCTGGTGTCGCCGCCGGAGGTTCGCGCCTTTGTGCTGATCGGCTTTTTGGGCGCCTTCACCACGTTCTCCACCTTCTCGCTGGAGACCTTCCATCTGCTCGAACAGGGCGATGCGCTGCCGGCGCTGGTCAATGTGGTGGCCAGCGTACTGCTCTGCGTGACCGCCACCGTGCTTGGCGTCTGGTTGGGGAGAAGCCTATGAACATTCTGCTGGCAAGAATCTATCTCACCGAGGGGCAGCATCTGCACAAGCAGCTGATGCAGCGTCTGCACGACGTCGAGAAGGTCAAGGGGGTGACGATGTTCCGCGCCATCGCCGGCTATGGGGCGAGTGGTGTGATCCACCAGAGCACGCTGGTGGATCTGTCGCTGGATCTGCCGCTGGTTATCGAATTCTTCGATACGCCGGAGAAGGTGGCGCAGGCCATCGCCGGGATCAGCGATCTGGTGGAGCCGGATCATGTGATAACATTCGCCGGCGTTTCCCACTCCTGAAGCAAGGCAGATCATGCTCGATCCCAAACTTTTGCGCAGCGACTTGCCGTCGGTCGCCAAGGCGCTGGCGCGCCGTGGCTTTCATCTGGATACGGCGGCCTTCGAGGCGCTGGAAGAGCGGCGCAAGGCGTTGCAGGTGCACACCCAGCAGTTGCAGAGCGAGCGCAACACGCGTTCGAAATCGATCGGCAAGGCCAAGGCGGCCGGCGAGGACATCCAGCCGTTGCTGGCCGAGGTGGGCAAGCTGGGCGAGGCGCTGAAGCAGGCCGAGGCCGAGCTGGCGGCGCTGCAGGGGGAGCTGGACGGCCTGCTCCGGGGATTGCCGAACCTCCTCGATCCCGAGGTGCCCGACGGCAGGAGCGAGGACGACAACGTGGTGCTGGCGCGTTGGGGAGAGCCACCGGCCTTCGACTTCGAGCCGAAGGATCACGTCGATCTCGGCGCGCGCGGCGGCGCCCTCGATTTCGAGGCGGCGGCCAAACTCTCCGGCTCGCGTTTCGCCGTGATGCGCGGCGAGGTGGCGCGGCTGCACCGGGCGTTGATCCAGTTCATGCTCGACACCCACATCCGCGAACATGGGTACACCGAGGTCTATGTGCCCTATCTGGTCAATGCCGACAGCCTCTACGGCACCGGGCAGCTGCCAAAGTTCGAGGAGGATCTGTTCCGGGTCGCCTCCGAGCATGGGCTCTACCTGATACCGACGGCCGAAGTGCCGGTCACCAATCTGGCGCGTGACGAGATCCTCGATGCCGCCAGCCTGCCGCTGAAGCTGGTGGCCCATACGCCCTGTTTCCGTTCCGAGGCCGGTTCCTACGGCCGCGACGTGCGCGGGCTGATCCGCCAGCACCAGTTCGAGAAGGTGGAGATGGTGCAGTTGGTCCATCCGGACGATTCGGCGCGTGCCCACGAAGCGCTGACAGGCCACGCCGAGCGCATCCTGCAAAAACTGGGGTTGCCGTACCAGCGCGTGCTGCTGTGTGCTGGCGATACCGGCTTCTCGGCACGCAAGACCTACGATCTGGAGGTGTGGCTGCCGGGGCAGGGGAGGTACCGTGAGATCTCCTCCTGCTCCAATTTCGGTGATTTCCAGGCGCGGCGGATGAAAGCCCGTTTCCGCAACCCCGACAGCGGCAGGCCCGAGTTGCTGCATACCCTCAACGGCTCCGGCCTGGCGGTGGGACGCACGCTGGTGGCGGTGCTGGAGAACTACCAGCGTGCCGATGGCGCGGTCGTCGTGCCCGAGGTGTTGCGGCCCTACCTGGGGGGCGATGAACTGCTACTGCAACCGGGGGGCTGAGATGACGGTCTACCAATCGACCATCGAGATCACGACCCGGGGACGCGGCACCTACGACGTCACCGCCGAGGTGGCAAAAGTGGTCGAGCGCTCCGGCATCGAGACCGGGACCGCCCATGTCTTCGTCCAGCACACCTCCGCTGGCATCATCGTTTCGGAGAACGCGGATCCCGATGTGCGTCGGGATCTGGAAACCTTCATGGCCGATCTGGTGCCGGATGGGGATCCCCGATTTCTCCATCGCGACGAGGGGCCGGACGACATGCCGGCCCATGTCCGCAGCGTCATCGCCCCGGTCGAGCTGACGGTGCCGGTGGCGCGGTACCGGCTTGCGCTCGGCACCTGGCAGGGGCTCTACCTCTGGGAGCACCGCGCGATGGCGCACCGGCGCCGCCTCGTCGTGACCGTGAGCGGCCATGAACCGACCCTCTGATCCGTCGCCCGACGCGGCGCTGCGTGAGCGGATCCGCTGCATCACCTTCGATCTGGACGACACGCTGTGGGAGTGCAAGCCGGTCATCCGGCGCGCCGAGCGGACGTTCTACGACTGGCTGCAACGCCACTACCCGCAGGTGACGGCGCGCTATGGTTACGAAGCGCTGATCGAGTCGCGCATCGCCCATATGCGGGCCCACCAGCATCAGGCCTTCGACCTGACGCGACTGCGCAAGCATTGGCTGAAAAAAATTGCCGACGAGTGCGGTGCCGACGACGACCTGGTGGAGACCGGTTTCCAAATCTTCTGGGAGGCCCGCAACCGGGTGGCGCTGTTCGATGGCGTCCGTGAAACGCTGTTGCTGTTGAAACGGCATTTCATCCTCGGCTCGATGACCAACGGCAATGCCGATATCCACCGGGTGGGGCTCGGTGACTGCTTCCATTTCTCCGTCACGTCGGCCGAGGCGGGCGCGGCCAAACCGGAAAAGGCGATCTTCGAACTCGCCTCGGCCAAGGCGGGCGTGCCGCTGGACGAAACGCTCCATGTCGGTGACGACTCCGACCGTGACGTCATCGGTGCACTCGACAGCGGTGCGCTGGCAGCCTGGGTGGCGCCGGAACCACGGCCGTCGTGGCCCCATCCGCGGCGCCCCCATTTCGTCATTCCCCATGTCGGCGCGTTGCCGGCGCTGCTGCTGCCGCGGCAGTGCGCGGTCACAGGAAATTGAACTCGATCTCCTGGACGCTCTTCTTGCGTTGGGTTGCGCGCTGTTTCGTCAAGGCGTAGTTGATGGTGTCGAGGTGGCTGAAAATGCTGACCCACTCGCCGTTGCGGTTTTCGCCTTCCACATAGAGGGAGCCGGAAGGGTAGATGCTGATGCTGCGCAGACGGATCTCGGGAAATTCCGGAAAACCGGCCACGGTGATCAGCGTCTCGTAACCCTTCTCCAGCAACGAGTGAAAACCCAGCACATGGCGCTTGATCTCCAGAAAGCGCGTCTCGAAACGGTCCCGGTCCAGCTGGACGATCGCCTGCCCTGGCTGTAGCGGATCGATCTCGGTATCGGCCAGTGCCTCCTCCTCGACCGTGTGCGGGGTCGTCTCCCCGTCGTGCAGATCCACCACCGCCGCCGTCTGCCCCAGTGGGCTGTCCTGCATCATCGTCGCCTGGTCGAGTGACTGTTGCAGCAGCCTCGCCTGGTCGCCGGTCAGGGTAATGCCGACCTCCGTCGTCTGATTGAAGAGGCTGTGATCCTCTCCCTCGTCATGTCTGCGATCCATCGTCAATGCTCACGCTCGCTCCGTTGGGCAGGCATTTATAGCGCAAAACGGTGGGCTGCCAAGCAGGGACGGCAAAGGTTGCTGGCAGAGTGTGAGCGCCGTCCGCCAATCGCGTCGTGGATGTGCCGGGTTTTGGCCGGCATCACGGTGGCCGTGGTGGATGCGCCCCCGGCGGCAATGGGCTGCCCCCATGACGGCAAGCGCCGCCGCGCGGCCGGGGAGGGGCTGAGCAGGGGGTCACAGCGTGCCGTGGTCGATGCTACGGCTCGTCGGCGAAACCGGCGGAAGAGGAGTTGGCACCAAACTTGCTCACTTGGTTTCAGCGGTTTGTTGCAACACCCAAAATTAAACATTCCATATTTCTCAATCAGGATTATTAAAAATTGGAGACACAATGAAAAAGATCTTGGCGGTAGACGATTCGCCCTCGATGCGTCAAATGGTTGCATACACATTGAAGAGAGCCGGCTTTGAAGTCTATGAGGCGGAGGATGGCGAGGTGGCCCTGGAAATGGCGAAATCGCTCGACGTGGACCTGGTCCTGACCGACATCAACATGCCGAAGATGGACGGGATCGAGTTGATTCGAAGCCTGCGCGGACTGCCAGCCTACAACGGCAAGCCGATTTTGACCCTCACCACCGAAGGGTCGAGCGAAAGCAAGATGAAAGGGCGTGACGCCGGCGCCACCGGATGGATCGTCAAGCCTTTCGATCCGGAAGTGCTGGTCAACACCATCAACAAGGTGCTCTGCTGACAGGAAGCGGGGAAAGGAAATATCGGCCCGGCATCGGTACTGTCCGGTCGATGACAACATAAGCTGAGGTACAAGCGATGTCCATGGATATGTCTGAATTTCTGGAGGTCTTCTTCGAAGAGTGTAGCGAAGGCCTCGATGTAATGGAGACAGGACTACTGAATCTGGGGACCGGCGAGGTCGATGTCGAGGAGATCAACACGATCTTTCGCGCGGCGCACTCGATCAAGGGCGGCAGCGCGACTTTCGACATGCTCGAGATCGCCGGTTTCACCCATGTCATGGAAACGCTGCTCGACCAGATGCGCTCCCATGAACGGGAGGTCACGACCGCGGCGGTGGATCTGCTGCTGGAATCGGTGGACTGCCTGCGCGAGATGATCGATGCCGCCCGTGATGAGGAGGACATCGACGAAAAACGCGTCAACGATCTGAAGGATCGCCTGGAGAAGATGCTTGCCAGCAAGGACGAGGGCGAGCCCCAGGCCGATACGGCCGGCACCACGCCGGAAGCGGAAGCGCCGGCGCAGGGGACGGACAGCGACGGCCGGAAAGGTTGGTTGATCGATTTCTATCCGCACCCGGATATCCTCAAAAAAGGCAACGAGCCCTACCGCCTGTTCGATGAGCTGCGTCAGCTGGGCGATCTCAACGTGGTCTGCAATCTGAACAAGATTCCGGACTTCAAGAATTTCAATCCGGAAGAGAACTATCTGGGCTGGCGCCTGGAGCTGATCACCTCGGTGAACGAGGCGCGGGTGCGGGAAGTCTTTTCCTGGATCGAGGGAGATTGCGAGATCTCCATCTCGCCGTTGGACGCAGCCCGGACGCCTGAGGGCGAGGCGGCGCCCGCGCCGCAGAGTGCGCCGTCGGCCCCGGCTGAAGCGGCCCCCGCGGCGGAGCCGGCGCCGGTGCAACCGGCGGAACCGGTGCCGTCGCCGACCGAGGCGGTGGAGAGCCGGCCCGCGACGGAGGCCAAGCCGACTGCGGCTGAGGCCAAGCCGGCCGCGGCGGAGAAACCGGCGCCGAAAAAACCGGCCAAGCCAAAAAAGAAGCCGTCGGGGGAATCAGGCTCGATCCGTGTCAGCATCGAGAAGATCGATTCGCTGATCAACCTGGTGGGCGAGCTGATCATCACCCAGTCGATGTTGAGCCAGTTCACCGACGAGTTCGACATGTCGCAGATCGAGTCGCTGCGGGATGGTCTGAGCCAGCTCACCCGGAACTCCCGCGAGTTGCAGGAGACGGCGATGCAGATCCGTATGTTGCCGATCAGCAGCTCGTTCAACCGCTTTCCGCGGCTGGTGCGTGACATGAGTTCCAAGCTCGGCAAGAAGGTGGAGCTGGTGATCTCCGGCGAGGGCACCGAACTGGACAAGACGGTGCTGGAAAAGATTGCCGACCCGCTGGTCCACCTGGTACGGAATTCCCTGGATCACGGCCTGGAGATGCCGGAGAAGCGGCGTGAAATGGGTAAGCCGGAGACGGGCACGATCGAGCTGAAGGCCTATCACGAAGGTGGAAATATCGTTATCGAGGTGGTCGACGATGGCGCCGGCATCAACAAGAAGCGGGTATTCGAGAAGGCGGTGGAGAACGGCATCATCGCGCCGGATGAGAAGCTGACCGACGAGGAGATCAACAACCTGATCTTCGAGCCGGGGTTTTCCACCGCCGAGGTGGTCAGCGACATATCGGGTCGTGGCGTCGGCATGGATGTGGTACGCCGGAACATCAATGAGCTGGGTGGGCAGATCTATATCATCTCCGAAGAGGGCAAGGGCAGTACCATCAGCATCCGCCTGCCGCTGACGCTGGCGATCATCGATGGTCAGCTGGTCAAGGTCGGCTCCGAGACCTATGTGATTCCGATGCTCTCGATCGACGAGTCACTGCAGATCGATCCGACCCGGATCAAGAAATACAAGGGCAAGATCGACCTCTACAAACTGCGCGAGGAATATATCCCGGTGCTCCGGTTGCACAAGATCTTCGGCATCCATACCGATGTCACCGATTTCAAGGATGGCCTGCTGGTCGTGGTCGAGGCGGAACGCAAGCGCGTCGGGCTGTTCGTCGACGAGTTGCAGGGCCAGCAGCAGGTGGTCATCAAGAGCCTGGAAAAGAATTTCCGCAAGGTCGATGCGCTGTCGGGCGCAACGATTCTCGGAGACGGGACCGTGGCACTGATCATGGATGTGGCAAGCCTGATACGACAGCATCTGCTGAGTCAGGGAAAGATCAACAACTCCAGCCTGGAAGCGGCGTAGAACATTTCATCAAGAGAGCTTTGTCATGCAGAACACTCAACAAGCAGAAAACGTAGCGGAAAAGAACATTCACATCAATCAGAGCACCGACCAGTATCTGACGTTCATGCTGGCCGGCGAGGAGTACGGGCTGAACATCCTCAACGTGCAGGAGATCAAGGGCTGGGAGGGCGCGACCCCGATTCCCAATACCCCGGACCATGTGTTGGGTGTCATCAATCTGCGCGGTACCGTGGTGCCGATCATCGACCTGCGCAACTGCTTCGGTCTCGACAAGAGCGACTTCGGCCCGACCACGGTGGTCATCGTCGTCAAGACGCGAACCGAGGACAACAGCGAGCGCGTCGTTGGCATGGTGGTGGATGCGGTGTCCGAGGTCTACAACCTCAACGAAGGTGCGATCGAGAACACCCCGTCGATGGGCACGGTCGTTTCCACCGAATACATCAAGGGACTGGCCACGGTCGACGACAAGATGATCATTCTGCTCAACATCAATCACATGATCGAGGTGGAAGTGGGCAAGGAGATCACCCAACTTCCGAACTGATTTCCGTCCCCCGCGGCGCAGGGAGCAGCGGCATGACCGGGTGTTTCCGACACCGCGGTATCCGCTCGACGAAAAGGTCAGGATGACCTCGCGGCCAGCGTGCCGAGAACAACAAGAACAATCAACAGAGGTGGCATCATGACAGACAACAACAATCTTCCGACGACCCGGTTGCCCGGGCAACTCACCATCGCCAATGTGGCCGAGGTCAAGGCGGCCCTCGATGGCGCGCTGGCCAGTGGCGGCGACGTCGTGGTCGATGCGGCCGAACTGGCCAATGTCGATACCGCGGGTGTCCAGCTGCTGGTGGCGTTGGGTCGTCATGCCGAGAGCGGTGGCCTGCGTGTCGCGGTCGAAGGGTTGCAGCCCGGTGTGGTCGCCTTCGCCGAGGGGCTGGGCCTGTCGGCCGGGGATCTGGCCGGGCCGGCCCGGCAATAGTCGCAACATGCAGATTGGCGGCCGATGTGGTCGCCTCGACGGGTGGCGGGAAAATCGTCGCCCCGTCGCCATGAAAACAATAAATAGTTGGAAAGTAGAAATGAGCCTGAAGGCCGAGCAGGAACAAGTTGGGCCCGCGTTGCATCCGCTGGAGATCAGTATCGCGCAGATACGCAATGCAATGGCATCCAGTGACGATTGCGTCAGTCGTCTTTCCGCCGACTTCGTCGAGGTCGCGTCGCGGGTCGATCGACTGATCGAGCGGGCGGAGCGGTCGGAGTGCGGCAAGGGCATGGTGGATGATGCGCAAAGTATCCGCGAAATTCTCAATGGGTCGCTCCAGTCGTTTCAGTTCTACGACCGCCTGGTGCAGCGGATGAATCACGTCATCATCGTGCTGGAGCAGTTGTCCACCTGCATGACGATGAAGGCGGGGCACAGCGATCGGGAGATCTACGAAAAGATTCTGTCGTATTTCACGCTGGAGGACGAGAAGGCGCTGTTGCGCTCGATATTCAGAGACAATGGTTGGCAACCTGCCGAAAATGACAATAACAACGAAAACAAAGCAGTGGAGTTGTTCTGATGGTTCAACGACAGTACGAATTCACCGATGCGGACTTCGAGTATTTCAAGAATCTGGCGGCGCGTCTGACGGGCATCCATCTGGCCGACAACAAGCGTGAATTGGTCTATGGCCGGGTGACGCGACGGCTGTGGACGTTGCGCCTGAAGTCGTTTGCGGAGTACATCCAATTGCTCGAAAGCGGTGACCAGGCCGAGCTCGAGCAATTCACCAACATGATGACCACCAACCTCACCTCGTTTTTTCGCGAGATGCACCATTTCGAATTTCTCACCAGCGAGGTCATCCCGACGCTGATGCGGAACAAACCGCGCGGCAGTCGAATCCGGATCTGGTCGGCGGGCTGTTCCACCGGGGAGGAACCGTACTCGATTGCGATGGCGCTGAAGGAGCACGTGCCGGGGCTCAGCGGTTGGGATCTGAAGATTCTCGCGACCGACCTCGATTCCGAGGTGCTGGCGGTGGGGGCCGCCGGGGTCTATGCCGAGGAGCGGGTCAACGGCATGCCGGAGGTCTACCTGCGCAAGTATTTCGAGAAGGGGCAGGGCCCCAACGCCGGCAAGGTGCGGGTGCGTCCGGAGATCCGCGAGATGATCACCTTTCGCCGTCTGAACCTGATGGAGAGATGGCCGATGAAGGGTCCGATGGACGTCATCTTTTGCCGAAACGTGGTGATCTATTTCGACAAGCCGACGCAGACCCGCCTGTTCGCCAAGTTTGCCGACATTCTCGCCGACGACGGACGCCTGTTCGTCGGCCACTCCGAGGCGCTCTACAAGGTGACGGACAAGTTCGAGCTGCTCGGCAAGACCGTCTACAAGAAAGCGAGCTGAACCGATGCCGCTGAATACGACCAGAAACCTGCCGCCTGCACTGCCGGGTTTCGAGGCGATCCATCGCTATTGGAGCGCCGAGCACGAGGCGGTGATGGCCAAGATCAAGCCTGGCGAATACTACGTGACCCGTAGCGGTGAGCTGCTGACGACGGTGCTCGGCTCCTGCATCGCCGCCTGTATTCGTGACCCGGCCAGCGGTGTGGGTGGGATGAACCATTTCATGCTGCCGGCCAGTGGTCAGCATCGCAATGGCGTCGTCGACGATGCGTTGCGCTACGGCAATTTTGCAATGGAACATCTCATCAACGACATCATCAAATACGGCGGTCGCAAGCAGAACCTGGAGATCAAGGTGTTTGGCGGTGCCAATATCGGAGGGGGCGTGGGGCAGAACGTCGGCAGGAACAATGTCGATTTCGTCTGTTGTTTCCTCCGCAGTGAGGGGTATCGAGCCGTCAGCAAGGATCTGGGGGGCGTCCAGGCAAGAAAAATCATCTACTTCCCGGAGAGCGGGCGCATCCTGCTGAAGAAGCTGGACGCCACGCGCGACGTCGCCAGACAGGACCGCAGCATGCTCGATACGCTGACGTCGAAGCCGGTGCAGGGCGAGGTCGAGCTGTTCGTCTGATCGTTTTTCTCATCGAGGGGCGTGCTTGGCGGTATGGCTCGATGTCCGCCGCGCCCACGGATATTACAGGGTATTAAAATGATGTTCAGTGCTAGTCAAGGCAGAAGTGGAGCCGCTCCCGATACGCCGGGGAAGGTACGCGTGTTGGTCGTCGACGACTCGCCGCTGATGCGGCAAATGCTGACGCGGATCCTCGAATCGGATCCGGCGATCGAGGTGGTCGGTCAGGCCGCCGATGCCTATCAGGCCCGAGAGCTGATCAAGGCACTCAATCCCGATGTGCTGACGCTGGACGTGGAGATGCCTGGAATGAACGGCCTCCAGTTCCTCAGCAATCTGATGCGGCTGCGGCCGATGCCGGTGGTAATGGTGTCGGCGCTCACCTCGGCCGGCTCCAGCGCCACGCTCGACGCGCTCGAGCTCGGCGCCGTCGACTTCATCGAAAAGCCGAAGGTACAGTCCGAGGAGGTATTGAGTCACTACAGCCGAGGCATCATCGCGAAGGTGAAGAACGCGGCAAGGGCACGGGTGCAGAACTTCAGGCCCCATGTCGCGCCGGCTCCGAAGACACCCCGCAGCAGTATCGAGAGACTGCATCAGAAACAGGCGCTGGCTGGCGGCAAGCTTGTCGCCATCGGCTCCTCGACCGGGGGCACCGAGGCGCTGAAGGAGGTGCTGACACGTTTCCCGGCCGATATGCCGCCGGTTGTCATCACCCAGCATATTCCGCCGGCGTTTTCCGCCTCGTTCGCCGAGCGGATGAACATGATCTGCGAAATGGAGGTGGCGCAGGCCACTGAGGGAATGGAGATCAAGAGCGGTCACGTCTATATCGCGCCGGGGGACCGGCATCTGGTGGTGAGAAGCAGTGGAGGGAAACTCCATTGCCATCTGGACGACTCCGACCCGGTCAACCAGCACAAGCCGTCGGTAGAGGTGATGTTCGATTCCATTTGCCGCCTGTCGCCGAGAAATACCGTCGCCGTCATGCTCACCGGGATGGGTGACGACGGCGCCGATGCGATGAAGCGGCTGCGTGAGGCGGGCAGTTATACCGTTGCCCAGGACGAGGCCACCAGCGTGGTCTGGGGTATGCCCGGACAGGCCTACAAACGCGGCGCCGTGATCGCGCTCAAGCCTTTACAGGAAATTGCGAACGAGGTAATTCGCCAGATCCAGAAATTATGATTCAATGGGCTGGTGTAGAGGAAGATAAACTATAAAACGGGAGACGACTATGAATGTATTGATCGTTGACGACAGCCGCGCCATGCGCATGATCGTGAAAAAGACGCTGCGTGACGCCGGCTATGACGATATCGATATCGAAGAAGCCGAAGACGGTGCCAAGGGGGTGGAAAAGGTTCGTGAATTCAATCCGGACATCATTCTCTCCGATTGGAACATGCCGAACATGAACGGCCCGGAATTTCTCAAGGCCATCAAGGCCGAGGGGTACGACAAGCCGTTTGGTTTCGTCACCACGGAAGCCACCAGCGAGATGCGGGCCATCGCCGAGGAAGCTGGCGCGGATTTTCTGATCGCCAAGCCGTTCACCGCCGACAGCTTCTCCGAGACACTCGACAAATACATGGGATAGGAAAGACAAAGGAAATGGATACGAAATTCAACATTCCCGCCGACCGGGAAACGACCGGCGTTCTCAGCATGCTCTATGGCGACGGTCTCGTCGTGAAGAAGGCGGAAGAGAATCCCTCCATCGAAGACGACGCGCTGGTGGGCCTGTTCGTCGATTCCGAAGGCAAGACCGTCGCGGCCTGCACCTGTGACGTGCCCTTCGCCGCCTATGGTGGCGCGGCGCTGTCGATGATGCCGAAAGGGGGCGCCGAGGACGCGGCCGAGAGTGGCGAGATCTCGTCGGTCATGCAGGAGAACGTCTATGAGGTGATGAACATCTGTTCCCGCCTGCTGATGAACGATTCCACGCCGCATCTGAAGCTCACCGACATGTACGAGGGGCTGGACAAGGTGCCGGAGGAGTCGGTCGAGGTCATCAAGAACGCCAGTGGCGTCAAGTTCGAGGTGGAGATTCCCAACTACGGCAAGGGGCATCTGTCGATCGTGACGCTGTGACGCCAGCCGAATCTTCGGACCGATCGAATGGCCGCCTTCGGGCGGCCATTTTTTTTGAGCGGTACAAGGCCAGACCGGGCCGGTGGCCGTGCATTCCGCTCGTCTTGCAATCGCGCCGGGTCAGCCCCACCATAGGCGGAAAGCCGACGAAGAGGGAGACGGTATGAGCGACGAGAAAGACGACAGGATCCAGGCTGGCGAAGAGCGTGTCGTCCAGGCCAATGGCGAGCTTCTGGTCAGGGAACATGTGTTGCCGGCCGTCATCCACCTGGTGCCGCTGTCCGATCGCCCCTTCTTTCCGGCGCAGTCGATGCCGGTCTTCCTCGACGAGAACACCTGGCTCGATACCGTTCAGGCGGTGGGGCAGACCGACGGCCATGAAATCGGTCTGTTGCTGCTCAGACGCGAGGTCAATGGCGTGCCGCAACCCGACGACTTCGAGGAGATCGGCTGCGTCGTGCGGATGCACGACCCCAAGGCGCTCGATGGCCAGATCCGCTTCATCGCCGAGGGGTTGGCGCGTTTCCGCGTCGTCGAGTGGCTCTCTAGCAAGCCACCCTATGTGGTGCGGGTGGAGTACCCGCAGTCGGCGCCCGCCGACGAACTGAAGGTGCGGGCCTTCGCCAATGCCATCATCACCACGGTCAAGGAGCTGCTGCCGCTGAACCCGATCTACAGCAGCGAGCTGAAGATCTTTCTGACCCAGTTCAGCCCCGACAACCCGGGGCCGTTCACCGATTTCGTCGCCAATCTCACCTCCGCCGGCAAGGATGCGCTGCAGCAGGTGCTGGAGACCATCGACCTGCTGCCGCGAATGGAGCGGGTGCTGCAGTTGGTGCGCAAGGAGCTGGAGGTGGCGCGGCTGCAAACGGAGATCAAGGAGCGGGTCGATGCCCGCATGTCCGAGCAGCAGCGCAAGTTCTTTCTCAAGGAGCAGCTCAAGGAGATCCAGAAGGAGCTGGGTATCGCCAAGGACGACCGCACGGCCGAGATCGACCGCTTTCGCGAGCGCATCGAAAAGCTCGACCTGCCCGACCAGGTGGCGGCGCGGATCGAGGAGGAATTCGAGAAGATGGCGGTGCTGGAGCCCAGCTCACCGGAGTTTGCGGTCAGCCGCAACTACCTCGACTGGATCACGCAGCTGCCTTGGGGGATCTGCTCCGAGGACTCCTTCGATCTGAAGAAGGCGCGGCGGATTCTCGATCGAGACCACGAGGGGCTGGAGGATGTCAAGAAGCGGATTCTCGAATTTCTCGCCGTTGCCGCGTTCAAGGGGGAGATGGCTGGCGCCATCACCCTGCTGGTCGGCCCACCCGGTGTCGGCAAGACGTCGATCGGCCGCTCCATCGCCGAGGCGCTGGGACGCAGATTCTACCGCTTCAGTCTCGGCGGCATGCGGGACGAGGCGGAGATCAAGGGCCATCGTCGCACCTATATCGGGGCGTTGCCGGGCAAGCTGGTACAGGCCTTGAAAGAGGCTGGCACGATGAACCCCGTCATCATGCTCGACGAGATCGACAAACTGGGT
>CAZTOZ010000017.1:0-113593 GCA_964614535.1 uncultured Thiotrichales bacterium | reverse complement strand
ATGCAATCTCCCGGAAGGTACTCCGTCGTCAGGAGATCGCCGCGCTCCGCTCGCGATGACGGGAGCATCATGGCCGTAGGTTGGGCCAAGCGAAGCGTGCCCAACATCCAGCGGCTTCGTGGCAATGCCGGTGGTACCGGTTTCGCGCCTCGTCGATCACGACATTCTTCTCTACCGCCCACAACAGGCGCGAGTCGCATTTTTTCCTCGTCGAAAAAACGCGACGCAAAAAAGACGCCCCCCACGCGCTTTTTTCCGCCGCCAGGCCCGCCTTCCGGGGTCGGTCTGAAGCCGCATCCCGCGGCCCAGACCTCGATCGGCCTTCCGTGGCCGATCGCCCCCGGCAGTCGCACCCGGCGACGGCGCGCGTGAAGGGGGTTCTTCGTAGCAGGAGGTTGCCGCGTCGTTGTCGCGCCTCGCAACGACACCCCCCGTCATTGCGAGCGCCAGCGAAGCAATCTCCCGGAGTGGTACTCCGTCGTCAGGAGATCGCCACGCTTCGCTCGCGATGACGGGAGCGTCATGGCCGTAGGTTGGGCAAAGCGAAGCGTGCCCAACACGCTGCCAACCATGCGTTTTTCTGTCGTCAGCTGTGATGTATCCGCGTTAGCGCAATTCGCTCAGTAGTTGTTCGATCATTCCCTCGGCCTGTCGGTCGTAGCCGCCGCCGAAGAGGTTGTAGTGGTTGAGGATGTGGTAGAGGTTGTAGAGGGTCTTGCGGGTGGTGAAGCCGGGATCGATAGGGAAGTGTTCGTCGTAATGGTCGAAGAAGTGCCGACCGGGGTGGCCGAATAGTGTCATCATTGCCAGGTCGGTTTCGTGGTCGCCGAAATAGACGGCTGGGTCGAAGATCACTGGTCGTCCCTGGTCGTCGGCTCCCCAGTTGCCCGACCAGAGGTCGCCATGCAGCACCGATGCGAGTGGGGTGTAGCCGATGAAGAAGGCGTCGCAGCGCTCGGCGAGCGTCATGCCGCGATCGATGAGGCGGCTGGGAGCGCCGTTGCGCCGGGCCAGCCGGAGTTGGAACTGGAGGCGGTGGATGCGCCAGAACTCGCACCAGTCGTCGCAGAGGGTGTTGTCTTGCGGGGTGGCGCCGATGGTGTTGTTACGATGCCAGCCGTATTGTTGCTGGTGGTGGCGATGCATTGTTGCCAGCGCGGTGGCGAATTCGTCCGGTTCGGGGCTGCCGTGCAGTGCGATATATTCCATGACCAGAAAGCTCTGACGGCCGTGGCTGCCGTGGCATAGCGGCTGTGGTACGCGGATGGCATTGGCGGCAGCGAGTGCTTCGAGTCCCTCGGCCTCGGCTATGAACATCTCCAGCCGGTCGGCGCGGTTGAGTTTGACGAACCAGCCGCGCGGCCCGTGGCCGATGCGCCATGCTTGGTTGATGCTGCCGCCGCCGACGGGGTGTCGGGCGGCGGTGTCGCAGCGTTCGCCGCTGGCCGCGGTGATGGCGTCGCCGATGGCTTGCCAGATGTCGTTCATTGGCCCAGGCGTTGTTGTGTCCAGCGCGCCAGATCGCGAATCTCGAGATCGCTGACGCCGTGCTCCATCGGATAGGTGCGCCATTCCAGTCGTTCGCCCAGTTCGGCTGCCAGGCGGCGGCTGGTTGCCAGCCCGATTTCGTAGGGGATGACCGGATCGTCGAGGCCGTGGCACTGGATCACTGGAATGTATTGCCGTGCGTCGAGACGGATCTGTTCCGGCAGATAGGTGGACAGGGCCATGATGCCGCCCAGCGTTTTGTCGTAACCGAGGCCGGTGAGCAGCGCTATGACGCCGCCTTGCGAGAAGCCGGCGAGAATGATTCGCTCGGGGAGAACCCCCTGGTCGATTTGGGTGTCGATCAAGCGTCCGATCTTGATGACCGACTCCTCGATGTGTTCGGTATTCTCTCCCGCGGAAAAGTCGAGTGACGTGAGGTCGAACCAGGCGCGCATCTCGTTGCCGGCGTTGATGGTGATGGGGCGCCGGGGCGCATTGGGGAAGAGGTGGCGCGTGGTCGTGAGCCCGAGCTGGGCGCTGATGGGCTCCAGGTCGTGGGCATCGGCACCGAGGCCGTGCAGCCAGATGATGGCGGCATCGGGTGTCTGCTCGGGCAGATGGATGATGCAGGTTGGTGAATCCATTCCAGAAAGCCTGTGGTGGAAAAGGCGTACGCCGATTGCCGCATCGTCCTGGCAGACGGCAATTGGCAGTCGCTACAAAGGGTGATTATAGAAGCTAATCCGAGGCTGTGGATAGCGCCTTGTCCCGCCATGTCCGCGCTGCTGGATCTCGGGGAGCGCGGTCCGGGCGATAACCGGGCGGTGATCGAGGCGGGTCTGCCGTCAAAGCCCGGAGGAACGGCCGTGGGGGGGCGGGCGATGGGGCAGGGCCGTCGAGGGCTGTATCGATCTCTTCAGGGCGGTGGTGAAGAGGCTCGCGGTGAGGATCGATGGCCTGTCCATCCCGCTGGCACAGGACTACCCTCTGGGGTACCGGCTCGCTACTTTTCGTTGTTGTCGTCGTTGGAACCGGAAGCACCCTCTTCCTTGATGCGAAGATAGACCTCCTCGCGATGCACCGCGACATCTTTTGGCGCGGATATGCCGATCCGCACGGTATTGCCCTTGATTCCGAGAATCGTCAGGGTGACATCGTCACCGATTCTCAATGTTTCTCCTGTACGGCGCGTCAGGATGAGCATGCTGTATCCCCTCGGTGTTCATCAGGATAGTTTTTATTGGTGGTCGTCGAGCCGGTTTTGTTATCCATTGGCCCGGCTATTGGTGGCGATAGCTTCCGCTGTGCCCGAAGTCCCAAGAAATACCACTGCCGGCGGCTGATCACCAGCTTCGTGGATCATATCACCGGACCCGTGCCAGCTCTAGAGAAAATGTGAATGAATATGAAACTGCTCGGCATCGCCGTGACTAGCGTATCGAGTCGATGGTTATGCTGATTTCCTTTGTGCCCGAGGTGTCGAGGGGGCCCCGGCTGCCTTCGAGATCGCCGGGCTGTGGGATTGCCTGACCCGATGCCGAGATTCGGGCGCCGACGACGATCTGGGGGAAGTCCGAAAGCTTCATCTGCGGCATCATGGCCTGTTCGTCGCTGAGGGTGACGGTGGCCGGCAGTGCGCCGACGGTGGTGCGCGTGGCCGCCAATGGCATCGGTGGCCCGCTGGCGGCGCGGGCGAAGACGAAGACGGCATCGTCGGGGCTCACCTTGGCGGCGAGTTCCGGGGCGATGTCGATCGTGACGCGAATCGTGGCGCCGGTGGCCGGTTCCGCCGGTGGGGCCGTTTCGACCGACTCGGGCACGCTGCCTCCCATCTCGGCCAGCTTTTCCTCGGCGATGGCGATCTGCTTCTTCAGCTCGGCTTGGGATTCCGGCTGGCTGGCCAGCAGTGGAACCGCTTTGCGCCAGTAGGTGATGGCCTTGCCGATGTTGTCGTTCTGGCTCTCGGCGATGCCGGCCAGCCACAGCGCCTCGGGGAAGTCGGGTTTCAGCGCCAGCGCCTTGTGGACCACCTCGGCCGGCTTGCCGGCCACCTGGCCATCGTTGGCCATTGCCAGCGCATCGGCGTATTGCAGCAGCAGGTTGGGGTCGTCTTCTCCGGCCAATGCGATGACCCGCTCCATCGCCCCGACGGCCTTGTCGTATCGCTGTTCTGCGATATAGGAGCGTGCCAGCATGTACCATCCCTCGGCGTTGTCCGGGTTTTCCTGGAGGCGTTGTTCGAGCTGGGCGATTGCCTCGGCCATGGTCATGCCGCTTGCGCCATGACGCGCCGTCGTCTGGTTCTGGGGTGTGCCGTCGATCAGGGCGGGCGAGCCGAGCCAGGCATACATGCCGAGCGCCAGCAGGGGCACGGCCAGGCCGACGATCAGCGCCCCGGACTTCGATACCGCTGGCGGGGCGTTCTGTTCCGCTTCCAGTGAGGCCAGCAACGATTCGGCGATGCGCTTGCGCTCGTCGTCGTCCGCCTCCTGGAGCGCCTGGCGTGCTTCGGCGGTTTGCTTTTCCAGTGCCTTGTGGCGGCTCTTGCCGAGCAGTGGCGGGAGCAGGAAGATCAGCGCGATGAATACCAACGCCGCGGTCACAACGGAGAAAAGGATCATGAAATGGTCTCGTCAGGTCTCTATGAACAGGCTGTCAGAAATCGTCTTCGGGGATGACTTCATCGGGGCTCGAATCGCCCGGGCGGTTGCGGTGACGGCGAATGAAGATCACGACGATCAGCAGGCCGATGGCGAGCATGACCACCGGGCCGAACCACAGCAGCGAGGTCGCCTTGTCGACGGGTGGCCGGTAGAGGACGAAGTTGCCGTAGCGGGCCACCATGAAGTCGAGCACCTCCTGTTTCGATTTGCCCTCCTTGAGCATGCGAAAGACCTCGTTGCGCAGATCCACCGCCAGTTCGGCGTTGGAATCGGCCAGGTTCTGGTTCTGACAGACCAGGCAGCGCAGCTCGAAGACCAGCTCCTTATAGGCTTGTTCCTGCGCCGGTGAGTCGAACGCCCGGGTCTCGATGCCGGCCACGGCGGCCGTGGCCCAGAGCATCAGCGTCAGCAAGAGCGCGGTCATCGGTTTCATGCCGTCTCCTCCTGTAACTGCTTGAGCAGCGGAAGAATCTTCTCTTCGAGTGTCTTGACGTCGAGCGGGCCGATCTGCTTGTAGCGAATGATCCCTTTCTTGTCGATCACATAGGTCTCTGGTGTGCCGTAGACGCCCCAGTCGATCGCGATCCGCCCCTTCTCGTCGAATGCGGTGACGACATAGGGGTTGCCCAGTTCACGCAACCACTGCTTGGCCGCCTCGGCGTCGTCCTTGTAGTCGAGACCGACGATGGGCAGGTTGCCGTGTTTCGACAGCTCCACCAGCAGATGGTGCTCGGCGCGGCAGGAGACGCACCAGGTCGCCCAGACGTTCAGCAGCCAAGGCTGGCCGAGAAACTCCTCGGTGGTCACGATGCGGTTGGGGTCGTCCAGTGCCGGCAGCGACAGCTTGGGGGTCGGCTTCCCCACCAGGGGTGATGGCACCTCCTTGGGGTTGAGGCCAAGGCCGACGCCGAGCAGCGCGGCCAGGGCCAGGAACAGAACCAGTGGAATCAGGAACTTGGCTTTCATGCGGTCACCGTTCGTCGGTCGGATTGCAGGTCACGCACCTTCACCAGCCGGTAGCGGCGGTCGGTGGCGGCGATCACGCCGCCCAGCGCCATGAAGATGGCGGCCAGCCAGATCCAGCGGATATAGACCTTGTTGTAGATCCGCAGCGCCCAGGCGTTCTCGCCGATCGGTTCGCCAATGGCGACATACAGATCGCGAAACAGGCCGGGGTCGATGGCAGCCTCGGTCATCGGCATCGCGCCGGGGCCGTAGTCGCGTTTCTCCGGGTGCAGCGTCGTGATCAGCCGGCCGTTTTCGAGCACCCGCACGGTGCCGGTCATGGCCGAATAGTTGGGGCCGCGGGTGGATTTGATGCCGTCGAAGACGAACTCATAGTCACCGAGCACATAGCTCTCGCCGGCTTTGATGCCGACGTCCTTTTCGTGACTGTAGATGCTGGTGAGTGTGATGCCGGTGATGAAGAGGGCGATACCGAAATGGGCCAGCGTCATCCCCCAGAAGCCCCTGGGCAGCTGCCACAACGCCTGCCAGCGGTTGGTCTTGGCGCCGATTCTGGCCCAGATGCCGTAGAGCGTGGTCCAAGCCACCCACAGCGCCAGCGTCATGCCGATGGCGGCGGCGATGGTGAAGTGCCCCATCACGACCGCCGGAAAGGCGAAGCCCAGCGCGATGCAGATCACCAGTGGCACCAGCAACGGCTTGAAGATCCGTCCAAAGCGGTCGGACTTCCAGCGCGCCAGCGCGCCGACACCGACCAGTGCCGCCAGCGGTGCGGTCACCGGCAGGAAGACGGCGTTGAAATAGGGCGGGCCAACGGAGTACTTGCCGATGCCCAGTGCATCGGTGATCAGTGGAAACAGCGTGCCGAGCAGCACCGTCAGCGTCGCCACCAGCAACAGTACGTTGTTGATGAGGATGCCAACCTCGCGTGAGACCAGATCGAAGCGGGCGTTGGAGCGGATCTCCGGCGCCCGTACCGCGTACAGCGTCAGTGAGCCGCCGATCACCACCAGCAGGAAGATCAGGATGAACACGCCCCGGGAAGGGTCGGAGGCGAAGGCGTGGACCGAGGTGAGCACGCCGGAGCGGACCAGAAAGGTGCCGAGCAATGACAGCGAGAAGGCGAAGATTGCCAGCAACACGGTCCAGGCCTTCAGCGTGTCGCGTTTTTCGGTGGCCGCCAGCGAGTGGATCAGTGCGGTGCCGATCAGCCACGGCATGAACGAGGCGTTCTCCACCGGATCCCAGAACCACCAGCCGCCCCAGCCCAGTTCGTAGTAGGCCCACCAGCTTCCCAGCGCGATGCCGAGGGTCAGAAAGGCCCAGGCGATGTTGGTCCACGGCCGTGCCCAGCGCGCCCAGGTGGTGTCCATCTGTCCGCCGATCAGCGCGGCGATGGCGAAGGCAAAGGCCACCGCGAAGCCGACATAGCCGAAATAGAGCATCGGTGGGTGAATGGCCAGCCCCGGATCCTGCAGCAGCGGATTGAGGGTGCGGCCCTCCGGTGGCGGGTTCGGCAGCCGGTCGAACGGATTGGAGGTGAACAGCATGAACAGCAGGAAGCCGATGGCGATCATCGCCAGTACCGCCAGCACCCGGGCGACGAAGGCATCGGGCAGGTCGCGGCTGAAGATCGCCACCGCCAGCCCCCAGGCACCCAGGATGCAGACCCACAGCAGCAGAGATCCCTCGTGTGCGCCCCAGACCGCCGAGACCTTGTAGATGGTCGGCATCAGCGTGTTGGAGTTGGACGCGACGTAGAGCACCGAAAAGTCGGAGTGGAGGAACGACCAGGTCAGGCAGCCGAAGGAGAAGAAGAGGAACAACGCCTGGGCGAAGGCCGCCGGCCGTGCCAGCGCGATCCAGGCGGGATTGTTCCGCGCGGCCCCGATCAATGGCAGCGTGGCCTGCACCAGCGCAACCGAGAGGGCCAGTATCAGGGAAAAGAGTCCGAGTTCGGGGATCATGGGCTTACCTCTGGCGGCGGGTGTGTCGGTGGGTCATTTCAGCGTCTTGGCGGCGTCGAGCGCGTCCTGGGCTTCGGGCGGCATGTAGTTCTCGTCATGCTTGGCGAGGATCTCGTCGGCGATGAACACGCCGTCGGCGTCCATCTTGCCGCGGGCGACGATGCCCTGACCCTCGCGGAACAGGTCGGGCAGGATGCCGCTGTACTTCACTGGGATGTCGTTGACCTCGTCGGTCACCAGGAAGCGGATGTCCAGCGTGCCCTCGGTGCGCTTGAGCGAGCCCTCCTTCACCAGCCCCCCGACGCGGATGCCCTTGTCGATGCTGGCCTCGCCGTTGGCGATCTGGGTTGGCGTATAGAAATAGAGCAGGTTCTGCTTGAAGGCGCTGACCAGCAGGATGGCGGTGATGCTCATGCCGATGAGCAGCACGGCGACGGTGAGCATTCTCTTACGACGTGGTGTCACGGGACTTCCTCCTTTGTTCGAGTCGCAGCCGTTTCTCCAGCTGTTGTTTCACGCGCCTCTCACAGCCGCGGGTCCAGAGATAGAGCAGCATCAGGCCGCCAAGCGCGACGGCGTAGGACAGCCAGACATAGAAGCCGTAGCCGCCCATGGCGAAGAATTCTCTCATGGGTTCTCCTCGATCATCTTCTTGACCCAAGACGTGTTGCGTTCACGATAGACCAGCTCGCAGCGCGAGCGCTTCAGCGTCAGCCAGCCGATGTAGCACACATAGGCGGCGATCATCACCAGCAACGGCCAGAGCATGCTGGCGTCGATGGAGGGCTTGCCCATCTTGCTGATCGTGGCCGGCTGGTGCAGTGTGTTCCACCAGTTTACGGAATATTTGATGATCGGGATGTTCACCAGCCCGACCAGCGCCAGAATCGCGCTGGCGCGGGCGGCGCTGCGGGTGTCCTCGATGGCGGTCTGCAGCGCGATGAAACCGAGATAGAGGAACAACAGGATCAGTTCGGAGGTCAACCGCGCATCCCAGACCCAGTAGGTGCCCCACATCGGCTTGCCCCAGACCGAGCCGGTGATCAGCGCGATGATGGTCATCGTCATGCCGATCGGTGCAATGGCCCAGGCGACGATGTCGGCCAGCTTGATGCGCCAGATCAGGCCGATGGCGGCGGCCACCGCCATCGCCACATAGCAGGACATCGACAGCATCGCTGCCGGCACATGGATATAGATGATGCGCACGCTCTCGCCCTGCTGGTAGTCCGGTGGCGAGATGAACAGCGCGCCGATCAGGCCGACGACGAACAGCAGCAGCGTGACCCAGCCCAGCGGTGGCAGGATCTTCCCCGAAATATTGTAGAAATACTTCGGTGAGGCGAATCTATGAATGAACTTCCACATGAAGGTTTCCGGTTGTCAGGTGGTACTGATCCGCAACGCGGCCGCGATCGCCAGAGGCGCCAGTGTCAGGGTGAATACCAGCAGCGCGCCGAGAATCAGCAGGTGGCCGGTGATGGACATGCCGGAGGCTGCGGTATCCACCGCGCCGGCGGCGAAGATCAGCAATGGAATATATAGCGGCAGCACCAGCAGTGACAACAAGGCGCTGCCCCGGTTCAGTCCGACCGTGAGCGCGACGCCGATGGCGCCCACCAGTGTCAGCACCGGTGTGCCGAGCGCCAGCGTCGCCATCAGTGGCAGCAGTGCTTCCGGCGGCATCGCCAGCATGTAACCGAGCAGCGGCGCCAGCAGGATCAGTGGCAGCCCTGTCAGCATCCAGTGCGCCGCCAGCTTGGCGACGACGATCAGCGGCAGCGGCTGCGGGCTCAACACCATCTGTTCCAGGGAGCCGTCCTCGAAATCGGAGCGGAACACCGTGTCCAGCGACAGTAGTGTGGCCAACAGCGCGGCGACCCAGATGATCCCCGGGGAGATGCGTTGCAGCGTGTTCAGCTCCGGCCCGATGCCGAGCGGGAACAGCGTGATGACGATGACGAAGAACATCAGCGGGTTGATCAGCTCGCCACGGTGGCGGAAAGCCAGCGTCAGCTCCCGCTTCAGCACCGTGCCGAAGACCTCGAACAGGCCGGGTTCATGCAGAGGCGTCTGATTCATGGGGCAACCGCGTCGAGATGGAGCTGCTTGACGATCTTGTTCTTCAGCGGTGTGTCCTGGTGGGTGGTCAGGATCACCATGCCGCCCCGCCCGGTCTGGTGCGCCAGCAACCCGGCGAGAAAGTCGATGCCGGCCGCGTCCAGCGCCACGAAGGGCTCGTCCAGAACCCACAGCCGCGTGTTGGAGAACATCAGCCGGGCCAGCGCCACCCGCCGGCGTTGCCCCTGGGACAGCGTGCGGCAGGGATCGTACTCGAAACCGTAGAGCCCGACGCGATCCAGCAGCGCCTCCAGTGGCTCGGTGCTGGTGGCGCCCCCAATGGCGCGGGCGAACCGGAGGTTCTCCAGCGGCGTCAGCTCCAGTTTGACGCCCAGATTGTGGCCGATGTAGCTCGTGTTGCGTCGCCACGCTTCGCTCGTCGTCCGGATCCTTTGGCCGTCCCAGTGGATCTCGCCCTCGTCCGGCGGTGCCAGACCGCAGAGCAGGCGCAGCAGCGTCGTCTTGCCACTGCCGTTGACGCCGGCGATCCGCAGCAGCTCGCCGGCGCGCACCGAGAAGCTGAGGTTCTCGAACAGCAGCCGCTCCCCCCGTTCGCAACTGAGGCCATGGACTTCGAGCATCTCAGTGGTGTCCTGTCGGCTGCGGGTGGATGACGGGGTTGGAACCAGTGTTCATGGAACGGTGCTGCAGTGGCGCGGAGGCGGAAGGATAACCGAGAGTGGCCGCTGCTGCGAGAGGGAGCGGGCATTCTGACAGTACCGTAAGGCGGGCGGTGGACGGAGTGCCGAGGATTGGGGCGTCGAGGGGGGTAAACCCCGGGTCAAAGTGGGTTTATTCACGAAAAGTTGACATAGGTTAAGGCGACACCATCGGCGCCCACTTAACTTAGATTGCAGTCAAAGTCGGCCGGTTTCGGCAGAGTTTTTTTGTCCCCTTTATTTCAGGCAAAACCATCAGAGACTTGCTCATGAATCTATCAGGTATCGTTGTTGCCACGTTCCCCGGAAAGGTGGATGCGTGCGTCGATCGGCTGAATGCGCTCCCCGGCGTCGAGGTCCACAACGTCGATCACGAAAAGAACCGCATCGTGGTCGTCCAGGAGGCCGAATCCATCGGCGCGGAGGTCGAAGGCCTGAAGGCGATCAAGGCGCTGCCGGATGTGACCTTTGCCGAAATGGTCTACCACTATTTCGCGGAGGACGAGCAGTTCATTCAGGAGATTCCGGAGGATCTGGATGCGATGACCGGTCTTCCCCAGCAGCAAGCCTGCGTCCCGGAATATCTTCAAGATTAATTCGATTACCCTCGGAGGTTAATGATGAAGCAGACCCGTCGTGAATTTCTTAAAGCCAACGTAGCGGCCGCCACCGCGGCGACCGTCGGCATTCCCCTGACGCAGGCCCAGGCGGCCGCCGGCGCCGAAGCCGAGCAGGGCTGGCAGTGGGACAAGGGGGTATGCCGCTTTTGTGGTACCGGTTGCGGCATCATGGTGGCGACCAAGGATGGCAAGATCATGGCCACCAAGGGTGACCCCGATGCGCCGGTCAACCGGGGCCTCAACTGCATCAAGGGCTACTTCAACGCCAAGATCATGTACGGCAAGGACCGTCTGACGCAGCCGCTGCTGCGGATGACCAACGGCAAGTTCGACAAAAAGGGCAAGTTCCAGCCGGTCAGTTGGGAGCGGGCCTTCGACGAGATGGAGAAGCACTGCAAGCGCGCGCTCAAGGAGCTCGGCCCCACCGGTGTCGCCATCTTCGGTTCCGGTCAGTACACCGTTCACGAGGGTTACGCGTCGGCCAAGTTCATGAAGGCCGGCCTGCGCAGCAACAACATCGACCCCAACGCCCGTCACTGCATGGCATCGGCGGTCGCCGCCTTCATCCAGACCTTCGGCATCGACGAGCCGGCCGGTAACTACGACGACATCGAGTACACCGACACCGCCGTGCTCTGGGGCGCCAACATGACGGAGATGCACCCGATTCTCTGGGCGCGTATCGCCAACCGCCGTCTGTCGCACGACAAGATGCGCATCGTCAACCTGACGACGCTGAAGAACATGCCGTCGGAGCTGGCGGACATGACCATCGTCTTCAAGCCCAGCACCGACTTGGCGATCCAGAACTACATCGCGCGGGAGATCATCAAGCGTGACGCGGTCGATCACGACTTCGTCAAGAAGCACTGCGTCTTCGCCACCGGCCCCTACGACATCGGCTATGGCCTGCGCGGCAACACCGACAAGGCGAAGCCGGAGGAGCGTGATACGGTCGAGAAGGAGCTGAAGGTCAAGCTCGACAAGTGGGAAGCCATCGGCCAGCGCCGCAAGGAGGGCGAGGTCGTCGAACAGAAGAACCGCAAGAAGGCCGGCAAGCACTGGCTGATCTCGTTCGAGGACTTCAAGAAGGGCGTCGAGCCCTACACGCTCGACTATGTGGCCGAGCTGGCCAAGGGCGACGTGGATGAGCCGCTGGAGGAGTTCAAGAAGAAACTCAAGACGCTGGCGGACTACTACTGCGACAAGAACCGCAAGATCGTCTCCTACTGGACGATGGGCTTCAACCAGCACCAGCGTGGTACCTGGGTCAACGAACAGTGCTACATGAACCACCTGCTGCTGGGCAAGCAGTGCAAGCCCGGCAATGGCGCCTTCTCGCTGACCGGGCAGCCGTCGGCCTGTGGTACCGCCCGTGAGGTGGGTACCTTCGCGCATCGTCTCCCGGCCGACATGGTGGTGTTCAAGAAGAAACACCGCGACCTCGCGGAGAAGATCTGGAAGCTGCCGGCCAAGACCGTCAACCCGAAGGTGGGCAGCCACATCGTCAAGATCATGCGTGATCTGGAGGACGGCAAGATCAAGTTTGCCTGGGTTCAGGTCAACAACCCGTTCCAGGCCACGGCCAACGCCAACCACTGGATCAAGGCCGCGCGCGAGATGGACAATTTCATTGTCTGCTCCGACGGTTATCCCGGCATCTCGGCCAAGGTGGCCGACCTGATCCTGCCGGCGGCGATGATCCTCGAGAAGTGGGGCGCCTACGGCAACGCAGAGCGGCGCACCCAGGTCTGGCGGCAGCAGGTGGCGCCCCCGGGTGAGGCGATGGGCGACACCTGGCAGGTGCTGGAGTTCTCCAAGCGCTTCAAGCTGAAAGAGGTCTGGGGCGAGGCGAAGGTGCCGGGCCTGAAGGCCAAGGGCTTCGAGGATGGCAAGCTGCCGTCGGTGCTCGATGAAGCGGTCAAGATGGGCTACTCGCCCGATCAGACCCTCTACGAGGTGCTGTTCGCGACCCCGGAGAACAAGAAGAAATACCCCTGGCCCGCGCCGAAGGAACTCACCAAGGGGCATGCCAACCACATTGCCGAGAAGCTCGGCGACGGCTGGTTCCCCGAGCATGCGCTGTGGGAGGAGTACGCCACCTTCGGCCGTGGTCACGCCCACGACCTCGACGTGTTCGAGCGCTACTACGACGACGATGTCCGTGGCCTGCGCTGGCCGGTGGTCAACGGCAAGGAGACGCTGTGGCGTTTCAATGCCAAGTACGATCCCTACGTCAAGAATGGTGATATCGAGTTCTATGGCAAGGCGCTGAAGGCGCTGCCGTCGGGCGATCTGGACAAGGTCACCAACAAGGAGAAGACCAAGTTGCCGGGCAAGGCGAAGATCTTCTTCCGTCCCTACGCCGCGCCGGTGGAGCAGCCGGACGACCGCTATCCGTTCTGGCTGGTGACGGGCCGGGTGCTGGAGCATTGGCATTCGGGCACGATGACCCGGCGTGTGCCGGAGCTGAACCGCGCCGTTCCGGCCGCCCTGGTGTTCATGCACCCCGATGATGCCAAGCGTCTCGGTCTCAAGCGCAACGACCTGTGCGAGGTGGCCTCGCGGCGGGGCAAGATCCGGGCGCGGGTCGAGACCCAGGGCCGGAACCATCCGTCGAAGGGTGTCATCTTCGTGCCCTGGTTCGATGAGGGTGTCTTCATCAACAAGGTGACGCTGGACTCCACTTGCCCGATCTCGAAAGAGACCGACTACAAGAAGTGCGCGGTCAAGATCACCAAGGTGTAAGACGTCGACAGGTGTTTACCCCCGAACCGGCTGCCTGGTCCTCTCTGCAGGAGGTCGGGGAGGGGGTTTCTTGAGCACTGATACGCATGAACAAATCCGAAAAAGCACGGCGGCAGTTTCTGACGCGCATTGGCCAGGGCGTCGCCATGGCCGCGACGGGCGGGTTGGTCTGGTCTTACCTGATCAAGCAGCAGGCCAATGCCGCCGTGCTTGCCATACGGCCACCGGGTGCGCTCGACGAGCCCGATTTTCTTGCCAAGTGCATCAAGTGCGGCCAGTGTGTCGTCGATTGTCCCTACGATACGTTGATGCTGGCGGCGCCGGGTGACCAGGCGCCGATCGGCACCCCCTTTTTCAAGCCACGGGACATTCCCTGCTACATGTGTCCCGACATTCCCTGCGTCAAGGCCTGCCCGACCGGGGCACTCGACCCGGCGCTGACCAATATCGACGACGCCCGCATGGGGTTGGCGGTGATCGACATCGAGAACTGCCTGTCGTGGATCGGGCTGCGCTGCGAGTTGTGCTATCGCGTCTGTCCGCTGATGGACAAGGCGATCACGATCGAGACCAATCCACGCAAGCTCAGCAAGCATGCGATGTTCGTCCCGTTGGTGCACAGCGATGCCTGCACCGGTTGCGGCATGTGCGAAGAGGCCTGTCCCACCGAGGAGTCGGCCATCAGAATCCTCGATCCGTCGCTGGTACAGGGCAAGATCGGCGAGCACTATCGGCTGGGCTGGAAGATCGACACCAAGGTGACGCAGGACTTCAAGCCGGTGCCGCGCAAGGGCAAGGGCACCAAGCGGCCGGAAGGTCCGGCACCCGGTCAGGACTACCTGAACGAGGGCATCTCCTATGACTGAACAGCAGAAAGTCAAGCTTGGGCCCAACGGCAGGCCGGTCCGTTACTACCAGGTGCCGAAGACGCTGGGCGGCAAGCTGAAGGCCTGGCGCTACATGATTTTGCGGCGGATCGTGCAGTTTGCGACGCTGCTGCTGTTCTATGGCACGTTCCACTGGGAGTGGAAGCTGTTCGACCAGCCGGTGCTGTCGGGCAATCTCTCCGGTTCGGAGGTGCTGGGTTTGGTCCCGTTGGCCGATCCGTTCGCGGTGTTGCAGATCCTGCTCACCGGCCGGTGGCTGGAGACCACCGTGCTGATCGGTGCCGCCATCGTGTTGGCGATCTACGCCTTCATCGGTGGTCGGGTCTGGTGTTCCTGGGTCTGCCCGATCAATCCGGTCACCGATCTTGCTGGTTGGTTGCGCAACAAGCTGGGCATCTCCAACGCCATCAACTTCAACCGCAATCTGCGCTACACCATTCTGGTACTGACGCTGGTGCTGTCGGTGCTGACGGGGGTGGCGGCGTTCGAGTGGGTGAGCCCGATCAGCATGGCCCATCGTGGTGTCGTCTTTGGGCTAGGGCTCGGCTGGATGGCGGTCGTGGGCATCTTCCTGTTCGATCTGATGATTCTCAAGCATGGCTGGTGCGGCCATGTCTGTCCGCTGGGCGCTTTCTACGCCCAGGTGGGGCGGGTGGCGCAGCTGCGCATCGCATTCGACACGCCCACTTGCACTCACTGTGGTGAATGCGCGCGCGTCTGCCCCGAGCCCCAGGTGCTCAATCTGAAAAAGGCATCGGCCGCGCACATGGTGGCGTCGGGCGAATGCACCAACTGCGGGCGGTGTATCACCGTTTGCCCTGAAGATACGCTCAAGTTCGATCTACGGTCCCATATCCAGAAGTCGTTGATTGCGGAGCCGGAGTCAATCCTTCCAAAAGAGGAGAAAATGATATGAAGAGAAGTCTGTTGACCATTGGTGTTATCGCTGTTTTTTCTTCGGCCTGCGCGGTCATGGCGAAGGGCGGAATCGATGAAAACAGCCTCGGTCTCGACAAGCACAGCGTGTTCGACACGCCGGAGCGCCCGGTGTTCGAGGTCAAGGCCGCCCCGCCGGGTGGTGGCAACAAGTTGACCCAGCGCTCCTATCCGACGGCACCGCCGTTGATTCCGCATACGATCGACGGATTTACGCCGATCACCTTGCAGAACAACATGTGCATGAGCTGCCACAACACCCCCGACAAGATCGGCAAGCCGCGCGCGGAAGGTCAGCCGGTACCGATTCCGGCCAGCCATTACGAGACGGGCGCTTACGGCAAACCGAAGGCCGGGCTGTCGCCGGTCAAGACGGGCGACAAGGTGAGCACCGCGCGTTATGTCTGCACGCAATGCCATCGTCCCCAGACCAATGCGCAGCCACTGGTGGAGAGCACGTTCGGCAAGTAACGCACCATGGTTGACGTCACTCGTCGCGGGTTTCTGACCGGCGCCGTTTTGACCAGCGAAGGTCGGGAACAGATCGACCGGCAGGTCAGGCCTGCCGGTGTCGAGCCGCCCTGGATCGCCGGTCATTGCAGCGTCGAAGCGTGTCGGGACTGCGACGGGCCATGTGTCGCCGCTTGTGAAGCCGACATCGTTCGCCGTCACCCCGATGGACACGCCTTCGACGGCGTGCCTTGGCTGGACTTCTCGGCGGGCGCCTGCACTTGGTGCGGCGCCTGCGCCGAGGCTTGTCCGATCGACTCGGTGGCGGTCGAATCCGAGCAGCAGCCCAGGCTGGGCCGCGCGGTGCTCGATACCGACGGTTGCTTTGCTTGGCAGTCGGTGGTTTGCGTCTCCTGCCGATTTGCCTGCCCCGAGCGTGCCATCGGCGCCGATGCGCTGTCCCGGCCGACCATCGTGGCCGAGGCGTGTACCGGCTGCGGTGCCTGTGTGGCGGTGTGTCCGCAACATTCGATCTCGATCGGTGCCGGCTGAGCCCGCGACGCTTCTCCGGCGCCCGTCCGTTGCGCTTGATTTTGTACTCTGCGGCCCCCATGCAATAGAATCCTCCGAATTTCGAACTTTTGGGAGCAGAGAACCATGCCGATCTACGAGTACAGATGTGACGCTTGTGGTCATGAGATGGAGGCCATGCAGAAGATGGCCGACGACCCGTTGACCGAGTGCCCCGAGTGCCGGGAACCGGCGCTGAAGAAGCTGGTGTCGGCGGCCGGGTTTCGCCTCAGCGGTAGCGGTTGGTACGAAACGGACTTCAAGTCGGGCAACAAGAAGAATCTGGTCGACAGCGGCAAGTCCGAGAGCGCATCGTCATCGGGCGGTGGCTGCGGCTCGGGCGCATGCGGCTGCGCTGGCTGACGCCGCAGCCGATCCGAACACCTCGACGACAAGGCCGGCAGTCGCCGGCCTTGTTGCGTCTGGACGGGGCTGCTCGTAACATGCACGCCCTGTTTTCCGTGGCCGGCCCGGCCACGACAATCGTCAATGGAACAAACGGATGCGTACTCAATATTGCGGACTGATCGATGAATCCCTGATGGGGCAGGAGGTCACGCTGTGTGGCTGGGTCAACAAGCGGCGTGATCATGGCGGCGTGATCTTCGTCGATCTGCGTGACCGGGAGGGGTTGGTGCAGGTGGTCTTCGACCCCGACACGCCCGATGTCTTCGAGACGGCCGAACACATTCGCAACGAGTACGTCCTCCAGGTGCGCGGGATCGTGCGTGAACGGCCGGAAGGCACGGTCAATCCCGATCTCTACAGCGGCAAGGTGGAGGTGCTGGGCAAGGCGCTGACGGTGCTCAACGCCGCCGATACCCCGCCGTTCCAGCTCGATGAGGAGAACATCAACGAGGAGATCCGGCTGCGCTATCGCTACGTCGATCTGCGCCGCCCGGTGATGCAGCAGCGCATCCGCACCCGCGCCAGGCTCACGGGCTACATGCGCCGTTTCCTCGAGGATCGCGGCTTTCTCGATATCGAAACCCCGATGCTGACCAAGGCCACGCCGGAGGGGGCGCGTGACTATCTGGTGCCGAGCCGCACCCATCCCGGCAGTTTCTTTGCGCTGCCGCAGTCGCCGCAGATCTTCAAGCAGCTGCTGATGATGAGCGGGATGGACCGCTACTATCAGATCGTCCGCTGCTTTCGTGACGAGGATCTGCGGGCCGACCGCCAACCGGAGTTCACCCAGCTCGACATCGAGACCTCGTTCATGGATGAGGAGGAGATCATGGCGTTGACCGAAGCGCTGGTGCGGGGGATGTTCAAGGCGGTGGTCGATGTCGAACTGCCCGACCCGTTTCCGCGGATGAGCTATGCCGAGGCGATGCGGCGTTTCGGTTCCGACAAGCCCGACCTGCGGGTATCGCTGGAGCTGACCGATATTGGTGACCTGTTGACTGATGTGGAATTCAAGGTCTTCTCTGGCCCGGCCAATGATCCCGCCGGCCGGGTGGCGGCGCTGCGGGTGCCCGGTGGCGGCAGGCTGTCGCGCAAGGAGATCGACCTCTATACCGAATACGTCGGTCGTTACGGTGCCAAGGGGCTCGCCTGGGTGAAGGTCAACGAGCTCGACAAAGGGGTCGAGGGACTGCAGTCGCCGATTCTCAAGTTCATGCCGGACGAGGTGGCCCTCGACATCATGCGGCGCTGCGGTGCCGCCGATGGCGATATCGTCTTCTTCGGCGCGGACAAGGCGCGGATCGTCAACGAAGCGCTGGGCGCGCTGCGCCTCAAGGTGGCCGAGGATCTGCAGATGGTCGAGGAGGGGTGGCGACCGCTGTGGGTCGTCGACTTTCCGATGTTCGAATGGGACGATCGGGACAATCGCTGGCAGGCGCTGCATCACCCCTTCACCGCGCCGGCGGTGGACGATCCCGCATTGCTGCATGACAGGCCCGGCGAGGTGCTCTCCCGTGCCTACGACATGGTCATCAACGGCAGTGAGGTCGGCGGCGGCTCGATCCGTATCCACCGGCCGGAGATGCAGCGCGAGGTGTTCAAGCTGCTCGGCATCTCCGACGAGGAGGCCGAAAGCAAGTTCGGTTTTCTGGTGCGGGCGCTCAGCTACGGCTGCCCTCCCCATGGCGGGCTCGCCTTCGGGCTCGACCGGCTCGTGATGTTGATGACCGGCGCCCAGTCGATTCGCGACGTCATGGCCTTCCCCAAGACGCAGACTGCCCACTGCCCGCTCACCGACGCGCCGAGCGAGGTGTCGGCGCGGCAGCTCAACGAGCTGAACATTCGCCTCCGCAAGCCGGTTGCCGAATAGTCCCGCGCCGTCCGGTTGGAGGTGAGCTGGAAGCGCCCCGAATCGGTGCTCGTCGTCGTCCATGCCGCTGGCGGGGAGGTTTTACTGCTGCGTCGCCGGGAACCGGACGACTTCTGGCAGTCCGTCACCGGTTCGCTGGATTGGGGCGAGACGGCCGAACAGGCGGCCGCGCGGGAGCTGGCCGAGGAAACTGGGTTCAGCGCCGACGGACTCGTGGCCACCGGCCTCCGCTACCGTTTTCCGATCGTCCCGCCGTGGCGCGCCCGCTATGCGCCCGGTGTCGAGACCAATACCGAAACCGTCTTCTCGTTACGACTGGACCGGCCCGAGCCGCCGCGCCTGAACCCGGCCGAGCACGGCGCGTTCCGTTGGTTGCCCAGGGCCGAGGCGCTGCGCCGGGTTTCATCCTGGAGCAATCGGGAGGCTATCGAACGGCTCGTGCCCGATCCAGCCAGATGAGCCAGCCCACCAGCAGGATGGCCGGGGTGCCGATGGCGGCGGCATAGACGAAGAAGAACTCATAGCCGTGGGCGTCGACGACGATGCCGGAGAAGCCGCCGAGGAACTTGGCCGGCAGCGTCATCAGTGAGCTGAACAGCGCATATTGCGTTGCGGTATAGGCTTGGTTCGTCAGGCTGGAGAGGTAGGCGATGAAGGCGGAGGTGGCGAGGCCGCCGCTGAGGTTGTCGGCGCTGATGACGGTGGCCAGTAGTGGCAGGCTGGGTTCGCTGCGGGCCAGCAGGGCGAACAGCAGGTTGGTGCCGGCGACCATCACCGCGCCCAGCAGCAGCGGGCGCATGATGCCGTAGCGCGTCACCAGGATGCCGCCCAGCGCGGCACCGGCGATGGTCATGAAGAAGCCGTAGATCTTGGTGACGTTGGCGATCTCGGTCTTGCTGAAGCCGAGATCGAGGTAGAACGGGTTGGCCATCACACCCATCGTGATGTCGCTCAACTTGTAGAGGCCGATCACGGCGAGAATCAGCAGCGCCATCCTGCCGTTGCGATGGAAGAAATCGACGAACGGATCGACCACCGCGGTTTTGCCCCATCTCGCCAGCCGTGCCGGCAGTGGCTGATCGGTGGCCGGCCCGCCGGGCGTGGGGGCGTGTCGCGGTTCGTCCACCAGCAGCGTGGTGGCGATGCCAATGCCCATCAGCGCCGCCATCGTCAGATAGGCTGAGCGCCACGACTCGAATTCAGCGATGTAGAAGGCGCCAGCGCCGGCCACCAGCAGCGCCAGCCGGTAGCCGAAGACGTAGCTGGCGGCCATTGCGCCCTGGTATTCATCGGCCTCGGCTTCGATGCGCCAAGCGTCGATGACGATGTCCTGTGTGGATGACGAGAATGCCACCAGTACCGCCAGCAACGCGATGGTGGTCAGTTCGGTGTGGGGATTGGCGAGCGCCATCCCCGTCAGTCCGGCGGCGATGCCGAACTGCGCCAGCAGCATCCAGCCGCGCCGGCGGCCCAGCCAGCGCGTCAGCCCCGGCAACGCCAGCCGGTCGATGACCGGCGCCCAGAACACCTTGATCGAGTAGGTGATCCCCACCCAACTGAAAAAGCCGATGACGCTGCGCGACAGCCCCTCGTCCCGCAGCCAGGCCGACAGCGTGGAGAACACCAGCAGAAACGGCAGGCCGGCGGCAAAACCGAGAAAGACCATCGCCACCACCTTCGGGCGGGCATAGACCAGCAGCGCCTCGCGCCAGCTGTGCAGTGGCCGGTCAGTCAAGATCGTAGTCCATGATCAGCGGTGCGTGGTCGGAGAACCACTGTGCCTTGTAGATCGACGCCGATCGGGCCTTGCCCTTGAGCCGGGGGGAGACGATCTGGTAGTCGATGCGCCAGCCCACGTTGTTCTCCCGGGCGCGGCCACGGTTGGACCACCAGGTGTACTGGTCGGGACGTGGATCCACCTCGCGGAACGCGTCGATATAGCCCAGCTCGTCGAAGATCCGGTCCATCCAGGCGCGCTCGTGGGGCAGGAACCCCGAGTTTTTCCGGTTCGCCTTCCAGTTCTTCAGGTCGATCTCCTTGTGCGCGATGTTCCAGTCGCCGCAGAGGATGTAGTTGCGCCGTTTGCGTCGGAGTGCCCGCAGATGGTCGAAGAAGTAGTCGAGAAATCGATCCTTCGAGGCCTGGCGATGGTCGCCGGCGGAGCCTGACGGTGCGTAGAGCGAGACGACGGCCAGTTTGCCGAACCACGCCTCGACATAGCGGCCCTCGTCGTCGAATTCGTCGCAGCCCATCCGGGTGACGACGTTGTCCGGTGCCTGTTTCGCGTAGAGCGCCACGCCGCTGTAGCCTTTTTTCACCGCGTCCACGTAGTGGCAGTGGTAGCCGGCTGGATGGAACAGCGCGTCTTCGAGCTGATGAGCCTGCGCCTTGGTCTCCTGAAGGCAGACGATGTCGGCGTTCTGCCCGGGCAGCCAGTCGAACAGCCCCTTGCGGGCCGCGGCCCGGATGCCGTTGGTGTTGAGGGAGATGATGCGCATGGGCGTTCCGGCGGTGACAAAGCGCCCATTGTCCGCAATTCCCCCGGTGGGTGCAAAGTCGTTCATTGCCCCCGGCGGGGTGGTCAAACTGTGAGCAATTCCTCATTCCGAACGATTGTCGCCCGCCGGAGGAGCGGCGTGGAAATCGGGATCGGCGGTCGAATGTTTGTGTGGAAAATCATGTGTTTGCCGGGGGAAGTTGGGCCGGATTGTGAGTAGCTGCCAACGGCTGCCGACGGTGAATCAAGCGCCTACGAATATCAGGACCTGCTTAACGCTATTTGCCGCAAAGGGGATCTGTTTTACGATTTGCCCATCGCGTGCCGGCAGGATGCCGGGGCAATGATTCGCGCGAACCAGGGGAGGCGCCGTTGTGCGTTCTCCATCGGGCCAAGGGAGCGTCACGATCACGCCGATCGTGAGGTGGCCAACAACAAAAACGGATTTTAGCTGTGGTTCAAGGAACGAAACTCATGCTGTATGCGGGGCTGTGCGCTGTTCTCGTCCTGATGGGCGCAGAGGCCCTGATCCTGGTATCGCCGCTCGAAGGCGAACACTTCCACCGTGCTCTGCTGCTTTCCCTGATTCCTCTGCTCATCGTCACGCTGCTGGGGCTGCGCTTCATCCGCGGCTTGCGCGCGCATGAACGGGAGCTGCTGGAAAAGGCGGCGCGGGCCGAGCAGGTGGCGCGCAACCTCAAATGGGAGGCGGCCCACGATTCGCTGACCCGCTTGATCAACCGCCGCGAATTCAAACGCCGGGCGACGCAGCTTTGCCGGCAGGCGGAGATGGCGCGCGCCCGCCATGTCGTCATGTTCCTCGATCTGGATCAGTTCAAGTCGGTCAATGATACTTGTGGCCATGCAGCCGGCGATGCGCTGCTGAAGCAACTGCCGCCGAAGCTGCAGGCCTGTCTGGGCCCCAACGATACCCTGGCGCGCATCGGCGGCGATGAGTTTGGCGTGCTGCTGCCCGGCGCCAGCCTGGAGCGTGGCAAGGAGGTGGCCGAGGCCCTCTCCGCCGCGGTGCGGGATTTCCGTTTCTTCTGGCATGGCCGTCTGTTCGAAATCGGCGTCAGCATTGGCGTGGTGCCAGTGGATCGCGAGCACAGCCACTTGCAGTCGGTGTTCCATGCCGCCGATACGGCCTGCTATATCGCCAAGCGCGCGGGGCGGAACCAGATCCGGGTGATGGATGCGTCGGCGGAGGAATTGCGGCAGAACAAGTCCCATGCCGGCTGTGCCCACGACATTCCGCAGGCCATTCGCGAGAACCGGCTGGAACTCTACGTGCAGGAGATCTGCTCGGTGGCCCAGGCGGAGGGTCACCAGGCCCACTATGAGGTGCTGGTGCGGATGCACGCCAAGGATGGCCGGATGGTCTATCCCGCGCAGTTCATTCCGGTGGCCGAGAACTACGGCCTGGCGCTCGATATCGACCGCTGGGTGGTCCGTTCGGCGCTGCGCTGGATGGCGGAGAATCCGCGGGTCAACGGTCACCGTGACCGGGGAGGCAGGCAGCGCAGCGGATGCAGCTTCTCGATCAATCTCTCCGGCCAGTCGCTCTCCAACGAGCGTTTTCTCGGGGAGGTGTTGCAACTGTTCCAGACCTACCAGGTCGATCCTTCGCTGGTGACCTTCGAGGTGACCGAGACCGCGGTGATCTCCAATCTTGACAATGCCCAGCGCTTCATCCGGCGTCTCAAGGCGATTGGCTGCCGTTTCGCGCTCGACGACTTTGGCAGCGGCATGTCGTCGTTCGCCTATCTGCAGCAGCTCGATGTGGACTATGTGAAGATCGACGGCAGTCTCATCAGCAAGGTGGCCCGTGGCGGGCTGGAGAATGCGATGATCGTCGCCATCATCCATGTGGCCCGTCACATGAAGGCGCGAACCGTTGCGGAGTATGTCGAGGACGATCTCACCGAAAAGGTGTTGCGTAGCGTTGGCATCGACTTTCTGCAGGGCTATCTGTTGCATCGACCGATGCCGCTCAGTGCGCTCAACGGGTTGCCGCCGGCCAATGACGATACGCTGTGTCAGGAGGAGCTGGACCTGGTGGTCTGACGCCTTTCCCGGTGGCCCGGGACTCCGATCGCCCCAGCGGCCGTACCCGGTGGTCTGCAAGGGGAAGGTTACTTTTGCAACGATCGATAATCGGCAAAGCGCTCGATGACCGCGCTGATCTCCTCTTCGCTCAATAACACGGGGTTGCCGATGCTCAATGTCTGGCAGTAGATCTGTGCCAGCAACTCCACCTCCTGTGCCAGTGACAGGGCTCGTTCCAAAGAGGATTCCAGGCACAGCAGTCCATGATTGGCCAGCAGGCAGGCCTTGCGGTCCCGCAAGGCGTCGAGGGCATGATCCGAGAGTGCCTGGCTGCCGAAGATGGCGTAGGGCGCGCAGCGGATCGAGTCGCCGCCGGCCAGCGCAATCATGTAGTGTACCGCCGGTATCTCGCGGTGGAGGCAGGCCAGCGTCGTGCTCCAGACCGGGTGAGCGTGGATCACCGCCTGGGCGTCCGGGCGGTGGCGGTAGATGTCGCGGTGGAAGCGCCATTCGCTCGATGGCTTGCGCGCGCCCTCCCAGCGTCCGTCCAGCGACATTCGGACCATGTCGTCGGCGCTGCACCGTTCGAAGGGAAGGGCCGACGGGGTGATCAGGAAGGTGTCGTCGTCTCGGACGCTGAGGTTGCCCGATGCGCCGCGATTCAAGCCGAGGCGGATCGTCTCCAGTGCGGTGTCGAGCAGTCGCTGACGCAGGCTCATTCGGAGGCGGACTTCTCGGGATAGAGGGCGGTGAGACCGGCTTCGCTCGCTTCGCAGATGCCGCGTTCGGTGATCAGCCCGGTGATCAGCCGTGCCGGGGTCACGTCGAAGGCGGGGTTGCGGGCCGGGCTGTCGTCCGGCGGGAGCTGAACGCGGCGGATGGTACCGTCGTCGCATTTGCCCTGGATGTGGGTCACCTCGTCCGCTGCGCGCTCCTCGATGGGGATTCGTGCCAACCCGTCGTCGATTCGCCAGTCGATGGTGCTGCCGGGCAGCGCGACGTAGAACGGAATGTCGTTGTCCCGAGCCGCCAGCGCCTTCAGGTAGGTGCCGATCTTGTTGCAGACGTCGCCTCCGCGGGTGGTGCGGTCGGTGCCGACGATGCAGAGGTCCACCTCGCCATGCTGCATCAGATGGCCGCCGGCGTTGTCGGCGATGACGTGATGGGGAACGCCGTGAGCGCCCAGTTCCCATGCCGTCAGACTGGCGCCCTGGTTGCGTGGCCGGGTTTCGTCCACCCAGACATGAACGGGGATGCCGGCGTCGTGGGCCTTGTAGATCGGTGCCAGCGCGGTGCCCCAATCGACGGTGGCGAGCCAGCCGGCATTGCAGTGGGTCAGAATGTGGATGGTGCGTTGGTGTTGCCGCCAGAGTCTCTCGATCGGTTCGACGCCGTTGTCGCCGATGCGGCTGTTGGTCTCCACGTCTTCGTCGCAGAGCGTCTTGGCCATGGCCTTGGCTGCCGCCGGACGTTGTGCCGGCGGCAATGGTTGCAGCAGTGCGGTCATTCGTTCGACGGCCCAGCGCAGATTGACGGCGGTGGGGCGTGTCGCCAGCAGCGTCGTGGCGGCATGGTCGAGGCTTGCATCGGTGGGCGCTTCCCGTATGGCCAGCCAGATGCCCCAGGCGGCGGTGGCGCCGATCAGTGGGGCGCCCCGCACCCACATCTCGGTGATGGCGCGGGCCGCGTCGTCGAGGTCGTGGAGCCGTCGGGTGATGAATTCGTGCGGCAGACGGGTCTGGTCGATGATGGTGAGCCGGTCCGGCTCCTCGAGCCAGATGGTGCGGTGAGGTTGGCCATTGATTTTCATGGGTGGCCAGTATAGCAGCGTCGGCGCTACGCTTTCCTGGCGCCGCGTCTGCCGGCGCCGTCGGCGATGGCTTCCAGCGCCGGGTGATCGTCGATGCGGATCTTGCGCTGCTGCTCGCTGATGATGCCGCGCTTGCGCCAGTCGGCGAGAAAGCGGCTGATGGTCTCCACCGTGAGGCCGAGCATTTCGCCCAGCTCGCCCCGGGTCAGTGGCAGATCCACCCAGGTCCCGGGCGCGGCGTCGGCACACCACTCCAGCAGCAGGGCGGCGAGTTTCTCCGAACCCTTGCGGGTCGAGAGGTCGAGCATCCGGCTTTCGGCGCGGCGCAGGCTGGTGACCCAGCGCTGCAGAATGGCGTTGTCCAGCTCCAGGTCGTTCCGGCGTAGGCGGTTGAGATCGGGTTCCGGCAAGTGACAGACTTCGACGTCGGAGACGGCGATGGCGCTCTGGCTGTAGTGATCTTCGAGAAAACTGTCCCACCCCAGCAGCGCGCCCCCGGTTTCGAGATAGAGGATGTGGCTGCGCCCGTTGGCCATCGATTTGGTGATCTTGACGATGCCGCTGCGCACCGTGAACAGTGCATCGGCCCGGTCGCCTTGCCGGTAGATGGTCTCGCCGGCCCGATAGCGGGAGATCAGTGGGCGAAACGGGATGTTGTCGAGCCGTTGCGGGCGCAGATTGGCGAAAATGCTCAAATGGCGGATGGGGCAGGTGGCGCAATGGCCGGTGCCGGTGATCTTGGGCATGGGGCTGGTCAGCCGCCAGTCAGGAGGCGCTGGGCCTCGCGGTATTTTTCGGCCGTCTTGTGGATCACCTCGGCCGGCAGTTCGGGGCCGGGCGCGGTCTTGTCCCACGCCAGTGTCTCCAGATAGTCGCGCACGTACTGTTTGTCGAACGAAGGCGGGGAGATGCCGGGCCGCCAGGTCTGGGCGGGCCAGAAGCGTGATGAGTCGGGGGTCAGCACTTCGTCGATCAAGTGCAGCTTGCCGGTGGCGTCGAGGCCAAACTCGAACTTGGTGTCGGCGATGATGATGCCGTGCCGACGGGCGTGCTCCGCCGCCATCCGGTAGATCCGCAGGCTGATGTCACGAACCGTGGTGGCCAGCGGTTCGCCCAGCAGTTCGACGGTCTGCTCGAAGCGGATGTTCTCGTCATGGTCGCCGATGGCGGCCTTCGTCGATGGTGTGTACAGCGGCTCGGGCAGTCGGTCGGCCATCCGCAGCCCCGGCGGCAGGTCGATGCCGCAGACTTGGCCAGTGCTTTGGTAGTCCTTCCAGCCGGAGCCGATGAGATAGCCCCGGACGATGGCCTCCACCGGCAGCGGGGTGAGGCGCTTGGCGACGATGCTGCGCTTCTCCAGTCCGCGGCGCTCGGCGGGGTCGGGCAAGGCCTGCGCCAGCGTCATCCCGGTGAGCTGGTTGGGCACGATGCCGGCGGTCTTGTCGAACCAGAACAGTGACAGCTGGGTCAACACCTCTCCCTTGCCGGGGATGGTGGAGGGCAGCACCACGTCGAAGGCGGAGATTCGGTCGGAGGTGACGATCAGCAGATGGTCGTCGTCGATGGCATAGATCTCCCGCACCTTGCCCCGGTTGACCAGCGGCAGGGAGGTGATGGTTGCGTAGCTGTAGTCTGGCTCGGGCATCGCGCGATGATACCTTGCGGGTTTGGCGGCTGTCACATCTTTTGCTGTGCTGGGGTTGGCACGGTGGCGGGTTCCCGGTATAAAGGTCGGTTTTTTGACGGGCGGGTGAAAGCCAATGACGGAGAGACGAGTCGGTGTGGTAATGGGCAGCGACAGTGACTGGCCGATCATGCAGCATGCGGTGGCCATGCTCGAGCGCTTCGGCGTGGCCTGCGAGTATCGGGTGGTCTCCGCCCATCGCACGCCGGACGAGATGTTCGCCTATGCCGAATCGGCGGCGGCGCGCGGGCTGCACTGTATCATCGCTGGTGCCGGCGGTGCCGCGCATCTGCCGGGGATGCTGGCGGCCAAGACCCCGGTGCCGGTGCTCGGGGTGCCGGTGCCTTCGCGTCATCTGAGCGGCCAGGATTCGCTCTACAGCATCGTGCAGATGCCGAAAGGGGTGCCGGTCGCGACCTTCGCCATCGGTGAGGCCGGTGCGATCAATGCCGCGCTGTTCGCCGTGGCGATGCTGGCGCGCCACGACGCGGCGCTGGATGAGAAGCTGCGGGCCTTTCGCGCCGAGCAGCGGCAGCAGGCCCTCGACATGACGTTGCCCCCCGCCGCGTCATGATTTCGCCCGGTGCGACCATCGGCATGCTCGGCGGGGGCCAGCTCGGGCGGATGTTCACCACGGTGGCACGGACGATGGGGTATCGCGTCGTCGTTCTCGATCCCGATCCCGCCAGCCCGGCCGGCGGTCTCGCCGACGAGCATATCGAAGCGGACTACCGCGACGAGCAGGCGTTGCGCCGGATGGGCGAGCGTTGTGCGGTGGTGACCACCGAGTTCGAGAACATTCCGGCCGATACGCTACGCCGGCTGGCCCGGTGGACACGGGTCTGTCCCCATGGCGATGCGGTGGAGAAGACGCAGAACCGCATCCGCGAGAAGCGCTTCATCCGCGAGACCGGGCTGGCCACTGCACCGTTTGCCGTCATCGAAAGCGTTGCCGACATCGACCGGCTGCCTGCCGATTTCGTCTTTCCCGCCATTTTGAAGATTGCCGAGTTTGGTTACGACGGCAAGGGGCAGATCGTCGTCGGCTCGCCCGACGAGGTGCGCACCGCCTTTGCGCGGCTGGAAGAGGCTGCCTGCGTGTTGGAGCAGCGCATCGAGCTGGCGTTGGAGGTGTCGGTGGTGCTGGCCCGTGGCGTCGACGGGCGGGTCAGCGTTTTCCCGGTGGCCGAGAACGAGCACCGCAACGGCATTCTGCATCGTTCCACCGTGCCGGCCGCGCTGGACGAGGCGCTGCAGCGGCAGGCGCAGGACCAGGCCGTGGCGCTGGCCGAAGCGTTGGACTACCAGGGGGTGATGGCGGTCGAGTTCTTCGTCGAACGGGGTGGGCGGCTGCTGGTCAACGAGATCGCGCCGCGTACCCACAACAGCGGGCACTACAGTATCGATGCCTGCATCACTTCCCAGTTCGAACAGCAGCTGCGGGCCATCTGCGGCCTGCCGTTTGGGGCGACGACGTTGCTGTCGCCGGTGGTGATGGTGAATCTGCTTGGTGATCTGTGGGCGGCGGGTGATCCCGACTGGGCCGGTCTGCTGGCCCATCCCGAGGTCAAGCTGCATCTCTATGGCAAGGCCGAGCCGCGCCCCGGCCGCAAGATGGGGCATTTCTGCTGGCTCGGCGCCGATGCGGCCGGACTCCAGCGGCTCTCCGAGGCTGCCTTTCGGGTGCTGGGCTGATGGAGACGGCGGCCTATCTCGCCAGCTTGCGCAAGGACATCGAGTTCTCGGCGACGCTGGGTGGTGAGCCGTTGCGGTTTCGTACCACCTGGGGGCTGTTCTCCCCGCGCGAGCTCGATGAGGGCACGCGGCTGCTCGGCGACCATCTGGAGATCTCCGCTGCGGACGACTGCCTCGATCTGGGTTGTGGTTACGGACCCATCGGCATGCTGTTGGCAAGGAAGGCGCCGCAGGGCCGGACGCTACTGGTGGACAAGGACTTCGTCGCCGTCGACTACGCCAACCGCAATCTCGCCCTCAATGGCATCGACAACGCCGAGGCGTTGCTGAGCAACGGTTTCGACCACCTGCCCGCCACTGCCCGTTTCGATCTCATCGCCTCCAACATCCCGGCAAAGGTGGGTAAGGAGCTGCTGACGCTGTGGCTGTACGAGGGGCGTCACCGGTTGAAGGCGGGTGGGCGGTTCTATGTGGTGACCATCAATGGCCTGCGGCAGTTCATGAAGCGCAATCTCACCGAGGTGTTCGGCAACTATCGCAAGCTCAAGCAGGGCCGGACCTATACGGTGGCCGTCGCCGAAAAGGATCATGGCTGAACGCCGACTGAACACGGACTACGGTGAGACCATTCTGTAACCGGGGTCTCGGGATCGGAAAAAACCGGTTTGCAAGGCCATTGGGCATCTGATAGAAAGTGCCCCGCAATCATTCCACCCAACCGCGAATCCTGAAGGGTTCGCTCGAGGCCCGAGGGTCTTGTCGCGCCAGTTCGGGCTGGCGTTTTCCCATTGAGTTTACGGAGAGTCCTATGAAAAAGTTGTCCAAAGTGGTCCTCGCCACGGCGTTGGCGCTGTCTTCGACGGTGGCGTTGGCCGGCGGTGATGCGGCGGCCGGTAAGGCCAAGTTCGCCATGTGCCAGGGGTGTCATGGCGCCAACGGCGTCAGCCCCAATCCGGCGCTGAATCCGACCCTGGCCGGTAAGGATGCCGCGTTCGTCAAGGAGCAGTTGCATGCGTTCAAGAGCGGCAAGCGCGACAACGCGACGATGAAGGCGATGACCGCCGGTCTGAGCGATGCCGACATCGAGAATCTGGCGGCCTTCATCGCCACCTTGAAGCCCTGATCGTCAGGCAAATCAGGCAAAAAAGCCCGCGAAACGCGGGCTTTTTTGTGTCTGCGGCCTACAATCCGAGGTAACGGCCGGCGGCGGTGGTGATGACGATGACCATTCCCAGCGTGAGGTTGGTGACCACCAGCTTGCGGATGGTGTCGAGCGCCTTGCCGGCCTTGGGCCAGTTCTGTGCCGCGACCTCTTGTTTCAGGCGGCCATAGGGGACGAAGAAGATGAAGAGGTAGATGAGGGTCATCACCAGCCCCAGCGTGAGCATCAGGTGGACGTGGATCGGTGCGCCCTTCATTCCGCCGAACCAGCCGAACAGCAGGATGAAGCCGGTGACCAGCAGGGCGATGACGCTCAGCCAGACCCAGCGAAAGAAGTGGCTGAAGACCTTGGCGAACAGGGGCAGCCGTTGCGGTGGTTGCAGCGTGGCCAGCGCCGCCGGGCGCAGCGCCATGTGTGCGAAGAACATGCCGCCCACCCAGATGATGGCGGCAACCTGATGGATGGGTATGAGATAGTACATGGTCGATGTCTCCATGGCCGCGGGAAGATGGCGACCAGTGTAACCGTTCTGCCTGGGGGTTGTGGATTGTTGTCTATCTGAGGACTGTTCGATATTCCGGTGCCGGCGGGTTGGCTACACTCGGGTACCTTGTCCATTGTCTGCGCGGGTCGTGCCGCGGCGGGCCTGAAAACGGAACGATATCGTGTTGGGAATCATCAAGGCGCTGGTCTTCATCCTTTTGTGCGTGGCGCTTGCGCTCGGCGTCATGCGCCTGATCGACAAGGAGCAGGACATGCGCCCCCATGCCTTTGCCTGGGCCGGGTTCACGGTGGTGGTGTTTCTGTCGCAGTCGTTCTACGTCATCATCCCGTTTCTGCTGCTGCTGAAGATCGTCTACCTCAAGAACGACGTCGAGAAGAACATTGCGGCCTATCTCGTTCTTTTCACGGCGTTCCCCTATACCTATGTGTTTCCGCTGGTGGGCGGCATCAACCTGTTCGACTTTCGCATGCAGGGGGCCATGGCGCTGATCTTCTTCCTGCCACTGGTGTTCAAGATTCTGGTGGAGGAGGCGTTCCGGGTACGCAAGATCGACTGGGCCTTTCTGGCGATCATCCTCATTTTCGCGGTCGGCAACTTCCGGCCCAGTTTCGAGTTCGAATTCACCTATCCGCAGGCGATTCGCGACACCTTCGCGCTGTTTACCGACGTCTTTCTGCCCTACTTCGTGATCAGCCGGGGGATTCGCAGCTGGGACTCGTTCTACCGGCTGATGGTCGCGATGGTCTTCGGCGGTTTCATCGTCACCTTCTTCGCCTACGTCGAGGTGCTGTTGGAGTGGAAGCCCCATGTGGACATCGCGCTGGCGATGGGGATATTGCCGCCCGGCGAGGCTTTCTACGAGTGGCGGGGAGGTTTCCTCCGCGCGGCCGCAACATTGACGGGGCCGATCACGCTGGGTTTCTATCTCACCGTCCATCTGGCGATGTTCCTGGCGGTGGCCAAGATCAACCGCATCTCCTGGGTGATCCGCATCCTGCTGGTGTTGCTGATCTTGCCGGCGGTCTACTGGACCGGATCGCGCGGTGCGTTGCTGGGTGTCATCGTGCTGTTTGTCGCCTACGCCGTCTTTGGCATGCGCCCCCAGGTCCGGCGCATGTTGTTCATCCCGCTGTTTCTGATCGGTATCGTCTCGGTGTTCGCCTATGAGTCGTTCCGGCCGCCGGCGGCCGAGGATGTCTCGTTCAAGAAGGTCGATACGCATGGCACCTTCGAGTATCGGGCGCTGCTGCTGAAGACGTCGCTGGAGGTCATCCCCGATCATCTGTGGTTCGGGACGCGGCTCTACAAGCGCGATCCGCGGATGCAGAAGCTGGTGCAGGGCATGGGCATCATCGACATGGTGAACGGCTATATCCACCTGGCGATCGAGTGGGGGCTCGTCTGCTTGCTGCTGTTCCTCTATATCTTGTTACGCGGTTACTTCTATCTGGTGCGCAACATCTCGACCGACGACGAGGATGACATCGACGCGCTGGAGGCCGAGAGCGACGGGCCGCTACCCAAGTACAGCATTCCGCGGGCATTCTCCCAGGCGCTGGCGGCGGTGATCATATCGCTGAGCCTGCAGTTCGCCTTCACCAGTTATTTCAGCACGATCATCCTGGTGATCTGGATTACCCTGGCGCTGGCGCGAGCCGTCCGCAACATCAACTACATGGAAGACGTAGAACAGGAAACGCAGGAACCCGCCGGGATGGAAGGCAGCTATGCGTAGCCGTGTTCACAAGGAAGAGAACAATGAGTGACAAGACGTCCGTGCTCGGCAAGAGCCTGCTGGTGATTTTTTTCAATGTCTCCGGCATGGGGATCCGCTTTCTGTCCAATCTGGTGCTGGCCTGGTTGCTGGTGCCGGAGATGTTCGGCATCGCGGCCATCATCACCACGGTCATCATCGGCATGATGATGCTCTCCGACGTCGGTATCTACGACAGCGTGATTCGCAACGAGAAGGGCGAGCGGAAGGATTTCTGCTCCACGGCCTGGTATATGCAAATCGGCCGCGGGGTCGTGCTCTATCTCGTCATTCTGCTGATTGCGCCGTTGCTGGCGGATTTCTACGAAGTGCCGGAGCTGACTTCCTATCTCTATGTGGCGGGGTTGTCACTGATTCTGTTCAGCTTCAAGTCGATCTACATGTCGGTGTTGCAGCGGCGGATGGATGTGATGCCCGAGCTGAAACTCGAATTCATCGCCCAGGTGGTCACGGCGGTGGCGACGGTGCTGATCGCCTGGTTCACCGGTAGTATCTGGGCGCTGGTCTTTTCGCACCTCGTCAATGGTTTTACGCTGGCGTTGGTCAGTCATTTCTTCACACCGCGAGATTTCTACCGTTTTGCGTTCGTCAAGGCCTATTTCTGGGAGATCGTGCACTTCGGCAAGTGGATCTATTTCGGTACGCTGGCGACCTTTCTCACCGAGCACATGGACAAGCTGATCCTCGGCAAGATCGGTAGTCTGTCTGAACTGGGCGTCTACCAGATCGGTTTCACGTTCGCGGCCATTTTCTACAGCATTTCCGCCATTTTGATGGGGCGTCTCGTCTATCCGGCGCTCTCGGAAGCCTCGCGGGACAGCGAGGGCAGCTTTCATCACATCATGACGGACCTGAAGAAGGTGCTGTTGCCGTTGATCGGCGCGATGCTGATATTTTCCTGGTTTGCCGCTCCCTACTTTTTTGGTTACCTCTACCCGGAGGCTTACCACGATGCGGGCTGGATCTCGCAATATATCGTATTGATGATCTGGTTCATGGTGTTGAGCGATTTCCACAGCGCTGTGTTCATCGCCCACAACGAACCGAAGATCACCGCGATCGTGTCGTTGTCCGTGGTGGCGCTACGGGTCGTGTTCAGCACCGTCGGTTACCAGTTGTTCGACCTGCCGGGCTTCATTCTCGGCATGGCCGTTGGATCCATGATCGGTTACCTCACGTACAAGGTTCTGCTGCGCCAACGCCAGGGGTACAGCAACTACTATGAGCTCGTATTGTTTGCCGTGGGCTTGCTGTTCGTTGCATTGTTCGCCTATGGGCGCAACCTGTTCGCCGATACTGAAACGGCGCGCATCGTCTTTTCCGCAGCATCCATTGGTGTGCTCGGCGTGGGGCTGTTGATCTACTACAAGCTGGTGCTCGATCGCGACAATCTGGCGTTTGCCTGAGCGCGTTCCGTTGCACGCCAGTCACTTGGGGAATCCGCGAATGTCTATGAAACATCTGATTGGCGTATTTTTTCTTCTCCTCTCTCTATCGGCCTGCTCCTCGGAGGCCGATATTGGCGAGCCGTTCGATTTTTCCGCCGTTTCCAAGGCATGGAAGGGGCATGCGGCCAAGCTGGGCAGCCACGGTCGGTCGCCGATCGGCATCAATGTCAATGCGCCGGTGGACTGGACCACCAGTTACCCTTTCGTCGATATCTTCAGGGTTTCCCGGCCTTTTTTTGCCGAGGACGGGGCGGAGGTGACGTTCGACGCGCACGGCTGGATCGAGACATTCAATGGTCGGGGCTCCGTCTCCAGTCCGATGTTCTGGGACATTCCGCCGCACATGTTGCCGCGTGGCGACTATGTCGTTCGCTGGGAGGGCAATGGCAAGATGCAGTTCGGCTGTGCCGATGTGAAGCAGCAGGAGAAAAACCGGGCGGTGATCCATCTCGGTGGCGGAGAGTGTGGCCTCTATCTCAAGATCAAGCAGTCGGACGACAAGAACCCCGTGCGCAATATCCGCATCACCATGCCCGGCGGCATTTGTGCAGGGGATCCCTACCGTCAGGTTTTCGATGCGCAGGCCTGTGGTGAAGGAAAATATCTCCCCTTTGAATCGCACGCCCGGGAGATCGTCTTCAATCCGGCTTTTCTCCGTTTTCTGAAGGATTTTTCGGTGCTGCGTTTCATGGATGCCGGGGATACCAACGACTCCGAGATCGAGCGCTGGGACGAGCGCCCCACCTGGGCCGATGCCACCTGGCAGGATCGGGGCTTTCCGGTGGAGGTGATCGTCAAGCTCGGCAACATCCTGCAACGGGACATCTGGGTGACGTTGCCGCACAAGGCCGACGACGATTACGTGCGCCGCTACGCCGAGTATGTGAAGGCGCATCTCGATCCGGGTCTCAATGTATTCATCGAATATTCCAACGAAGTGTGGAATGGTATGTTCAGCCAGAATCGCTATGCGCGTGAAAAAGGCGTGGAGAAGAAGCTGGACGAGAACATGTATCACGCCGGCTGGCGCTACTATTCGGAGCGGTCGGTGGAGATTTTCCGCATCTGGGAGGCGGTGTTCGGCGGTGCCGACCGGCTGGTGCGGGTGATGGCGACGCAGACCGTCGATCCGTGGATGAGCAATCTGCTGTTGTCGCACAAGGATGCCTGGAAACACACGGACGTGCTGGCGGTCGCGGCCTATTTCGGTGTCGATATGGAGAGGGAGGACGCGCCTGATCTGCGCAAGCTGTCGCAGGAGCAACTGATCGAACACGTGTCGAAAGTGGAGTTGCCGCGTTTGCTCGTCAAGCTGAAAAAGAACCGGGAGGTGGCCGCCAAGTACGATCTGCCGCTCGTTGCCTATGAGGGGGGGCAGCATTTCGTCGGTGTCGGCGACGATGTCAACGACCCGCAGATCATGGCGTTGTATACCGGTGCCAACCGCAACCCGGCGATCAAGCGGCTCTATGACGAGCTCTATCGGGGGTGGAGGCATATCGGGGGCACGTTGTTCGTCCACTACGCTTCGCCGAGCCTCTACTCCAAGTGGGGCAGCTGGGGCATCAAGGAGTATCTCTACGAGCCCCGCGAGGAGGCGCCCAAATATGACGCAACGATGAAGTTCATCGAGAACAACCCGAAATGGTGGTGAGCGCCTTCCCGGTTCAGCGGATGTGCAGTTCCACCCGGCGGTTCTTGCGGCGGCCCTCTTCGGTGGCATTGTCGGCGATGGGGTCGTCGCTGCCATAGCCGGCGGCGGTGAGGCGTCGCGCGTCGATGCCGTGCTCCACCAGATAGATCATGACCGCTTCGGCGCGGCGGCGTGAGAGGATGCGGTTGTAGAGGGCGTCGCCGCGATCATCGGTATAGCCGGCGATCTCCAGCCGGATCTCGGGGTTGTTTTTCAGACTGGTGATGACGTTCTCCAGCACTGCTTCGGAGCCCTCCACCAGCTGATCGGAGTCGGTGGCGAACTGCAGGCCGTCGAGGATGATGGTCGATGGCGTCTGTTGCCGCGCTTGCCCCGGTGATGGCGCTGGTGGTGGATCCGCCGTGCTCGATGGGGGCGGGTTTTTGCCCTCGTTGCTCTCGTTCACCGGTTTGTCCGCGTTGTCTGTCTTCTCTTCCGTTGGAGGTTCGTCGTTGCCTGGGGGCGTCTCCTTCTCCGTTGCGTCCTCGTTTCTTGTGTCGTCTCCGGTTTCCTCTGTCGTGGCCTGCGAGGCGTCGTCGCCACTGTCTGCTGCCGGGGATAGGGCGGTGCTGGGTTCGGTGTCGTCGGCGGGTCCGGGAGGCTGGGGGGTGTCGTCGTCCGCCCCGGCTGGTGGCTCTGGTTGCGCGGCGGGTTCCGGGAGCGCTGTTGCCGCATCGCCCGATGGTGGTGGCGCTGGCGTGGCCGGGGTCGAATCCGCCGTGGATGGTGGCGAAAGTGCTTCCGGCGCGTTGTTCCGCGGGGGGGATGAACATTGCGGCAGCGACCAGACGAGAATGAGTACCGCCAGCAGGATGAACAGGAACGGCAGGGTTTTGCGCAACATCAGGCTCTCCGCGACAGTCTGTTCGGCCTACAGAACCTTGTGTAGTTCCTGCCCTAGCATTTCCGGTGTCACCAGCGTGACGCCTTCGCGGGTGACGCGGAAGAGGCGGCGGTCCTCTGCGGGGTTTGCGCCGATGATGGTGTTGTCCGGGACGATGCAGCCGCGGTCGATCACCGCCTTTCTGATCTGGCAATTGGCGCCGATGTGCACGTCCGGCAGGATCACGGAGTCCTCCACCAGCGTATGCTCGTCGACGAAGACGTGGGAGAACAGCAGGGAGTGGCGAATCGTCGCGCCGGAGACGATACAGCCGCCGGAGACCATCGAGTCGATGGCCATGCCGCGCCGGTCGTCCTCGTCGAATATGAACTTCGCCGGCGGCGCCTGGGTCTGGTAGGTCCAGATCGGCCAGTCCTCGTCGTAGAGGTTGAGCTCGGGTTCGATGCCGATCAGCTCCAGGTTGGCGCGCCAGAACGAGTCGATGGTGCCGACGTCGCGCCAGTAGCTCTGTTTTTCGGACTTCGGATCGATGGAGGAGTAGGCGAAGGCGCGGTGTCCCTTCATCGCCCGGGGGATGATGTTCTTGCCGAAGTCGTGGTCGGAGAAGAGGTCCTGGTGATCCAGGATGACCTGTTCGTAGAGAAACTCCGCGTTGAAGATGTAGAAGCCCATCGAGACCAGCGCGGTGTCGGGACGGCCGGGAATGCAGTCCGGCTCTTCCGGTTTTTCGTTGAAGTCGATGATGCGGTTGTTCTCGTCGACGCTCATGACGCCGAACTCGGTGGCCTCCTCGATCGGTACTTCATGGCAGCCGATGGTCAGATCGGCGTCGTTTTCCACGTGCTCGGCCAGCATCGGGCCGTAGTCCATCTTGTAGATGTGGTCACCGGCCAGAATCAGGATGTGTTTCGGCTCCTGATTGCGAATGATGTCCAGGTTCTGGAACACGGCGTCCGCCGTGCCCTGGTACCAGGCGTTCTCTATGCGCTGCTGCGCCGGCATCAGTTCGATGAATTCGTTGAACTCCCCGCGCAGAAAACTCCACCCGCTCTGGATGTGCTTGATCAGTGAGTGCGCCTTGTACTGGGTGATGACGCCGATGCGTCGTATGCCCGAGTTGATGCAATTGGATAGTGGAAAGTCGATGATGCGGAACTTGCCGCCAAACGGTACGGCCGGTTTGGCGCGCCAGCTGGTCAGCTCCTTGAGTCGGGAGCCGCGGCCGCCGGCCAGTACGAGCGCGAGGGTTTCCTTGGTGAGCCGGCTGACGAAACGGGGTGTGGGATTGTGCAGCATGGGGTGGATCCTGGTTTTGTCTTTTTGAACGAAGCTCTCCAGCCGCTCTTCCTGAACGGTCGGATCGATGCCCGACGAGGCGTCGGTGAGCCGCTACGAGATCTCTGCCCACCGCCAGGGGCGCGCTTCGACGCGTGCCTTGCGGCGGTCTGAAATCGATCAGACAAGCCCGTTCTGCCGGGTATCCGGCCGACCGCCGGCCTTGATCGGATCGATGCCGAATTGGAAATCTCCAATGTGCGTCGCAGTTCCGGGCCGTAGTGTCAGTGTTACGAAAAAAACGGCTTTCATGTTGACCTGAATCAATGAAAGAATAGTCTGTCATTCCATTCTGCGCTGGGCAGGGTGATAACCCCATCAGTGTATCTGGCGGCGGCTTCGATTTCATCGTCGGGCGGTTTGCCGGTGACGGATCGGCTGTCGGCCAGCGGTGGAGAGTGCTGACAGGTTGTCGGGGATTTTGGGTGCCAATTCATGGTTGATGCAAGCAATAAGGTAACGCAGGCGCAGCAACGGCTGATCAATGGTCAGTGTCACGACCCGTTCGGCGTGCTGGGTCGCCATCCCGCGGAACAGGAGGGAATGGTGGACATCACCCTCTTCGCGCCCCATGTGGAGAGCCTGACCATCGGTGACGACCGCCTGCCGATGCGGCGGATCGAGCAGACCGATTTCTTCGTCTGGCATGGACCGGCCGATGCCCTGCCGCAACACTATCGTCTCCATGCCATCGACAAGACCGGGCACGCCTTCGATTTCTACGATCCATACAGCTTTGGAGTGCTGATCCCGGAGTTCGATCTGCACCTCTTTTCCAAGGGGCATCACTGGCACATCTATCGGCATCTCGGTGCCCACACGGCCACCATCGACGGCATTCCCGGTGTGATCTTCGCCACCTGGGCGCCCAATGCGGGGCGAGTCAGCGTCGTCGGTGACTTCAACCAGTGGGATGGCCGGCGTCATCCGATGCGCAACCGTGGCGACAGCGGTGTCTGGGAGATCTTCATCCCCGAACTGGAGCCGGGCATCGTCTACAAGTTCGAGCTGCGCAATGCCGCCAGCGGCGAGGTGCTGACCAAGTTCGATCCCTATGCCCAGCAGGCGGAACTGCGCCCGAAGACGGCTTCCGTGGTGACCGCGCCGTCGAGCCACGACTGGCGTGATGGCCGCTGGATCGAGCAGCGCGCCAAATGGGAGTGGATGCATGCGCCCGTCGCGATCTACGAGGTCCATCTCGGTTCCTGGCAGCTGGACGAGCAGGGCAACTTCCTCAACTACCGCGAGCTGGCCCGGCGCCTGGTGGATTACCTCAAGCCGCTCGGCTACACCCATGTGGAGTTGCTGCCGATCACCGAGCACCCGCTCGATGCCTCCTGGGGGTATCAGGTGACCGGTTACTACGCGCCCACCTCCCGCTTCGGTACGCCGGACGATCTGCGCTACTTCATCGACTACCTCCATCAGCATGAGATCGGCGTCATCCTCGACTGGGTGCCGGCCCATTTTCCGAAGGACGATTGGGCGCTGGCCCGTTTCGATGGCACGGCGCTCTACGAGCACGAGGATCCGCGCCTGGGCGAGCACAAGGATTGGGGCACCAAGATCTTCAACTTCGGCCGCAACGAGGTGAAGAACTTCCTCATCTCCAGTGCGATCTACTGGATCGAGGAGTTCCACATCGACGGCATCCGCATGGACGCGGTGGCCTCGATGCTCTATCTCGATTACTCCCGCGAGCCGGGTGAATGGTTGCCGAACCGCTATGGTGGCAACGAGAACCTCGAGGCCATCGAATTCATCAAACACCTGAACAGCGTCGTCGGCGAGGAGTTTCCCGGAGTGCTGATGATCGCCGAGGAGTCCACCTCCTGGCCGCAGGTGTCGCGGCCGGTCTATCTTGGCGGGCTCGGCTTCTCGATGAAGTGGAACATGGGGTGGATGCACGACACGCTGAGCTATATGGCGAAGGATCCGGTGCACCGCCACTACCACCACAACAACCTCACCTTCGGCATGCTCTACAGCTTCACCGAGAACTTCGTGCTGCCGTTCTCCCACGACGAAGTGGTCCACGGCAAGGGGTCGATGATCGCCAAGATGCCGGGCGACCGCTGGCAGCAGTTCGCCAATCTGCGGCTGCTCTACACTTATCACTACTGCTATCCAGGCAAGAAGCTGCTGTTCATGGGAGGGGAGCTGGCACAGTACGAGGAGTGGTCGGAGACGCGGCCGATCGAATGGTCCTATCTCGACCATCGCGAGCATGCTGGCATCCACAAGCTCGTCTCCGACCTCAACCGTCTCTATCGCGAGTTGCCGGCACTACACGGCGACGACTTCTACAGCGACGGCTTCGCCTGGATCGACTGCAATGACGCGGCGCAGTCGGTGATTTCGTTCCAGCGTCGCTACGGCGCCGACTTCGTCGTCGTCGTGCTCAACTTCACCCCGGTGGTGCGGGAGAACTACCGCATCGGCGTGCCGGCACCGGGGCGTTACCACGAGGTCTTCAACTCCGACTCCACCTACTATGGTGGCAGCAACACGGGCAACTTCGACTATCTGGTGTCGGAGCCGGAGCCGTGGATGAATCTGCCGCATTCACTCAATATGACGTTGCCGCCGCTTGGTGGCCTGATTCTCAAACTCGAAACCTAGCCCGAATATTTCACGAGAACGCTGAAAGCCGATCATAACGACATGATTTGTATAGAAAATAATGGAATATTGGCAGAGTGTGATCTGTTGCCAGCGCCGCTCTGCGGCTTTTGGAAGAGTCTCGGCGGCCATTTTGCCCGATTCGCCTGTAACCATAGCGACGGCTATGCTGTTCAGCGAATCGAACAAAACGACCTTGCCGAGATTTCCCCAACATCCCGCCTTCTCATGAAACGTTCGGGCTAGACGGATCGGTTGGTCGGAAAGTTCATGGGCAAGCTGAGAAAGCTGCGGGTGCTGTTCGTCGCCAGCGAGGCCTACCCGCTGATCAAGACTGGCGGTCTGGCCGACGTGGCCGGTTTTCTGCCGCGGGCGCTGCTCGACCTCGGCGTCGATGTGACCCTTGCCCTGCCGGCCTACGCGCGGGTGCTGGCGCAGGTGAAGACGCGGGTCATCGGCTATGTCTCGACGATCCGCGGTTACGCCATCATCCGTGAGACCAAGCTGCCGGGCAGTGACGTGCGGCTGTGGCTGGTGGACCATCCGCTGTTTGCCGAGCGGGCCGGCAATCCCTATCTCGACGATGAGGGGGCGGAGTGGTCCGACAACCCGATCCGCTTCGGCCTGTTCAATCAGGCGCTGGCCCGGGTGCTGGCGGGGCGCTCGGCGGTGCGGCGGCGTTTCGATCTGGTGCATTGCAACGACTGGCAGACCGGCCTGCTGCCGGTCTACATGCATCAGGAACAACTGACGACGCCAACGATCTTCACCATCCACAATCTCGCCTATCAGGGCATCTATCCGGCGGAGCTGCACCGGACGCTCGATCTGCCGCCGTCGTCCTGGTCCCACGACGGGGTCGAGTTCCATCACATGCTGTCGTTCATCAAGGGCGGGCTGGTCTATGCGGACCGCATCACCACGGTGAGCCCCACCTATGCGGAAGAGATCAAGCACGACGAGTTTGGCTACGGCCTGGCGGGACTGTTGCTGTACCGTTCGGACGATCTGGTGGGCATTCTCAATGGCATCGACACCGACACCTGGAATCCGGCCGTCGATCCGCTGATCGCCGAGAACTACGATGCCGGCCGGCTGGAACGCAAGGTGGAGAACAAATTGGCATTGCAGCGCCGGCTCGACCTGCCCCACGATCCCGACGTGCTGCTGCTGGGCAATGTGGGCCGGATGGTGGAGCAGAAGGGCATCGACATCATTCTCGATGCGTTGCCGGAGTTGGTGAAGCTGCCGTTGCAGATCGTTATCGAGGGGTCGGGCGAATCCCGCTTCGAGGCGCGGCTGGCCGAGGCGATGAGCCGCTGGCCGGAAAAGGTGGGCGGGCTGGTCGGCTACGACGAGGCGCTGGCGCATCTGATCGAGGCGGGCAGCGATGCGTTTCTGATGCCGTCCCGCTTTGAGCCCTGCGGGCTGAACCAGATGTACAGCCAGGCTTACGGTACGTTGCCGATCGTCTATCCCACCGGCGGATTGCGCGACACCGTGGTCGATGCGACGGCGGCCACTCTGGCCGATGGCACGGCCACCGGTTTCTGGATGGACAGCCTCGGCAAGCCGGGACTCTATCGCGCGGTGCTGGAGGCGTTGCGGCTCCATGGTGAGCCGGAGAACTGGCGGCGGATGCAGCGCGCCGCGATGGCGCAGGACTTCAGTTGGGCGCACAGCGCCGAGGCCTATCTGCGTCTCTATCAGATGCTCTCGCGCAGCGCCGAATAGTCCTGCTCGCCGCGTCCGGCCGCCAGCGCGTCGGCCAATACCGATTCCACCCCTTCGAGCAGTGCGGTGTTCAGCGCGTGTTCGGCCGCGGCACGAAGGAAGAGCTTGACGTCCTTGTCCAGATGCTTCAGCGGAAAGTTGGGGTTGTCATAGTCGGAGGCCAGCATCTTGCCGAGTTTCTTGTCGAAGGTGGGGGCGTAGAGGGCCGATTCGCGCAGGATCTCCATGAACTGCGCCACGTCCACCTCTTCGGCCATGACGAAGTTGAGGCTCAGGGCGAAACTGGCCGTCAGCCCGGCGATCAGCTGATTCATTGCCAGCTTGACTGCCGCGGCCTTGCCAACGGGACCGATCCGCCTCGCCTTGCCGAGCCGGGACAGCAGGGGTTCGTGGCGCTCGAACAGGGCCGGTGTCGCACCGACCATCAGTAGCAGTGTGCCGGCGGCGGCCTCCGGCAGGCTGCCGAGCACCGGTGCTTCGAGGTAGTCGGCGCCAGCGGTCGTGAAGCGCCGCGACAGATCACGGCTCTCCGACGGCGCGATGGTACCCATCTGGACGATGCTCTTGCTGACGAGCGCTTCCGGCGGAAGCGGTAGCAACACCTCGGCAATGGCGCCCGCATCGGCCAGGAACAGCAGCAGGGTGTCGGCCGTCTGCACGGCGTCGTCGATCCGTTCGACCACGGTGATGCCGGGGCCGAGCCGCTCTCGGGCGGTGGCAGCGTGGCGGTTCCAGGCGATCACCGCTTCGCCTTGCTGGTGGAGGCGTCGGGCGGTGGCCGTGCCCATCAGGCCGGTACCGATGATGGCGATGGTCATGCTGGCTCCTTCGCTTTTGCGGTAGAATCGCGGGCCATCATTCTAGCAGGGCCGCTCTATGTCGCCGTTTCCTCTTCCGCCGGTCTGGTGGATTCCCATCGTCGTTGCGCTCGTCAGCACGGTGCTCCAGGCGCTGGGGCTGGATACCGTGCTGCGATACGACCGCGACGCCATCGGGCAGGGCGCGTGGTGGCTGTTGCTGACCGGCAATCTCGTCCATCTGGGCTGGAGCCACCTGCTGCTCAATCTGGCCGGGTTGCTGATGGTCTGGTGGTTCTTCGACGAGGAGTTCAGCGTCGTCGAATGGCTGTGGATCCTGCTGGTCAGCGCGCTGTTCGTCACCGGCGGGCTCTATTTGTTCGATCCCCGGCTGATCTGGTACGTCGGGCTCTCCGGTCTGCTGCACGGCCTGTTCATTGCCGGCGGCATCCGCCTGCTGGGGCGGGACACCCGCTTTGCCGTGTTGCTGCTGGCCCTGTTCGTGGCCAAACTCGGTTGGGAACAGCTGTTCGGTTCGCTGCCCGGCACCAGTGACATGGCCGGTGGGCCGGTGGTGGTGAACTCCCATCTCTACGGCGCCATCGGCGGTGCCGTCGCCGCGCTGCTGTTGCTGGCGCGGGACAGGCTGACCGGCAAGGCGCCGGCCCAATCACAAACGACTCGATAGCTACGCTCATGGAAAAAGATCGCGCCAAGACCATCGCCTCGGTATTGACCGAGGCGCTTCCGTACATCCAGCGCTACGCCGGCAAGACCATCGTCATCAAGTATGGCGGCAATGCCATGACCGACGAGCGCCTCAAAAGCAGCTTCGCGCGTGACATCGTGCTGCTCAAGCAGGTGGGCATCAATCCGGTGGTCGTGCACGGCGGTGGGCCGCAGATCGGGCGCCTGCTGGAGCGGCTTGGCAAGGAATCGACCTTTATCCAGGGGATGCGGGTCACCGACGGCGAGACGATGGACGTGGTGCAGATGGTGCTCGGCGGGCTGGTCAACAAGGACATCGTCAGCCTCATCAACCGGCACGGTGGCCGGGCGGTGGGCCTGACCGGCAAGGACGGCGGGCTGATTCGGGCCCGCAAGCTCACCCTCGACGATCACGACGGCGATCTCGGTCACGTGGGAGAGGTGGCGTCGATCGATCCGACCATCGTCGCCACGCTGGATGACAGTGGCTTCATCCCGGTGATCGCGCCGGTGGGGTTCTCCGAGGCCGATGGTGCCGCCTACAACATCAATGCCGATATCGTCGCCGGCAAGATCGCCAGTGTGCTCGGCGCGGAGAAGCTGATCCTGCTGACCAACACGCCCGGCGTGCTCGACGCCGACGGCAAGCTGCTGACCGGCCTGGGCGCCGCCGAAGTCGATGCGCTGATCGCCGACGGCACCATCGCTGGCGGCATGTTGCCGAAGATCCAGTGCGCGCTCGATGCCATCAAGTCGGGAGTCGCCAAGGCCCATATCATCGATGGTCGGGTGCAGCATGCGGTGTTGCTGGAGCTGTTGACCGATGCCGGCGTGGGGACTCTGCTCAAGAGCTGAATGGCGGTCGCCGACGGTTGCGACAAAAAAGTGTTGACAACCAATCTCTAATATTCGAAACTACTAACATAATGATTAAGTGTGGTGGCTTAGTCATTCATGGATCCTCCATCCTCCTTTGGTGGTAGATTGGCGCGGCGCCGTTTGGCGACCGCGCTTTTTTTTGTCCGCGCGCTCTTCGTCGGCGCCGATCAGCGCTTGCGCGGCAGTTCACGATTCGCTATAGTTTCGCGCCTTTCGTTCAGCAGCGTATCTGTGACGACGCCCGCGGCTGGACGCCACATGCCTTCTATGTACGGAGATGGTTGGAATGAAAACGATGAGTGCTAAACCTGCCGAGGTCAAGCGGGAGTGGTTCCTGGTTGATGCGACTGACAAGACGTTGGGCAGGTTGGCGAGCGAGATCGCCTATCGCTTGCGTGGCAAGCACAAGCCGATCTATACCCCGCATGTCGATACTGGTGACTACATCGTCGTCATCAATGCCGAGAAGATCGCGGTCACCGGTAACAAGCGTACCGACAAGATGTATCATCACCACACCGGCTATATCGGCAATCTCAAGTCGATCAGCTTCGAGAAACTGATCGACAAGGCACCCGAGCGTGTCATCGAAAAAGCCGTCAAGGGTATGTTGCCCAAGAACGCACTGGGCCGGGCAATGTTCAAGAAACTCAAGGTCTATGCCGGTCCCGAGCACGCCCACACCGCGCAGCAGCCCAAGCCTCTGGAAATCTAACAGGTCAGAAGTATGAATCAGTACTACGGAACAGGACGCAGAAAATCCTCTTCAGCCCGTGTATTCGTCCGTCCCGGCAGCGGTTCGATCACCATCAACAACCGTTCCCTGGACGAGTTCTTCGGCCGCGAGACTTCTCGCATGATCGTGCGTCAGCCGCTGGAGGCGACGGATACGGTGGAGAAGTTCGATATCATCGCCACCGTCAAGGGGGGTGGTCCCAACGGTCAGGCTGGCGCCATTCGCCTCGGCATCGCCCGTGCCCTGCTGCAGTACGATGAGACGCTGCGCAGCAGCCTCAAGCCCGAAGGCCTGTTGACCCGGGACGCGCGCAAGGTGGAGCGCAAGAAGGTCGGTCTGGCCAAGGCGCGCAGGGCCAAGCAGTTCTCGAAGCGTTAGTCCGACGCTCCAGGCACGAACGAAAAAAGGCAGCTTTGGCTGCCTTTTTTTGTGCCCGTGGAAATCGTAACGGTGGTATGAACTGGGAGTCTGTTCACCACAATCGTGTCGATTGGCGGAACCGGGCGGGAGTTTTGTTGTCATCACCTTGCCGGCCTGGGGCCAATCGGCTGTAATCCGCCTGCGCTTGAAGCAAAGAGCCAAAGGACGGGCATGGCGATGATGCCGGTTCGTCAGAGCACTGCTGCCAAAGGGTCAGATTCCTTCGGCGGAAAAATAATAAAAACAAAAGTGACACAATGGCTTACGAGACTCCGGACGGCGCAAGCCGTCCCTTTTTTCTTGCCCCTGCCGTCTTCCTGATATTCTGTTCGGTGATCCTGACGGCCTGTGGCGATTCCCCGGCGGTGACGCCGGCGGCCAAACAGGCACTTCCCTCCAGACCGGCGGTCGACATGGCGGCGATGGTGCCGCCAGAGGCCGATTCACTGCGTGGCCGCCGGGCGGAATCACCAGCCGTTCCCGCCTGCCCTTTCCCTCAGCATGTTGCCCACCATCCCGACACCATTCTACCCGGCCGCAGTCGTTCGCAGCTCGATGCTGACGTGGTGGCGGCCTATGAGTCGTGGAAGCGGGACTATCTGCTGGAAGTGGATGCCGGTGCTGCCTGGCCGCCACTGTATCGTGTCTCCTTCGGTTCGGATGCGCCGGAGAGGAGCGTATCGGAAGGCATTGGTTACGGGATGCTGCTGACGGTGCTGATGGCCGGGCAGGACCCGGATGCCCGAACCTACTTCGATGGCCTGTGGCGTTTTGCGCGTTTGCACCCCAGCAGTATCGATACCCGGTTCATGGCCTGGCAGGTGCCGGCGCGCGCCGGTGGTGATGCCGCCGCCTTCGATGGTGATGCCGACATGGCGCTGGCGCTGCTGATGGCGGACCGGCAGTGGGGCAGTGGCGGCGAGATCGACTATCGGCGGGAAGCGTCGCTGCGGATCGAGGCGCTGTTCGAATCAATGATCGGCCCCGACAGCCGTCTGCCGATGCTGGGGGATTGGGTGGACCCCTATGGTGCCCACCGCAACCAGCACACGCCGCGAAGTTCCGACTTCATGCCGGCCAGTTTTCGCGCCTTCGGTTCCGTCGATGGGCGCTGGCTCGACGTGTACCAGGCGGTTCTGGATCTCGTCGGGCAAATGCAGGCGACGCATGCGCCACGGACCGGGTTGCTGCCAGACTTCATCGAACCGGATGACGGCGGTGGCTATCGACCCGCCTCGGCAGGGTTCCTCGAAGGCCCTCACGATGGCGATTATCACTACAATGCCGGGCGTCTCCCGCTGCGCCTGGGAATGGACGGTTTGCTGCAGGGTGGGCAGGCGTTGACGTCGTTGCGCCGGATCGCGGCATTCGCGGCGGCTCGGGTCGAGGGGGGCGTCGAGCGGATGGGCGCCGGCTTCACCCTCGACGGCAAACCCTATGGCGACTATTTCACGACGTTCTTCGCCGCGCCGTTTGCCGTGGCGCTGATGAGCGATCCGCAATACCAGGCGGCACTCGATGCGCTCTATGAGGCAATCCGCGCGCGGCGCGAGAACTACTACGAGGACAGCATCAAGCTGCTGTCACTGATGTTGCTGAGCGGAAACTTCTGGACCCCCGACCACGCCTGCGGGCGTTGATGGGGGGTCAGCCGTGGTGGTGACCACCCGGGCCGTGCACGTGACGATGCTCGATCTCTTCGGCGGTGGCATCGCGCACATCGCGGACGGTGACCTCGAAGTTGAGCGTGACCCCCGCCAGCGGATGGTTGCCGTCGATGACGACGAAATCCTCTTCCACGGCCTTGACCGTGACCATCACATCCTGACCGTCCGGCGTCTGGGCATGGAACTGCATGCCAGGCCGGATTTCCACGTCGGGCGGGAACATGTCGCGGGGTGCTTTCTGGATCTTGGCGGGGTCGACCTCGCCATAGGCTTCCCCGGGATCGATCGTGACCTGTACCGAGTCGCCGGCCTGTTTGCCTTCCAGGCCTTTCTCCAGGCCGGGAATGATATTGTCGGCACCGTGCAGATAGGCGAACTGCCCATCCTTCGACTCGTCGATGAGGTTGCCGTCGGTATCGGTAAGGGTGTAGTCGATGGTGACGACCTTGTTCTTTTCGGCCTGCATGAATCTGTTCTCTTGACTTGATGGGAAACCGCCACCTTAGCACGGAATGGCGCGCCAGCGCTTGCGCCAGATGAGCGTGCGGTTGTTCGCCGGCATGGCGTGATCGGCGATGAGCTGCATGCCGGCGGCCTCGGCCAGCGCATCCAGAGCATCGAAGTCCTTGATTCCACTCGCGGGATCACGCTGTTTCAGCCATTGGTCGAAACGCTCGTTGCTGGGGGCGGTGTACCGTCCCCCATAATGGAACGGGCCATAGAGGAGGAAGATCCCGGTGGGTGGGAGCAGGGCGGCGACGCCGCGAAACATGGCCTCGACGGCGTCGTCGGCCATGATGTGGGCGGTGTTGGCGGAGAAGACGCAATCGGCCTCGATCTCGGGCCACGGCTGTTGGCGGGTATCCAGCTCGATCGGCGGCCGTACATTGGGTAGTGCCGCCTCTTCCACCCATTGCCGTATGCCTGGGTGATTCTCCCGCAGGTCGCTGGTCTGCCAGACGAGTTGGGGCAGCCGTTGGCCGAACCACACCGCATGCTGCCCCGTGCCGCTGCCGATTTCGAGCAGCCGGCGGCGGTCGGTCACGGCGGGGGCCAGCACCTCGAAGATGGGTTGGCGGTTCTGGTCGCAGGATTGGGCGTAGGGCTTCATGGTTGGCTCTGATAGGGGAGCTGCTCTCGGATACCGGCCATATAGTCGGCCACGGCCTCGCGTTCCTGGGCGCAGAAGCGTTCGATGGCATCGTCGTAGAGTCGGTCGAGCATCCAGTGGCTCGATCGCGTCAGCGTCGGGGCAAAGCCTCGCGCCACCTTGTATTCGCCCTGGGCCCCGGGTTCGAAGCGTTTCAGGCCATGCTCGATGCAGTAGTCGATGCCCTGATAGTAGCAGCTCTCGAAATGCAGCAGGTCGATCTCGGCGGTGCAGCCCCAGTGTCGTCCGTAGAGCGTATCGTCGCCACGATACATCAGCGCCCCGGCGATGCACTCCCCCGCCAGGTCGGCCAGCACCAGTACGACCGATGTCGGCATGGTACGTCCCACTTCCTCGAAGAATCCCTGGTTGAAGGTGGCCATGCCCCATTTGTCGTCGAAAGTGTGTCGGTAGAAGCGGTCGAAGTGTGCCCAGTCGGATGCCGTGGCGGTGCTGCCATCGAGCACGCGGAAGGTGATGCCCTGCTCACGGACACGCCGTCGCTCGCGGCGGATGTTCTTGCGCTTCTTGGCTCTGAGTGTGGTGAGAAAATCGTCGAAATCACGGTAGCCTGGGTTCTCCCAGTGGAACTGGCAGTCGTGGCGGGTGTGTGCGTCCTTCGCGGTGAATGCGTGTTCGTCCGCGGTCTGGAACAGACAGTGGAACCCGCTGGCGCCGATCGAGGTGCCAAGCTGCCGGGCCGCCGCCAGCAACCGCGGCCGAAGTGCCGCTTCCCGGCCTGGCCGGGCCAGCAGGCGGGGTCCGGTGGCCGGTGTATAGGGAACCGCGCAGACCAGCTTGGGGAAGTAACGGTGGCCGGCGCGCTGGTAGGCATCGGCCCAGCCATGGTCGAAGACGAATTCGCCGTAGCTGTTGTGTTTCTCATAGAGCGGCATCGCCGCGACCAATTGCTGGTTTTCGTAGATGGCGATGTGTCGTGGCAGCCAGCCGAAGCGCTCGCCGACGCAGTCGTGGTGCTCCATGGCCGCGAGGAACTCGTGGCGAACGAAGGGATAGTCGCCGGCGACCAGGGCATTCCACTGGTCGGCGGGAATCTCGTCGAGGGATGGGTGTATCTGGACTCGCAACGCCATGCGGCGGGCAGCATACTACAGTGCCCCGGACGTTGCCCGAACCGCCTGGATCGGTATGGGCTTCCGTCGTGCCCGCTGTCAGCGACGTTGTGACGAGGCCTTGGCCAGATAACGGTTGGCCTTCTTCAGCTGGCGGTATTTCTTTTCGATGCGGCGCAGCCGTTCCAGCTCCTGCTCGACTGATCGATCCGGCGGGACGGGCCGCTTCAGGGCGGCCTTCTCGGCAGAGTTGTGGATGCCGGGAATGTCGGGCACGTCGGTGACATGCAGCCGCGTCGTGCGTGGGCGGGTGCGAACGTAGCGAGGGGATCGGTGGGGTGTCTCGGCGGGTTTCCAGCCGCTGGCCAGCGAGTCGAACCTCAATGGGGGCAGCTCATAGGCCGGTGTGGCTTCCATTGCCCGCTGCCGGGAGGTGGTGGAGATGGTGAAGTCGAGGCCGCAGTCGCCGCAGTGATAGTGTCTGCGGTTGGGCGCCAGCAACAGCTGCAAGGGGTTTTTGGCGATTTCGTCCGCGGCCGTCAGGCGTTTGCGGCAGCGTGGGCAGGTGACGTTCCCTGGGGCGCTTCTATCCGGCATATCCATTGCTCCGATGCGTTTGGCCGGATTATAGGAACGTCGCCGGCCCGGTCGCGCGACATGAAGTCACATTTTGGGGTAGGCGATAGGGCCAACCCTGGCAAGTGGCTATTTGACCCGTGTCAGCTGGCGATGGGCAGCCGCCGGTCTTTTGTTCGGTGCGGGGCGTTGCTGCATCGTGCCGCGACGACATGCCTTGGCGAGATAACGATTGGCTTTCTTGAGCTGGTGGTATTTCTTCTCGATTTTCCGCAGGCGCCGCAGCTCGGCCGCCAGCTGACGGTTGACACGGGTGGTGATGTCGCCGCTGGCGGCCTTGCCGGGGGAGGGTTTGCGTCGGGAGACGGTGCTGGCGCGCCGCCTGGTATTGGGCGCCGTCGCCTTCATTGGAGTCGGCGGTGGGCGCCGCTTGCGCTTGCGCGGCGTCGGTTCCATCCGCGGCGGTATTGCCGTTCTCGCCGTCGCCTTCTGCGCTGATGGTGAATGCTCGGTGAGTTTTCCGGGCATGATGGTGAACTTGTGTCGGCAGATGTCGCAGCGATACCGTTTGGCCTTGGGCGTGACGATCGCCTGCAAAATGTTCTTCGGAATCCGGTTGGCCTTGGTCAGCAGCGTATGGCAACGTGGACAGTGGACGTTGCTGCGGTGTTTGTTGTGGTCTGTCATCTCCGGTCTGGTCCCCCCTGGTTATGGTCTCAGCAGGCCTGTTCAGAGCTTGTGACCATAGAATCGCTTTTTCAATCGGTTGGCGTAGAGGCGATAGCCCAGCAGCGTGCCCAGCAGCAGACCGCCCAGTGCGGTGATCGCGGCCAGGGCGGCGGGATGGAGCTGCCGGTCCGCCGGCCCGCCAGCGGCCTCGCCTTCTCCTTCGCCATGCAGGCGTGCCAGTTCGAGCTGGTCCAACCGTTTGCGCAGCCGTTCTTTTTCATTCAGCAGCGCGACGTTCTCTTCATTGAGCTTGATCAGTTTTTCTTCGTAGTCCGACCGCAGGTCGGCGCCGAGTGATTTTTCTTCGAGTTGTTTCTTCAGGCGTTCGACCTCGGCGTCCCGCTCCTCCAGCAGTCTTTGGATTTCGGGCAGCGCGACCGCGGCCGGTGGCTGGGAGACGGTATAGAACTTCTTCACCCAGCCGACGGTGCCGTCCACCGTCTCCACCTTGTGATAGCGGCCCCGTGTCTCCAGCAGTCTCAGCGCATTGCCGCTGGACAGCGTCTTCAGCGTCGCCCCTTTGCCACCCGGCTCCTCGAAGAGCTTCAGGTGCAGGACGTCGGTGACATAGATCGTCTCCAGGCTTTCCTCGGCCTGGCCTTCCTGCTGTTGATCGTCTTGTGCCGTCGGCTCGTCAGCGGCCAGTGCGGCGGTGGCGCCCAGCCAGAGCAGAGAGATCAGCGCGGTCGATGGCAGCGGGTGTTTCATCTGTGAATACGATCGTAGTCCGTGTTGGAGCATTTGAGTGTAGCCCAATCGCAGGTGGAATTCCTGCCGCAGATCACGGAACCGGCGGCTGCTCCCGGCCGGGCGCGGGCCAAAAAAAAGCCCGGCGGAACCGGGCCTTGGCGAGATCGTCGATGGTCTCGGTTACAGCTCCTTGATGGCGGCGATCAGCTCGCTCACCATCTCCTGGCCATCGCCGTAGAGCATCCGTGTGTTGTCGGCGAAGAAGAGATGATTCTCGATGCCGGAGAAGCCGGTGCCCTTGCCCCGCTTGATGACGATGACGTTTTTCGCCTTGTCCACGTCGAGAATCGGCATGCCGTAGATGGGGCTGCTCGGGTCGTTGCGGGCCGCCGGGTTGACGACGTCGTTGGCGCCAATGACCAGGGCCACGTCGGCGGTGGGGAACTCGCTGTTGATCTCGTCGAGATCGTAGATCAGGTCGTAGGGCACGCCGGCCTCGGCCAGCAGCACGTTCATGTGGCCCGGCATCCGCCCGGCCACCGGGTGGATGGCGAACTTGACGGTGACGCCCCGTTCCAGCAGCAGCTGGGTCAGCTCCCACACCTTGTGCTGGGCCTGGGCCACGGCCATGCCATAGCCGGGAACGATGATGACCTTGTCGGCAAAGGCCATCATCACACCCGCGTCGGTGGCCTCGATCGGCTTCATCGAACCCTTGACCTCGGCCCCCTCGGCGCCGCCGGTGTCACCGAAGCCGCTGAACAGCACGTTGGAGATGGGACGGTTCATCGCCTTGGCCATCAGTTGCGTCAGCAGTGTGCCGGCGGAACCGACGACGATACCGGCGATCATCATCGCCGGATTCTGCAACACATACCCCTCGAAGCCGACGGCCAGGCCGGTCAGCGCGTTGAACAGCGAGATCACCACCGGCATGTCGGCACCGCCGATCGGCAGCGTGATCATCACGCCGACGGCCAGAGCCAGCGCGAAGAAGAGGAAGATCCAAAAGCCCGAGATCTCGTGGCCGACCTTGATGATCAGCAGGCCGAGCAGCAACGTGACGACGAAGGCCGCCAGATTGATCAGCTGCTGGTTGGGGTAGCGAAACGCCTTGCGGATGAGCCCCTGCAACTTGCCGAAGGCGATGGCCGAACCGGAGAAGGCGATGGTGCCGATCAATGCGCCGAGCACGGCGAGAATGGTCACCGTTTGACTCATCGGCTCGCCCTTGACCAGCTCGATGGCGGCGATGGCCGCGGCCGCGCCGCCGCCCATGCCGTTGTAGAGCGCGATCATCTGTGGCATGTCGGTCATCGCCACCCGCTTGCCGGACCACCAGGCGGCGCCGCCGCCGATGGCGATGGCCAGGATCATCAGCAGGTAGTTGGCATGGATCTGCGCGTGAAAGAAGGTGACCAGCGTCGCCAGCACCATGCCGATGCCGGCCCAGACGATGCCCTTGCGCGCCGTCACCGGCGACGACATCTGCTTGAGGCCGTAGATGAACAATACGGCCGCGCTGAAATAGGAAGCCTGAATGAACCACTCCATTACCTGGACTCCTTCTTCTTGTCACTGGTCTTGAACATCTCCAGCATCCGCTCCGTCACCACATAGCCGCCGACGGCGTTGCCAGCCGCCAGCAGAACGGCGAAAAAGCCGATCAGCATCTCCATCCCGGTCTCGGCGTGACCCAGCGCGATCATCGCCCCGACCAGCACGATACCGTGGACGAAGTTGGAGCCGGACATCAACGGCGTATGCAGAATGACCGGGACTTTGGAGATGACTTCGTAGCCGGTGAAGGCCGCGAGCATGAAGATATAGAGGGCAACGAATCCTTCGATCATGGTCAGGCTCCCGTGGCTTCTTGGACCTGGGCGTTGACGATCTCACCGTCGCGGGTCAGCAGCGCGCCGGCGACGATCTCGTCGTCCCAATCGAAATGGAGCTCGCCGTCGGCGATCATCGGCGAGAGAAAATTGAACAGGTTCTTGGCGTACATCTCACTGGCGTGCAGTGGCACCTGGCTGGGGACGTTGAGTGGCCCATGGATGACCACGTCGCCATGTCGGACGGTCTCTCCGGGGGCGGTCAGCTCGGTGTTGCCACCCCCTTCGGCGGCCAGATCGACGATCACCGCGCCCGCCTTCATCCGCTCTACCGTGGCCGTGGGGATGATCTTCGGCGCGGGGCGGCCCGGTACCGCGGCGGTGGTGATCAGCACGTCGGCCTTGGCGATGTAGTCGGCCAGCTCCTCCTGCTGCTGCCGGAGCTCGTCGGGGGTCAGTTCGCGGGCGTAGCCGCCTTCCCCCTCCGCTTTGATCGACAGCTCGATGAAGCGGGCGCCGAGCGACTCCACCTGCTCCTTGGTGGCCGAGCGCACGTCGTATCCTTCCACCATCGCACCGAGCCGTTTCGCCGTGGCGATGGCCTGGAGGCCGGCCACCCCGGCGCCGATGACGACCACCTTGGCCGGACGGATCGTGCCGGCGGCCGTGGTCAGCATCGGAAAGAAACGACAGGCCAGATCGGCGCCCATGATGGCCGCCTTGTAGCCGGCCACCGAGGCCTGTGACGACAGCACGTCCATCGATTGCGCCCGGGAGATCCGCGGGATCAGCTCCATCGCGAAACTGGTGATCTTTCTCTGTGCCAGTTTCTTCACCAGTTCGGGGTGGCGGAACGGCGTCAGCGTGCCGATCAACACCGCGCCTTCGTTCAGCCGGTCGATCTCATCGGCGGTCGGCATCTGTACGCGAAAGACGACATCGGCGCCATAGACCGCGTCGCGGTCGGTGATCTCGGCGGGCGCAAAATCCTCGTCGCGAAAGCCGGCCTCGTCGCCGGCGCCTTTCTCGATCAAAACCCTGGCGCCGAGCTGGTCCAGCTTCTTGGCAACCGTCGGCTCCATCGCCACCCGGCGTTCGCCGGTGGCCGTTTCTTTCGGCACTGCCACGGTCAAGGGCATCGCAGTCTCCACAATGGTTGTCGATAGCCTCCCCCGGATCGGTGGGGCAGGGGTTGAAACACGGGGTTCGTCGCGCTTGCCCGGGCCGGCCACGGCCCGGTGCTGGCAGTCACCGCCCGTCACGCGCGATAAAGGGCGCAATAATAGCAGATCTCGGCGCATCATCTCGCGCCGGGATCTGGTGTCTCGGTGTCAGCGTGGGAGCAGGAGAAAAACGGCGCCGGTGGCGCAGACGAAAGTGGCGGCATGGAGGAGCGCCCGCCGCCGCATGCGGCGCAGCAGTGTGGCCTCGTCACAACCGGCGATGATGAACGGTTGGCGGCCGTTGCGGGGCTTGCGTAGCAGATGGAGCGGCTGTGGCGTGTCGCCCTCGGCGTGTAGCTTCAATGCCGCCTGCCGCAATGCCGCTTCGCGGGCGGCCTCCCATTCGTCGGCGTCGATGCGGCCATCGCCGTTTCCGTCGATGGCCGCCATCTGCCGTGGGTCGCGTTTCCACGCGGCGAGGATGGCGGCGGTTTCGTGTTCCAGCGTATTGCGATGGTCTTCGTGCAGCGACTCGAACTCACCGAGCGCGTAGAGCCGGTCCCCGGCCTCGATCCGCTGCTCGTGATAGCGCATGCCGCGGAACAGCCACCCCATCCATTCCAGCTTCCAGCCGAACGACCGCAGTGTGGGCCGACGGGTGTCGCCGAACCAGGTCTCGTCGTGCGGCGGGTAGACGGTGGCCCCCTCGGGGTCGATGATGCAGCGCCCCGAGGCATCCTCCAGGTGGAACAGGGCGTCGCTACGGCCCGACTCGCGCGAGATCGGCGCGGTGTCGTCCTGGGCCCGTCCGCTGGTCTGAAAGGCATACCAGACACAGTCCCGCCGTGACAGCGGGGCGACGATCGGCGGTCCGGGAATGTTGCGTGCGGTGCCGGTGAGTTCGACGTAGCCCTGGCTCGCCGAGCGGCAGCGGGCACTGGCGGCTGCCTGGATCCAGGACAGCATCTCCAGCGCGCGGCGAAAGCGTTGCAGCGCAACGATCCCCAGCGCCGCGACCGCGGCGGCGGGCAACCAGTCGAGCGCGGCCGGCTCCACCGCGGAATCAGGAAAAGAGCGCCCGGATGTCGGGGTCGCGGGTCTCCTCGGCGCTGAACGTGAGCATGGCGCGGGGACCAAAGCCGAAGAGGCGGGCGATGAGGATGTCGGGGAACTGCTCGATCTGAATGTTGTTCTGGTTGACCGACTCGTTGTAGAACTCGCGCCGGTCGGCGATCTCGTTCTCCAGTGCCGTGATACGGCTGCGCAGATGCTGGAAGCCGTTGTCCGCCTTCAGTTCGGGGTAGGCCTCGGCCACCGCGAACAGCCCGGCCAGTCCGCTGCGCAGCGCCTGTTCGGCCGGGCCCAGGGATTGCAGGTCGCCGCTGCTGCGGGCCTGTTGCACCCGGTTGCGCGCCTCCATCACCCGCGTCAGGGTGTCGTTCTCGTAGCCCATGTACTGGCGGCAGACCTCCACCAGCTTCGGCAGCTCGTCGTGGCGCTGTTTGAGCAGCACGTCGATGTTCGACCATGCCTTGCTGACGTTGTGTTTCAGGCGCACCAGCGTGTTGTAGCGGCTGATGACGTAGAGGGTGGCGACGATGACGGCCGCCAGCAGAACAATCCAAAGCATGACCGGCTCCGGCGGAAAGTTGTGGAAGGCGAGGTCACTGTAGCCGTGGTGGCCGCCGTCCCGCCACCCTGGCGCGATGGATAGGGCGGTTTTTCCGTCAAAGCCATTCCGTGTAAAGTCTCGGGTTCCCCCAGCTGCCAGGAGATTCGCATGTCCCGCTACCAGGGCATTGCCAACCATCGACACGACCTGATCCCCAAGGCCGGGGTGTTGCTGGTCAATCTCGGCTCGCCCGATGAGCCTACCGCCGCGTCGGTGCGTCGATACCTCAAGGCATTCCTCAGCGATCCGCGGGTCGTCGAAATCCCGAAGCCGCTGTGGTGGCCGATTCTCAATCTCATCGTGCTCAACACCCGGCCGAAAAAGAGCGCCGCGCTGTACGAGACGATCTGGATGAAGGAAGGCGCGCCGCTGCTGGTGCATTCGCGCCAGCAGGCGGCGCGGCTCGGGGAGCAGCTGGCGGCGCGCTACCCTGGGCGGATCGAGGTGGCGCTGGGCATGCGCTATGGCAACCCGTCGATCGCCGATGCGCTGGAGTCGTTGCAGAATGCCGGTGTGCGGCGCCTGCTGGTGCTGCCGCTCTACCCGCAGTATTCGGGTAGCACCACCGGTTCGGTATTCGATGCGGTCAGCGCCGAGTTGCAACGTTGGCGCTGGGTGCCGGAGCTGCGTTTTGTCTCCGGCTATCACGACGATCCCGACTACATCGAGGCGATGGCCACCCATCTCGAGCGACACTGGGAGGTCAACGGTCGCGCCGGGCATCTGGTCTTCTCGTTTCACGGCGTGCCGAAGCGTTTTCTCCACGGTGGCGACCCCTACCATTGCCAGTGCCACAAGACGGCACGGCTGTTGAGCGAGCGGCTCGGCCTCGCCGACGGGGAGTGGCGGATCGCCTTCCAGTCCCGCTTTGGCCGGGAGGAGTGGCTCAAGCCCTATCTCGACAAGACGCTGCTTGCGCTGCCGAAGGAGGGGGTAAAGGCCGTCGAGGTGTTCAGCCCGGGGTTCTCCGCCGACTGCCTGGAGACGCTGGAGGAGATCGCGCTGACCAACCGCGAGGGCTTTCTCGCGGCTGGGGGTGAGTCGTTCACCTATATCCCGGCGCTCAATGCCAGCGAGCCGCACATCGAGATGATGGCCAATCTGGTGGCGTGGCACATGCAGGGGTGGCCGGAGGTGGCCGAGGACTATGACCTGGCCGGGGTGAAGGCCGAGGCGCGGCGGACGCGGCAGCGTGCCACGGCGGCGGGGGCGGCGCTGTGAGCTTCGGAATCGTCGTCGTCGGTGATGAGATCCTCTCGGGCAAGCGGCGCGACACCCATTTCGGGTTCGCCGTCGAGGCGCTGCGGCGGCGGGGGCTTGCGCTGGCCTGGGCGCGCTTCGTCGGTGACGATCACGATCTGCTGGTGCAGACCTACCGTGAGACGCTGGCCAGCGGCGCGGTGGTCTTCTCGTTCGGGGGCATCGGTGGCACGCCGGACGATATCACCCGCCAATGCGCCGCCGAAGCCTTCGGTCTGGCGCTCGAACCCCATCCCGAGGCGATGGAGATTCTGCGCGAGAAGTTTGGTGACGACCTTCATCCCCACAAGGTGAGGATGGCGGAGTTCCCGGTGGGTGCCGAGCTGATCCCCAATCCGGTCAACCGGATCGCCGGCTTCAGCATCCGTCACCACCACTTCGTGCCCGGTTTTCCCGATATGGCCCATCCAATGGTGACGTGGGTGCTGGATCGCCACTACGCCGACCGTTTCGGCGAGCCTGTGGTGGAGTTGCGAATCGTGGCCGAGGCGCCGGAGAGCCGGCTGATCGAAGCCGAGGAGGCCATCGTCGCACGCTTCCCCGAGGTGCGCTTGTCGAGCCTGCCCAATACCGGCGACCGCCAGCGAGTGGACCTTGGGCTGCGGGGAGAGCGGAACGATGTCGAGCGGGCGATGGTCGCGTTGAAGGGAATGCTCGACGCAGCGGGGATCGGCTGGCGCGAGGTCGCGCAATAGGCGACCGCGCGGCGGGCATCGTGGCGCCATCGAGGCGTCGCGATGCCCGCCCGTCTGTCCTGGGCTAGCCCGCCTTGATCTCGATCTTCTTCGGCTTGTGCGCGTCGGAGCGCGGCACGAAGAGCTTGAGCACCCCGTCCTTGAGCGTGGCGTCGATGGCGGCGGCATCCAGCTCGCTGCCCAGCGTGAATTGCCGCGTGAAGGTGCCGGCGTGGACGTCCATATAGGTGGCGCTCAGCTTCTCATCGGTGTGGAGATTGATCGTCCCCTTGATGGTGAGCACGTTCTTGTCCACGTCGATGTCCAGGCTCTCCTTGCTGACGCCCGGCAGGTCGATCAGCAGGGTGACGCCCTGCTTGCTCTCGATGATGTCCACCGCCGGTGTCAGTTCCAGTGGCATCGCATCGCCCGGCATCCGCTGGGGGCTGTTGTGTGCATTCTGTTCACTCATTGTGCTGTCCTCCTTCAGGCCTTGACGGTGATCTTGCGTGGCTGTGCCTCGCTGCGCTTGGCGATGCTGATGTGCAGGATGCCATCGCGATAGACGGCTTCGGTCTTGTCGGGATCGACGTCGTCCGGCAACGTGATGACGCGCTTGAAGCTGCCCTTGAAACGCTCCTCGCGATAGATGGTTGCCTCGTCGTCGCCCAGCGGTTCACGCTCCCGCTTGCCGGAGATGCTCAGCAGGTTCTTCTCCAGCGACAGGTCGATGTCGTCCAGCTTCATGCCTGGCAGGAAGACATACACCTCGACGCTGTTGTCGGTGACCCCCATGTTGATCGGCGGATAGACCTGCTCACGCCGCGCGCGGGGGATGTTGAAAAAGACTTCATCCAAGTCGTCGAAGAGGGATGAAGGGAACCGAATCATGTTGGATATCATTGTTCGTAGCCTCCAGTAGCCAGTCATTCATGGGGCCGGCGGCGCGAATCCGCCCCTTCCGACCGTCGTTGCTGCAATAGATAGTGGTGGCCCGCCCGATTTCAAGGGGGCGGCGTGCCTCCCCCGTTCCGGCCTTGAAATGCACCGGGCAGGGGCCATGATTGGGGAAATACGGTTTTCAATCCGATCGTCAATCAGGAAAGTGTCTATGAGCAACCCATTGAATATCGTCTGCCCGCACTGCAGCGCCGTGAATCGCGTCGCTGCTGAGCGGCTGCACGACAACCCCAAATGCGGAAAATGCCACCGCCCGCTGTTCACCGGCCACCCGGTGGAGCTGACCGGCGCTGATTTTCAAAAGCACCTGACACGGAACGACATTCCGGTGCTGATCGACTTCTGGGCGCCGTGGTGTGGCCCCTGCAAGATGATGGCGCCGGCCTTTTCGGCCGCTGCCGCCCGCCTCGAACCGCGGGTGCGGCTCGCCAAGCTCAACACCGAGGATGAGCAGACCATTGCCGCCCAGTTCGGCATCCGCAGTATCCCCACGCTGATGCTCTTCAAGGGCGGGCAGGCGGTGGCCACGCAGCCCGGCGCGATGGGCGAAGCCGATATCGTCCGCTGGGCCGAATCGCATCTGTGACGGCACCCGAGCCCGGTCGTTGATATGGCGCTGGACGGTTCACCCCGGACCGTCCAGCGTGCGTCCGACCATGGTTTGTGCCGGCGGTGAGATCGGGCCTCTGTGACCGATCATCCTCGTCACCTCCCTGATAAATGTGATGGCTATCACATTTTCTTCTCCCCTTTTCTCCCAACGTCAAACTATTCCTCCGGTCGATTGTCTCACTCGTTCAGGAGTCCGTTGGATATAGATTGCGTGCAGGCCAATGCTGGCAGCACCCAACGGGCGAGCCGCAAGAGAGGAGGCCATATCACCGATGCCTATTGCCCGGGTAGTCCATTTCGCGACGCTGTCGGCGTTGCTCCTGATTCTGTCTTTTTCCCTGCAGGCTGCCGAGGTGGCCGGCGACTACCGCCTGGGCGTCGGAGACAGGCTCCGCATCACCGTGTTCGGCCACGAGTCGCTGTCGGGGAAATTCACCGTCGACGGGGCGGGCCGGGTCGTCATGCCGTTGATTGGTGGCGTCGTCAGCCAAGGGCTGACCACCACCGAGCTGGCACGGGCCATCACCGCGCGCCTGCGCCCGGACTATCTCGTCAATCCCCGCGTCAGCGTGGAGCTGCTGACCTATCGGCCCTTCTACATACTCGGTGAGGTCAACAAGCCGGGGGACTACCCCTACCGTGAGGGGATGACGGTGCTCAATGCCGTTGCCCTGGCCGGGGGGTTCGCGCCCCATGCAAAGCGCAACAAGGTGTTGATCGAGCGCAATGGCAAACGCTTGCGGGCCGCCGTCGGGGCGCGGGTCGAGCCGGGTGACATCATCACCGTCCGGGAGCGGTTCTTCTGATGCGGGGGGGCGGCGACGACCTCGATCTCCACGGCATGGCCGCGGTGTTGCGCGCCCACTGGCCGTCGGTGTTGACGGTCATGGGGCTTACCTTGCTGGCGGGAATGTTGCTGGCGCTGCTGAAGCAGCCGGAGTATGTCTCCTCCGGCGTCATCAGCGTCGCGCCGGATCCGACGGTCAGCGGCAAGGGCAAGGCACCGCGAGCCGATCCCCGCGCTGGCGGAAGGGATGTGGCGCTGCTGCGCTCCCGGCTGCTGGCCGTGCGGGTCTTGCAGGCGTTGGCCGGATCGGCAGAGAAGCCGGTCACCATCTCCTCCGGGCGCGTCTCCGCCTTTCTCAACCGGCTCGACGTCTCGCAACCCCCCGGCGCATCGGTGATCACGGTCAGCTATCGGGCGAAGAGCCCGGGTGAGGCGGCGCGGGTGGTCGATCAGGTCATCGAGACCTTCCGCCGGCTGAAGGCCGAACAAATCGGCAAGCTGTTCGCCACCGAAAAGCATTATGTCGATGCCGAGCTGAAACGTCGCCGGGCCGAACTGCAAGCGGTCGAGCAACGCATCAGCGACTACAAACAGGCCAACGGCTTGCTCGACATCGCCGACCTCTCGGCGAAGTCACGGCAGATCGGGAGCCTCGAGAGTCAGCTTCTGTTGGCGAAGGTCGAGGTGGAAAAGGCCGATGCCCGCTGGCGTCAGGTGGATGCGCTGATACGTGCCGGCGACATGGTGGCGGTCAGCGCCGCCGTCGATTCCCCGCTGGTGCGCCGCTTCCGCGAGCAGGAGATGACGCTGGCCAACCGCCTCAGCGAGATGCGTAACGAGTATGGGCCGCGTCACCCGGCATTGATCGAGGTGAAGACCCAGCTCGGTGACCTGCGCGCCGGCATTCAGCGGGAGCTGCGTTCGACGGCGCGGACGCTGAAGGATCGGGCCGCGGCCGAGCAGCGCAAGGTGGAGGTCTTGCAACAGCGCATCGAGGACCTGGAACAGGAGATCGCCCGGGCCCATCGGGCCGATGGCGGATTGCGGGAACTGCAGTTGGAAGCCGAGGCGATACGGGAGCAGTATCGGGCGTTGCTCAAGCAATCCAAGACGCTGGGCGATCAGGCGCGGGACCTGGTGGTCGCCAAGACCATCAGCGTGGTCTCGCCCGCCTATGAGCCCGCCGGCCCGGTGTTCCCGACCCGCCAGCATATTCTGGCGCTGACGCTGGCCGCGGCGCTGCTGCTCGGTCTGCTCACGGCGATGCTGGCGGAGTATTTCCGGCCTCGTGTCACCGGGCGCGGTGGCCGGTTCGAGCGGGGTGCGCTGGTCGCGCCGTCGGCGGCCAGGCTGATGCCCGAAACGGGCGCGGCCGTCTGGGGCGAAAGCGAGCCGGTCGGGCAGCCGGTGGCGCTCTCGGAGCCTCGTGTCGATGTGAATGATGAAGAGGCGGCGGTGGCCGTGCCGGTGCCGGGAGATGGTCACGGCATCATCCCCGCCAGCGAGCTGTTGTCCAAACCCCGCTCGCGTTTCGTTGCCGCCGTCACGGTGCTGAACCGGCGACTGCTGTCGCGGCTCGGCGGCGGGCCGCCCCATACGGTGCTGATCACCGGTTCCGGCAGCGTGGCCGACAAGGTGTCGATCGCCGCTGCGGTAGCGACACTCAACGCCGCCGATGGCCGGCGGGTCGTCATCGTCGATCTCAGCCGTGGCGAGGCAGAGCTCCACCGCGCTTTTGCCATGCCACCCAGGCCCGGCGTGGCCGATGTTCTGGCCAAGTCGGTGGGTTTGACCAAGGCTTTTCAGACCGATTTCCGCACCCATGTGACGCTGCTGGCGCGGGGGGAGCATCTCGACGGCCGGCTGGCCAATAAACTGGTCGATGCAACCCCCTCGTTGCTGACGCTGTTGACGCGCTATTTCGATCTCGTCGTCGTCGTCGTGCGCAACCTCGATGCCGTGACCGAGGCGGAGCTGGTGCTCGATCGGGTCGATCTTGCCGTCGTCGTCGAGACCCGGTCGCCGGCTGCGTCATCGCTGCGGCGGTTCGGGGAGAAGTTGTTGCGCGTGCGGATCCGTCACTGATCTTCCCGGCGCCGGCTGCGCCTGTCTGGCGGGCTGTACCGATCCCGCTTCCTGCCACCGGTTCGCCGGGCGGTCCTCTGTCGCGTTGAACTTATGGTTGTGATGACTGTCACATGAGATTGTAGGGCGCCGCCGCCGTCGGGCGGGGGAATGTCCTCGTGTTACAACCCCCAGCCCAGCGTCAGAGGATGATTCGATGACCCAATTCCAGGAACGGGATGCCGTGCGATTTCTCGCGCCGGCACTGTTGCTTATTGCTTCTTTGATGGGGGCGGCCCAGGCCGGCACCATCGATGTGCGTATCGCCCACAGCCACGACGATGCCGAGGAGCGGGCCGATGGCCGGGTGCTCCGCGGCAGTGGTGATCTCGACATGGTCGAGGAGAAAAGTGAACGGCGTGTCGTTGGTCTGCGGTTTCCAGGCCTGACGATTCCGCAGGGCGCCACCATCTCGTCGGCATGGATCCAGTTCACCACCGATGAAAAGTCGACCGGTTCCGTCGCGTTGACGATCGATGCGGCGGCCGCCGATACCACCAAGTCGTTCAAGACGACCAAGTACAGTATTTCGGGATTGCCGAGGACGGCTGCGAAGGTGAACTGGTCACCGCCAGACTGGACGGTGGTCGGGGAGGCGGGCTCCAGGCAGCAGACGCCGGATCTGGCGGCACTCGTTCAGGAGGTGGTGTCGCGTCCCGGCTGGGCGGCGGGCAATGCGATGACGTTCATCGTTTCCGGCAGCGGTCGCCGCGTGGCCGAGTCCTGGAACGGCAATGCCGCCGCGGCACCGTTGCTCCACGTGGAGTTCTCCGGGGGCAGCAATGCGGCGCCGGTGGTCGATGCCGGTGAGGATGTGGTCCTCACGCTGCCACAGACCAGTGTGACGCTGGATGGCAACGTCACTGACGATGGGCTGCCGGAAAGTGGCACGCTCTCGGTGACTTGGGAGCACGTCGGCGGAACCGGCGCCGGAACCGTCACCTTTGCCGATCCGAATGCGATCGATACCACCGCCACTTTTTCTGCGGACGCCGGTTCCTATGTCCTGCGACTGACGGCCACCGACGGTGCGCTCACCTCGACCGACGAGATGACGGTTCAGCTCTATCAAGAGGGGGTGGCGGCCGCGGTACAGTCGATCACCCAGGTCAACTATTTCGATACCGGTTATGACGTGGCTGGCAATCCGTTGACGATTCCCAGCACCGACCCGGCCGGGGTGGTGTTCGACGAATCGAGTGGCCGGTTGTTGATTGCCGATTCGGAGATCAACGAGATCCCGGAGGTCTGGGAGAGCGCACCGTTCAATATCTTCGAAACCGATCCTGCTGCGACACAGCTGATCGGGCGGTACGACATCACGCCGTCGCCGGCCGGTGTGCTGAAGAACCGGGAGCCGAGCGGCATCACCTATTGCGCCACCGATGGCCACTACTATGTCTCCAATGACGATGCCAAGATGATTTTCCGCTACAGTTTTACCAGCGGCAGTGGTTTCGTCTTCAGTGACGCGATCTCGACCGTGGGCGCCACCAGTGATCCCGAAGGCATCACCTGTGATCCGGCCAGCGGGAAAATCTATGTCGCCGGGGGCTTCGATATCAATATCGTCGTCTATCGTTACGGCGGCAGCGGCTTCGTGCTCGAGCAGATTATCGACCTGGCCACCACGGCGGGTACTGCATCGGGCATTCCATCCGACCCGGAAGGGATCGCATTCGATGCCGTCAGTGGTCATCTGTTCGTATTGTCGAACGACGACGATGCCATTTTCGAATATACCAATGGCGGTGTCTTTCTGAACAAGCTGGACATCAGTGGTTTCTCGCCGAAACCGAAACAGGCCCAGGGGTTGACCATCGGGCCTTCGTCCGGTGATCCGGTGAAGCAGTCGTTCTATATCTCCGATGCCATGGTCGACAACAACTACGATCCAAACGAGCGTGACGGCCGGATCTACGAGGCTGAGATCCAGCGCTGAGCGCTGGTCGATGCGGGGCAAGGCGCCGTAGCAATGTTCCGGCCCGTTACCGGTATGGGTGTTGGCCGGCACCGCCCAGATCCCCCGGGGCGGTGCCGGACCTTTTTACCGCCCACAGCAGGCTGCCGGTCATCACGCCCAGCAGCATGAACAGATGCCGCCAGTGCAGGGTGTCGATGAAGAGACTCTGTAACGCGGTGGTCAGTAGTACGGCAACGATGATGAGAATGCTATCGTCCACCGCATTGCCGACGGGGCGGCGGGATATCGTCTTCAGGTAGCGGAGCCCCAATGCCAGTTGGCTGAACAGAAACCCCATGAATCCGGCCAGCCCCAGCCAACCGTTCTCCACCAGCACCAGCAGATAGACGTTGTGTGGATAACGGGCGAACTCGTCACGTATTTCACCCGGCCCCGTGCCCAGCGGTTTTTCGAGACCCAGCAGCAACGCCCTTTTCTGTGTACCGAAGCGTCCGGTCTCGCCTACGTCGTAGGGCTGCACCAGCGTTGCGCGTTTCTCCATCATCTGTGCCACAGACGGCAGCTGCAGCAATGCGGCGATCCCGATGGCGAGCATGCCGACGATGAGCCCGCCGGAGACCAGGTAGCCGACCAGCAGGCGCAGTGAGCGGGTCACCGTCAGCCGTATCGTCATCAACAGCAGCGTGGCGACCACCAGATTGCCCCAGGCGGCGCGGGAGAAGCCCAGCAGCAGGCCGGTGAGCAGGATGGTGAGGGCACAGGCGTAGAGCCATCGCTTGGCGCCATCGGTGGAGAACAGCCGGTTGGCGGCATAGAGCACCACCGGCACCAGGAACGGCCCGTAGACGTTGGGGTCCTTGAACAGCCCCTTGGCGCGTCCGTGTTTGAGAAACAGGTCGGCATCGGGCAGCAGGTGCATGAAAGCGGCAATGCCAATGATGGCGCTGATCAGGCCGGCAATGAGATAGGCGCGCCAGAAGGTGCCGAACAGTCTCGCCGCATCGTGGTAGAACAGCGCGGTAAAGAGGATCCAGATCAGGAACATATAGGCCGAGATCGCCGTATAGCGGGCGGCCTTGGCGAAGTCGCTGACCTCGACGAAAGCGAGCAGGTTGCCCAGCAGGAACAGAATGGCGAATGCCAACGGTACCATGGCGGGGCGTGGCAGGCGCAGCCCGGCAACGGCCGCCGCGGCCAGCAGCAACAGCGAGAGCAGGTCGAACGGGGAGGGTTCGAAGACGGCGAAGGCGCTGGAGATCATCAGAATCGTCAGCGCCACCGGCAGGGCCTCGTTGACCCGCTGTTCCGCGATCGGTGGGTGGATGGCTGTCATCGGCAAGTAGGGTTGGTGCTCTGAATGGGGAGGAAAAAACACACGGTTTCTCGACGTCCCGCACGCGATACGGGGTATGCCGCCATTTTCGGTGACTCCATGTCGTTGAAAACTCGAGGCGACAGAGAATCGAAGATCTCTGTTGCCGGTGTCGAAAAAGGCCTGGCTGGGCGTTGAATTCTTGCGACCCACCGGAAACTTGGATCGCAGCGGCAGCCAAGGGTTCCGTGGCGTGGTCGGGATTGTGATAACGATCACGGTTGCGCCTGGGAGCAACAGGGCGCTGCCGGGAACCGGTGGCGGAAACCTCGGTCTGAAGGGAGAGGGTGGTCTTTGCTCCCCGATGGAAGGAGCGGTCATGCGAGGGAAAACCGATGAAAGAGGCACGATCGTTTCTCGGCTGGTCCGGGTTCGTTTTTCTGCTGCGAATGGGCGGTGCCGTGACCGTGCTGCTGACCCAGGTTCTGCTGGCGCGCTGGATGGGGGCGTATGAGCTGGGTGTCTATGTCTTCGCCTTCTCTTGGCTGATTCTGCTCTCCACCGCTGTCGGGCTCGGTTTTCCGATGGCCAGCATGCGTATCGTCGGCAAGGCTCAGCACGAGGGGCGTCTGGGGGAGATCCGGGGGTTCGTCCGGCGTGGTCGCGGCATCAGCCTGGCGGTCGGGCTGGTGGTCGCGTTGCTGGGCATCGCTGTCGTGTCGTGGCTGCCGTTGGGGCTCGATCCCGACCGCCGCCAGGTCTTCGTTCTCGCCTTTGCCGCCGTCCCCTTGCTGGGGGTGATGCGGATGCACGAGCGGGTCGCCCAGGCCCATGGCTGGTTCGTGCTGGCGATGTTGCCCAATATGCTGTTGCGACCGGTGCTGTTTCTCTTGCTGGTCTGGGTGGTCGTGCGTGCCGGCGAGCGGCTCGATGCCCGGGGTGCGATGCTGCTGCATGCCGGGTTGATCCTGGGGATGGCGGTGCTGCATTTCGTGGTCTTTGCGAGACGGCTGGCCGGGGTGTTGGGCAGGCCGGCGGTCACCTATCGTGACCGGGAGTGGTTTGCCACCGCCATGCCGCTGTTGATCGTAACGCTCTTCTCTCAGTACTTCGCCGATCTCGACATCACCGTCGTCGGTCTGTTGCTGCCGCCGGATCAGCTGGCGCTCTACAATGCCGGCTACCGCGTGGCGTTGGTGATCACCTTCGGGTTCCTCGCCGTCAATGCGGTGTTGATGCCCCGCGTCGCCAGGCTCTATGCGGCTGGCGATACCGCCGCCATACAGCGCGTGGTGCGGCTGGCGACGCTGGTGACCTTCACCGGCGCGGTGCTGGCCATGGCGGTGCTGGTGGTGTTCGGCCGTGAAATTCTGGCGCTGTTCGGCAGCGAATTCGTCCCGGCCTATCGGAGCATGCTGATTCTGGCGGCGTCCCAGGTGGCGCTGGCGGCCATCGGCCCGGTGGTTATTCTGCTCAGCGCCACCGGGCACCAGCGCCAGTGTCTGCGCGTCTTCGCCTGGTCGTTGCTGGCGCTCGTCGTATCCAGCCTCGTACTGGCCGGCTGGTTCGGCATGGAGGGGGCGGCCTGGGCGGTGTTCGCCGTGACCCTGTTCTGGGGATTTTCGCTGCGCCGCGCCGTGCGCGAGTCGATGGGCATCGAATCGTCCGTGCTCAACCTGCGCCCCGTCTCGGCCTGATCCACAACCACGGCGTCGCCTGGCGGGCAGTGCCATCGTGCCAAAGCCCATGTGACAGGCCGTGCCTCACCGTGAACTCTCGGGGTGAAGTGCTGTCGTAGATGTTATGTGCTGGCCGTCACAATTTCCCGTAGGCCGTCCATCTCGTTTTCGACAAGGGTCTCCGATGCTCATCCATACCGCCTGGCTTCGATCGATGCCGCTGATCTGGCTGCTTCTGTTGCTTTCCCTCACGGCCGATCTCGGCGCGGCGACGCTGGTTCGGGGGCCGTATCTTCAGCAACCGGGGCCGGGTCAGGTGGTGGTCCGCTGGCGGACGCAGGAGAAGACCGATGCCGTCGTTGCCTTCGGCACGGCGCCGGCCTCGCTCGATCGGCGTGTAAGCGACAGCCGCCGGGTGACCGATCACGAGGTGAAGCTCGAGGGCCTGGTACCAGGACAACGCTACTACTACTCCATCGGTGATTCGGCGTCGGTGATCGCATCGGGAGATGCCTATTTCTTTTTCACGGCACCGTCGCCGGGTACGTCGGTGCCGACGCGTATCTGGGTACTCGGTGACGCGGGTTCGCAGTCCGGCAGTGATGGCCCGGCGGTTCGGGATGGATTTAGGGCCTGGTCCGGCGGCCGGCGTGCCGACATGATGCTGCTGCTCGGCGACAATGCCTACAGGGCGGGGTTGGATCACCAGTATCAGGTATCGGTCTTCGATCGGTTCCGAGATGATTTGCGCAATACGCCGCTGTGGTCGGCGATTGGGAACCACGACGGCAACAAGGCGGGGTCACGCGAGGCGTCGGCGGACTCGGTCCGTCAAACCGGCCCCTATTACGACATCTTCAGTTTTCCGACGCGGGGGGAAGCCGGCGGCACCGCCTCCAACACGGAGGCCTACTATGCATTCGACCATGGCGACATTCATGTGATCGTGCTCGACTCCTATTTTGCCACCGACGAGCGCGAGCAGTTCGACGAGCGAATGGTCGAATGGTTGAAGAGCGACCTGGCGAACCAGAGTGCCCGCTGGATCATTGCGGCCTGGCATCACTCTCCCTACAGCAAGGGGAGTCACGATTCCGACACCGCCCGTCGCGAGACCTATATGCGGCAGACGATTCTGCCGATCCTCGAAGCCCATGGTGTCGATCTGGTGCTCACCGGCCATTCCCACGCCTATGAGCGGTCCTTCTTCCTGCATGGACACTATGGCCGTTCCAGTGAGATTGGTGATGAGCCGGCGGTCGTTCTCGATGGCGGCAACGGGCGCAAGGCGGGTGTCGTGCTGGCCGATGGCGTGCCGCCGGACAGCCCCTATTTCAAGCGCCGGAGTGGGCCGGGTACCGTCTACGTGGTCACCGGGAGTGCCTCCAGTGTCAGCAGTCGGGGCGGTCTCGACCATCCGGCCATGGCGGTCTCACGGCGTGAGCTGGGGTCGGTGGTCGTCGACGTGGTGGACAACGAAATGACCGTCTATTTCATTGCGCCCAGTGGCGAAGTCCGGGATCGCTTCACCATCGTCAAGGGAGAGGAGGAGGCGCCCGGCACGGGGGATGGCGGTGACGGTGACAGCGGGCCGCCGTCTGACGGTGAGACGTTTCCACCGCCGGTGCGTGGCGCGGTGATCGAGCGGCGCATCTCCAGCGGTGCCAACGATGTCGAGGAACGGGCCGATGGCAGTGTCTATAGGGACAGCAGTGACCTGGAGCTGGTGTACGACAGGCAGGAGCAGATCGTCGGTCTGCGCTTCAACAAGCTGGATCTGCCGGCCGGGGCCACGGTGACCAACGCCTGGATTCAGTTCGAGGTGGATGAAGTCAACACCCGCGATACCACGCTGTTCCTTCGGGCCGAACGCAGTGGCTATGCCAAGAAATTCGGCAAACGGGCTTTCGACCTCAGTTCCCGTCCCCTGACGCGTGCCCAGGTGGTCTGGAGCCCGCCCGCCTGGCGCAAGAAAAGCGCCCATGGCGCGGCACAGAAAACCCCCGATCTGTCACCGCTATTGCAGGAGGTGGTCGATGAGGCCGGCTGGCAACGGGGCGGCGCAATGGTCTTCGTCGTCTCCGGCAGTGGCAAGCGGGTGGCCGAGTCCTTCGAAGGGGAGCCGGCTGCGGCGCCGCTGCTGCACATCGAATACGATTACGAGTGATGGATGGCGTATGTCGACCTCGGCCGAGGGCGATCGTGGAAGGTTCCCGAGAAATGGCCGGCGCCGCTCAATGGCCGGCAAACCGGCGTTGTGTCCACTGTTCCAATTTGCGCATGTAATGGCGGCCAATGAGGTTGAGGCCCGCTTTTTTCAGCCCGGTCTCGGAGCGGCTCGCTCCTTTGACCGTCGCAAAGCGAAAACCGCTCTGAATGGCCAGTTCCGCCTCCATTGCCGCGAGGTGGGTCCATCGCCCGACGTAGTGGAACGCCATATCGAGCATCTCCATGTCCGGGCCCTGGATGAAACGTGATAGCGGCTTGCCCCAGTTGAGCAGGCCGATAGAGACCAGCAGCTTGGCGCCGGCCTCTTCGACGGGGGCGAGATAGGGGCGAACGAAATCGAACATCACCACCGGTGGCAGGGCTGTCGGGGATCGGCGAAGATCGTCGGCATCGAGGGGCAATGCATAGCCGGTGTTGCGCACCTCGAACCCCTTGAAATTGATGGCGCTGCCCTGGCTGGAATAGGGGCGGGACTTTTCGGGCAGTGTCTCGGCAATGGGTTGGGTGGCGCCATCGAGCATGGCCTGGAGAATGTCGTTGTAGCGTTCCAGCAACAGCGGAAAAAAGCGCCAGAACCGTTTCTCGTCTTCCCGCAGCAGCTCGTCCACGGTGATCAGTGCATGGTGCTCGAAGACGTTGATCAGGTGTGTGTCGTCGCTGCACAGAATGGTCGGCACCTTGACGATATCGCCGAGGATGGCGCTGGCGACCCGGGCGCCCTCGTATTCGAAGCGCAGATGGTCGGGATGGGTCGCGCCGCCACGGTCGATGTACTGTTTGATGAAGCAGTCGTGTGGTGATTCGCCATTGGCCTGAAATACACCATCACCGACGCGCGACCAGTTGCGTTGCGTCACCTGCCGCGGTTGGACGACGGCTTCGGTCGAATCCCGTTTCAGTGCATAGCGTGCACCCGGCTCGATGCGCAGCGGCGCCAAGCGGATAGGGGGCCGTGTCGGATGTTTCGGCGTGTCGGCCGGTGGTGATTTTCTGAACGCCATTGGGTTCATGTCGTCTCTGCTTCTTTTGTCGATTCCGGCCGGCTTCAAAGCACCGACCAGACGATATCTTTTATTCGCAGCATCATCTGTTCGAAATCGTCGTCGGTGGATATCTTCACCACCGGGCAGTGATCGAAGACGGGCTTGTATTTCATCGAGTGGCGCAGGCGGACGTAGTCGGTTGTCTGTTTTGGCCCTTTCTTGTTGCGTTTGAGATTGCGCTCGATGGCCTTTTCCGTCGAGACGGTCAGCTCCAGCACGAGATCGGGAGGGCAGACGTCGGTATAGAGTTTCCGCTCCAGACGCATCAGCCACTTCTTCAGCGCCGATTGTTCCGCGGCGATGGCCTCGTCGCGAAAAGTCGCGCCATCGATGGCGCCGACCAGGTCGGATGGATAACGATCCGAGATCACGACCTTGCCGTTGCGTGCCTGGCGCCACACCTTTCGCAACAACGCGCGCCGGTCCCAGGCGAGCATTACCTTGCGAATGATGAAGATCAGCGGGAAATGTCGGCTGTCGTTGTCGATGGCGTCCTTTTCAATCTTCACCGTCGCCTTTCCGGGCATCAGCCGGCGCGCCAGCGGAATGGCCAGCGAGGGCAGCAGCGTCAGCGCCGTCCGGGGTGGTTTGCCGGCATGGATGCTGATGACCGCGAGCTCCACGCCCAGCCATTTCTTCAGCTCGGCGGCAATCGTCGACTTGCCGGTGGCCTGTGGGCCCACCAGTGCGATGATCTTGCCGCCATTGCGCAGCCTCATGTGTTTGTGGCGGTGGATCAGCCGGTTCCACGCCATCCGGGCAACGGCCTGGGCGGTGATGGCGGTTTGCACCGGCGCGCTGTAGCGCCGGTATTTTTTCAGCCGGCGCTTGAAGTCGCGGCCCAGCAGCACTTTCCTCGACAACCCCTCTTCGTTGCCGAGCAGCGCCAGTGCCTCCAAGAAGCGCTTGGTGTCGATTTCCGGCAGATGGCGTGCCAGCAGCCGCCTGACCCGGTCGAGATCGGCCTGCTCGGTGAGATGATCGTGTTCGGCGGTCGAGGCCGGGCCTGATCTGACCTTCAGCAGAAAGTCGAACAGGGAGGCGTACTTGATCATGCTGCGAACGACGTAGATGATCAGTTCCGCCTCTGGGGATGGCACCGGCATGCCGGCCATGCGCCGGGTGTCTTGTAGCAGCATCTCGTCGAATGGCAGCACCCACGACTTGAGGAAATGGTCGCCGGTCATGCTGTGGAGATGGAGGTGGGCATTGATCAGCCGCCCGGTCGCCATGTCGTTGCCGAGAAAATGGTAGATCCCGGGTTGATAGCGGCTGGTGATGCTTTCGGCCTCGACGAAACCCTCTTGCAGCAGGGCAATGTTGAAGGTCGGAAAATCAGCCTCCGCCACCAGCAGGTCGAGGTCGTCGATGCCGCGAAGCGCCTTGTCGAGATCGAGATTGGTCTTCCAGTGGCAATATCGGGTGTCGTATCGGTTCAGCCGCATCAGCAGCGCGGCAATCTTCTCCAGTGGCTGGAGGCCACCGTCCTCGACGGCCTCAGACATTTGCATTCGGGGTTGTATCGCGTTCACGCGGTTCTCCTGGCATCTCTCGCGTTCACCCGCCGCGGCGGCGGATGTCGGTCGTCGGGGTATTGGAATCAAGGGGTGCTATCCCGCGGCTGAGGCGTAGTGCGCGAGCGTCTGTTGCACCATCTCCTCTTCGCGGAATTCGACCGCCTTCCGTTGGGCGGCCGCGGAATAGCGGGCCAGGCGGTTGCGATCGTCCAGCAGGTTGCAGACCCGTTCGGCCAAGGTGGAGACATCGTCGCTCTCCGGGACGATGTGCCCGTTGACACCCTCCTCGATCACGGTGCGGGCGCCGCCCACGTCGGTGCTGACGATGGGCAGGTGAGCGGCCAGGGCCTCGATCAGCACATAGGGCATCGCCTCGTAGCGGCTCGTCATCAGGAACAGATCGAAGGCCGGCATGAACTCTTCGCCCGAGGCGTTGGTGAACAGCTTGACGTGTTTCTTCAGGCCGTATTCGTCGATCAGGCTCTGGATCAGTGGCGCCTTTTCCCCGTTGCCGAGCATGATGAAGCGGGTATCGGGGTGGCGTGGCGTCAGCCGCGCGGCAATCTCGATGAACCGTTCGGGCGCCTTCTGTTCGTCCAGGCGGCCGACGAAGCCGACGATGGGTACGTTGTCGTCGATGGCCAGCCGACGCCGGATCCGTTGTCGCGTTCGCTCGAGTTCCTCCGCTGTTCGGGGTTCCACGCCGTTGACGATGACGCGCATTTTTTCCTCCGGTAGCCCCTGTTTCAGGGCATGGTGGTGTTCTTCTTCCGAGACGAGGATGATGCTGTCGGTCACCGTGCTGGCGAGCAGCTTTTCGATGACGCCATAGAGCTTTCTCTTGATGGGTGGGAGCTCGGGGTTCATCGTGTAGAGCGCATGGGGTGTGTAGATGCGCCGGGCCTGGCTCCACGTGGCCGCCAACCTCGCCAGCGCGCCCCCTTTGGAGCTGTGACCATGGACCACGTCGAAGGGCCCCATGTGCTGGATGTAGCGTTTGAGGCGACGCAGCGCCCGCAGGTCGTCCCTGCCGGGCGCAGTGCGCATCTCGATCGGAAAGCGGCGCACGCCGCGCAGGTCGCTCAGCGCCTGCAGAAAGCCCGGGTCGGCCCGTAACGGGGAGAAGGCGACGTGAACCTCATGACCCTGGGCCGCGGTTCCCCTGGCGAGATCGAGAAGATGGCGCCCGGAGCCACCGCCGCAGGTTTCGATGACGAACAGAATTTTCATGGGTGTTTCAGCATCCCTGTCGGTGGTTGTTACAGCAATATGACAGGGTGCCTATGGAAAAGTTCTGGCTTCATCACGCTTTTTCGTGAGAGTCGGCATGGTTTGTGCAGGCCAGTGGGAACTTTTCCCGTCCATTCTTCTCGAAAACCGAGTGGATGGGATGGGGGCATTGCCGGCCGTTGCGCGGTTTTCCAGTGGCGGTATCCTCCGGCGAGGAGATGCCCGCTGTCGATCCGGTCTGCGGTCGATACGGCTCGATCCCGACGTGACCTGGCGCACCAATAACGGATGAAACGATTGAAAAAACGACTACGGGGGCTGTTGCAACACGACTTCTTTCGCCTGCTGGGGGGATCGGCCTATGTCTTCGTGTTCCGCATCGTGGGCGCGGCCAGCGTCTATCTGACGCAGGTGGTGATCGCCCGCTGGCTCGGGGCCGAGGCGCTGGGAGCCTATGTCTATGCCTTCTCCTGGCTGGTGATGTTGGCCGTCGTCTCGGGCTTCGGCTTTCCGGCCGCCTCGTTCCGCTTCATCGGCCACGCGCTGACGCATGGGGAGAGCGGCAAGCTGTGGGGCTACATCATTCGCGGGCGCCAGTTCGTCGTCGCCGGCAGCCTGCTGGCCGCCGGGGTGGCCGCGGTGGCGGTCTGGTGGTTCGATGGCCTGGTCCAGCCGGACTACCGCTCCCCGCTGTTGATTGCCATCGTCACCGCGCCGCTGATGGCGTTGATCATCTTCCGTACCGCCATTGCGCAGGCATTCTCCTGGTTCGATCTGGCGGTGGTCCCGCACGACGCGCTGCGGCCCCTGGTCTTTCTACTGTTGCTGGCAGCGTTGTGGTGGTCCGGCGCGCAGCTCGACGTCAATGAGGTGCTGCTGTTGCAGCTTGTGGTGATGGGCTTTTTTGCGCTGCTGATCGAGGTGCTGGTGGCACGGCGGATGCGGCGCAAGGTGGAGGCCGCCGCGCCGCGGTTCGAGACACGGCTGTGGTTGCGCACCGCCTCGCCGCTGCTGATCATCATTCTGTTCTCCGGCTTCTTCTCGGAGGTGAACATGATCGTGGTCGGCAGCTATCTGCCGGCCGATCAGCTGGCGATGTTCAATGCCGCGTTCCGTACCGCGTTCATGATCGGGTTTGGCATCACTGCGGTGGACAGCGTGACGCTGCCGAAGGCGGCGCGGCTCCATGCCGCGCGGGACATGGCCGGGCTGCAACGGCTCATCACCCATGCCACGCAGATGAAGTTCTGGGGGGCGCTGCTGGCGATTGGGCTGTTTGCGGCCTATGGCGAGCCGATTCTGTCGATCTTCGGTTCAGGTTTCGGGCAGGCCCATCATGCGTTGCTGATCCTGGGAGTGGCGATGGTGGTGATCGCCGGCACCGGCGCGGTCACCGAGCTGCTCAGCATCTCGGGGCATCAGGACCATTGCCTCTATGTCTTCATCGTGTCGTTTCTGCTGACGCTGTTGCTGCATTCGCTGGTGGTGCCGCGCCACGGGCTGGAGGGCGCGGCCTGGTCGGTATTGGCGGTGGTGTCGTTCTACTCGCTATGGCTGCACTGGCTGGTGATTCGCAAGCTCGGGATTCTGCCATCGATCTTCGGCATCTTCTGGCTGCGGCGGACCGCGCTCAGAACGCCAGCGGCAGCGCCGGCAGCAGGCGGTGAATCTGGCGCCGCACCGACGCCTTGACCGCTTCCAGCGAATCCTCGTCTTCGGCCTCGAAGCGTAGTGACAGCGACGGAGTGGTGTTGGAGGCGCGTACCAGCCCCCAGCCCTGTGGATACTCCAGCCGCAACCCGTCGATCGACGAGATGGTGACCCCCTCTCCATCGCGGTCGAGCGCGGCGAAGGCCTCCATGAAACTTTCCAGCGCCTGCTCCGATTCGAAGGGGATGGTGATCTCCGGCGTGCACGGGCTGTCGGGCAGTTCGGCGAACAGCTCGTCGCTGGGCCGTGGGCTGGCGGCCAAGATCTCCAGCAGCCTGGCGGCGGTATAGAGGCCGTCGTCGAAGCCATACCAACGGTCGCCGAAGAAGAGGTGGCCGCTCAGCTCGCCCGCCAGTGGCGCTCCCACCGAACGCATCTTCTGCCGCAACAGGGAGTGGCCCGAAGCCACCATCAGCGGCTGGCCGCCTGCGGCTTCGATGAAGTGTTGCAGGTGGCAGGTGGATTTGACGTCGTAGACGATGGGGCTGCCCGGCCGCTCACGAAGGATCTGGCGGGCAAAGAGCATCAGCTGGCGGTCGGGCCAGATGATCTTTCCGCTGGCGTCGACGACGCCGAGACGGTCGCCGTCGCCGTCGAGGGCGAGGCCGATGTCGAGGTGGTGATCGATGACGGTCTGCTGCAGCGTCGTGAGGTTCTGCGGTTCCGACGGGTTGGGGTGGTGGTTGGGAAAGCGGCCGTCGGGTTTGCAGAAGAGTTCGTGGACTTGACAGCCGAGCCGCCGTAGCAGCGTGGCGGCCACCGGCCCGGCGATGCCATTGCCGCAGTCGATGGCCACCTTGAGTGGTCGCTCGATGGTGACGCCGCTGGCCAGCCGGTCGATATAGCGGGAGACCACCGAACGCTGCTGCAACCCGCCTTCGCCCTGCTGGAAGTCGCCGGCGACGATCCGGCGGTGGAGCGCCTGCAAGCGGTCGCCATGCCATGGCGCGCGGCGGACGATGAGCTTCAGGCCGTTGTAGTTGGCCGGGTTGTGGCTGCCGGTGACGATGACGGCGTTGGGAATGCCGAGGGCGTGGGTGGCGAAGTTGGCGACCGGCGTGGGTGTGGCGCCGATGTCGGTGACGTCGATGCCGCTGCCACGCAGGCCGCGGATCAGTGCTTCGGTGTAGGCGGGACTGCTGAGGCGGGCATCGCGGGCGACGATCACCCGCTGCTCCTCCCGTTCCCGCAGCGTGGTGCCGAAGCCGCGGCCGATCTGCTCGACGATCCCCTCGTTCAGTGTGACATCGACGATGCCACGAATGTCGTACTTGCGGAAGATCGTCGGCGCCGGCGTGTTGCTCACCGCCAGCGCCGCTTCGCTACTGCTTGCCGGTATGCCCAAAACCCCCTTCTCCCCGTTCGCTCTCGACGAATGTGTCGACGATGTTGAAGCTGGCCTGTATCACCGGAATGACGACCAGTTGCGCGATGCGGTCGCCGGGCTCGATGGTGAAGCGGGTGTCGCCCCGGTTCCAGCAGGAGACGTAGATCTGTCCCTGGTAGTCGGAGTCGATCAGGCCGACCAGATTGCCCAGCACGATGCCATGTTTGTGGCCCAGCCCCGAGCGCGGCAGAATCGTCGCCGCCAGGCCGGGATCACCCAGATGGATGGCGATGCCGGTGGGTATCAGTTCGGTCTGTCCCGGTGCCAGCGTCACCGGACCGTCGCAGCAGGCGCGCAGGTCCATCCCCGCCGAACCGGCGGTGGCGTAGCCGGGCAGCGGGAATTCGTTGCCGAGGCGTTCGTCGAGAATCCTGACGTCAATTTGGTGCATGGGTGTCTCCCGTGGTGGGCAGGCGGCTGGCGATCAGCTCGATCAAGGCGTGGGCGAGCCGCTGTTTCGACATGCGGGGCAGGCTGTGGTGGCCACCGGGCCAGAAGACCTCGAGTGCATTGTCGTCGCGGTCGAAGCCCTGGCCATCGTTGACCGGGTTGGCGGCGATCATGTCCAGCCCCTTGCGTTGGAGCTTGTCGCGGGCATGTTGCGCCAAGTTCCCGGTTTCGGCGGCGAAGCCGACGCAGAAGATCCCGGGGTGGCGGACGGCGACGTCGGCGAGGATGTCGGGGTTCCTGACCAGTTTCAGCTCCATTGTTTCGGCGTGCTTCTTGATTTTCTCTGCCTCGATCGTGGCGGGCCGGTAGTCGGCGACGGCGGCCGTGGCGATGAAGATGTCGTGTCCCGCCGCTTCGCGTAACGTCTCATTATGCATTTGCATGGCGGTCTCGACGTTGATCCGTTTCACGCCGGACGGCTCGGTCAGCGTCGTTGGGCCGGCGATGATGGTGACCTCGGCGCCAGCCTGGACGGCTGCCCGGGCCAGCGCCATGCCCATTTTTCCCGAGCTGCGGTTGCTTAGATACCGCACCGGATCGATCGGTTCCCTGGTCGGGCCCAGCGTCAACAACAGTTTGCGTTCGTTCAGCGGGCCGGGCGTGGTCGTGGCCTCGAGTGTGGCGAGAATCTCCGCCGGCTCCACCATGCGGCCGGGGCCGGTGTCGCCGCAGGCCTGCTCGCCGCTGGCGGGGCCGATCACGGTGACACCACGCGCCTGCAGGCGGTCGACGTTCTCCCGTGTCGCCGGATGCGTCCACATCCGTTGGTTCATCGCCGGCGCCACCAGCAGTGGTGCGGGGCTGGCCAGTACCAGCGTCGACAGCAGGTCGTCCGCCAGCCCATGGGCGAGGCGGGCCAGGGTGTTGGCCGAGGCCGGTGCGATCACCACGTGGTCGGCCCAGCGCGCCAGCTCGATATGGCCCATCGCCGCTTCGTGGGCTGGGTCGAACAATGCGCCGCGAACCGGATGGCCGGAGAGCGCCTGTAGCGTCATGGGGGTGACGAAGGCTTCGGCGGCGGCCGTCATCACCACCCTCACCTCTGCACCGGCCTTGGCCAGCAGGCGGGTCAGCTCGGCGGCCTTGTAGGCGGCGATGCCACCGCTGATGCCGAGTAGAATTCGCTTGTGTTGCAACGACATGCGGGATTATCCCGGGTTGTGAAAGGTGAACTGATTGTACCGCCGTCCAGGCGTTACCGTCCGGGTTTTGTTCGAGAGGGAGGATCGGGATGTCGATTACCGACTGGCCGGCGGAGGAGCGACCGCGCGAGAAACTGATCCAGCGGGGCGCGGCGGCACTGTCGGATGCCGAGTTGCTGGCGATTTTTCTGCGCACGGGTACCCAGGGCAAGACGGCGGTGGACCTGGCGCGGGAACTGCTCGATCGCTACGGCAGCCTGCGTGCATTGCTGGAGGACGATGCCCGTGGCTTCTGCGGCAACAAGGGATTGGGGCTGGCCAAGTTCGCCCAGTTGCAGGCGGTGCTGGAAATGGCGCGGCGCCACCTGCGCGAGAGGCTCGAACGCGGTGATGCGTTCACCGATCCCGGCAGTGCGCGGCGGTTTCTGCAGCAGCAGTTGCGCCATCGCGAGGTGGAGGTGTTCGCCAGCCTCTTTCTCGACACCCGCCACCGCCTGATCGAATATGCCGAGCTGTTCACCGGCACCATCGACGGTGCCAGTGTCCACCCGCGAGAAGTGGTGAAGAAGGCGTTGGCGGTCAATGCAGCAGCGGTGATTCTGGCGCATAATCATCCCTCGGGCGTTGCGGAGCCGAGCATCGCGGACCAGCAGATCACGCGGCGGCTCAAGGATGCGCTGGCGCTGGTCGATGTCCGGCTGCTCGACCATATCGTCGTCGGTGACGACTGTATTTCGATGGCCGAGCGAGGCATGGTGTGAATGGTGGCGGGGCCACCCGGCACGGGAGACGACAGATGAAACAGCGTGGTATCTCGACATTGTTGTTGGTGGCAGCCTGTGGCGTGGCCACGGCATCCGACTGGTTTCCGTTCGGTGACGACGACAGCCACTATGAGTATTGGGATGGCGCCACCTACGGCCAGGGATACGGTTACGGCCAGGGGTATGGCCAGAACTGGTATCGCGGCCAGGGCAGGGGGCGGGGCGAGTCGGTTTTCGGCACCATGAGCGATGCGATGAGCGACTTCATGACCGATGGTGTCGGTGACGTCTTTGGCGATATCGAGCTCAATCTCGAATTCAAGGCCCGGGCCCGTGGCAAGGGTTCCGGCAAGGCGCGGGCCGAGAGCGACAGCCATGCCGAATACTATGGTGGTGGCTATGGTGATGGCTACGGCAGCTATTGGGGGGATTACTACGGTCAGGCCTACGGCGATGGGACCACCGCCGAATATTGGGATGGTGGCTGGAGCGGCTATGGCTACGATGATGGTGGTGCGGCCGGTTATTACCCCGCCTGGGGCTATGGCTACAGTCCCCAATACGGCCCGCCGCCGGGCGGCTACGTCTACGGTTGGCCCTATTGATCCGCTAGCGGCCTGCGCCGCCGCGCCGGTATCCCCCCGGGGCAGAAGCGCTACGCCGTCACGAGCCATTGCATCGTCCGGGCAATGATCCGGCCGTTTTGCCGGGTGTCGAGATCGAGTGCATCCCCGGCTTCCTACCGGGCGCTGGGACCGGTCTCACACTATTGCCGTGTCCTCGTCGCCTCACCCGCCGCCGGCGAACTTTCCCCCTCTCTCTCCAGTCCGATGGTTACAGATCTCCACCGTTGCGCCAGCGCGTCACGGTGGTTTCGACTTTCGTTCCGATCAACCGGGGAAGAGCAAGATGCGCGCCAGACATGCCTTTATCATCGTTACCAGCCTTTTGACGCTCGCGGCCTGTGATTCCGAGGAGCGGGGTTACAAGGACTGGTCCTTCCTCGAGGCGACCCGAAGCGGGGTACTGGGTGCGCCGCCGATCGTCGGCATGGCATATCGCACCAGCACCGAACAAGGCCTCACCGGTGCGGATGGCGGCTTCCGTTACCGCAACGGTCAAGCGGTGCGTTTCTCCATCGGCAACATCACGTTTCCCGAGATCGCGGCCAGACCGCAGATCCGGCTGGTGGATTTCGATGGTGGCAACGAGACCCAGCGCGTGCGCAACATGCGGCGGCTGTTGTGGACGCTCGATGCCGACGGGGACCCGGCCAACGGCATCACCATCGACCAGGTGGCGCGCGATGCCGCCCAAACCGCGCTGGTCGATTTCAACCAGCCGACCGATGCCGCCTTCGAGGCCAGCGTGGCCAACTATCTCGCCCAGGTGAAGCCGGCCGATCCGGTGCTGGTCACGCTCGATCCTGCGCCAGCATCGGGTGATGCAGGGGGCGCGGCCCCGATCACGGGTGGAGCGGTCCCATCCACCGGGACGGGGCAGCCCGCCGCGGCGAATGGTGGTCAGTCCGGTGCCGCGGCAAACTCGGGGGAGAGCACGACGGGAACCCCGACCACGCTGGAGCCACCGCGTCGGCTCATCGTCGATGCGCCGGCCATCGAGAGCAATATCGTCAACGAAGATGGCGCCGGCTATGTGTTTGCGGCCGAAGCGGGCAAGACCTATGTCATCACCGTGACGCCCAAGACGCCCACCGACGACCCGGAGCTTTTCGTGTTCCGGACGTTGGAGGATCTGCGCAACTACTGGCGTGTCGAGGCGGTCGGTGGCGTGGATTCGCCCGAGGCGACGGCGCTGCGGGTGGGCATTTCCACCCATCAGGCCGGGGTGACGGAGGAGGTGGTCTTCACTGCGGAGCACACAGGGGACTACTACATCATGCTCATCGATCTCAGGAACCGGGGCGACTCGACCATCTCCGTGACGGTGCGGCCCTGAATGGAGCCGCCGTTGCTCGGGTGCCAGCGGGCAAACGGCGAGCAAGCTTTCCCGGGGGGATCGGTTTACATCAAAATGGGGGACGAGGGACCATTCCCCGCCAGATTCAGGCTCGGCCGGCGTGCCGGCGCATCAATTCGACGTAGTGCCGCGCCGAGTAGAGGAGGTATTCTCTCTCCTCGTCACGCAGCGGCCGAACCCGCCGGGCCGGTGCGCCCACCCAGAGATACCCGCCTTCCAGCCGCTTGCCTGGTGGCACCAGCGCGCCGGCGCCGAGCATGACGCCATCGGCCAGCACCGCCTTGTCCAGTACGATGCTGCCCATGCCGATCAGGCAGCCGTTGCCGATGGTGCAGGCATGGAGTGTGGCGTTGTGGCCGACGGTGACGTCATTGCCGATCAGCAGCGGCGCGCCCCCCGGTGAATAACGGCTGTCGTGGGTGACATGCAGGACCGAGCCGTCCTGAACATTGGTGCGCGCGCCGATCTCGATGCGGTGGATGTCCCCCCGAATCACCGCCTGGGGCCAGATCGAGCTGTCGGCGCCGATGGTCACCTGGCCAACGACGGTGGCCTGCTCGTCCACCCAGGCGCTGGGGGCGATCTGTGGCGTCCAGTCGAGGAAGCTTCGGATCATGCCGCTCTCCGGTATAGTATTGCCTGCCTGTTGCACGGGTTGTCGCGAAAACCCGTGCAACGCCCTACAGTACGCCCGATTATTTCCACCGCGCGAGTCACGATGCAACAGCTTCATGCGCCATCGACGCCAATCGACCGCCTCCAGGCCTATGCGCGCCTGATCCGGCTGGACAAGCCGATCGGGATCTTCCTGCTGCTGTGGCCGACGTTGTGGGCGTTGTGGATCGCCGCCGATGGCGTCCCCGATCCGACGGTGCTGGCGGTGTTCTGTGCCGGGGTGTTTCTGATGCGCTCGGCGGGCTGTGCGATCAACGACTATGCCGACCGTGAGATCGATCCCCATGTGGAGCGGACGCGCCAGCGGCCGCTGGCGGCCGGTCTGATCACTCCCGCCGAGGCGCTGATGGTGTTCGCCGTGCTGTCGTTGCTGGCGTTCTCGCTGGTGTTTCTGCTCAATGACGTCACCCGCTGGATGTCGTTGGGTGGCGTGCTGCTGGCGGCCAGCTATCCTTTCATGAAGCGCTACCACCATTTGCCGCAGATCCATCTCGGCGTCGCTTTCGCCTGGGCGGTGCCGATGGCCTATACCGCGCAGACCGGCGCCTTTCCCGATCGAGCCGGATGGATGCTGTTCATCGCCGCGATTCTTTGGACCACGGCCTACGACACCATGTATGCGATGGCGGATCGGGAGGAGGACATGAAGATCGGCGTCAAATCGACGGCGATCCTGTTCGGTGATGCCGACCGGGTCATCATCGCCGCGCTCCAGGCCATGATGCTGTTCGCCCTCTACCTGGCCGGGCGCGAGGCCGGGCTGCATTGGCCCTGGTATCTGGGCCTCGGGGGTGCCGTGTTGTTCAGTCTGTACCAACAGTTTCTGATCCGTCAGCGCCGTCCCAGGGAGTGTTTTCGCGCCTTCCTCAACAACAACTATCTCGGCATGACGCTGTTCGCCGCCCTGGTCGTCGACAAGGCGTTGTACTGACGGGGAACCCGCGTCCCGGTTTGTCTGTCCAAGCAGGAGATGAAAGCCCGATGGGCGCTGCCTGCGACGACCAGCCGATATGTCTCTTCGATCTCCCCTGCTCGCCCGGAGTGCCGGGGCGGTGCTCGGTCTACTGCCTGTCCACCGCCTGTTGCGGCCACTCTACGCCGGTTGTGGTGTCATCTTCGTCATGCATCGCGTGTTGCCACCGAGCGGGGCGGCGAGGATTGCGGCCAATGCCCGGCTCGAAGTGTCGCCGGCGTTTCTCGAGGCGGTGCTCGATCATGTGCTGGCCACGGGTTACGAGGTGGTCTCGCTGGACGAGGCGTGGCGGCGGTTGGCCGCTGGCGGCGGTGGCGGACGATTCGCCTGTTTCACCTTCGATGATGGCTACCTCGACAACTACGAACACGCCTACCCCATCTTTCGGCGTCGAGGCCTGCCGTTTGCCGTCTATGTGGCCACCTCCTATATCGACAAGACGGCGGTTCTTTGGCACTACATGCTGGAGCGGCTGGTGCTGTCGCGGGATGCGTTCAGCTACTGCGTCGATGGTGTCGAGGTTCAGGTTCGTGCCGGCACGCCGGCGGAAAAGGAGGCGCTCTACTGGGAGCTCTGCGGCCGGATCATTGCGGCGGGGCCGGCTTCGTGGCCGTCGCTGTTCGATTCGCTGTTTGCCGCCAACGGTATCGACCCCGGCATGTTCCACGGTGAGACGATGGGGTGGGAGATGCTGACGACGCTGAGCGGCGATCCGCTGGTGACGATCGGTGCCCATACCGTCAATCACTACAATCTCGCGACATTGGATGAAGCCAGGGCCCGTGATGAAATGCTGTCGTCCAAAGAGAGGCTCGAATCACGGCTGGGCCGGCCGGTGCGGCATTTCGCCTACCCTTTTGGCAAGGCGGGGGCCGCCGGGGCACGGGAGTTCCGCCTCGCGGCCGACTGTGGTTTTCGTACCGCGACGACGACGCGGGAGGGCAATCTGTTTCCGGCTCACGGCCAACACCCGATGGCGCTGCCCCGTATCGAGATCACCGGGCGTCACCAGGATCTCAGGTTGCTGGATCTGCGTTTGAGCGGCGTGCTGTCGATCCTGCGCAACGGCCCCCGCCGTGTCGTTACGGCGTGAGGTAAGCGGGTGTCTCGGCAAACAGCTTGATGGTCCAGCTCGTTCCCCTCTCGCTGTGGATGCGGGTCGTGTCCAGCGCGTTGAAGCGTTGCAGTTGCTTCCATACCTTGCGAGTGCGGGGTGAGTCGTAGCAGGAGACGACGATGATGCCGTGATTCGTCAGCATACCAGTGAAGTGCGTCAACAGTGCCACGGGATCACTGAAACAGTAGATGCATTCGTTGAACACGATGGCATCGAAGCGCTCGCCGCTCTGGTATTGCTGGACATTGGTCGTGAGAAACGTCGCCTGCCGGTATCGCCGCCGAGCCGCCTCGATGGCGGTGACCGAGATGTCGATGCCGAGATAGTGGGTTTCATGGTCGGCGGTGAGATGGCGCAGCAGCAACCCCTCGCCACAACCGATGTCCAGCACCGCTGGTCCGGGGGCTGCCTCTCGGCAGTAGGCGGCGACGGCGCCATAGCGGGGCAGTTCGTGGATGTGTTCAAGGCGTTGCCAGTGGCCATCGGCGTATTGCCGTTCCCACTGTTCCGGCGGAATGTCGAGAGGGGTATAGGGCAGCAGCCGACCCGCCAAGCCACTCTCTCCCAGGCGGTTGACGAGGCGGCGGAGCGTGGCGTTGTTTTGTACTATGGAGATCGTCATGTCGAGATCCTCCCAAGCTTGGTGGTGGTCATGATGGGGCCTGAACGCCGTGGCTCCGGGCAACGAAGTCGGCGCAGCGTCGGTAGAGCCGGGGCATGAAGGTCTGTACCGACTGACGCAGGCATTCCCGCCCGCTCAGGGCGTCGGCGCGGTAGGCGGAGAGCAGGTCCCGCATGGCTTCCAGCGGGGCCGAGCGGGCATTCAGGCGGGAGCAGAAGCGGGCGCGATAGGCGAGATAGGCGCGCCGCGACATCTCGGATCGGTGGGACTCGACCCAGTCGAAAAAGCGTTGATGTACCGCCGCGTCCATGCTGGAGACCGGGCTTTGCGACAGTCGGCGGGGATCGTATTCGTCGGCGTAGATCGTCAGTGGTTCCGGCAGGTAGTGGAGTTCCACACCGGCAAGCGCGAGATCGGCGCCGAATTGGTCGTTGTCGCCATACCAGAGTGATTCGTCGAAGGGGTGGGCTCTGGCCAGTGACGTGGAGACCACCATCGTGCTGATGAGAAACACCCCGCGGCGGAGAAACAGATAGTCGAATACCTCCTCGCCAGGACGCATGCCCGACGCCGGGCGGATCCACATCCGGCCAACGCCCCGATCCACATACATCGGCCCGTATAAGACTTGGGCGCCGGTGGTGGTGATGTGGTCGTGGCAATGCCGGAGTTTGTCCGGCAGAAAACGGTCGTCGGAATCGAGAAAGGCGATATAGTGCCCGCGAGCCGCGGCGATCCCTGTGTTGCGGGCGGCGGCCGGGCCGCCGTTGGGGCGTGTCAGATAGCGGATGCGTGGATCGCCGATGGCCTCGACGATGGCTTGGGTGTCATCGGTGGAGCCGTCGTCGACGATCAGCACCTCCAGATCGTCGAAACTTTGGGCGAGGCAGGATTCGATGGTTGTCGCGATGGTGTGGGCGCGGTTGTGGCTGGGTATGACAATCGAAAAAAAGGGTCGGGATGTCTCTTGGCTCGTGGTCGTCATGACGTCAGATCCCTTCGATATGGTCGGGACGGTTCAACGTGCGCCCGAGATGCCCCTGGATTCTCCCCAAGGCACGGGCCAGCGTGAGTGCCGCGCGAATACGGGTCGGCCGATGAAACAGCCCGGCGAGATATCGGGCCGTGCCGGTGGCGATGAGCCCGCAGGTCTTGACCCAGCGCCAGGCTTCCTGGGGCAGAGTGGGGTCGTAGAGCCGGAACATACGGATCTGGATGTTACCTTTCAGTTTCATGTGTCGGTGAACCCAGTCGCGGCCGAGCCGTGTGGTGGGTACCTGTTCGTAGACGATGGCTTGCGTGGACCAGTGCAAGCGGAAACCCAGTTCGTGTAGGCGCCGGAAGAAGACGTAGTCCTCGCCGCCGGAAAAGGCGAAGGCGGGATCGAAACAATCGGGTGCGAGACGTTCGAAGCAGACGCGGCGGGCCATGAAGTTGCCACAGGCATAGAGCATGCAGCGACTGCCATCGGCCAGCCCGAGATCGGCGCCGTAGCAGTCGCGTCCGTGGAGCGTCCAGTCGTCCGGCTCCCTGTCGAAGACCGGCAGCACGGGCGCGCCAATGGCATCGGCGTCGGTCCTGGCCTGCGCCGACGTCAAGTTCTTGAGCCACTTTCGGTCGGGCCATTCGTCATCGTCGAGCATCGCAATGAAGTCGGGGGCTTGCGCCAGGGCCATCGTCACGGCCCGGTTGCGGGCAAAGGAGATGCCACGTCGGTGCTCGAGATCGAATGTCAGCCGCCAGCGGTAGCCGTTGGCACGTTGCCGGCAGAGGGCAATGCCTTCTCCGGCCGCGTCGTTGTCGACGACCACCACGTCGAGCCGGCCCTCCCAGTCGAGGTCGGCCACCGCGTCGAGAAGTCGTGCCAATCCCGCCGGGCGCTGGCAGGTACAGATGCAAAGTGTGACCCATGGCAGGGTGGGTGAAGGGATGGCGGGATCGTCGGCCATTGGCATCGGTGCTCTGTGGGTAAACTGTCGGGTAGTGGTCTGCCATCCGGCTTTGCCCCGAATCGTTCCGTCTTCACTGTTGGAGTGGAAAAATGTGATCTAGTTCAAATTTTTTTGTCGGAGCACCATCTGATGGTCGTTGGGTCGGGGAGGCAGCTCCGTTCTCCCATTCGGGGGGGGTTGGAAGGCGTTGACCCCCTCGAGGTCAGCCTGTATGATCCGTCCTCTTTTTTTCGACGAGTGTGTGGAGTCCTTATGTACGCGGTAATCGCTACTGGTGGGAAACAGTACAAAGTATCCGAAGGTGACGTTATCCGTATCGAGACGTTGGCTGTGGCGGAGAACGACGAAGTCGTCTTCGACAAGGTATTGCTGGTGGCCGACGGTGACGATGTCAATATCGGCGCCCCGTATATAGAGGGGGGTAAGGTGAGCGCAACCGTCAATGGTCACGGTCGTGGCAAGAAGATCGAGATCATCAAGTTCAAGCGTCGCAAGCACCATCGCAAGCGGATGGGGCATCGCCAGAACTACACCGAGGTGAAGATCACGGGCATCAGCGCCTGATCCTGGAGAGATTCAAGAGGAATACGAGATGGCACACAAGAAAGCTGGCGGTAGTACCCGCAATGGTCGTGATTCGATTTCCAAACGTCTCGGCGTCAAGCGTTTTGGCGGCGAGGTGGTAAAGGCAGGCAATATCCTGGTGCGTCAGCGCGGTACGCGCTTCCATGCCGGCGAGAATGTCGGTTGCGGCAAGGACTACACGCTGTTCGCCAAGGTCGATGGCAAGGTGGTCTTTCGCACCAAGGGCGTCAAGAACCGGAAGTATGTCAGTGTGGAGCCGCTGGCTTCGTAACGTTCGGCTCGAAACGACCAACCACAGTGAAAGCCCCGCCTCGTGCGGGGCTTTCGCGTTATGATATCCATTCCATGTTCCGGCGCCTTTCGGTGGCGGTCATACCTCCCCCAAGGTCGGGGCACTCCTGTCTATGAAGTTTGTTGACGAAGCATCCATTTGGGTCAAGGCGGGCGACGGTGGCAACGGCGTCGTGAGCTTTCGCCGTGAAAAATACATCGAGTTCGGTGGTCCCGACGGTGGGGACGGCGGCGATGGTGGCTCCGTCTATCTCGTCGGCGATGCCAACCTCAACACCTTGGTCGATTTTCGCCATGCCCGGCGCTATGAGGCCGAGCGCGGGGAGAACGGGCGTGGCCGCAACTGCACCGGCCGGGCCGGCAAGGATCTGGTGATTCCGGTGCCGGTGGGTACCATCGTCACAGACGCCGACACCGGGGAGGTGATCGGAGATGTGGTCGAGGCGGGCCAGAGACTGCTGGTTGCCCAGGGTGGGTTTCACGGCCTGGGCAACACCCGCTTCAAGAGCTCCGTCAATCGCGCGCCACGGCAGCAGACCGATGGCACCCCCGGCGAGGCGCGGAATTTGCAGCTGGAACTGAAAGTGCTGGCCGATGTGGGTTTGCTCGGTCTGCCCAATGCCGGCAAGTCCACCCTCATCCGTCAGGTGTCGGCGGCACGGCCGAAGGTGGCGGACTACCCCTTCACCACGTTGCATCCCAATCTGGGCGTGGTGAAACCCTACCCGCACGAGTCGTTCGTCATTGCCGATATCCCGGGGTTGATCGAGGGGGCCGCCGAGGGGCAGGGGTTGGGTATCCGTTTCCTCAAGCATCTGCAGCGTACCCGTCTGTTGCTCCATCTGGTCGATGTGTTGCCGCCCGATCCGGGGCAGACACCGGTCGAAGCGGTGCGCGTGCTGGAAGGGGAGCTGGCCAGGTTCGATGCGGCCCTGATGGAGAAACCGCGCTGGTTGCTGCTCAACAAGATGGATCTGATCCCGGAAGGGGAGCGCCTGGCGCTTGAACGGCGAATCGTCGAGTCGTTGGGTTGGGAGGGTCCGTGTTACGCGATCTCCGCCGCCACCGGTTGGGGCACCGAGGCATTGGTGCACGATATTCTCCAACACCTGAAGGAGCATGACGATGGATGAGCGCATCGCCGGTGCGCGGCGTTGGGTGATCAAGATCGGCAGCGCGCTGCTGACCGATGATGGCGCTGGCCTGAACATGCGGGGTATGGCCGGCTGGGCCGGACAGATCGCCTCGTTGCGGGAGCAGGGCAGAGAGGTGGTGGTGGTCTCCTCCGGGGCGGTCGCGGCCGGCATGAGCCGCCTCGGCTGGCGGCGCCGGCCCCATGCCATTCCCGAGCTGCAGGCGGCGGCGGCCGTTGGTCAGATGCGTCTTATCAATGCCTACGAACGTTTCTTCCAGTCCCACGGCCTGCACAGCGCGCAAATCCTGCTGACCCATGAGGATCTGACCGACCGCAAGCGTTATCTCAATGCCCGCGCGACGCTGAAGACGCTGCTGGCCCATGGCGCCATTCCAGTGGTCAACGAAAACGATACCGTCGCCACCATCGAGATCCGTTTCGGTGACAACGACACCCTGGCGGCGCTGGTGGCGAATCTGATCGAGGCGGACGTGCTGCTGATCCTCACCGATCAGCAGGGGCTCTATGACAAGAATCCCCAGACCCATGACGACGCCACGCTGATCGCCGAGGCGGACGCCACCGACCCGCTGTTGCTCGACTATGCCGGGGAGGCGGCGTCGGAACTCAGTCGGGGCGGGATGAAGACCAAGATTCTGGCCGCGCGCAAGGCGGCGCGCTCCGGTACCGACACGATCATCGCCGCCGGACGGGAAGAAAACGTGATTCTGCGCGTGGCTGCTGGGGAACACCTGGGCACGCGCTTGCGGGCCAGCCGGCCGCCGGTGGCGGCGCGCAAACAGTGGATCGCCAACCAGCTCAAGCAGAAGGGACGGTTATGGCTCGACGCCGGTGCGGCGCGGGCGTTGCGGCAGGAGGGACGCAGCCTGCTACCGGTGGGAGTGGCCCGGGTGGAGGGAGAGTTCCAGCGTGGCGATCTGGTGGGTTGTGTTGCGCCAGACGGCAGCCCGGTGGCGCTGGGGCTGGTGAACTACAATGCCGACGAGGCCCGACGCATCATCGGCAAGGGCAGCGATCAGATCGAGACGGTACTGGGTTACGTCAACGAAGACGAAATCATCCACCGGGACAATCTCAGCCTGGTGTAGCGTCCGCCCCGCCGATTGCCAGGCAGAAAAAAGGCCGGCGGATGCCGGCCTTCTTCGAGGTGAGGATCGAGTCGAATGTGTTACAGCGACTTGATCTGGGCGCTCAGCCGGCTTTTGAGCCGGGCAGCCTTGTTGGCGTGAATCAGGCCCTTGCCGACGGAGGAGTCGAGTACCGACTGGGCCTGGTGGAATGCTTCCTGTGCCTTCTCCTTGTCGCCTGCCGCAATGGTTGCGCGGGTCCGCTTGATGAAAGTGCGCATGCGCGAACGCAGAGCCATATTGTGCGCACGATGTTTTACAGCTTGACGAGCACGTTTGCGTGCCTGGGCAGAGTTAGCCACCGATTCACTCCTGCAGTAATTGGTCACCAGAAATAGGAGCGCGAATAGTACGCGCGTCGAATTGTCAAATCAAGCACTGAATCCGGACTACCCGGGAATGTGAGCGGCAGCGGGTGATGCGTCGCCCCGTTGCGGTCGCAGTCGGCTGCCGGTCACGGTGGTGTCACGCCAAACGTCGCATAATCGTGGCAGCGATCGCAAGGTGCCAATAACAATGACAACAAAGATCACCTACCTGGTTAGCCACTACCCGGCCATCTCCCTGACCTTCATCCTCAACGAGATCCGTCACCTGCGCCGTCAGGGGCTGGAGATCGATGTCTGTTCCATCAACGACCCGGATCGGCCCGACGAGGGGCTGACCGCCATCGAGCGGGAGGAAAGGCAGCGCAGCTTCTTCGTCAAGTCGGCAGGCCTCGGTCACATTCTTCGGGCGCAACTGTCGCTGCTGCTGTTCTCCCCGCTGCGCTATCTGCGGGGTCTGAGAGAGGCCATCCGGCTGGCTGACGGGTCGCCGCGGGCATTGCTGTATCGGTTGTTCTATTTTCTCGAAGCGGTGGTGGTGGCGCGGCAGATGCGATGCACCGGCAGTCGGCATCTGCATGTCCATTTCGGGTCCGAAGTGGCTACCGTGGCGCTGCTGGTGAAGCAGGTGGCGCCGGTGACGCTGTCACTGAGCATCCACGGCTCCGACGAGTTCTACGATGCGCCCGGTTTCCATCTTTCCCGCAAGATCGAGGAGGCCGACTTCATCTTCTGCGTCAGCCACTACACCGCCAGTCAGTTGATGCGACTCTCCGCCAACGCCCATTGGCACAAGATCACCGTGGCGCCACTCGGGGTCGATGTGGAGAGGTTCGCGCCGGCTCCGGTCTGCCGTGACGAGACGGCCATCGACATCCTCTGCGTGGGACGTCTCAATGCCGCCAAGGGGTTGCACCTGCTGCTGCAGGCCTATGCCGGTTTGTCACAACGTTTTCCCCACGCCCGGTTGACGCTGGTGGGGGATGGCGAGGAGCGCGAGTCGCTGGAGGCGCTGGCGCGGTCGCTGGGTATCGACAAGAGAATCCGCTTCGCTGGCGCGGTCAATCAGGATCGGATTCTGCCCTACTACCGCGAGGCGGACATCTTCTGTCTGCCGAGCTTCGCCGAAGGGGTGCCGGTGGTGTTGATGGAGGCGATGGCGATGGAGATTCCCTGTGTTGCCTCGCGTATCACGGGGATTCCCGAGCTGATCGACGATGGACGTGATGGTCTGCTGTTCACCGCCGCTGACGAGCGGTCGCTGCGCGCGGCGCTAGCCCGGCTGATCGACTCTCCAGCGTTGCGGCAGCGGCTCGGCAAGGCCGCGCGGGAGAAGATCGTGCGGCAGTACAACCGGGACGTCAATTTCAGTGCGCTGGCGCGCCACTTCGTCCGCGAGCTCGATGCGCTTCAAGCCCCGGATGGCGCCGAAGCCCGCAAACGCTGGGTGGGAGCGCGTTATGTCTGAGCTCGTGCGCATGGTGGTGGTGCTGTCCCCGGGAGATCTGCGGGCCTGGGAACTGGCGATGCTGGAACGGCTCGATGCGCTGCCGGGTGTCGAGCTCTATGCCGTCGAGACGGTGGCGGATGAGGAAGAGGTGCCCGCCGCCTACCGGCTGTACGAACGGCTGGAGAATCGTCTCTTCGGCATGTTCGACGATCCGCTCGCGGTGGTGGCGCCGCCGCGGTGGCTCGTGGATCGTATCGAAGCGGCGCCGCTGCCGGACACCGATCTGGCGCTGGTGTTGTCGGCGGTGCGGCGGCAGCGAATGGTCGTCGGTGGCTGGGCCGGGGCTGGCGTGCTCTGGTACGACACCGCCGACGATGCGGGCGTCAGCCTGCATCCGGCCGGCTACCACGAGGTGATGGCGCGGTGCAGGACCTCGACCGTCGTCGTCCGTCATCTGGGCGCAGATGGTGTCGAGCGTATCGTTTATCGGTCACGCTCCAGCACCGATGCGATCTCGCCACGGCGCAACCGGGAACAGATGTTCTGGAAGGCGCAAACCTTCGTGCCGCGGCTTGTCGCTGCGGCCGTGGCCGCCGGGAAGGAGGAGGGGATCCGTTTTGTTCCGGCGGCCGGTGCATCGCCCGCGGAGGGTGTCGCACCGATGTTGCCGCCCCAGGGGCTGCAGCCCGCGGTCGCGGGGGCGGTGCTCGCCTCCGCGGTCGCCTGCGGCAGTGATGTCGTGGCGCTGCCTCGAGGTTATCCCGACCCGTTGCAACTGCTGCGGGACGTCACTTGCAAGCTGCCGGACATCTTTCGCTTCTACTATCACGCCAAGCTCACCGCGGAGCAGTGGTATCTGCTGTTTTCCTTTTCCACCACGGTGGAGACGGATCTGTCGGCCTACCGGGCCATCGTGCCGCCGCGTGATCGCATCTGGGCGGATCCGCATGTCTTCGTGCATGGTGGTCGTTACTATGTGTTCATCGAGGAGATGCTGTTCAGCGAGAACAAAGGGTTCATCTCCGTGCTGCAGATCGACGAGGATGGTCGCTACAGCCAGCCGGTCAAGGTGCTGGAGCGTGACTACCATCTGTCGTATCCGCAGGTCTTCGCCTGGGATGGCGAGATCTACATGCTGCCGGAGTCGTCGGCCAATCGCACCATCGAACTGTATCGCTGCGTCGAGTTCCCCCACCGCTGGGAGCTGGCCCGGGTGCTGATCGAAGACATCGAGGCGGTCGATGCGTCGCTGCTGTTCGATCAGGGGCGGTGGTGGCTGTTCTGCGCGGTAAAGCAGCATCCCGCCGCGTCGGAGAACGATGAGCTGCACATCTTCTACAGCGACGATCTGCTCGACGGCCATTGGCAGCCCCATGCCGCCAATCCGGTGATCTCCGATGTGACGGTGGCGCGTCCGGCCGGGCGAATCTACCGCCAGGGCATGCGTTGGATCCGGCCGTCGCAGAACTGTGCCGGCATCTACGGTTTTGGCTTCAATCTCAATGCCATCGTCGAACTGGATGAAACCCGTTACCGGGAAGAGCGGCTGGCGTGCGTCACCGCCGACCGCCATCCGCCGATGATTGCCACCCACACCTGGGCGCGGGAGGGGCGTTTGACCGTGGTCGATGCCTGCCGGCGGATTTCGCGTTTGCCACGGGGTTGATTGCGGACGGGGGACGTCTGCACTACGATGCGACGGTTTTTCGCCGCCGCCGGGGAGCCGCCATGGAGCGCCCGCTCGTCAAGGGATTGATCTTCGCCGCCTTCGTGCTGGGTTTCTATCTGGCCGGCTGGCTCACCTACACGCAGGCCGGCACCATCGGCGGCGTTGGTTTCTTCATTCTCACCACGCTGTTCTACTGGCGGGCGGTGTTTCCACAGCGCCTTGGCATCACGCTGCTGCTCGTGACGATGGTGGTGGCATTCTTTCTCTTTGCATCGTTTCAGATGGCGCTGCGGGATATCTTCGGGGTGGCGCAGGACAACGTCGTCGTCATCGAGGCGATCTTCAACACCGACAGCGCCGAATCGACCGAGTTCGTCGCCCAATACTGGCGCTATATCGTCAAGCACCTGGTGGTGTTCATGGTCGCAACGACGCTCTATCTCTGGTTGACGTTGCGGCGCCGGGCGCCGGTGCCACGCGGCGGCGCCACGGTGGCTGCCTGCTGCATCTTCACGGTGCTGACGCTGTTGCTGCATCTCAACCCAACGGTGCGGCGCTACAATCCGCTGCTCTATTTCCCCGTCTATTACGCCATCTGGAAGCATGATCTGGAGACGACCGAGCGGCTGATGGCGATGCTGGACGAGACGATGGCGCTGGATGACGAGGCGGCGATCTACGCCGGTGGGAAGCGCAATACCGTGGTCTGGGTGATCGGGGAGAGCGATACTCGCCACAACTGGAGCCTCTACGGCTATCCGCGCGAGACCACGCCGCGGCTGGCGGCGCATCCCGAGTTGCTCCACTTCACCGACGTGCGCGCGGCCGATGCCGGCACGGTGACGTCGTTGACGAAGATGTTGACGCCGGCGACGCAGCAGGCACCGGATCTGTGGAAGTCGCGGCCCAGCGTGCTGGCGCTGGCCCGGGCGGCGGGTTACAAGGTGTTCTGGATCACCAACCACGGCACCGACAGGCGGGGTGTGGTGGCCGTGTTCAGCCGTCAGGCGGACGTGGCCGAATACCTCAATCGTGGCACGTCACGGGGCGAGAGCAGTTTCGACGAGGTGGTGCTCGAACCCTATGCGCGGGCGTTGGCCGATCCGGCGCCACGCAAGTTCATCATCGTCCATCTCATGGGGGCGCACCCTGCCTATGACTTCCGCTATCCGAAAGCCTGGGAGCGCTACACGCTGGCCACCGACGACGTGGTGACGCGGCGGCTCACCGAACAGGGGCGGGCACTGCATGCCATTGCCCAGCGAAACTTCTACGACAATGCCATCTCGTATCAGGATCACGTCCTCGCCACCCTACTCGAGAAGGCGCAACGGGCCGATGGTCCGCTGGCCTGGCTCTATATCGCCGACCATGGGGAGGACGTGGCCCACCACAGCAATTTCGCCGGGCACAACCACCGCGTGGCCGAGATGTGGGATGTGCCGATGCTGTTCTGGGCCAGTGACGACTATCCCGTCGATGTCCCGCCGCCATCGTTGCACTATCAGGCCGATGTCATCGACCATGCCCTGCTTGGGTTGTTGCGGATCACCGGCCGTTATCACGATCTGGCGCTGGACCCCTTTTCCGGTGATGCCCGGTTTGCGGCTACGAAGGCGCCCGCGCCACCGTCGCTGCCGTGATCTCGCTCGCGCCGTGGCGCCGCAGCGTGGCGGCGAGCTGATGCAGGGTGGCGCCGGTGGTCATCACATCGTCGATCAGCAGCAGTGAGGCGCCGGTGATGCCGTCGTCGCGTACCGCGAATGCGCGCCGCAGGTTTCGTTGCCGCTCACGGCGTTTCAGCCCCACCTGCGGCGGTGTCTCCCGGACCCTGACGACGGCGCCGGCGGCCACCGGCAGATCCAGTGTCTTGCCGACGAAGCGGGCCAGTTCCAATGCTTGGTTGAAGCCGCGTTCCCCCTGCCGGCGCCGGTGCATCGGTACCGGGATGATGAGATCGGGGCGGCGGTGCAGCGCCGGCGCCAGCCAGCGGCCCAGCAGGGTGCCGAGCAGCCGGGCGTGGTGCAGTTGCTGATCGAACTTGAGCGCGCGAACGAGGTTGGAGATCGGGGCCTCGTAGCGGTAGGGGCTGTAGGCGGTATCGAATGCCGGTGGTGTCGTCTGGCAGTGGCCGCAGGGCTGGTCGTTGCCCGTCGGCATCGGTTCGGCACAGCGGGGGCAGGCGTTCTCCAGCAGCGGCAGGTCGGCCGCGCAACCGTCGCAGATCGGCAGATCGCCGGTGGCCGCGCCGCAGAGCGTGCAGTGCGTCAAAGGCAGGCTTTTCAGCCAGCGCAAGGCCCGATCTGCTAAACTCCTGCTCCGTTTTCCCGGGTGATGCATATCTGATGTCGGAAAAGAAAATCGTTACGGCCGAGTCCGCCAGGCGGGCCGCCAGCATGTTCAACTACGGTAATATCCTGTCGGCTGCCATTCCGGTGCTGATCCCTTTCTGGTTCGGCGCGTCGATGTTCATCTACGCGATGAACCGACACAATCCCAACCCCCGTGTCGGTTACTACACCCAGTGGGCAGCCTACCGCTTCTATGGCCTGATCGGCCTGATCATCCCCGTTGGCACCTTTTTCCCGCCCGATATCCGTTACTATCTGGCGACCTGGGCCGTGATCGCGGCCGTTCTGATCCCGTGGGAGATTCTCGAGTTGCGCCGTATCGCGCGGGAGCAGTGGCAAGACACCGAGTACGAAGCATGAACGATATCAGGCATGACTGGCGACGCGAGGAAATACTCGCCCTTTTCGACGAGCCGCTGAACGATTTGCTCTTCAGGGCGCAGACCGTTCACCGCCGGCATTTCGATCCCAACGAGGTACAGGTCAGCTCGCTGCTGTCGGTCAAGACCGGCGCCTGCCCCGAGGACTGCGGCTATTGTCCGCAGAGCGCCCACCACCACACCGAGATCGAGCGTGAACGGTTGCTGCCGGTCGATGAGGTGTTGGAAAGTGCCCGCGCCGCCAAGGCCAATGGCGCGACCCGGTTCTGCATGGGTGCCGCCTGGCGCAATCCCACCGATACGCATCTGGAGCGCATCCTGCCGATGATCGAGGGTGTCAAGGCGCTCGGGATGGAGACCTGCGTGACGCTGGGCATGCTCACGGAGCGTCAGGCGGCACGGCTTCGCGACGCGGGGCTCGACTACTACAACCACAACCTCGACACCTCGCCGGAGTTCTACGGCAGCATCATCTCCACGCGGACCTACGAAGATCGGCTGCAGACGTTGGAGCATGTGCGCACGGCGGGGATCAACGTCTGTGCCGGCGGGATCATTGGCATGGGGGAGTCGCGCAGCGACCGCGCCGGGCTGTTGCAGCAGCTGGCCAATCTGCCGAAGCATCCCGAATCGGTGCCGATCAACAATCTGGTGCAGGTGGAGGGGACGCCGCTGCATGGCGTCGATGCCCTCGATCCACTGGAGTTCGTCCGCACCGTCGCGGTGGCCCGGATCATCATGCCGCGCTCGGTGGTGCGGCTGTCGGCCGGTCGCCTGGAGATGTCGGACGAGCTGCAGGCGATGTGCTTTTTCGCCGGCGCCAATTCGATGTTCTACGGTGACAGGCTGTTGACCACCGACAACCCCGAGGCCAGCCGCGATCGCGCCCTGCTCGAGCGGCTCGGGATGCGTTTCGCTCCCGCTCAGGATCACGCCCGGGCCGGTGCCGCCTGATCTGAAACGTCTCGACGCCGGTCTCGACGAGCGTCGTCGCCAGGGGCGCTACCGCTTTCGCCGTGTCGCCGAGTCGCCCCAGCAGCCGCTGATGCGCATCGATGGCCGCGAGGTGGTGACTTTCTGCAGCAACGACTATCTCGGCCTCGCCAACCACCCCGATATCGTCGCCGCGTTCCAGCGTGCCGCCGCCGAGTTTGGTGTCGGCAGTGGCGCCGCCCACCTCATCAACGGCCACAGCCGTTACCACCACGCGCTCGAGGAGGCGCTCGCCGAGTTCGTCGGCTATCCGCGGGTGTTGCTCTTCTCCACCGGCTATATGGCCAACCTCGGTGTGGTGCAGGCGTTGGTCGGGCCGGGCGATGGGGTGTTCGCCGACCGGCTCGATCACGCCTCGTTGCTCGATGGGGCACTGCTGTCGCGGGCGCGGTTGCAGCGCTATCGGCACAACGACGTGGCGGCGCTGGAACGGCGGCTGCGGGCCAGCAAGGCCGATACCCGGCTGGTGATCACCGATGGCGTCTTCAGCATGGATGGTGATGTGGCGCCACTGCCGGCGCTGGCCGAGGTGGCCGCGGCCCACGATGCCTGGCTGATGGTCGATGACGCCCATGGGATCGGTGTTTCCGGCCCGTGCGGGCGGGGCAGCGTGGCGGCCGCTGGGCTGGGCGTCGACGAGGTGCCGGTGCTGATGGCGACGCTGGGCAAGGCATTCGGTGTGGCCGGCGCCTTCGTGGCCGGCTCGGAGACGCTGGTCGAGCATCTGATCCAGAGCGCCCGCAGCTATATCTACACCACGGCGATGCCCGCCGCCGTGGCGGCCGCCACGCTGGCCAGCCTCACCATCGTCCGCAAGGCCGATGGGCGCCGGGCCCGGCTGCGCGAGCACATTGCCCGCTTCCGTGCCGGAGCCGAGCAGTTGGGGTTGCCGCTGCTGGCGTCGCAGACGGCGATCCAGGGTATCGTCACTGGTGGCAGCGAGGCGGCAACCCGCCTCAGCGAGCAACTGCTGCGGGCGGGATTCCTCATCACCGCGATCCGGCCGCCGACGGTGCCGGAAGGGACGGCGCGGCTGCGGCTGACGTTGTCGGCAGCCCATACCGACGAGCAGATCGACCGTCTGCTGGAGGCGCTGGCCGATGTCCGGCCGTGAGTTTCTCGATGCGGCCTACCGCGCCACCCTCTATACCGTGCCAGGCCTCGGGCTGAAACTCTTCATCGGCCGGCCGTCACGTTCCCTCGACGCCGTGTTGCGCTATTTCGATCGAGCGCAGTGGGCGTTCGTCACCGCCGCCAACCCCCGTTCGAAGCGGTTGGACGAACGTGCCAATGCCGTCCGCCATCACGCGTTGCGACAGCGAGTGTGGGCCGGGGGTTGGCAAGGGTTCGAGGGCTACAGCGTGGCGCTGGACGGCCGCTGGCCGCCGGAGAGCGCGCTGCTGGTGCTGGGGATCGATGAGGCGGCGGCGGTGAGGCTGGGCCGGAGTTTCGATCAGAATGCCATCGTCGTCGGCCGGCGGGGAGCTCCGCCCGCACTGCGCTGGTGTGACGAGCCTGAATAGTTCCCAAGAACGCTGGAAAAATGCCTCGCCGAGATTCTCCCAATATCCTGCATACTCGTGAAATATCCGGGCTAGCCCGAAATCTCGGCGCGCAATGCCTTGAGGACGTTGCGGGTGCCGGGCCGGATGTCGCGCCAGAGGTAGAAACTCTCGGCCGCCTGCTCCACCAGCATGCCCAGCCCGTCGCTGCTGATGCTGGCGCCCTGTGCCCGTCCCCAGCGGACGAAGGCGGTCTCCCCTTCGCTGGCATACATCAGGTCGTAGCAGACGCCGCCGTCGTTGAGGATGTCGTCGGGCAGGGTTGGCACCTCGCCCTGAATGCTGGCCGCGGTGCCGTTGATGATGATGTCGTAGCGCCGTTGCGGAAATGGGCCGTCGAGGCCGGAGCCGGAGATGGCGCCCAGGTCGGAGAAGTCGTTGGCCAGCGCCTCGGCCTTGGCGGCGGTGCGGTTGGCGACATGCAGGCTGGCCGGGTCGCTGGCCAGCAGCGGTTGCAGCGCGCCACGTGCCGCCCCCCCGGCGCCCAGCAGCAGGATATGGCTGCCGGCCAATTCGACGCCGAGATTGCGGGTGAGATCGGCGAGCAGTCCGGCGCCGTCGGTGTTGTCGCCGCGATAGCCGCTCTTGGTGCGGATCAGGGTGTTGACCGCGCCGGCCCGTTCGGCCCGCTTGCTGCGCTTTTCCGCCAGTGCCCAGGCGTCCTGTTTGAACGGCAGGGTCACGTTCATGCCGGCGTATCCCTGCTCGTGCAACGCCTCGACGAAGGGGCGGAATTCGTCGCGCGGTGGTTCCAGTGCCACGTAGGAGATCGGCTCGCCGGTCTGTTCGGCGAACATCCGGTGGATGCGAGGCGACAGGCTGTGGCTGACCGGATTGCCGAGTACTGCGTAGCGGTCCATCAGCCTGCCTTCAGCCAGCGCGCCACGTCCTTGGCGAAATAGGTGAGAATGCCGTCGGCGCCAGCCCGTTTCATCCCCAGCAGCGCCTCCAGCACGCAGGCCCGTTCGTCGATCCAGCCGTTCTGGCCGGCGGCCTTGAGCATCGCGTACTCCCCGCTGACCTGATAGACGTAGGTGGGCATCTCGAAGGTCTCCTTGACGCGGCGAACGATGTCCAGATAGGGCATGCCGGGCTTGACCATCACCATGTCGGCGCCTTCGGCGATGTCCAGCTCCACCTCGCGCAGCGCCTCGTTGCCATTGGCCGGGTCCATCTGGTAGCTGTACTTGTTGCCGCCGCCGAGGTTGGCCGCCGAACCCACCGCATCGCGGAATGGTCCGTAGAAGCTGGAGGCGTATTTGGCGGAGTAGGCGAGGATTCGGGTGTTGACGTGGCCGGCCGCCTCCAGTGCTTCGCGGATGGCACCGACCCGGCCGTCCATCATGTCCGACGGTGCGACCACGTCGGCGCCGGCATCGGCATGGGACAGCGCCTGCCTGACCAGCACCTCCACGGTGGCGTCGTTGGTGACATAGCCGTCGGCGTCGAGCAGGCCGTCCTGGCCGTGGGAAGTGAACGGGTCGAGCGCCACGTCGGTGATGACGCCGAGCGCCGGCAGCGCCCCCTTGAGCGCCCGCACCGCCCGCTGGGCGAGGCCGTCGGCGTTGTAGGCTTCCTCGGCGCCGTCCGATTTCCTCTCCGCCGGCACCACGGGAAACAGCGCGATGGCCGGCACGCCGAGTTCGGCGATCTCAGCGGCCTCTTCGAGCAGCAGGTCGATGCTGAGTCGTGTGACGCCGGGCATCGATTCGACCGCCTCGCGCTGGCCGTCGCCTTCCAGTACGAAGACGGGGTAGATGAGATCGTCGACCTGGAGATGGGACTCCCGCATCAGCCGGCGGCTGAAGTCGTCGCGGCGCATGCGGCGGGGGCGATTGATGGGGTAACCGGATTGCATGGTGAGCCTGTCGGGGGTAGTGATCGGGGGCGCCAATTATTACACAGCATCGGCCCCGGTGGCTGCAGCGGATCGCCTGTGAGCCAGCCGACAATCTGGTCGTGGCGCCGTCACCTCGGCGCCGTGCCTACAAGCTGCTGTGAATTGGCAGATTGGGTGGCCGCGGGCCAGCGCGTAGCATGCGCGCCATTAAAGCCATAATGATAACAATCCGCCCGCATGCAACGTGTTCTACTGATCGAGAGTTCGCACACCCAGCGCTTTGCCCTGATGCAGTCCCTGCAGGCATCGGGATACGATGTCGTCGAGTGCACCGACTACTGGCAGGCGGTCAACCTGCTGCGGGGGTCGTCGGCGGCCAGTTTCAGTGCCGTCGTGATGGAATGGATCGACCATGAGCCCGAACTGCTGCTGTTGTTGCAGCACATGCTCTCCAGCCCGCCGTTCAAGATGCTGCCGCAACTGATCCTCAGCGAGTTCGACGACGAAGAGCAGAGCCGCTGGATCGGCTCGCTGCCCAAGGCCGCCCGTTTCGAGCACTCCTGTCATCACGACATTCTGGCATTTCTCGATCGCCATCTGCGCAATCGCCGCAGCCGCGCCCCGGCGGTCGCCATGTCGGATCGGGGCGATCGCTCGGGGGCCCATATCCTGCTGGTGGATGAATCGCCGCAGGATCGGGTTCGTTACCAGCGGACGCTGGAGTCCAATGGTTTCCGGGTCAGCGTGATCGCCACGCTGGCCGAGCTGCCCCGGGTGCTGGCCGACAACGATGGTTTCGATATCGTCATCGTCGATTACTTCATTCTCGCGGCCGGCAATGGCGTGCGCCTGTTCGAGACCATCCGTGCCCAGCAGCCCGCCAATCAGGTGCGCAACGTGGTGCTGATCCGTGCCTACGACGACAAGGCGGTGCAGCATGCGCTGGAGTCGGGTGCGGTCGAGTGCATGTTCAAGACCGAGACCGATGCGCTGTTTCTGGCGCGAATCCACTCCCTGGTCAATCAGATCGCGGTGCAAAAGGCGGCCGAGGCGGAGCGGCGTCGTTTCGAGGCGATACTCGGTTCCATCGGCGAGGGGGTCTACGGGGTCGATACCAAGGGACGCATCACCTTCATGAACCCGGCTGGCCAGCGGATGCTGGGGTTCAGTCGTCCTAGCGAGTTCGAGGGCAAGATGGCCAGTGGGCTGATCCATATCCAGCCGGCCCAACGGCGGGGCGACACCGGTGTCACCGACGTGCTGGCCGAGGCCTATCTCAATGGCACGCGGCTGGATCAGTGGGAGACGATCTTCTACCGCGCCGGCAAGGAGAAGATCAATGTCGCCTGCACCGTGGCGCCGTTGGAGGTGGGCGGGGACCGCAAGGGGGCGGTGGTGGCCTTTCGGGACATCACCGAGCGCAAGCGGCTGGAGAAGAAGCTGATACTCGCCGCCACGCGGGATCCGCTGACCAACCTCTTCAACCGGCGCCATTTCGAGCAGTCCCTGAAGCGCGAGGTGATGGCGGTGCGAGCCGGGACCACCTCACCGGGGGCGTTGCTCTACATCGATTTCGATCGGTTCAAGTACCTCAACGACACCGCCGGTCACGAAGCGGGGGATTACATTCTGCGGCAGGCCAGTGAGCGGCTGCGGGAGTGCGTGCGCGCCAGTGACGACGTGGCGCGGCTCGGTGGCGATGAGTTTGCCGTCATTCTGCGGGAGGTCGGCGAGGAGGAGGCGATGTCGATCGCCGAGGACATTCGCGACAGCTTGCAGGACGTGGCCTACATCACCGATGAGATTTCCTTCAAGCTCAGCTGCAGCATCGGTATCGCCATGATTCTGCCGGAGCTGGAGAACAAGGACGTGCTGGCCAATGCCGACATCGCCTGTGGCATCGCCAAGCGCAAGGGGCGCAACCAGTCGCATCTCTATACACCGTCGCAGGACCGTGACAAGGAGTCGATGAACGAGGAGATCGTCTGGTCCATCAAGCTGAAGGACGCGCTGGAGTTCGACCAGTTCAAGCTCAATTTCCAGCCGATCCTGCCGCTCGATGAGGTGGACGCCCACGATCTGCCCGGCGAGGCCAACCGTCTGTGGGCGTCCCTGTCGCACCTGCCGGATCACTACGAAGTGTTGCTGCGGCTCGACGACGGTGAACGGGAGATGATTCACCCCAGCGCCTTTCTGTCGATGGCCGAGCGCTTCAAGCTCATCGACAAGATCGATCTGTGGGTGGTGACCGAGTCGATCCGGGTGCTGGAGGCGCTCCATGCCGAAGGGCGCGATGCCAGTTTCTCGGTCAACCTCTCGGGCGTGACGCTGGACTCCGGCGAGACGATGAAGAAGCTGGAGAAGCTGTTGCTGGAGACGAGTCTGCCGCCGTCGTCGCTGATCTTTGAGATCACCGAGACCAGCGCCATCGAGAAACTCGATTCCGCGCGGGCCTTCATCGAGCGGATGCGCGCCCGTGGCTGGCGCTTTGCGCTGGATGATTTCGGGGCCGGTTTCAGTTCGTTTTCGCAACTGAAGTTTCTGCCGGTGGACATGGTGAAGATCGATGGCCAGTTCGTCGAGGACATGATCCTCGACCCCATCGACCGTGCCATCGTCGTCGCCATCAACGACATCGCCCATTCGCAGGGGATGAAGACCGTGGCCGAGTATGTGGAAACGCCGGAGACGCTGAAGGCGCTGGCCGATATCGGTATCGACTATGCCCAGGGGTTCTACATCTCGCGACCGATGACCTGCGTGCGTGAGCGGGTCGCCAGCGAGACCCAGATGCTACGGCTGATCGAGCCAGTCGCGGCGTACTAGGAACCGGTCGTAGAGTTCGGCTTCGGGCGAGCCTGGTTCGGGTCGGTAGTCGTATTGCCAGCGCACCAGCGGCGGCAGGGACATCAGGATCGACTCGGTGCGCCCGCCCGATTGCAGGCCGAACAACGTACCGCGGTCGTAGACCAGATTGAATTCCACGTAGCGGCCACGACGGTAGAGCTGGAACTGCCGTTCGCGCTCGCCGTAGGGAGTGTTCTTGCGCTTTTCCACGATCGGCAGATAGGCCCTGGTGTAGTGCTCACCGACGCTGCGGGTCAGCGCGAAGGCGGCATCGAAGTCCGGCTGGTTCCAGTCGTCGAAGAAGAGCCCGCCGATGCCGCGTGGCTCCTGCCGGTGTTTGAGGTAGAAGTAGTCGTCGCACCACTTCTTCAGCCTTGGGTAGCAGTCCGGCCCGCCGGGCTCGCAAGCGGCCCTGGCCGTCCGGTGCCAGAAGACGCAGTCCTCCTCGAAGCCGTAGTAGGGTGTCAGATCGAAGCCGCCGCCGAACCACCAGACGGGCTCCGCGTCGTCGGCCTCGGCCAGAAAGAAACGCACGTTCATGTGCGAGGTGGGGACGTAGGGATTGCGCGGGTGGATCACCAGCGAGACGCCGACGGCCTGAAACGACCGGCCCGCCAGCTCGGGGCGTGCTGCGGTCGCCGATGGCGGCAGCCGGTTGCCGAAGACGTGGGAGAAGTTGACCCCGGCCTGTTCGAAGACCGCGCCTTGCTCCAGCACCCGGGTACGACCGCCGCCGCCACCGGGGCGTTGCCAGGCGTCTTCCCGGAACCGTTTTTGGCCATCGGTTGCGGCGATCTGGTCGCAGATGTCGTCCTGTAACCCTTTGAGAAAGGAGATGACGGGTTCGATGTCGACTTGGCTCATGGTGGAGGTATCCGGTTTCAGGGGCGCAGTATTCTACCGCTTTCCAGGTCGATGATACGGCTGGGCCTCGGGTCGTCCCCACAGGGTGCGTCGAGGACGTAGTCGAGCCGTGCCGCCAGCCGTGGATCGAGTGCGGCCGCCGATTTGACCGGCGGCTGGCCGCTGGGGTTGGCGCTGGTGGAGACCAGTGCCGATCCGGCCTGCTGGCAGAGTGCGACCACCGGCGGGTGTGTCGTGACGCGTATCGCGATCCTGTCGTGGCATCCGGTCAGTAGTGGGCTGAGGCCGGCGGCGGGTGGAACGGTCCAGCTGGTGGCGCGCTCGCCCGGCCGGGTGATGGTGTGCCACTGGGTGTCGTCGAGGTCGGTGACATAGGGGACGAGCTGCATCGGGTGGCCGGCCAGCAGGATGAAGCCCTTGTCGGCATCGCGTCCCTTGATGTCGATGAGCCGGCGCAGTGCCACCTCGTCGTCGGGCCGGCAGCCCAATCCGTAGACCGTCTCGGTGGGGTAGGCGACGATGCCGCCCCGTCGCAGCGTGGCGGCAGCCTCGAGGATCGGATCGGTCAAGCGATTTTCTTCTCCGAGACGCTTTTTTTCTTCGTGCTGGCCTTTTTTCTGGCGACGGTTTTCTTTTTTGCGGCCGCCTTCTTTTTTGTGCTTGTCTTCTTCTTGGCCGTGGTCTTTTTCCGGGCCGCAGCCTTCTTCTTTTTTGCGGCCGCCTTTTTCTTGCCACGTGTCTTGCGCTCGGGCGCTTCGGCCAGCAGCTTCTTGCAGGTCTCCAGGTCCAGTGACTTGGGATCGACGTCCTTGGGGATCCGGGCGTTTTTGTTGCCGTCGGTGATATAGGGACCGTAGCGGCCGTTGAGTACCTGGATGCCCTCGTCTTCCCAATCGTGGATGATGCGGTTGGCGTCGGCCAGCTTCTTCTCGGCGATCAGCTCCAGCGCGCGCTCCAGCGTGATCGTATGGGGATCCTCGCCGCGGATGGAGACGAAGCTGTTGCCGTATTTCACGTACGGGCCAAAGCGGCCGATACTGGCGCTGACCGGTTCACCCTCCGGCGTCTCCCCGAGATGGCGTGGCAGCTTGAACAGTTCCAGTGCCTCTTCGAGCGTGATCTTGTCCATCTTCTGGCCGGGCGCCAGCCCCGCGAAGGTGAGCTTCTCGTCTTCGTTGTCGGGGTCGCCGAGCTGGACGTATGGCCCGTAGCGGCCCATTCGCACCGCCACCGGCTTGCCGGTCTTGGGGTCGGTGCCGAGCAAGCGGGACTGGCTGGCCTCTTTGCGGCTGACCGACTCCTCCTTCTCTTCCAGCAACGCCTTGAACGGCTCCCAGAATGCCGACAGCACCGGAATCCACGCCTTCTCGCCGCGCGAGATCTCGTCCAGCTCGTCTTCGAGATGCGCGGTGAAGTCGTAGTCGACGTATTTGGTGAAGTGCTTGGTCAGGAAATTGTTGACGATACGACCAACGTCGGTGGGATGGAATCGCTTGTTCTCCAGCTCCACGTATTCGCGGTTGAGCAGTGTCGAGATGATGCTTGCATAGGTGGAGGGGCGGCCGATGCCGTACTCCTCCAGCGCCTTGACCAGGCTCGCTTCGCTGTAGCGGGGCGGTGGTTCGGTGAAGTGTTGGTCGGCACGGATCTCTTGCAGTGTGACCCGGTCGCCCTCCTCCAGCTGCGGCAGGAGCTTTTCGTCCTTGTCGCCACTCTTGGACTCGCCGTCGTCGGTGCCTTCCAGATAGACGGCCATGAAGCCGGGATGGCGGATCGACGAGCCGGTGGCGCGGAAGCTGTTGCCTTCGCCGCAAGCGAAGTCGATGGCGACGGTATCCATCGTCGCGTGGATCATCTGGCAGGCGACGGTGCGTTTCCAGATCAGTTCGTAGAGGCGGAACTGGTCGCTGGTCAGGTGGCCCTTGATCTCACGGGGAACCCGCTTCGCCGAGGTGGGGCGAATGGCTTCGTGGGCTTCCTGGGCATTTTTCGACTTGGTTTTGTAGCTGCGAGGCTTCTCGGGGACGTTTTCCTTGCCGAAGCGCTGCTCGATCAACTGGCGCAGCTCGACGATGGCCTCCTGGGCGAGGTTGACCGAGTCGGTCCGCATGTAGGAGATCAGGCCGACCGGCCCGTCACCGAGGTCGATGCCCTCGTAGAGTTGCTGCGCGATCTGCATCGTCTTGCGGGTGGAGAAACCGAGCTTGCGGGCCGCCTCCTGCTGCAGCGTAGAGGTGATGAACGGCGGCGCCGGATTGCGCTTGCGCTGTTTCTTGACCACCTTGGAGACCACCAGTTCGCCGCTGGCGGCGGCCAGCAACGCCTCGCGCGCGGCCGTGGCGTCTTGCTCGTTGGTGAAGCTGAACTGCTCGACCTTGTGGCCGCCATAGGTGGCCAGCTTGGCGACGAAGCCCTGTTTCTCCTTTTGCAGTGCGGCTTCGATGGTCCAGTATTCCTGCGGTTCGAAGGCTTCGATCTCCTCCTCGCGCTCGACGATCATCCGCAGCGCGGGGCTCTGCACGCGACCGGCGGAGAGGCCGCGCCGGATCTTCTTCCACAGCAGCGGCGAGAGATTGAAGCCCACCAGATAGTCCAGCGCGCGGCGCGCCTGTTGTGCGTTGACCAGTTCCTGCGCCAGATCGCGCGGGTTGGCCACCGCTTCCTGGATGGCTTTCTTGGTGATCTCGTGGAAGACGACCCGGCGAACCTCCTTGTCGTCCAGCACGCCCCGCTCTTTCAGCAACTCGTAGAGGTGCCAGGAGATGGCCTCTCCCTCACGGTCGGGGTCGGTGGCGAGGTAGAGGGTGTCGGCCTTTTTCAGTGCCTTGACGATGCGATCGATGTGTTTCTGGTTGCGGTCGATGATCTCGTACTGCATCGCGAAGTCATGATCGGGATCGACCGCGCCGGTCTTGGGCACCAGATCGCGCACATGCCCGTAGGATGCCAGCACCTCGAAATCCTTGCCGAGATACTTCTTGATGGTGTTGCCTTTCGCGGGCGACTCTACAATTACCAGATGACGGCTCATCGTAATGGCGTATTCGGTTGGGGAGGGGGTGAACGGGGAAGTCAGTGAAGCGTCAGGCCCTGATCATCATAGACCAGGTCTTCCAGCCAGCCGAGATCGGCCGGCTCCTCGTGCGGTTGGTTGAACAGCACCATCAGCACGACCCACTTGAGCTGGTCCAGGCTGACCGGATGGCTCTCCAGGGCCTGGGCGCGGTCGATGATCTGTTCGCGCACGACGGGCGTCAGGACGCCGTTTTGTTCCAGATAGTGGAGGAAACCGATGCCCTCGGCGGTGAGCTGGTTCATTTCGTCGTCGCGGTAGATCCGCAGTGAATCGCTCGGATGGGCCGGATGCTCTCCCTCCTTGAGGCTGGCGAGATCTTCGAGCCAGTCGAAGGCGCGGCTGACCTCGTGGTTGCCGAACCCGGCCTCCAGCAGATGACCTTCCAGGTCGGTGCGGCTGGGTTCGACATGGGGATCGTCCTCGATGTAGTGCTCGAAGAGGTACATCAGAACGTCGAAAATATTCTCTTTCATCATAGTATTTGCAGGACAGTCATCCGACTCGCACATAGTAGCCACCGGCTTCCGCGGCGACCAGATTGTTCAGTTCCATTATTAGCAGCATGGAGGAAACCACATCCGCGGTCAATCCGCTGCGGCCGATAATGGTATCGATGGCAGTCGGCTCGTAGTCGATGTGCTGCAGCAGCGCCGCGTGCTCGGGATCGATCGCCGGGGCAGGGGCGTCGGTGGTAACCGCCTGTTTTGGCGGGGAATCGGTGATGGGCGTCAGGATCGGCGCGAGTTCTTCGAGAATGTCGTCGGCCGTCTCCACCAGCTTGGCACCTTGGCGGATCAGGCGATGGCAGCCCCGGGCCAGCGGGTTGTGGATCGAGCCGGGGATGGCGAAGACCTCGCGTCCCTGTTCGGCAGCGAGGCGGGCCGTGATCAGCGAGCCGCTCTTGGTGGCCGCCTCGACGACCAGCACGCCGAGCGCGAGCCCGCTGATGATGCGGTTGCGGCGGGGGAAGTTGGCGGCCTGTGCGCCGACCCCGACGGGGAACTCGGATACCAGCAGGCCGTTGTCGGCAATACGGTGGGCCAGCGCGCGGTTGCGGGCGGGATAGATGCGATCCAGGCCCGTGCCGGTCACGGCGACGGTGACGCCCTCGGCCTGCAGGGCACCTTCGTGCGCCGCCGCGTCGATGCCCAGTGCCAGCCCGCTGGTGATGCCGAGGCCTGCAGCCGCCAGATGACGTGCGAAGGCCGTTGCGTTGTTGCGTCCGCCCTGGCTGGGATGGCGGCTGCCGACGATGGCCAGCTGCGGGTGGTCGAGCAGGGTGGTGTCGCCGCGGGTGAACAGCAGGGGCGGGGGAGTCGGGATGTTTGCCAGCCGCTCGGGATAGCGATCGCTGCCCCAGAGAATCAGCTCGTTGCCCGCCGCCTCCAGCCAGGCGAGATCGGCGTCGATGCCGGGGGTGCGATGGGTGTCGAGGGCATCGACCTGTGCGGCCGTGAGCCCGGCCTCTCGCCAGCCGGCGATGCCGGCCTCGAGGGCGGCATCGGGGCTGCCGAACCGGGACAGCAGTTTGTGGAAGGCGGCCGGCCCGATCTTCGGCACACGCCACAGGCGCAGCCATGGCTCGACGTTCACGGCGCGGTGACGATGTCCCCGGTACGGATCGGGTGATCCGATTCCATGATCAGGCCGTAGCTCACCTTGTCGAAGCTGCGGAAGACCATCATCAACCCGGAGCTTTCCGTGGGCAGTGACACCATGGTGTCGTCCCGGTGTTTGTGGAACGGGTCGCTGATGGTGCGACCGGCCTGGCGGATTTCGAGCACGTGGCCGGGCTCGATTCCGTCACGCTGTCCCAGATTGATGACGGCGATCTGGTATTGTGCTGCCTGGTTGAGGGCGTCGAACAGCGAGACGATCGTACCCTCCAGCCCGGGTGCCGGGGCGTGGGGAATGAAATAGAAGCCGGTGGGGCCAGGGTCCAGCGGCAGCAGCCGGTCGCCACGCAGAACCTCGCGGGTGGTCTTCTGCAGCTCGATCGTCGCCGGGTCGCCTTCGCGGATCAGTTCCGCCTCGCTGGCGTGGATGGCCTCGAAGCCGAGCCGTTCACCGGTTTTGGGATCGACCAGCGGCTTGCCGGGGCGGAATACGCTGAACCGTTGGCCGGGATAGCCGTTGTCCAGACCGTGCACATAGACCTGATCGCCACTGCCGTAGATCAGCCGTGCATCGCGCGAATCGAGTACGTGAGGGGCGGCTTCCAGTGCCTCCTCGGAGACCACCTGCGGCCGGATCAGGAACGGTTTGACCGCTTGGATGGCGATGCCGACATCCTTCTCCTCCAGCGGGTAGGTGCGGATCCGGGGTTTGAGCTTGGTGTCGCCGGGCACTCGTTGCATGTTGATGCCGAGCCGGGGCTCGCCATTGACGTAGTAGAGGCTGATGACGTCGCCCGGGTAGATGAGATGGGGGTTCCTGATGTCGGGATTGCTGTGCCAGATCTCTGGCCAGTACCAGGGGTTTTTCAGGAAGCGTTTGGCGATGCCCCAGAGGGTGTCCCCCTTCCTGACGACATAGGTCTCCGGTGCCGATGGCTGGAGGTCGTCGCTGCGGATCGTCCGTTGTGGGGCGTCCACCGGTTCTGCGGTGGGTGCCTCTACCGGCTTGTAGACGGGATGGGCGGCGACGACGGGCGTCTCGTCGTAGATTTCCCGTGGGCCGACGCAGCCGCTGGTGAGCGCGGTCGCGATCAATCCGGTGATGATGCCCAGGTGGCAGCGGTCCATTCGCTTGTTCAAGGTGATCCCCTTCATTTGTACCGGCGCCGTGGGGCCGGTTGTTCTCTCCGAGACGTCGCCTGGCGACGCGCTGGCGCGGTCGCACAGAATCACCCCGGAGTCTGACCTCAATCGTAGCAAAATTGCTCGTACTGCTTCACGGGTTTATTGTAGCGGCCGCGATTACACTATAAATAGCGGAACGATTTCAGATTTTTCGAGGATCTATGGCTTTACTGGACATCCTTCGTTTTCCCGATCCACGCCTGCGCAAGGTTTCCAAACCGGTGGCGGAGGTGGATGGGGCGATCAACCGGCTGCTGGACGACATGCTGGAGACGATGTACGCCGCCCCGGGCATCGGCCTGGCGGCGCCCCAGGTCAATGTCCACAAGCGCATCGTGACCATCGACGTGTCGGAGGGGAAGGATTCGCCACTGTTTCTGATCAATCCGGTCATTGTGGCGTCCGAGGGCTCCGAGCAGATGGAGGAGGGGTGTCTGTCGGTTCCCGATCAGTATGCGCCGGTGACGCGGGCCGAGTCGGTGGAGGTGGAGTACCTCGACCGTGACGGCAATCTCCAGAAGTTGGCCACCGATGGCCTGTTGGCGGTTTGTATCCAGCACGAGATCGATCATCTCGACGGCAAGCTGTTCGTCGACTATCTCTCGCCGCTCAAGCGCTCCCGTATCCGCAAGAAGCTGGAAAAGATGGCCAAGGCGCAGATGTGAGAATCGTTTACGCCGGCACGCCCGATTTCGCCGTTCCCGCGCTGCGGGCGCTGATCGCCTCGCCTCACGACGTGGTCGCCGTCTACACCCAGCCGGACCGCCCGGCCGGGCGTGGCCGCAAGCTTCGCGCCAGCCCGGTCAAGTCGGTCGCGCGGGCGGCGGACATTCCGGTGATCCAGCCCGAGTCACTGGTGCATCGAGAAGCCCAGGCCGCGCTGGCCGCTTTCGCGCCCGATCTGATGGTGGTGGCGGCCTACGGCCTGCTGCTGCCGCCCGCCGTGCTGGAGACGCCCCGCCTCGGCTGCATCAATATCCACGCCTCGCTGTTGCCGCGTTGGCGGGGGGCGGCACCGATTCATCGTGCCATTTTGGCGGGGGATCGCCAGACGGGCGTCACCATCATGCAGATGGACGAGGGGTTGGACACCGGTGACATGTTGCTGCGAAAGGCGGTTCCGATCGGTGAACGGGAGACGACCGGGAAGTTGCACGATCGTCTGGCCACGCTGGGAGCGGAGGCGCTGATGGAGGTGTTGCCCGCGATCGAGTCGGGTAGTGTCGAGGCCGAGCCGCAGGACGAGGCGCGGAGCTGTTACGCGGCCAAGTTGCAGAAGGCGGAGGCGGCCATCGACTGGTCCCGCCCGGTGCTGGAGATCGACCGCAAGGTGCGAGCCTTCGATCCGTGGCCGGTGGCGCAGACGCCGCTCGACGAGGGGATGCTGCGCATTCATGCCGGCGAGCCACAGATCGGGCCACGGCGGGGTGAGCCCGGTGAGGTGGTGGCGGAGGATCCGCGACGGGGCATCGCCGTCCAGGCCGGTGACGGTCTGCTGTGGGTCACGCGCCTGCAACTGCCCGGTGGCAGGCCGCTGGATGCCGCCACCTTCCTCAATGGCCGCAGCCTGCTCGGCCGGCGCCTGGGATCCAGCGATGCAGACGCGGCTGGCGGCCGCTAGGGTCCTCCAAGGCGTCCGCGAGGGCGGCTCGCTCAGTCGGGAACTGCCGGCGGTGCTGGCCAGGATGCGTCCCGAGTCCCACGCCACCATCCGCGCGCTCGTCTACGGGGTTCTGCGCCAGTTCGAGCGCGTCGATGCCCTTCTGGGGCTGCTGCTGCGCAAACCACTCAAACGCAAGGACCGGATCGTCGCCGATCTGCTGCGGATTGCCCTGTTCGAGTTGCTCGATGCCGCCACACCCGACCATGCCGTGGTGGACAACACCGTGCGTATCGTGCGCCGACAACGCCCCTGGGCGGGCGGAATGGCCAATGCGGTGTTGCGGCGGTTTCTGCGAGAGCGGGAACCGCTGCTGGCGGCCGTCATGCAGCAGCCGCAGGCCCGTCACCGGTTGCCGGGGTGGTTGATCGATGAGCTGCGGAAGGCGTGGCCGGCGGATTTCGACAGGCTGGCCCGGGCAATGGCCGAAGCCGCGCCGATGACGTTGCGGGTCGATCTGTCGCGCATCGAGCGGCAGGCATACCTGCGCCAGCTCGAAAAAGCGGGGGTCGCTGCCGTTGCCCACCCGCTCGTCGAGACGGCCGTGCTACTGCGGGGGACGGTCGATGTCACTGGTCTGCCGGGCTTTGGTGATGGTGTGGTGTCGGTACAGGATGCCGCGGCCCAGCTCGCCGCCAGCCTGCTCGATACCGGACCGGGGCAGCGTATTCTCGATGCCTGTGCCGCCCCGGGCGGCAAAACCGTTCATATTCTCGAAACAGTGGGCGGGGATGCCGACGTCGTCGCCGTCGAGAGTGATCCGGCGCGTGTCGGTCGGCTGCGCGAGAACCTTGCCCGTTCCGGCTATCGGGCCAGCATCGTCACTGCCGATGCGGCCGATACCGCCGGCTGGTGGGATGGTGAGCCGTTCGACCGGATTCTCCTCGATGCCCCCTGTAGCGCCACCGGCGTCATACGGCGCCACCCCGACATCAAGCGTCATCGCCGACCGGAGGATGTGGTGGCTCTGGCTGGACAGCAGCGTCGCCTGCTCGACGCATTGTGGCCGTTGCTCAAGCCCGGTGGCCGGCTGCTCTATGCAACCTGCTCGGTATTGCCGCAGGAGAATGCCCGGCAGATGGCCGCATTCGGGCGGGCGCGTACCGATCTACGGTTCGAACCGATCGAACTGAAGGTGGGCCGAGCGACGACGCCAGGATGGCAGCTGCTGCCGGCAGAGCAGGGGATGGATGGGTTCTTCTATGCGCTGGCGACCAAGGTCGGCGGGGGATGATCCAGAAGCGAAAACGCCGGCATGACACCGAGTGGGTCGTGCCGGCGTTTTTGCGCCGTTGATGGGGCGCGCCGACACGCGCCACCACCCGATCAGCCGCGGCGGCGTGGCCGGCGCCGTTGGCGCCAGAGCAGGGGCAGCAGGGTGGCCAGCCCGGCACCAATGCTGCCGCCTCCGCTTCCACCGGAATTGCTGCTCGGTGCCGGGGTATCGACGATGTCGACGACGTCCTTGGTTTCCGAGCTGCCGGCAACGTCGGTCGGGGGCGTGGTCGTCGTTTCGCCGCTGGCGGTCACCAGAGTGAAGTCACCCGCCGTGCCGACGATGATGTCGGCATCGCCGGCATTTTGTGCGGGAACGCCGCTCGGCAGCGTCACTGGTGTCTCAAACCCGGTGTCCAGCGGGAAGGTGGTGGGATCGGTGAGCGTGTGGAGATCAGGGTCGACGTCGGCGCCGAACAGGGAAATGCCGTAGTATTTTTGTTCGGCTCCAAGACCAAGGTCGGCAACCGAGACAAAGGCCATTCCCAATGTCTCGGTCCGATTACGGCGGTATTGTAGATAGCCCTGTGGTGCTTTGTTCTTGTTCGAGAGAAAGGCGAAGCGTTGAGCCTCGTACGCTATCCCATAGCGGATTTCGCTGTCATCTTGGTAGTCGTGAGGCCGTACCATAATCAAGGGACCGTAGCTGCTGGGCTCTCCTTTGTCGTTCAGCGCGGTAATCGCAGCAATCTGAACATGGTTGTTGCCGCTTTTCTCGATGACGACATGACCTGATTCGTCCAGTCCCGCCGTTGGTGTAATCAACCCATTGCTGAAAATCAAGTCCACTCTTTCGATATTCTTTATGGAATAGTCTCTTTCCGCATTGGCAAAAAGATCTAAGGAACCAATGTTCAAACGGTTGCTGCTGACAAGTTTTCCGTAGTCGCAATTACCCTCTTCGGTCAGATCCGCGGTGCCATCCCCGGCAAGTGGCTGGTCGGGATAGGTTGGCTGAAACCGGTAGTCACTACCCATCGTGGCAGCAAAAACAGCGCAGGGCCTACCGGAGGCCCGTGAATTCGTGACGCGCCGGACGACGACCCTGTCTGGCGTAAACTTGTTGTATTCGATGCTTTTGTCACCGAGCTGTATGGACTTGAGGATCAGGTCTTCTCCCTCGCCCCATTCATACAACTGATCGCCTAGCGTGTAGTTGGATGGGATAGCGCCCTGCAGCATTGTGGTGACGGTTGTGATTTCGCCACGGGCATAAGCCTGACTTGACAAGAGAGTGGTCAGCAGGATGGGGAAGAGTGTCGTTCTGTAGCGGTAAGACATGGTGTTTCAGGTCCATTCCAGTTGCTCGGAGAAGAGTGGCGCCATCTTACAGATGAAGGAACATGCTTGGATGTGAAGGCTGTCTCAATCTGCTTCTGGGTTGGGCGCAGGGGCGTAGAAGTGTGAAATCTTACACGCCGCGTTGTCCCGAAATGGATATTGGAGATGTCCAAGTATCTACGTCCGGGTGAACTGGTGTGGTAAGAAAACATCGGTTTCTTCATTGCTGGTGCTAGAATCCGATAGACGTGTGCCGCTTGTCGGCAAAACCTACTGAACATTGCGGTCGGGTATGGATTGTTCGTCTCAGACGCATCTCTCGCACCTTTGGGTAGCTGGTACGGACAGCGGCCTCTTGGGATTGATGCATCCGGTGACTCAGCATGGCGAGGCGAGTGGTTATGGCGTTGTCAGTACCGTGGTTGTCACAGCCGTCGGAGTGCCGCATGAAGCACATTGATCCGGGGGTTCGCAATACTATTGCCATCGTTTTCCTGTTCTTTCTCGCCTGGCCCGCCCACGCCGATGCTCCCGACTTTCGCGTCGATCGCGTGGCGTTGCGGCTGGAGGAGGGGATCTACCACCTCGATGCCGATCTGCATCTGTCGCTGAGTCGCGAGATGGCGCAGGCGCTGA